>JAZUBA010000050.1:0-112522 GCA_045638265.1 Alphaproteobacteria bacterium | reverse complement strand
GGTTTGGTTGCTTGTCAAAATTTTATTTTGGTTGCATTTTGTTTTGTTTTTTCAAGCACATTTGTTTATATGCTTGATGATGTGTTTTGATTTTTTTAACCATCCGGCAGATGTCAAATTGGTTGTTGTGCAACAGGTTCTGTTGACTCTTGGTTTGATAATCAGTCTTGTTGCAAGAAGAAAAGTTTTTGTTTATATATTTGCATGGCTTTTTCTTGTGTTTTATTTTTATACATTTTCGTTGCCCAGTTTTGAACTGTTTTATTCGGCTTTTGATGGTTTAGATTAGCATGCATAACACTTAATTTTGTGAGGCATATATGACTGAAATAATGCAAACAAATAAACAAGATATAATGAATAAAATTAAATCAGGCAGTTGGACGTTTATTAAGGTTTCTTCTTGGACGGTTTGGTTGCTTGTCAAAATTTTATTTTGGTTTGTTTTTGCTTGGTTGTTTTTAATACATATATTTCAAGGTGTTAACATATATGCGGATTTCTCAAATCAAATGACAGATATTAAAACGGCATTTTGGATGCAGGTGATTTTAATGCTTTGTTTTTATATCAGTTTAAGTGTGGGAAAAAAGATATTTATCTACATATTTGCTTGGCTTTTATTGATATTGTTTTGGTTTTTCCCGGAAGTTCAGATATTTGACTTCTTGGATGTTTTGCCCGATTAATTGGTTGCCGTAAAAAACACGATTTTCTCTTTAACATTATTTACTATTTACTTTTTTCAAACAAGCCGTCTTTTGGGGCGGTTTTTTTATATAAACAAACAAAAAAACTGACCCCAAAAAGTCAGTAGAATTTTATTTTTTATTTTATTTTAACAGAAAGGAAAACAAAATGGATGCAGATTTTATGACGTTTAAAACATTGATTGATAACGCTCAAACGGAAAAAGACGTTGTCGCTCGCTTTTATGACCGTTCCGTTAAAACAGATGATGTCAATCAACAAACAGGATTGCCGATTTTTAAAAATGTCTGTTATGTGGAAATTCGGATTAAAAATAATAATACCGATATTTTTAATCAACCGGCAACGCCTGAAAAAATGGCGCGCTTTCCTGTGGAATATAACCGCTATTTGTCAGCTAAAAAAGAATGTAAAGATGGTACACCGTTAGAACATTTTTCATTTTTGACGACGGCTCAAATTGATACGTTAAAATATCACGGTATTTTATCGGTGGAACAATTAAGTTCACTTCAACCTGAGCAGGCTGTTGATTTAGGTGTTTTATCAGAATTTGAATCAGCAAAACGCTTTGTTTCGTTGGCTCAAAATCATTTGACGGAATCTCAATGGCAGAAAAAAGTAGAAACTTTGGAAGCTCAAATTCGTGATTTAGAACAACAATTGCAAGCCAAAACACAAATCCAATCAGAACAAAATAAACCGACGGAAGAAGCTCAACAAAAATCAAAACGGCGTTCTTCTGTGAAGAAGAAAGAAAAAAAGGAGAACATAAATGAGTAACATATTAGAAATCTGTCAAGAGGTTGCCTCTTTGGTTGCTACGCAAAAGCCGACTGATTTATTTGATGCCGATAATCAACAGTCGGCTATTTTTTTAAGTATTGCTAAAGATACGTTAGATAGTTTGCGTCGTTACGGTGATTGGCAGGAAGTAACAAAAGAAGGGCGTTTAACCGTTGTGCCGAATAAAAGTGTTTATAAATTAACCGATTTTTGCCCTGATTTTTACGCCTTAATGTCTAATACGGTTTATGTGAAAGATACGGCTGAAAAAACAATCGGTTCGGTAACGGCAGAACAATGGATGCGGGATAGATTTTTTAATGCAGGTCGTTCCGATTTGCAGTTTAAAATTCAAAACAATTGTATTCGTTTTTTAAATCCGCCTCAACAAAAATGTACGATTGTTTTTTATTATCGTTCTGCCGTCATTGCTTTAAACGGTGAAGACAGTTGTTGTTGTGCCGAAGAAAAGACAACATTGACCGCTAATACGGATATTCCCGTTTTTGATGAATATCTGGTTAAATTAGGCATTATTTGGCGGTGGTATAAACGTAACGGTATGCCTTATGAAGAAGAATTGAACGAATATGAACGAGAAGTTAAATCAAAATTCAGTAACGGCTTATGTATGAATGATATTCGTTTAGGTTGTTTTGTATCAGATGATTGGAGAAATGTGCATGTCATTACGAGCAGTCAATAGAAAAAATAAATCAATCAATACGGTTTTACCCTGTCCGACAGGTGGTTTAAATGCACGGGATAGTCGGGATAAAATGGCGTTAACCGATGCGTTGGTGATGGATAATTATATGCCTTTAAATACACAGGTTTCTTTGCGTAAAGGATATCGTAAATATGTAACGTTGCCGTGTGATGTGAAAACATTGGTTGCCTATAATGCACCATCGGGACAAAATCGTTTATATGCTTTTGGCGGTGGAACAATCTGGGATATTACGAACGAACAAAATCCTAAAAACTGCAATAAATCGTTTACATTGAACACATGGCAAACGTGTCAGTTTAAAAATCGTTTGTTTGCCGTTAACGGAACAGATACGCCTCAAACGTTTGTGCCAAGTGAAACAGGCGGAGGTGAGTGGAAAAATGCCGAATTTACGGGAACGAATTTAAATTTAACACAACTGATAAATGTCGGTATATCCAAACAACGTCTTTGGTTTGTTGAAAAAGGCAGTTTAACGGTTTGGTATAATGCCGGTGTAGCGGAAGTGCAGGGTGAATTGAAATCGTTTGATTTCTCTACCATTGCCACAAAAGGCGGATTTTTAACCGCTGTCGGCTGTTGGACAAGAGACGGCGGACAAGGTTCTGATGATTTAACTGTTTTTATCACATCCGAAGGCGAAGTATTGGTTTATGCCGGTTCAAATCCGAACAGTGCCGATGATTGGAGCTTGAAAGGTGTTTATCAAATGCCCAGACCGGTCGGATATCAATGTTTGGTACAATATCAAGGTGATTTGGTTGTGATATGCGAAAGCGGATATATACCTTTATCCAAAGCCCTTGCTTTACAAAATGCCACGGATACACAAGTTGCATTTAGTGATAAAATTCGTGATTTGGTACTGGAACGTATTCGTGTCAATAAAAATAAATCCGGTTGGCAGGGATTGATATATTCACGAGGCGGATATGCCTTATTTAATGTTCCGGTTGCACAACAATTTGAGCAACATATCGTCAATACAACAACAGGGGCATGGTGTCGCTTTACGGATATTCGGTCTTACTGTTGGTGTTTATACCAAACACGGCTTTATTTCGGAACTGACAACGGTGTTATGTTGTTTGATGAAGGTTATTCAGATAACGGTGTCCCGATTATGGGTGTGGTAGAGCAGGCATACAGTGATTTTGGTTCGCCGTATTTGAAAAAAGCACAGTTGATGAATCCGAGAACAAAATCATCATTACCATATGCGTTAACGGTTTATTGGAATACGGATTATCAGACAATGAACTATCAAAACAACTTTAAAATGGGTGAGGCTGGCGGAACACATTGGAATGCGACACAATGGTCATCTTTAACATCTAAAGCCGGTTCGTTGTGGGCAACATTAAGGGGGCGGATACGTTCTCAATGGATTGGTTGTAATGCAACAGGATTTAAGTTCAGTCTTGTGTTTAAAACAAAAACGAAAGGCACACTCATTGATTGGTATGAAACAGGGGTCAGATATGAGCAAGGAAGCGGTATTTTGTAATGAAACAGATAAGCAATCCGCTCATACATCTGAACAAAACAACGTGTTATCAAGTGCTAATAGACACTTAAATAACACGTTTTCAGGTGTTATTTGGGATAAAGATTTGTTGACGGTAGATTGGGCGTGTGCCGGTCTTAAAATACCGCCTCAATCCTTACGGGTTTTTCTGGCGTTGGCGATATTTTGGGAAGGGAAACTCATCGGCACACTTTTATTCCATGATGGTTATGCCTCAAAAGACGTTTGGTGGACAATTTACACAACGGACAAACATTGGTGTCAACGTCGTTTTTTGAGGTTGTTTTTCAAAGTTGCCTTTGATGATTTAAAGTGTCGCCGGATTGGGATATTGGTACAAGAAGACAACAAAGCTTCATTGAAACTTGTCCGACGATTAGGATTTCAAGAAGAAGGCCGATTACGTTGTATTGGTGAAAACGGCGAAGATTGTATAGTGTTTTCACTTTTGCGTGGGGAAAGGAATGGGAAATTGATTTTATATGACATATAACGGCAAGGACACACCGCCTCATGTAGCACAATCTACACATCGGGGTGTGTCTTGCCGTTCTCTATCTATCTAAAATCAATTTCCCCGTGCCAAACCGTTGAGAATGGTGTTTTTAGGGAAGACTGCCAACCGTTGAGGGTGGGCGAGTGTGAGAATGTTCCCCCTCTTATGTAGTGCTATCTACACGGCGAGGGGAAAATATACCGTTCTCTATCTATCTAAAATCAATTTCCCCGTGCCAACCGTTAAGGACGGTGCGATACAAATATTTAATTTTAATTATTCATTTTTAACAGGAAGGAAAAGAACAATGGATAACAGTAATTATTTTGACTGGGCAGGGTTCTGGTCATCACATAAAGATTATTTTGACAATTTAGATGCAAAATACAAAGCACAAGAAAAAGCTGAGGAAGAAAAATATAAAGGTATGACGACACGAGAAGTGATGGAAGCACGTCATAAAGAACTGATGGAACAGGAGAATGTAAATTGTTTTTCTGATTTTAATACATACAGAAATAAAGCTATTGATAAAAGAGATTATTTAAAAAATAACAATGATTATTTATATGATAATCAAAGAAATCTAGTAAATTTTATAGGGGCAGGTATGCCTGTTGTATCAGGAAGTGTCGCATTTAATATATTAAATGAAAAACAAAATGAATTAATTGAAAATAATCGTATCGGTTTAGATAATTATGCACATATTAATGCAATGGCACAAGTTTCCAAATTAGGTCGTTCATATGAAAATATGGCAAATATAGGTGGTATTGTTAAAGAATTAGGTGAGTTTTTTTTAGAAGAACCTAAAACTTGGGAGCAGGCGAAAACAGCTTTTAAATCAGGGTGGAAAGACATAAAAAATAATTGGCAAGGATTACAAATCGGTAGAGAATATCCAAACATACCTACCAGTTTAATTATGCAAGATTTTGATTATAAAAATAATTGTTGGCGTATTCCACAATAAACAAATTCTTTCATTCAAAAAACTTGATTTATATTTTTTTCATTCTATAATAAACGAAAGACGGTTATTATAGAATGAAAGAATGCCCAATGAAAGACATCATCAACTTAAACGCCAAAGAAACAAATATCGCCATTGTGTGGGCGGTTTTGTTTTGTATAATCATTTCGTGTTATCATACACAATTTTTGACACAAATATGGGGAATTTTTATACAAGGTTGTATTGCCTTGTTGATGATAATGCATTTGAATGTATTTGTGGATATTTTTGCTTCCATAAAACAAAAATTACCAAGAGTGATGGGTTTTTTGGCTTGTTTGGGACAATGTATAAAACATACGCTGATATATATAGTTTTAGTTTTTCTCTTTATGTTGTTATGTGTTAAAACAATAAATGATGAAGAATTTATGTCAGTGTTTTTAGGTGTTAAAACAATAAATGATGAAGAATTTATGTCCGTATTCTTATATGTTCTTATGCTGATGCCGTTTTATTGGTTGTATCGTTTTGGATTATTCATACATACGATTTTGATTTATGTCCGAAAGAAAGAAAATTATCCGATTGCAATTGGATATCAGTTATTAAACAAGCAACAAAAAATAAATGCTGTTGTTATGGGTTTGTTTTGGGGGTGCATATTGTACTTTTTTCATACGTTGGTTGTATATCAAGATATAAAAAATAATTTTCCAAAACAAATTGAGCAAACAGTATATGAACAAATTTAAAAAAAGTTGAGAGTAAAATGCGGTATGTGATATTAGTTATGACACTGTTATTGATGAGTTTTCAGGTAAGGGCAGAAGAATTTGTAGATAAGCGATTTTATCGGATACAAAATGAATATTCCCGTAATGCAGGGGATGTTAAAGTAACACCAGAAAAAATAATTATAGGCTATGGAGATGATACATCGTATATGTCCATTTTAGAAGGCTGTCATTTGTTAGAAAATAAAATCGGAAAAATTACATTAAAATGTAAGACGATGAAGTTTTGTATGACATCAGGAAAATGTGATTTAGGTGTTGTAAAAAATCCCACTCCGATTACATTTGAAATTACGAAAAAATATTGGTCGTTTAATGAAGTTGTGTATGGAGTATGGGAAACACACGGAGTAAGAATTTATCGTACAATGGCTGTTTTACCGGAGGATGAGTATGATACACCGGAATGTTTAGATTCTTCTTGTACAGAAGGTAAAGGAGTATACAAACCCGGTGAGTTATGGACTAAAAAATCACTTAAACCACAAAGAATAAAAAAAGTACCCCTTTTCAAAAATAATCCTTGACTTGTATTCTTTTTGTTCTATAATAAACGAAAGATGGTTATTATAGAATGAAAGAATACGCAATGAAAGACATTATCAACCTAAACGCCAAAGAAACGAATATTGCCATTGTGTGGGCGTTGATGTTTATTTAATTCCTGAAAGGATATATATTATGACACCGTTGCAAACAAATAATTTTCTGATATGGTTGTTTATTCCTGCATTCTATTTGTATCATCCGAATATGGAGGCGTTAGGGGTAAAAATAAGTATCGGATTACTGGTGTTTGTTCATTTGTTCTTGTTTTGTGATTGGTTGGCACCTGTTAAAAAACGATTTCCATTTGTCGTTTTAGTCTTGTCTTATTTGGGCGTGTGGATGAAATATACGTTTTTATTGGGATTCTTTTTGTTTTTTGCTCGTTTTTTATCGGCTCTTTATGACGGTAAAGTATGGACTGAAACATGGATTGATTTAATTTATCAGCCGATATTTGTTATTTGTTCTATTTCTTTGCTCTTGTGTTGTTTGTTTATTGTATTTTACAAACAAAAAAAAGCAAAAGAAACGAATACATCTGTTGTTTTAATCGGATATAAATGCTTAACACCATTAGAGAGATTGACGAGTGTGTTTATCGGCTTTTTGCTCGTGTTATTCATCTATTTTTTATATGGATAAAGAGAGCCATTTCAATTGAAATTCGGTAAGGTTTCTTTTTTCTTGATTTTTTTTAAGGGGCGATGTATACAAAATAGCAACTTTTAAGTAAGAGAGAATACAAACGCCAAAGAAGTGATAAGGAGTTAAGTATGCGATATGTGATATTAGTTATGACGCTGTTATTGATGAGTTTTCAGGTAAGGGCAGAAGAATTTGTAGATAAGCGATTTTATCGGATTCAGAAAAGTTTTGCTGCCGTTGGTGATTTAAAATTGACACCGGAAAAAGGAATAATTAGTTATTCGCGAAATTCTCATTCTGAAACAATAGATAAATGTCAATTATTGGAAAATAATATCGGTAAAATTCATATGAAATGCCAACAACCTAATGAAATTTATGATGTTAATTTGATATTTGAAATAACGCATAAAGTTCGGTATGCAGACAAAAAAATGGTGTATGTTGTTAAAGAATAAAATTATGATAAAACGAGAATAATAGAAGTTTTACCGGAAGACAATTATGATACACCGGAATGTTTAGACTTTTTTTGTCAAGAAGACGAGGAAATATTTAATCCTAAAAAATTTTTGGAGCAACAGGAATTTATAGATAAGCGATTTTATCGAATACAGAAACAAAATTCAAGTCAAAACAAAGTAACACCGGAAGAAATTATTGTTGGATATGATGATGGTGACAATTTCAAAATCATAGTTGGAAATTGTCAATTGTTGGAAAATAAAATCGGTAAAATCAGAATGCAATGTTGGACACAACAGTGGTGTGATGAATCAGGTTTGTGTAACTCAGAAGTTGAATATATTTATGAAGATGTTACATATGAAATAACACATAAATATTGGGATAACGGGCTAGTCTATGCCGTTAGTGAAACAGGCGTATATGGTCGTAATGAGGATAGTGGTAGTTATACAATTCAAACAATAGATGTTTTACCGGAAGATGATTATGATACACCGGAATGTTTAGATTCTTCTTGTACAGAAGGTAAAGGAGTATACAAACCCGGTGAGTTATGGACTAAAAAATCACTTAAACCAAAAGAATAAAAAAAGTACCCCTTTTCAAAAATAATCCTTGACTTGTATTCTTTTTGTTCTATAATAAACGAAAGATGGTTATGATAGAACGAAAGAATGCAATATGAAAGACATTATCAACCTAAACGCCCAAGAAACGAATATTGCCATTGTGTGGGCGGTCCTGCTTATATTTACAGTAATAACGCAGTTGTTTTTATTATCTGTAATAAATTTTAATGTTGTTTTGTGTGTATATGGATTATTGCCGGCAATGCATCTGTTTTGGCGAAAAGATATATTTGCCCCTTTAAAACAAAAATATCCGTTTGGTGTAACATTGTTTGCTTTTGTCGGTCGTTTGTTTCGGTGGTGGATTTTATTTCATATACTCGCTATAATTTTTATGTTGGCTCTAAAAGATGAATTATTTAAATATTTTGGATTAAAGGTAAGAATACGCAATGAAAGACATCATCAACCTAAACGCCAAAGAAACGAATATTGCGATTGTAGGGGGTGTATTGCTTATATTTACAGTGTGATACATTAGATACCCTCAATATCTCTTCACTCAAAAAACATACAACAATTTTTACACTTCAACGGATGAAATACATACATCCGTTGATTTTTTTTATCTTAATAACTCTAACAGAAAGGAAAATAAAATGAGTAAAGCTATTGGTTCAGTCCTTGGCACAAATGTTAAAGCGGACACAAGTGCAGGGGATTCATACTTAAACTATTTAAAAAATTACGATACTTCGTATTCGGATAATGCCTCTCATCTGATGGGACAGGAAGCCTATCGTTTGTCGCAATCGTTATCCTCAATGCCCGATTTTATTTATTCGGTTGATGGTTCCGATGAAGCACGTCAACGGGCTGAAAATGCAGTGTATCAATCATATTTAGATAAATTAACACCCCAATATCAAACCCAAATGGCCGATTTAGAAACCCGTTTGGCAAATCAGGGTTTGAGTGTTGGTTCCGAAGCGTATCAGCGAGCTGTTAACGATTTAACACAACAGCAAAACAATGCATTAAATCAAGCCGCCTATAACAGTGTAACAACGGGACAAGATGCCTTTACACAAAGTTTAAACAACAGTATAAGTGCGGCAGAATTGAATAACAATTCACGGATTAATGCTGTCAATCAAATTTATACACTATTACAAAACACCCCGACAGGATATGAAAACCGATTAAATCAATATTCTGTCCAGCAGGGTGTTAATGCTCAACGGGCAGCCGCCAAACAACAAAGCTTTAATAATACTATGAGTGTCTTAAAATCAGGTTTGCAACTTGGGGCTGCCGGTATGGGTGCTTTTATATAAATGAAATAAGGAGAAAAGAAATGTCAAAATTCAATTATGCAAACGAAATTTATAATATTAACAATCAAGCACCGAAAGCATTGGATATGTCTGCGGTTGAAAAATTACCCGAAGCAATATTGAGTGGTTTTAAAGCCGGTCAGGATTTGAAAAAAGGGTTTTTATCCAATGATATGTTGAGCAGTCAGGTAGGTGTTAAAAAACGTGAAAATGATATACTCAATCAATATTTGGATAATCCGAGTGTTAATCGCCAATATGAACCATATTTGGGCATTAAGTCAACAACTTATCAGCCAACACAAATGGTTGCATATCGTCCGAATCAATCGTCATTTACCCCTGTTTCAGTTCCAGTAGCAACTCCGACACCCGTTCAACCGTTGAATAATACATCTGTCAATACGTTTGCATCTAATCCGTTTCAGGTTACTTCATCCTATCCGACAGATAACACGATTAACGGTGTTGGTTATATTTCACCGAACAGAACGGATGTATATCATATGCCATCTGTTTTAGATGTACCTGTATCTCAGCAGATAAATGGCTTTTCGCAACAGGGAATGCAACAACCAATAATGCCACAAAACGATGTGTCATTAGAGAATATGACCATTAATTTATCGGAGCCAAACAGAGCTTATAATTCCTTATTAATGGGAGATACAGGGGAATTAACACCTGCACAACAATATGCACGCTTGTTAAATGCAACTCATTCAACATCACAGGGTTCTCGTTTGTGGGACATGATGTAGGGTTGTAACAGCTCGTTTTATTTTTTCTTGCAATTTTATTTTTTTGAAGTAAAATACACTTGTATGTATTGTGAAAACATTGAGGAGATTGTTTGATGAAAAAATTATGGTTATTTGCTTTATTATTATTGTCTGGATGTCAGAGTCTATCGTATCAAGATTTAAATCCAACCATTCAACCTAATCAAAATTTATTACCGCCATTAGAAACAATTGTTGATTTGCATAATTTAGAATCAACTTATTCGGTCGGAACTTATATCGGAAGCGTTAATAATTACGGAACAGCATATTCACACAATCAAAATATGGTTAATTGGGTACAGGCAACGAAAACAACTGGTACACAATATAACGATGCTCGTGTGAACGATACTATCAATATTTTCAACAAAGAAGTACGTGAAAATATTATGGAACAATATGGTGCTAAAAAAGGCTTTGTCGTTTTAAGATTAGGATACAGAGGCGAAGAGGGTTCATTTATTTATCCTCTGGCTTCTTTACTGTCTTTTGGTGGACTTAATCTAATTGGTTTCCCTAAAAGAGAGGTTGCTGAAACGTTGGAAGTTGAAGTTCAAATTGTAAATAACAAAAAAGAAGTTATCGGACGTTATGTTGAAAATGTAAATAATAAAGATTATGTTGCAATGTGGTGGGGATATAATAATTTATCTGCTGACCGAAAAGTTGCAGCTAACAATTTAAAAGATGCATTAGAAAAAATAAGACATCGTATTAATCAAGATGCAAGTCGTTTGAAAAAAAATTTAAAATAAAAAACAATATTATTACTTTAAGCCGTTAAGTTTTTAACGGCTTTTTTTTATACATCATTATCGTTACAAGAGGTATAGACAATGGAAAAATTTCATGAACACCTGCACAAAACGGTAACCGGTATTCTTATCCCGATTGTTCTGTATCTGTTGGGACAAATCAATGAGGTGAAAAAAGATGTTTCTCTCTTTGAATTACGGGTTGCTCAAGATGCCGGTCAATACGCTATGCGTTCGGATATTGTGCGGGTTGAATCTAAAATAGACGAATTAAAAACACTTATTATTCAGGAGATTAAAAAACAATGAAATCAGCTGTTACATCTACGCTTAAAAATCGCATCCTTAAACACGAAGGATTGCATTTAAAACCTTATCGTTGTTCGGCAGGTAAATTGACAATTGGTATCGGACGCAATTTGGACGATGTTGGATTATCGCAAAATGAAGCATTTTATCTGTTGGAAAACGATTTAAAATCTTGCGAAAACTTATGCCGAGATACGTTTTCTTGGTTTGAAACGCTCAATCTTATCCGTCAAGGCGTTGTGATTGAGATGGTGTTTAATTTAGGAATAAACGGATTTTTAGGGTTTAAACGTATGATAAAAGCGTTAATGATTCGTGATTATGGTGGTGCATCGGAAGAAATGCTTAATAGCCGATGGGCAGAGCAGGTTGGGCGACGTGCAACCGTTTTATCAACACTTATGCGAAAAGGAAAGGAGGTGAAATGACAATGTTTGGACGATTTATAACATACATCAGAGCAAATAAAAAACCGTTGGTTACAATATTAATTGGCGGAATACTAGCTGCTTTTGGGTTAGAAATTCCTTTTTTAGAGAATTAAATTGAATTTATATGATATATGACACCAAAGACACACTGCATTGTGTAGAGAAAACTACACGCTGTGGTGTGTCTTTACGTTTTTATTCATACCGCGAAAATCAATTTTTTAGTTTTAAATAAAGCAATGAGAAATATATCAACCGTTGAACGTGGCATTTTTAAGACATATCAACTCATAATGATTGATTTTCTGTGAGTGTAAGAGTAGGGTATAATGATTAGTTGTTAGCTGGTATATCGCAACTTTCACCTATCCATCCGTTTTCACAAAGACAATGTTTGGCTTGCGTATTCCAAACCCCATTTATACAATAGTTTTTTTC
Organism: Alphaproteobacteria bacterium; assembly: GCA_045638265.1. Taxonomy (GTDB): domain Bacteria; phylum Pseudomonadota; class Alphaproteobacteria; order CAAHEQ01; family UBA3637; genus RGIG4140. The sequence continues at coordinate 100,227 of JAZUBA010000050.1, read as the reverse complement.
TAAAACATCACAACCTTCGCCAGCCCAACCAGCATCACAGGTACAATAACCATCAATTCCAGAAAATTCAATTCTATGTTGACATGTTATGGAACAATCATCGCCAGTATATCCATCGTCGCACTCACAACGACCGTTATACCAACGACCGTTATTACTACAAGTATCGCCTTTTTCCATTTCAGCGTACGTTAAGGAACAATCTGGACCATAACCTTTATTCATATAACAATCACAATGTGCTTCTCTTGTATCTGTTGCCTCTTTCCATGTTCCTTTTCCACTGCACGTTTTATCAACTTCTTCAGTGCAATACCTACCTCCTAAACCATTAGTACATTTGCAAAATCCACCATCCATTGAACTCTTCCAAATACCACCGCCATCATTACAATATTGTGCATTTGCTTCTTCTTGAGTCATAGAGCAATTTTGACCACCAAATCCTGTATTACATTTACAATAACCATCGGTACCCCAAGTATTATTCACCCATACGCCATTATTACAATATTTATCATTTATTTCGTTTTGACAGTATGTTCCACCATAACCGCTTTCACATAAACAACCACCGCCACAGCCATCCCATGTACCTCTATTGTTACAAACTTCACGAGGATCTTGATCACAATTTAAACCACCGAATCCCTCTTTGCAAACACATAATCCTCGTGATGACATCCAGTAGCCATTTTCAGAACATGTTTCATCAATGGATTTTTCACATGTGTTACCGCCCCAACCACTTTGACAAACACATTTGTTCAAGTTTTTATTCCACGTTCCATGTGAACCACAGTCAACAGGTGGTGTTTCTTCTGTTTCATCATCTCCATTTTTACCATTTCCACCATTTTCTTCACCGCTTGTTCCGTCATTATTGCCTGTGTTTTCTGAAAGCTCACCCGAGCCATCCGAATTAAATAAAAACGTAATTTCGTTATTTTCATCAGCACAAGCCGTACCATCTGCCACAATCGTCCCATTTAATTCTTTTTCAGCTAAATAAGGCATACCGTCTACCATTGTCATCATATTTTTACAAATTGTTTCAGGTACACCATTTAGTGCAAACCAATAGCCTGTTTCATCTATACTACAATCTTCTTCTGCCAATCCATTACCACATCCGTAATTAAACGCATAATCTGCTGATGCAATTCGTCCGCTGTCGTATGGCTCACCTAATGATAACTCTAATTCTTCATTTTCATTTCTTAACAATACGGTTGCCAACTGATGTGAGGCAATATTAAGTTCATTGAGAATCTGATTCGTCCGATATTTATTCATGGCATACGTATAACCTTGAATTCCACCGATTGAAAGCACACCAACAACAGCTAAAACACCCAGCATTTCCACCATTGATCGACCGTGTTCATTTGCGTACGCAGAATGATATACGGTTTTTAAGCGATTTTGACGAGTAAAACAGGCATTTGAAAGCGGATATTGAACTGTTTTTGAACCAAATTGTTGTATTTTGAGTTGATTATAGCATAAGTTTTTTGAATTTTTCATTATTTTAGTCCCCTTTTATTGAAAATAACACTATCCCCATTGTAATTAAAGGTACCTTTATGTGCAACGATTTCGCATATAAGTGCCAAAACACCCAAAATCAAGGGAACTATGACAAATTCGCCAACCATTAAAAATCGAAAAAAACAAAAAAAAATGCAAAAAAGTGAAAAAAGTTGTTGCAATTTAACGTACCTTAATATGCCTTCTTGTTTCATTGAAAAATAACAATTTTTTTATAGATATATGATTTATATATACTATAAATTTATCTCTAACGTACAGCAGTATCCCACCATATATACAGCCCAAGTTGATGTTTGTCTGATATATCGCCTTATGTTTTACACAATCTTCATACCTTTGTAACCTTTAAACGATTGCTTTTTATGTTTAAAAATAAAAAAAGTAATAATTTTCATTTTTTTTGCTTGACAATATAAAAAATATCTGTTAAAAGTGTTTCTGCGTTGGCGGATGTAGCTCAGTTGGTTAGAGCGCTGGTTTGTGGTACCAGATGTCGTCGGTTCGAGTCCGATCTTCCGCCCCACTTGTTATCAGCTCCTTGTCGGAGCTTTTATTTTTGTACTCCTTGTTGATAAAATCCTCTCTGAAACGAATTATCTGATATAAATCAAATAGTTCACCTTTGAGAGGATTTTTTTTATCTCTTTATTTCCAATAATCATTAATCCATGGGCAGGGTAATAAATGCTTGTATAATTTTTTTATTCCTCGTGGATATTTTCCATTGCTTTTATCTGAACACCATATTCCTAAAATAGCATCGTTAATATCCGGTAGCCCATGAAAAGCAATCATTTTTAAACCTTTAATTTGGGGGAGTTGCGGTGCTACAAAAGAGCGTAAATACCACTTTGGCAAACAATGGAAACGAAAACTTTTAAACCAATTATCCGGCCAAAAATTGAGTTTCCCTTCTTTTTCAATAACCTTGTGAGACAAATATTCCTGTGAAGCCGTATAGAATTTTTCCACAATTTCTTTTGGATGTTGTTCAAAATATGTTTTAATATATCCCAAAGTGCCAACCACAAACGAATAACAACTTGCCTGTCCGACCGAATCGCCCTTTGTATTCCAATCGTTGATGATATAAAATTTATCTCCTTGCGGATATTCAAAAAATTCATCTAAATTCCCGACAATCAGCGAATCTAAATCAAAAAAGAACACTCTTTGACCCGTTAATCCGCCCAGATTATCATCACATAATGCTGCTTCTTTTTTATAAGCGTATTTTGTTGTCCATTCTTCCTCGCCTTGTTTGATATTTTGAAATTGTGGCAACGGTTTGGTGATAATTTGCGAATCTAACCCTGATGTGTCATCTGTAAAGCAATAAAAATGAATCTGATAAGATGTATTGTTTTTAATCATTGAATAAAGCTTATTTACGTCGCTTGCTTGATAGACCGAACCCCATTTTATGCATATAACATTGTATTCATTCATTTTTTTTACTCCTTTTTCTAGACATAAGGTTTGTTTTTTTGGTTTTCAAGATGATTTTTCTTGATTTTTATAAAAATTCTGTTATAATAATTATTACAAATAGTTGCCAAAAATGATAACAAAGATTAAGGGTTTTATAAATGACTGAATTAAATAGCGAATTAGTTTCCTTTTTTAATGATAGCAGTATTGATATTGCAGATAAATATGACAAATTTACAACATTGCCTGCCGAAGAAAAGCGATCTCTTTTATTAAGTATGCCGGATGTTAAAGCTGAATTAATGAAACATAAAACATCGGTTGTTTCTCAAAAATCAGCACTTAAAAATATATCTTTCAATGTACAAACTCCAGCTACGGCGACACAAATCAAAAAGAAAAAAACAAGTCCGAAATTAATGACGGATACGCCTGAAATTGCATTAATAAAAAAACGGATTTCCCGTAAAAAATCAATATATAACGAATTGTTGAACTGTTGTTTTGAGCAAGGGCAGTTTTGGAGATATATGTGTGACGAAATTATTCATTCTTACAATAGTTTGGAAATGAATATGAAGTTAAAACGGGCGACAACAGAGGCCGAAAAAGACCAGATTCGTAAAATTTTTAATGCTGAACGGAATGCAACCTCAAAAGCGTTTGAACACGCTTTAACATTGGCTTTTGCTGACAATAAAGCACCAATTACGGAAGATGATATTAAAAATTTGCATCGTTTTGTTTTGGCAACTGAACCGGAACGTGCCGGTGTTTATCGTCAAATTAAAGTTCGTTTTCCTGATACACAAACTGTTTTACCCAACTATATGAAAGTGCCTGAATTAATGGCAGATATGGTCAAAAATGTTAATAAAATATCCAATCCGATTGAACGGGCATTAAAGTTCCACTTTGATATGGCCGGAATTCATCCGTTTACAGATGGTAACGGTCGGGCATCACGGTTATTGATGAATACCATTTTAATCCAAAATAATTTACCGCCGATTATTATTGATCCGAAAGACAGAGCACAATATATCAAAACATTGGAAACTTACTCTGTTAAAGGAAATGACAGGCCATATCGGTTATTTATGTTAAAACAGCTGGAAAAGTCTTTAAAAATAGCGGTTGCTCGTTTACGTTTCTTACCACACACCTTGTCTAATGCGGAAGAACGCGAAATTCGTTGGAATAAAAAACGTTCGGTAAAACGGCGGTTGACTAACTCTCATTCCCGATAGATTTATAAAATATGCAAATAAATACGCCTCATCTTTTGGGGCGTATATTTTTTATTATAAAAAAATGATTATTTAGGTATAAAAAAAAGTTTTCGGAAAACCGAAAACCAACTATTATTTCAAAAGATGGTGGATGTGGCAAGACTCGAACTTGCGACCCTTACGATGTCAACGTAATACTCTAACCACCTGAGCTACACATCCATCAAAGAACAGAATGATTTATACAGTCTTTCAAAAAAAATTGCAAGCATTTTTTTTGGTTTTTTTGATTTATTTTATTTCTATTTGATTTTATTAATCTTTTTATTTAGTATATTAAAAATACTGATAGAACAATGGAAGCAGTTGTATTGATTTTTTGTAAAGATATAACGAATGAAATAGGTATAGCATATGAATGTGCATCGCCGGATAAGGTATATGAGTTGTTGAGGGATATAAATCATATATCTATAAAAAAATTGTTATTTTTCAATGAAACAAGAAGGCAAATAAAGGGTCGTTTATTTGCAACGATTTCGCACCTAAACCGCCTTATTCCACCATTTCTCACCAGCCCGCAATAATCCGCCAATAAGCCAAAATCAAAAAAATTTGCAAAAATATAAAAAAAAGTGTTGCAAATAAACGACCCTTTTGTTACAATCAAGATTAATTGATTTTATTGAACAATTTTAACAAAAAAAGGGAGATTATGATGAATAAAGTACAAAATGAAGCTGGTCGTTCAATGGTTGAAATATTAGGCGTTTTAGCCATTATCGGCGTTTTATCATTTGGTGGAATTGCCGGTTATACTTTATCTTGGAATAAGTATAAAGCAAATAAAATATTAGAAGAATTAAATCAACGGGCACATATTGTTTCTAGTCAAATTATGTCCGAAAACCAACCATCGTTAAGTGAATTTGAACGTTTAATTGGGGATTCTGTTTTTGATAATACTGTTTATGACGAGTATGGTGATGCCCAGTGGACAAAGATTGATAAAAAGTTTTCCTTAAAAGTAGGCTCTGTAAGTAAAGAAGTATGTCAAGCCTTACAAAATATGATAAGCGATATTGTTAAGGGATTTGAGCCACTTGTTTGTGAAGATAATACAACCGTTGTTTTATCTTTTAATAATGATTTATCTACAGTACATGTCGCTAGTGACTATAAAACAGAGGAAAGTTGTAATCAAACACCATACAAATGGTGTTCGGGTACAAATCGTTGTGTAGAATCTAATTGTTGTTTAAGACATAATGAGCAATGTTGTGATCCGGATACAGGTGATATAACGTCTTATGAATTTAAAACATGTAATTATAAAGGTGGCGAAGATAATGGCATGTGTTTAAATGGTGAATGTGTTGAAAGATTGGATGGTAAATCTTGCAATGTAAATAATTATTCAGGAAACAAAGATTGTGGTGGTGTCAAGAGCGGTTACTATTGCTATTATAGTACAGCAAAGTGTCAAGCAATGACATCGGATCAACAAGTTTTAGGAAAATTACAAACAGATTCAAGGCCTGGTAGAGGTACAGATTGGTACACGGCTATGAACTTTTGTCATGCACTTGGAAAAAAACTTCCTAGTTTTAACGATGTTGCAATTAAACTTCCTGCAAAAAAAACACAATGTCATTTGTCTGATTGTTTAGATGGAGGCGCAGCAGAACCAGCAGTATGTGATACATCTACTACATTAGCAGATTTAAGATTACGTTTTGATAATGATTCAAATGCTATATGGGTATCTAATTCTGATGGTAGTTATTCGTTTGTATTAGATCTTGGAGCGAATTATGCAGGATATGTTTATCGCAATCATAAAACCAGTCCATTGGGATTAGCTGTGTGTGAATAACAGTATAAATACACTTATTAAATTGGAAAAATTTTAAAGTGTTCAAATTGTTCAGTGATATAATAAAATGATACCCTCTGTGAATACAAGGGTATTATTTTTAAGTTCAAAATAATTAACGACAATAAATTTTCATAAAATTCTCTATATATTTAAGATGTTGTTCATATTCTCCTGTTGGTTATCTTGTCTGTCAATGATAATTTTTGAAAACCAAGGTGATAAGATATCAAGTTTTATGATGTCTGAAGTCTTAAAAGTCTATAAAGGGCAATCGGTCAAAAAAATGATTCATGTTCAATCATTCCAAAAATCTAATCGGGTAGAAGTCATTGAAATCTTAAAAATCCATTCGGGAAAAGTGGTATTAAAATCTTAAAATATAGATGTGTCTAAATGTCTATATCGGGTAAAGTGACGTACAAGTGTGACGGGAAGATAAAATTAAGGAAAAATAAGGCAACAAAAAAAGCGTTCATTGAATGAACGCTTTTAAATGGCTCCAGCGGTAGGGCTCGAACCTACGACCGATCGGTTAACAGCCGATTGCTCTACCACTGAGCTACGCTGGAACACGATTTGTTTATTCTTGGAGGCCGGTACCGGAATCGAACCAGTATAAAAGGATTTGCAGTCCTCTGCATAAGCCATTCTGCCAACCGGCCTTTGTGAATAAACTTCTTTTATCTGATTTTATAAAATATGTCAAGAAAAAAAATAAAAATCTTGAATTTTTTTTCAAAATGTTATATTCTCAATTATCAAATTAAATGAAAGAGGAGTAATATGTTTAAGAAAATCACAGGGTTAGCCTTTATTTTGACAACTGTTTCAACCATGGCGTTGGCAGATAATTTATCCAACGTTTTGTCCTATACTTATGAAAACAGTTTAACTGTTAACGCTCAACGGACCGGATTGAAAGCAATTGACGAATCGGTTGCCAAGGCAAAATCGGGTTATCGTCCCTCAATTATCGGGCAGGGCAGTATCGGACGCTCGCATTCCAAAAGTGCCTATGAACGTCAATTTGGCGGTACAACCTTAAATCAATATCAAAATCCGGATGGAATCAGCATTAATTTGGTTCAACCCGTTTTTTCAGGTTTGTCAACATATAACTCCGTCAAATCTGCTAAAAGTCAAGTCAAATCTGCTCGTTCTGATTTATATAATACCGAGCAGTCAACCTTGTTGGATGCCGTTGCCGTCTATATGGATGTGATTCGGGATAAAGCGGTGTTAGATTTGCAAATCAGCAATGAAAAAGTATTGGGTAAGCATTTAGATTCTTATCAAAAACGCTTTAAAGCCGGTGAATTAACCCGTACGGACGTTGCTCAATCAGAAGCTCGTTTGGCTGGTGCAACAGCGAATCGAATTGCAGCAGAAGGATCTTTGGAAGTTTCCAATGCCAATTATTTCAGTGTTGTCGGCTTGCAACCGTCCAATCAAATGGATGATGTCAATGATAAAGCGATTCGTTTGCCTAAAACATTGGAGGAAGCCATTAATTTGGCAATGACGTCTAACCCGATGATTAAAGCGGCAGAATATGCATTAGAATCGGCAGAGTATGGTTTGAGTGCCAAGAAGGGCGTATTGGCTCCACAAGTAGACTTAACCGCTTCTGCCGGTAAACAACATGAAGTATCTTCATTTAAACGGGTTGAATCATGGGATGTAAAGGCAAACGTTCGTGTGCCGTTATACCAATCAGGTGCAGAATATGCCGATATTCGGGCAGCCAAACAAACGGCTAATCAATATCGGATTTTATTAGCTAAAATCAAACAGGATGTACGGGCTCAAACAATCAGCGCATGGGAAAATTATACGGCTAACAAAGCACAGATTGATTCTATTCAATTTCAAATTAAAGCCTCTAAAATTGCATTGGAAGGGGTGATTCGTGAAGCACGAGTCGGTTCTCGGACGGTTTTAGATGTGTTAGATGCCGAACAGGAACATTTGGATAACCAAGTTTCATTGGTTCGTGTTCATCGGGATGAAATTGTATCGGCTTATGCCTTGTTGTCAGCTGTTGGTCAGTTGAATCCGAAAGATTTGAATTTGGATGTGCCGATGTATAATCCAAAAGCCTATTATGAAGATGTCAAAAACAAATGGTTTGGTTATAATGTCAAATAAGGAGTGTGTTATGCAACAAGAACAATCAGTTGCCGAAATTTTATCATCTATCCGTCAAGTGTTGTCACGAGAAGCGGCAACTTTGAACACAGCCAATACAACGCCAATTCAACCGGTTCATGAAGATGTGTATGAATTAACACCTCAAATGCAATTATCAGCCGGACGATTAGTAACACCTCAAACGGAAATGAAAACACAAGCGGCATTAGAACAGTTGAATGCTCTTAAACCGGTTCATTCAGGTACACAAGAGCATGTGGAACAAGATTTGCGTCCGTTTTTACAGGATTGGTTGAATAAAAACCTACCGGATATTGTGGAACGGATTGTACGAGAAGAGGTACAACGTATCATTAATAAAAATTAGAATAAAAATGAAACCTGTCTGTTAAAGGCAGGTTTTTTTTATAAGTAAAATGATTGTTATTTCTTCAACTGTTGCCGTAAAGCCGTTGTGGAGCGGGCAGGGAGACCGGTTTCGGGTTCTCTGTTTAAAACAATATATTGAATACCTTTGCTTTCAATATAATCTCTTTTTTTCTCTGAATCGCCATCGGTATTGACGACAAAAATATCGGGCTGTACTTTTTCCAGTTCAGGAATAAAATCTAAAATGCCATTGCCGGAGCCGATAAAGGCTTGATGCACGCAACGTAAGGCTTCCACCATAAATTTACGTTCGTTTTCGTTAAAAACGGTCGGACGGTTTTTTAATTCGTAGACCGTTTTATCTGAACCGACGGAAACATATAACTCGCCTAATTTTGAAGCTTCCATTAAAAATTTAACGTGTCCGCTATGTAATAAATCAAAACAGCCCGAAACAAATACTTTCATTTTAAAAACTCCCTTTTTTTATTTTGGTTTAAACTGAATTTTTTACCGAATACTCATTTGTTTATATTATTCCACTTTGTGATAAAAAATTATTTGAGTTTTGCGATTAATGATTCAATTTTTAAATGCAAATCTTCTTTAAATGTAAAAGCGTGTATCTGTGTGTTATTAGGATTGATGTTTAAAGCACTTAAAATAGGAAACCAGCAGGATGTGTGTAAATCGCTTTCTGTTTCTTCATCATTATTTTTTTGCAAGTAAAATATATGTAAGTTTTTCTTTAAAGTTGTAGCATAGATACATTCACAGATTGTCCCAGGACAATTGGCTCTGTCTAATACAAAGATACAGTCTGTCGCTTCTTCAATCATCCTTAATTCTGTATTGACAATATCATCTCCACGCATTGTGTCTGTTTCGCAATAGAATGGACCGATATAATCCAGATTTTGACTTAATGAAACATTTTTTCGTCCGTACAAAAATGTGTTTAAATCTTTTAATATTGCTGTAACTCTATAATCTTGAGATGCTTTTATTGTGTAATCTGGTTGCATATAGTCAAAATCAAAAGCCCCACCGCAGTATAATTTTTTTACCATAATTTGTATCCGATTTTGTTGTAAAAAAGATAATGTTGTTTTACAAAAAAAACCTCCTAAATAGGAGGTTTTAAATGGTGCCTGGGGACGGAATCGAACCGCCGACACAGGGATTTTCAGTCCCTTGCTCTACCAACTGAGCTACCCAGGCAACCGATGTATTCTTTATACAGAAAAAAAATCAAAATGTAAAGCTTTTTTTTCTAAAAAATACAACTTTTTTATAAGTGTTTAGTTTTCCTCATTATTTTTTGCTAAAATGCTTTCATCTTCGGGCTTTTCATCGGTATGAATGACGTATGTCCCCTTTAACCAACGTCCTAAATCAATGTCGGCACATTTTTTTGAGCAAAACGGTTTGTATGCTTCGTCTGTTTCTTTACCGCAAATAGGGCATTTTTTTTCTCTTGTCATAATTTATTCTCCTTTTAACATATATTCATCTTCTTGCAAATTGCCATCTGTTTTGATAATGCATTGATTTCTAATTTTGGGGCTTAAATGAGGTAACACACTTGGATGAATATGTAATTCCGGTATTGAAGTAAAACGATTGTTTAATCTGTCTTCAATTTCCATACACAAGAATGTCGGATTCTTTTTGCCTTCCGGTGTTAAAAATATGTCAAATAAAGACGCAGTTGTGCGTGTTCGTCTGATTTCGCATAATTTTGTTTTTGTAAAACCAAAAATTTTTGTACGCGGATCATTGTATAAATATTGATGTAGCATGAGAAGATATTTTTCTTCATCTTTGGGCGCTTTATATCCGGCAAAATCAATCAGAATTAAACCAGACAAATTTTTCAGCATGATATGATTGGCAATGATTGGACAAGCCATTTCATTGAGTTGCATTAAGGGCTGGGTTGATTGTGCCGAATCGACATCAAATGTCCAACAAACATTTGTTCTTTCAAGCCGTATTTTGGCACCGTCTGCAAAAGTAATATTACATTCCAGTGCTTCTTCTATAGCTTCTACTAATACGAAGTTTTCGTTTTCGGTTGATTTATCTATTGTGTCAAACTGAAAAAGAATATCGGATAGTGTGGCTGATTTATCAGATTTATCGCTTATAATTCCTGTCGCATCTTTTCCTAAACGTGCTTCTTTTGTAACATGAACGGTTACAGTTTCTCCGATGGAAAATTTTTTATGTGTTGGAACAAAGATAGGTTGCTTTTTTTCTGTTTCAATAAAATAACCACCTAACGTAGTATTTTTATGTGTGATTTTACCTGTTGTAATTTCGCCGTAATTTAGGGCGTTAACACGTTGAATTTTGAATAAAAATGGTTTGTTATGAGTGTCAAACAAACCTGCAATATAAATGTTATCGTAGTTTTTTTCTATTAATTTCATAAATTGGAAATTCCACGCAAAATATGTACCGTTTCATAAACCGGTAAACCGACAACGCTGTCGTAGGAGCCAATCATTTTTTTTACAAATGCCGAAATGATGCCTTCAATTTTGTAACCAGCAACGTTTTGCCATTCGTTTGCTTTTAAAATGAATGATTTATCTTCATCAGATAAATGTTTCATTATAATAATGGTTGATGAAACACGAGCAATGATTTTTCCGTTGGGAGTAATGACGCATAATCCGGTAATAACCCGATGACGTCTGCCGGAAAGTAAATCTAAATGGGCTCGTGCTTCATCTTCCGTTTTGGCTTTTCGGATGATTCTTCGTCCGACCGCCAAAATTGTATCTGCCGCTAAAATACATCTGTTCGGATGTTGTTGAGCAACGGCTTTCGCCTTTTCAACGGCAATTCGTTTAACGTATTGTGCAGGCAATTCATTTTTGAGCATATCTTCATTTATATCCGGTGAAACAATCATATCCGGATATAAGTGTACCTGTTCTAACAACGCTTTACGTTGTGGCGAACCGGAGGCTAAAATAAACCCTTCTTTAAGTTGCCAAAAATTATTTGTCATCTGCATAAACTTTTTCGTTTTTCTCGTGTCTTTCCTGTGCTTCAATACACAACGTTGTAACCGGACGAGCTTCTAAACGACCTAAACCGATAGGTTCGCCGGTTTCTTCACAATAACCGTAAGATCCGTCGGCGATTCGTTTTAAAGCACTGTCAATTTTTTTAATTAACTTACGCATTCTGTCACGCGTACGCAACTCCAAAAATTGATCTGTTTCACTGCTGGCACGATCATTGGGATCAGCTTCGTGCAAACTTGTTTCTTTTAAGTCCTGTAAAGTGCATTCCGATTCTTTCAGTAACTCGTCTTTCCAAGCTTGCAATTTGCGACGGAAATACTCCAATTGTTGTTCATTCATATATTCTTCGTCAACAGACGGTTTGTAGTCTGGTGGTAAAACAATAAATGTCATGACGCCCTCCTTTTAAGTTGATATTGATAATTTATAAAGATAACGAATATTATAATAAAAGTCAAGAGTGATTTTTTTGCTTGCCAATTAATAAATGTTTTGGTATGAAAAAAAAGAGATGAAAGGATTTAAAATGCGTTATTTTTTATTAACATTTTTATTTATAGGTATTTCCGGTATTGTTTTTGCTGAAACGGATTACGAAACGTGTACGAAACTCATTTTAGATTACGACTCGGGAAAAACCGATGATATTCGCATTTTTGATGAATGTGGATTTAATGATGAAAAATTAACGTGGAGCAGGTGGGCGCCGTATGCCAGTCAAAAAAAATCAAAACGGGCATTGTATGAAATTTGTAAACGCTATCCGAATCATTTATATCATGACATGTATTGTCAAAAAGCCTATGCAACCGGATATGGTCCTGCATTGGTATATAAAGCCGTTCAAACAGCACGTAAGGGCGATATTAATCAAGCTTTTAAACTTGTTAATCAAGCCATTGAAGCCGGTGATTTAGGTGTGGAAGAAAAGGGAATGATTGCTGAAACATTTGCTATTCATTATCTGAAAAACAATGATGAAAAATACAAAACTTATCTGCAATCTGCCAGTGAGAATCGCTCGGCGTTGGCAAATCATATCAGCGGAATATTGTTATATATGGCATCGGACGGTAAAGTTGAAAATACAAAAGAAGCTTTTAATCACATTTGGCGTGCTATTTTGCTTGGTTGTGAATCGGCACAGGAAAATTTAGGATTGTATCATTTGGCAAAACAGGGAAAAATCAGTGTTCAGGAAGCCAAAGATATGATGCAGCAAAAAATGTATTCGTGTGAAAAAATATCTTTGGAAACAGTCAAAACATATACGAGTGATGAATTATCCTGTCAATGTGGTACGGCATTAAAGGAGGAATCAAAATTTGTTGAGAAACCTTATTTGTTGTTGGAAGTAGACGGTATGCGTGCTGTTTTGCAAGATAAGGCCGGTGAGACATACAGTGTTACCGAAGGGGATAACCTGCCTAATCGGGGAACGGTAACAGAGATACATAAAGCCGGTGTTGTTCTGAAATTTCCGAATGATCGTATTATTTTGAATTTATATAAAACATCGCTGTGTCTTACTTTTTGTAAAGAGCATAATATCACCCAAAATTTAACGTTTGATGAAATGAAAAAGCGTTTGATGCCGGATAAACCCCGTATTTTGCCTTATCATTTAACGTTTAATGCACAAGAATGCGATACCATTAACTATTACGCCCCGTCATTGGTTGATGTTACATTGCCATATGTCGGTAAAAAAGAATGCGATACATCACATGATGATATGTTGGATAGAATGAATAAAGCACAAGAGCCTGTTGAAGTTCAAAATTCTGATGTTTCTGATTTGTCTGATGAAGTTGATACATTTGATGAAGAAACACGTAAAAAATTATATCAAATGGGTGAAGAGTTTGTTGAAAGCGAATCAACGGACAGCAAAAAGAAAAAATAAGGATTGTTTAAAAAAATACTTGATTTTTAAAAAAATAAGTGTATAATAAACGCTGTTCCGATTAAATCCTTGCTCTTGCAATCGGACAAGGGCTATACCTCGGGCATATATTCATGGGGAATATGTGTTTTAACAGAGGCGAGAAAACCAGAAGGAAAATATTATGCCTTTTTATGAAAATGTATTTATTGCACGTCAAGACTTGACACCTGCAAAAGTTACTGAATTAACAGACAAATACGTTTCTGTTATTGAAAATAACGGTGGTAAAGTTTCAAAACGTGAAAACTGGGGCTTACGTACATTAGCCTACAAAATCAACAAAAACCGTAAAGGTTATTACACATTAATCAACATTGATGCACCGGCAGCTGCCGTTGTTGAAATGGAACGTTTAATGCGTTTGGATGAAAATTTGTTACGTTATTTAACAGTTAAAGTTGAAGCTTTAGAAGAAGGTCCGTCTGTTATGATGGAACCGAAATCACGCAAAGCTAAATCCGAAGACAAATACGAAGTTGAAATTGAAGGAGATATGTAATGGCTGAAAAAGGTTCTTTTTATCGGCATAAAAAAACATGCCAATTCTGTGCAAACAATGTTTCAGACATTGATTACAAAGACGTCAAAACATTGAGCCATTTTCTTTCAGAACGTGGTAAAATGGTACCGGCTCGTGTATCTGCCAACTGTGCAAAACACCAACGTGCTTTGTCAAAAGCAGTTAAACGTGCTCGCTTTTTAGCATTACTGCCGTTTGTCGCTGATTAATAATGGAGGATTAAATGGAAGTAATTTTATTAGAAAGAATTGAACGTTTAGGTCAAATGGGTGACGTTGTTAACGTTAAAAACGGATATGCCCGCAACTATTTGTTACCGCAAAAGAAAGCTTTGCGTAAAACAAAAGACAATTTGGCTTTATTTGAATCAAAACGTAAAGAATATGAAGCTTACAACTTAAAATTAAAATCAGAAGCCGAAGATATGGCTCAAAAAATGGCTGGTTTATCAGTTGTAATCATTCGTCAAGCTGCTGAAACAGGTCAATTATACGGTTCAGTTACAATGCGTGATATTTGCGATTCTATTCGTGAAGCAGGCTTTAAAATTGAACGCCGTCAAATTGATTTAGGTCAACCGTTCAAAAATTTAGGTATTTTTGATGTTCGTTTGTCCTTACACCCAGACGTAGCACAAACAGTTCGTGTTAACATTGCTCGTTCAGCTGAAGAAGCCAAACGTGCTGTTACAAAAGCTAAAAAAGAAGCTGAAGCAGCCGTTGCTGCACAAGCTCAAGAAACAGTTGCTGAATAATTCACGACTGGATACAGACACAAAAACGCCCTTTTTCCTGATTGGAAAGAGGGTGTTTTTTTATGTGGATAAAAAAGAGTAGGGGATGATGAAATTTGTAAAATCCAATGCCAAAGTAAGGAATAGGGGTTGTAAAAGAGAGGTGGGGAGAATTGTTAACCGTTGCGTATTCATCAAACTACTTGCATATGGCAGGATGTGTACGATTTGGTCCATTTGTATAGATGTATCCTTCAAAAAAATAAACAAAGTACGGATTACAACTGGTATAACTGGAATTTGTCCAACCGTATGTACTACTAAATGCCTTTTTTAATTCTTGCATAACAGGAGAAATATTCGTTGAACTTTTGGTTGATACACTTATTGATGTATCTTCATGACAATACCCGCTTTTGGCGGTACATCCGCTTCGGCAGATTGAATGGGCACATTCAAAATCATTTACTTCAACTAATGTTTTTTTCAATGCTTGACAGAAGTTTTTAGCACCCCACCACATCATTTTGTGTTCAGAAACAATAAATGGAGATGAGTTGTTAGATGGGGCGGGTCTGATATCGGCTTTTGCATTTCGGCATATTCCAGTGATACTGGTTGTATTTGTCATACAATTGGAGCTACCGTAACTTGTAATATCACAATAATCACCTTTATTACAATCATTGTTTGATTTACATTTTTCAGGTAATGCAACACATATACCATCGCCATCGTATTTTGTATTCATTTTTGTGCAATGGCAATCCATCATTTTTCCGGATATTTTATCCATTTCTGTTACAGCATATCCACCCAGACCATCAACTGATGTATTGATTGGACAATCAACATCCGTCAGTTCTTTATTACTAACATCAGGAGCCAATTCACCTGAACCATTTGAGTTGAATAACAACATAATTTCATTATCTTCTTCGCAAATTGAATCATCTGTTACTGTTTCCTCATTAAGACGTTGTTCAACAAAATAAGGTAAATGTTCTGAATTTGAAAGTATATTTTGACAGAGATTTTGTTCAATACCACCGATAGTCATCCAATATCCTTCCTCAGCTTGTTGACAAGCCCGTTCTAAACTATCATAATTGCCACACCCATAATCAAACGGATAATTTTCTGTTCTGATTGTTCCGTTATCATAGGGATTACCTAATGAAATAACCTTTTGTTCTTCCATTGATGTCAACAATATAGTTGATAGTTGATGTGATGCCATATTGATTTCATTTAATACATTATTGGCACGGTATTTATTCATAGCATAACGATAACCTTGAATTCCACCAATTGAAAGGACGCCAATAACAGCTAAAACACCCAACATTTCTGTTAATGAGCGGCCACGTTCGTTTGTATCTTGTTGCATTTAACTTCTCATGTTGTTATTTAAATTATATAATAAATTAAATTCTTTAAATTTAATTATAGCAGAAGCTGTGTTTGTTTGCAATGTTTTTTTTATTTTTATGTATTTTTTTTTATTTTTTTAATTTTTGTGATTTGAAAACATTGGCTTGTTTGTGATATTTCCTTATGTTCTCCCATTTTTGGGCTTATAGGCGAAATCGTTGCACATAAACGTACGTTTATCTGTAACGCATAACAAATTGAAAAATAAGGTTTTTATCTTCAAGATATATTAAAATAAAAAGATGCTTTCTTTATTGGTTGTGGGGGGGGGTGGGATTTGGTAATTCCCATTGTATACAATGGGTCCCTTTCAGCACGCATCCGTTCGTCCGCCATTTTTCAAATGTCGTCTCACGGGCTTTCGCTTGAACCTCACGACCTTGAAGCTCGTTCGCCTCAATTCCCACTTGTTTCCCCATAACCAACAAAAAAAAAGCACTCAAATGAGTGCTTTCTTTATTGGTTGCGGGGGTGGGATTTGAACCTCACGACCTTCAGGTTATGAGCCTGACAAGCTACCGGACTGCTCTACCCCGCGTCAAGATATATGTAATATATCATCTTTTATTTCGTTTGTCAATACCTTTTTTGCTTTTTTTTTACGATTTTTCTCTCTCTCCGAATAAATGCTTACAAATATGATGTTTTTGCTTTATTTTATTGATATGCTCTGCTATAAATTGTGCTGTTGGCATATTCTTATTTGCTCCCAACTTTTGAGCTGTTTCATAAATCATTTCAGCTCCCGCTATTGTGTTTTTATCAATGCCGTTTGGAATATTTTCGTTTGAAAGCCCGTATTGTTCATAATAATGATTTGCCATAAAATAAAGCATTCCCAGTAAAGCTTTTCCTGTTTCTTTTGCCTGTAAATCTTGTTTTTCGGCTTGATATAAGCGCTCATAAGATGAAAGTATTTGCCATTCGTTTGTTAATCGTGTTTGAGCCGCCAACATAGATGGCGTTAAATTATCATTGTTCTTGATAAACGGATTGGGATGATGCTTTGTTGTTAAATATAAAACATCTAAAACCGTTTCACGTTCGTTTGGCAAACCGGCTTGAATTGTATTTCCGCCTCGTAATGCAAAACAATTTAATGCCACATGAAGTAATGTATCTCCTTTTTCATTTTGTGCATCAATATCATGACCTTCTTTTAATAATTTTTTGATTGCCTGAATAGAGGGTTGAATTTTGTTAAACGGGAGTTGATACATATCTTTGACAATTTTTGCCATTTCCGGTTTCATTTGATTCATTTTTTTATCCTTTCATTTATATCTGGATTTTAATATATATAAAAATCTTTAAAATCAATAAAAAAAACACACCCTTGGGAGCTTTGGTGTGTTTTCTTGTAACGCTGAATATATAATTTAAGCAGCCTCAATAGCCGGTAAAGGAACTTTCTTTGTTTGTTTGACTGTGGCGAAATATTCCCTTACAATAGCGTTACCTTGAGCTTCAACAATCAATACGCTGTTTGCATTTAATAAAGTTGTACGCACCATTGGATGAATGTAGTCTAAAATGATTGTGTTGCTGGCATTGCGGTATAATAATGCGTGTTCTGCCCCATCATAGATAATGGTCGGTTTTTCTTCACTGTCAATACGCGCACGAATGACAATCAATAATTCTCCCACAGGATTGCGTAAAATATCAAACTTTTTTTCTTGTTCTGTTTTTACTTCCATAGTACACCCCTATTTATTACAGTAACTTATTATTTCATATTTTGCGTTTAATTGCAAGTATTTAATTATATTTTATTATGACAAAAAAATTGAAGTAAGAGAATGTTTTTAAAAATCAAACATTATACAAATAAAAAAAATATAATTTAATTTTAAAAACTATTCTTTTTACATCTTTTTTCTCTAAAAAAAACACCAAAAATGAGGATTAAAGATACTTTTTTGCGGATAAAAAGGAAAGAATTATGGTTTTATTTGAAAAAAACGGTTGTCAAAATTATTATTATGATTTTTTTGTTGATTTTAAATAGTTGTTGGTGTACAATATATAAAATATTAATAAAAAGAGAGTTGTTGAGTATATGGAACAGACTAATCAGCAAACAAGAGATATCAATCAGGCAAAAACTCAAAAAAATAAGGTTGTTATAGATAATAACAACAAGACAACTTTGCGCACGGCAAATGAACTTGATATTATGCAGGTTGCCGGTTCGGATATTGTTAAGAAATTGCGTCTGAATGAAATTTTAAATGCGTTTGTTCAAAATGCTAATCGTTGTATTACACCCTATGCAACTCTTTCTCCTTTTGCATTGTTTACGGCTTATGCCAATTCACAATTAACGACGCTTATTAATAGTGTGTTGGATAGACAGAAATTGTTTATCGAAGCCCACACACATATTTCGGCTAATTTGGTTAATCATGCTTTACAAACCATGCCGGAAATTGAACGGGAAGTAAAAGATCGTTCTCATTTGCAACAACGTATGCAAAATATGACAGAATCTCTTTGTTCATTTTTATCATCCAAATATGCTTATTATGCTAATCTTGCCGCTTCGGTTATATCTGTTTCCGTATTAGCCCTATCAGCAACCACTTGTCCGTGGATATTGGCAACGCTTGTGCCAACTTATTTTTTAGGTAAGAAAATAGCAAAGAAAGATGAAGTTGTTTATAAACAATCTCGCAGAGATTATCAGGAAACACGTCAAAGATTTGGACAAGCAATTTATGCATCCTTATCTGATCCGCAATCAAATTATAATTCTGATGTCAGAACGCAAAAATTGAAAAGCTTTGAGAAAGCTTCGGATGATTTGAAAACTTCTATAGGTGGTTTAAGCAAAAAAATAAATAAAAATAATATACTGACGGCATTAGGATATTATGCCATTGTCGGTGTTTCAATGTGTCTTGGATGGTATTTTGGTGCCAATTTAGCTGCCTTGGCGGGGATTATGATTGGAACGGGGATGTTTACGTCAGCCGTTACGGGATGTTTTAAAAATAAAACAACTCAAAAAAAGCATTTTGAAGATACGATGCGTTTGTATCGGGAATTTTGTCATAACCCTGTTTACAATTTAACTTATGGCAATGAAAAATGTTTACCGAATACAGATACGATTTGTTTAAACAAAATTATGTACGCGCATCGAGATACGGTTATGTATAACGATGATATGAGTGATAATGAAAATTTGGGAAAAACATCAGGGCATCAGATTATTCAGTCTGATAAAGTGTTTATGATTACAAAAGGCATAACCGTATTAAGTGGTCCGTCCGGTGTTGGCAAATCTACATTATATAAATTATTACGTCACGGCGATGATGTAACAGGTGGTGAAATTTCATACGGTGTGATGGAAAACGGCGTTTTCAAAGGAAAACCTCTTTCTTCATTAAAAGAAGGTGTTTTATCGGATATTATTTCATTTGGTAACCAATCGGTTGATAAAGATGGAATGTCAAATGTGGTTGAGTTTATTCATAAAGGTAATCCGCATTACACAAAAGAAGATGTCTTGACCGCTTGTCGTCTTTTAAATTTAAACGTTCAGGATGCTAATGGACAAATTAAGCCCTTTAGTTGTTTAAGTGGCGGAGAAACGAAAAAGGCTGTTTTTTTACGAGCTGCCATTGCGCCGACGCCTATTGTCGTTTTTGATGAACCGACATCGGGTGTTGATGCGGATAACTTGAGAGATATATTAAATTATGTTAATATATTGGGCAAACATAAAACGGTGATTTATACAACCCATATTCCGGAAGATTTGCGTCAATTAAATATTTCGCAAATCATTGAAATGACACCGTCTTATTCTGAAACAGGGGAAACTCAGTCGTGTGTATTACAATCAATGCCATGTGAAACTAAGGAAGATATAGATAATTATATTAAATATGTCAAAAGCAGACGGGAAAAAACAAAAACCATTGCACCACAAGTATCACCGTTGGATGCAGAAGAATTTATTACCAAAATGATATGTTTAGATGTTGCCCGTCAATCCATACAGCAACATTTAGTTGAAAAAAAGATACATCAACCGGAAACAATTAAAAAATGTGTTAAAGAAATTACTAAAACAGAAGCAGTTCGTGCTAAAAAAAATGAAGATAAAGGTTTTATAAGCCGTCTTTTACAGCAGAAAGCGACAATTACATCGGATAAATAATCGCTTAAACAGTTTATGTAAATAATAAAAATCTGTATTTGTTTAAAATTTAATCACCACTGCGTTGGCGATATTTTTCCATAAGCCACCGTTGATTGATATCAACCATAGGATTTTGACGGGCAATTTTTTCTTCTTCAACAGCTTGTTGTGAGGAGCTAGTATATTCCTGAATGGTATTTTGGCCGATAAATTTATCTGCTGTCATACTTTCTCGCCAATGACTGTCACCACAATCAAGCCCTTGCCAATAGCGAAAATGCAAGCGCATTAAAGAGGGATCGTGTTTTACTTCATCCAATTTTTGTTGTAATGTTTTATGCTGTTCGTTCATTCATCCTCACACAAATTGTTGTAAGAAATATTTTATCATAAATTTGAAAAAACGACAAGAAAAAGTTAGCAATGTGCAATTTTATTTTTGAGGAAGATAGCTTAATTCCGTCTGCAACACATTTTTTGCAATCCGATGACCGTTATTTACACATTCATCAAATGTCTGACCGGCTAAATGACCGGCTAAAAAGCCCGAAGCAAAGGCATCACCGGCACCATTTGTATTAACGATGTCATAAACGGGTTGTACGTCAAAATGATAATGATTATCAGATGTTAATACATCAACACCTTGTTTGCCACACGTTTTAACGCAAATTGTTTTTTCCAACATGTTCGGATTTAAATTTAATGCTTCAAATTCATATTCATTACCGAACAGAATATCTATTTCAGGAAGCAGTTTTAAAATCAGTTCCCGTTTGTCAGCAACACAATGCACATCAGACAATGTGAAATACGATTCTTTGTGTATACGATTTGCCCGATGAATAACATCTTCAACCAATTCCGGCAGACGATTGAGCATATACCCTTCGGTCATAACTGATTTTGTACTACTTAAATATTCGTCTTTAACTTCTTGAATTGTTAAT
Source organism: Alphaproteobacteria bacterium (assembly GCA_045638265.1). Classification (GTDB taxonomy): domain Bacteria; phylum Pseudomonadota; class Alphaproteobacteria; order CAAHEQ01; family UBA3637; genus RGIG4140. The sequence continues at coordinate 78,829 of JAZUBA010000050.1, read as the reverse complement.
AAATTTGAGGCGCAAGAATGGGCGCATTGCGTTCTGTCTTTATCGGTGTGAACCATAACAACGCTACACCCTGTTTTATCTTCATTTGTTTGAATTAAATAGGATTGAACATTATAGTCGTGCAAACTTTTTTCAAAAAAATCACCGTCTGTATCAGTTCCGGCCTTACCGATAAAAGCCGTTTTTAAACCTAACAACGACATGTTGCGAACCGTATTGGCAACCGAACCGCCGGCATAATAAGACAATGTCGGTTTGTTGCGTAAATAATTATGCTGTTCAGGTGTGGCAATGAAAAACAATCCTTTGACGGGTAAGATTTGTTGCATCATAGAATCATTTTCATCAAAGGCGATAATTTTATCCACAATGGCATCACCGACAGCTAAAATATCAAACATTGTTCCTCCGTTATTCATTTTAAATATAACAAAGTTTACCGTAAGTTTAATTTAATGTCCAGAAGTTTATTTTTTTATTGCCATTTTTTTGAATTGAGTTATACTGCATACAGAATTAACAATTTTTAAAACAGGTGGTATCACATGGGTGGATTAGGTATTATATTAATTATCGGTTTATGTTTTTTAATGTCCAATAATCGGAAAAACATCAATTACCGAACAGTCAGTGTTGGGTTGATTTTGCAATTTCTCATTGCGTATTTTGTTTTAAAGACAGATACAGGTAAGGCGTTGTTTCATTCTTTGGGAGCCGGCATACAAAAAATCTTGAATTTTGCCGTTGAGGGCGGACATTTTGTTTTTGGATTTTTAACGGACAGGCCGGATAAATTGGTTGAGGTATTAGGTGATGGGGCTAATTTTGTCTTTGCTTTAACGTTAATACCTGTTTTAATTTTTGTAATGGTTCTGGTCAATATATTGTATTATTGGGGTATTATGCAACGTATTGTCCTTTTATTTGGCAAACTGATGTATAAGCTGATGAATATTACAGGCGCTGAAGCCGTTTCTAACATTGCCAGCGCCTTTATCGGACAGGTTGAGGCACAAATGCTTATCCGTCCGCATTTAAAACAGATGAGTTTATCTCAATTGTTGGCATCTATGACAGGTTCACTTGCCTGTATTTCGGGAAGTGTTATGGCGGTTTATATCGGCATGGGTGTACCTGCTGAATATTTATTAGCCGCCAGTTTTATGGCTGCGCCTGGAGCTTTGGTTGTCTCTAAAATTGTTTTTCCGGAAGAAAAAAATGCCATTATACAAGGTGATATTGCTTTGGAAAAAGACACATCTTCTGTTAATTTAATTGATGCCATAGCACAAGGAGCCATTACGGGATTAAAGGTCGGCGCAAATATCATTGCCATGATTATCGGCTTAATTGCTTTAATTGCCTTGGTTAATTATTGTTTGGGTTTAATCGGTTCATTTTTAGTGTCATATACTTTTGTACCGGCTAAAATCGGTGTGTTGGATATTCAACATTTATCACTTAGCGGATTATTGGGCGTATTGTTTTCAGGATTTGCCTTTTTATTAGGTGTTCCAACAAACGAAATTTTTACGGTTGGTTCATTAATGGGTGAAAAGCTGGTATTTAACGAATTTATTGCTTATTTACACTTAACACAATTAGAAACACAGTTGTCAGCCAAAGCAATGATAATTGCCTCATTTGCTTTATGCGGATTTGCCAATTTCGGCTCAATTGCCATGCAAATCGGCGGTATTGGCGAATTAGAACCATCCCGCAAGCAAGATTTGGCAAAATTGGCGTATAAAGCTTTGATTTGCGGGACATTAACATCTTATATTTCAGCAGGTATTGCAGGGTTGCTTTTATAGGAGCAAAATATGACTAAAATGTTTTTGATTGTTTGTTGTATATTATTTAGTTCAAGTCTTTATGCGTAACAAAATGATGTTTCAAGTGTAGCAATTAATGAAATTTCAGAAACCGATAATTATGTTTTGAAACAAAAAAAAGAAGAACTGCACTACTCAATCGTTCAATCGGTTGCGCCATTAACGTTTGACGTAGGAAAATATTATTTCAATCAGCAAAAAAATAACTTTGTTGTATCCGGTTTATCTTTATATTTTATTTTAGATTTGTTTGGAAATGGTGCAAACAACCAAACATATCAAAAAATATCGGAATTAATGGGGACGTCAGATTTAAATAAAACAAATCAATTATTATCCGAATATTTGAAGAATCAAGAAAATTTAACATTGCATAATTCATTATGGGGTAATGCTTTTAAGCAATCTTATCAGGATGAAATAACCAAGTTATTTGATATTGGTATTTTTCCGCTACCGGAACATACATCTGTTATTAACGAATGGATTTATCAAAAGAGCAACCACATGTTAAAAAACGTACTTGCTGAGGAAAAAACCCTAGAAACGGATGTGTTTTTAGTTAATACCGTTTATTTTGAAGATGAGTGGGAAATACCATTTAAGGTTTTGCCTAATTTAGAAACATTTACCGATTTATCGGGAAAAGAACATCAAATTAAAATGATGCATAAACAAAATAAACGTCTGTATTATGAAAATAGTAAATATCAGGCAACTGTTTTAAAATATAAAAACAATGCAAAGTTATTTGTTTTTCTACCGCGTATTCCGATAGATCAATTTTTAGAAAAATTATCTCCGGATATGTTAAAAATAAGTTCTTTTACCCAGAGTAATGTTGACTTCAAAATGCCGATGTTTGAAATGACAAGTAATATCAATTTAAACAATGTATTGATCAATATGGGGTACACAGATTTGCTTGATGATACTGCTGATTTCAGTCGGTTAATGCATGTTATTGATGAACCTTATGAAACGAAAATTGTTCAACAAGCTAAATTTATTTTAGATAACAAAAAAACAGTTGCCGCTGCTTCAACAGTGGGAAGACGGTCCACCATTAGAGCTCGAAGCCGAACTCCTCAACATGTATATGATTTTCATGCAAACAAACCGTTTGTGTTTGTTTTGGACACTGGTATGTTTTTAGGTGTATATGCTTATCCGAACAAAGAAAAATAGCATAAAACAATCTCATAACGATACAAGTCATGTAAGCTGATGGACGAATACTTCCTCTATTTGTCATGGAGCGATTATGTTTGTTTCTGTATTTTTTTATATCAAAAAGCTCTATTCAGATTAACATTTCTTAATAAAATCAGTTTATCCATATTGCAGATAAACGTACGTTTAATTGCAACAACTTTTTTTTGTTTTTATGCATTTTTTTTAATTTTTGTGATTTGCAAACATTGGCTTGTTTGTGATATTTCCTTATGTTCTCCAATTTTTGTGCTTATAGGCGAAATCGTTGCAATTAAACGTACCTTTTGTTACAATGGTTACAGATTTATTTTCAACATAAGGAGCTTATATGTCAAAGAAAAAACACAAACAAAATCAATCATTAGTATCTGATGAAACAAAAAACAATGTTGTATCCGATTTGCAACAAAACGAATCACAGCCCGATGCAACTGTTCCGCAAGAACATGGTCGTTCAATGACCGAGATGCTCGGTGTATTGGCAGTTTTGGCCGTTTTATCCATTGGTGGGGTGCAAGGTTATCGCTATGCCATGAATAAATATCATTCTAATGAAATCATTAATGAATTGAATATTTTAAATGCACAACTCGCTATATTTATGAGTGGAATCCATGATGATGAAGCGGTTATGTCATTAGGTGAACCATATGATGATGCCAGAAGAATCAATACAGGCGGATATGCATTTGATTATGGTTGTGGACAAGACCCTGATTCAACGACTCCTTGCGACCTTGATGAAACAGGGTATTTTATGACATTAGATAGTGTGCCGGAAGATGTGTGTAAATCGGCCTCTCAAATGACAGCAAATATGATGAATTTAGTGGAACAACGCATTAACGGTCATACGGATAACAACGGCATTTTATGTCAAGACGGTGATAATCAGCTTGTCTTTTTATTTGACGCCAACGAGGGACAAGGGTTTGATAATGAAAATGACAATAATTCTGATGTAACATTGCCGAAAGAAGAGGAAGAAACAACGACAACAACAACGTTTGAAACAACAACGACCACGACAGATACGTATACGAAAACAAAGACAGGAACGTATACGAAAACAAAGACAGGAACGTACACATATACACAAACAGGAACAAAAACCTATACCTATACACGACCGGTTACATATTCTGCCATGGGTGAATGTACTTATAATAATGATTGTACAAGCGGTTATTATTGTGATATTACAGGTGGCAATGGATGTAATTCATCTGGTGCGATTGGTACCTGTAAAAAAGTCAGTGAATCCTCTCGAAATAAACCTTCATCAGCACCGTTCTGGTTGTCATCTAAAAAAATGAGTTGGTGGAGTGCTATTAATTTCTGTGAAGCTATCGGTAAACAGCTTGTATCAGTACGTGATTATGGTTGTAAAGCGAAAGATTGCTTTGGTAATAATTCAACAATTAATGCTATGCGGTCAGCATATGGTAATGACTATAAAGCATGGACGAATACAGGTTACGATGGTTCGTCTTTAAAAACACCTGTTCCTGATATGTTTGGAAGTGATGGTTGGTTATGTGGTGATGCATGTACATCTCAATATTACGCTGCTTGTAAAGACAGTGATTGGTATGCTCCTGATTTTCCGGTTACAACAACAGGTCCGATGTGTGTTGGTTATGAATGTAAAGATAATAGCGATTGTGGTACAGGTGAATATTGTCAAATAACTTGTTACGGGCGTGATTATTGTATACGAGAATTAAATAGAACAGACGATATGGGTGGAACATGCAAAAATGTTAATAATGATTTAGCTACAAAACCCGAAAATGCATTGTTTTGGAAATCTAAAACAACAATGGGTTGGTGGGCTGCTAAAAATTTCTGTCAGGCACTAGGTAAAACAATGGTATCATTGAGTGATTTCAATTGCGCTCACTCATTTACTGATTATCCATACGGTTTCTGTCATGCAAATACAACAACGGCAAAAGATAAATATGAAGAAACAAACGTGTCGCCAATTGTTGAAAATATGATTTCTGCATATGGTAATTCTTCTGGATGGACTGGTTTTCAACCATCAGGATCTTGTGCTGCAATTGATATATCATTTAATAGAGGTTATATTCATACAGGTCTTGCATATGATACAGATTACGCCCTCTGTAAATAAAATAATATCTCGTAACTTCCACAAAAAAAAGCTCTCGTTTTTGAGAGCTTTTTTTAGTTTCCGATAAAGATAAAAAATTTATAATATCCTAATATGATAAATCTAAATCTTCCCATCCTGTATGTCCCATATTCGGGGCAACTTTAACAACGGCTGATTTCGGATTGTGTAACTTTGAGACAAAACGTTCAACCATTCCTCTTGTTGTTTCGGTGTCCTTTCCGCCGACAAAATGAATTTGCGGAATATTTGCAATTTTACTGCCCATTTTTATCGGATTTTCAGCATCTTTAAAGGCTGGTAAATTGTGTTTATTAACATAGGCGTCTAAATCTAAAATACCGGCAATTGTAACAACTTTTTTAACGCGTCCCAACTTCTCAGCCATATAAAAAGCAATCGGTGCGCCACCGTCATAAGCCACAAATTCTACATTCGGTGCATCGTATTTTTGAATGTAATAGACAACAATTTCCTCAATTTCTTTGATAATTTCAGGATTGTATTGGCTAACGGTATATAAATCCTGATTGGCACAAAGTTTGTTGTTAATATATTGACAAGGTCTTGATAAGACAACAATATTTGGTGTTTTGTCGTTTTCTGCCAATCTTAATGCTACCGGTTTATCCGGTCGTGGATTACCGTTTCCTTCAATGTAAAACCGAATGGTGCGTTTGTTATATAACGGTTCTTTTTCCCATACGGCAACGGCAAAATGCTCTGTTTGAGCCTCACGCATAACAAATCCTTCCGGTGCTTTGGGAATGCCTGAACAGGCTGTTGTCAATAGTAATAAGATTAAAGCAGTTAATTTTTTCATATCAGTTCCTTTTCTATAACCGTACTGTTTAAATTGATTTCTTCTGTCATTTCCATGAGTGTCATTGTTTCAGTCCACAGTAAAAATGTTCTGACTATCTTATCAGAGAAAATATTTTTAATCAAGCTTTTATATGCGAATAATTGCGTTTTGTAGCTTTTATGGACTGTTGACGGGGTTTCAGGGACTTGTCGGTTTGTTTTAAAGTCAACAATCCACACGTCATTATCTGTAACAATTAACCTGTCAATTTGTCCTGATACAACCCGTTTTCCGACAATACCGGCAATCGGAACTTCGGCAACTGAATTGTTGCCAAATAATGTTTGAAAATCTTGGTTGTCAAATATATCAAAAAAGTTTTCAGGAATTTCTATATCATCCGGCTTCAATTTGAATGCAACCTCTTTTCTGTTTAGGGCAGGGACTTGGGGTAGATATTGAATCAGTTTATGCAAAAATATGCCTCGTTTCAGTGCTGTTTCCTGTGTTGTCCCGATAATTGATTCCGTTTGCGGTTCATTGGGTGTAATACGGGAGGGCATTAACGGTTTAGAGAGTGGTGTTTCATCGGGAGCTTGTTGAAACACCCACTCAGGTAACGGTAAATCCGGTTGCGTATATGATTCTTTCTTTTCTTTTTGCGTTGGCATAAAATCTGTGTTTGATTCAATGTGAATAATTTTGTTTTGATTAGGCTGTATGTGTTGCGGAAGTGCCTGACAGACTAATTCGTGCCAACTCATTGTCTTTTCTTTTTCTTTTGAATTTGTCGGTGGCGTATTTTCTTCTTTCTTTTTGGTATTACTCCAACCGCAAATATAAAGTCTGTCTCGGGCGCGTGTTAAGGCAACGTAAAGCAGACGATGATATTCTTCTTCTCTTAAAATGTCTTTTTCGTCATAGATGCTTGTTAAAGCATTATTTTTCAAATCTTTGCGAGCAATCCAAATCGGAAATTCATCAGCCCAGAAAAATGTTTCACCTTTACTGGGAACACGTTGTGCATCGGGCATAAAAACAATATTGCTTTGTAGTCCTTTTGAACCATGAACAGTCATAATTTTAACGGTATTTTGTTCGCCTTGTTCCATATCTCGTTTAATGGTATTGTTACGATTTTGAAACCAGTTGATAAAATTTTGTAAAGAGGGTGTATAATCTTGTTCAAAAGAAAGTGTTAAGGCTAAAAATTCATCAATGGCTTCATTTGCATCTGTGCCTAATCGTTGTACAAGAGATTTTCTTCCGCCGAATGCCCCTAATATGGTTGCAAAAAATTCATAAACAGGCATTTTATCTGCCAAATTCAGAATTTGATTTAATTTTTTTGCCGTTTCAGATTTTGCTTGTTGAATGTGTGTCCATAAGTTTTTAGTTTCTCTGTTAATGCATACATCCATCAGTTGTTTTTCCGTCATACCAATCAGTGGACTTTTTAAAACACCCGCTAAATTCAATTCATCTTCGGGTAATAATGCAAACTTGGCAATGGCGAGTAAATCCTGTACGGCAATGTGAACCGATAAATCTAAACGGTCAATACCTGCAACGGGGATATTTCTGTCTTTTAAAGCCCGTACTAATTCGTTGACAATACCGGTTCGGCGACTGACTAAAATCATAATATCCTTTGGCTCAATCGGTCTGCCTTCGGATTTCAGTTCTTCTTTGTTATCTATAAAAGATTTGATTTTAGTAGCAATTTGATTGGCTAAAACAACCATGGCACTTTCTTGTATATCTTTAATCGGTAACGGCCATATTTCATTGTCTTCTTTTTTATCAACCTGAACCAAAGGCCAGATTTCAATCAAACCGGGTTCATTTTTACGTACGGCAACGTGATCGGCGGTTTCGGTTTGTTCCAAAACACCTTTTGATGCTTTTGGAAAGTGCAAAACGTGATTAACCAAATCCAAAACAGTCTGAGTTGAGCGGAAAGACGCATTCATCGGAACGATTTTGAATATATGTTGTGAATCGGTTACTTTCTTTTTAAAATAAGCTTGCATTCGTCCGAATTCGGCAGGATCAGCGCCTTGAAAGCTGTAAATGGATTGTTTTTTATCCCCCACAACAAAAATAGTGCGAACAACGGTTGATTCTCTGCCTAATCCGGCAAAAAATTCTTCACTGAATAATCGGATAATTTCCCATTGGTCTGGATTGGTATCTTGGGCTTCATCAACTAAAATATGATCAATACCTTCATCCATTTTATATAACACCCATTGAGACATACCGTTTTTGGTCAACAGTTGCTTTGTTTTTTCAATCAAGTCGCCATAATCCATATAAGCGTGTTCGTTTTTCAGGATTTCGTATCGGATAATGATTTGATGAATTAAACGCAAAACGCAAACAGTCAGGTCAATAATTTTAAGCATTTTTATTTTTTCAAATGCCTCAAAAACATCATAAGCTTCCTGAACCTGAAATTTTTTAGCCTTGCGAATTTCCCCTTCGTTTGTTAAATATGTTTTTTTATGTTCTTCAAAAACGGCTTTTATCGGCAGAACATCATCAGGAGTGTAATTTGTAAATTTTAATGGATTATATATATCAATTAATATATCATTTTCAGAGTGATATTTAGATAACTTAAATTTTTGCTTTAAACTATTTTTAATCCCCTCAAAGTATGGATGGGCTTGAAAAAACTGCCTGAATTTTGCTTCACTTTTTAAAATGTTGTTAAAAATGGTTTGAATGTCTTTTTCCTGAAAGTAATCACTCAACATATCAATGTCATCTTGAAAATCAGGATTCAAAAATGTTGCATTGACGGCCTCTTTCATTAACAAAGAGGAGCGTGTATCGTCTATAACGTTAAATTGAGGTGATATATGTGCTTCAATCGGGAAACGGTTTAACACGGACTGACAAAAAGCATGGATAGTCATAATTTTCATACTGCCCGGTGTTTCTAATACATCAACAAAGAGTTGACGGGCTTTTAATATCATTTCTTCAGTCGGAGGCAATCCTCTTAATGCTTTTAATTCATCTATTAATGTTTGTGTTGAGGCAATTGTCCATTCTTTTAATTTTTTTGTAATCCGATTGGACATTTCGGCGGCGGCTGCTTTTGTAAAGGTTAAGCATAAAATTTTATTCGGACGCGTGTCTGATAACAATAAGTTTAACACTCTATCCGTTAACACTTTTGTTTTACCGGAACCTGCCGAAGCAGATACCCAAACAGAATGAAGCGGATTACAGGCAGAACGTTGTGCATCTATAATGGATTGATCAATTATCATTGTTATTCTCCTGCGTTATTTTCATCGTCATCACTCAGCCACTCTTTGACACGAGCCAAATATTCGTAATCATCATATTTAATCAGTGTCGGTTTTAAGTAAGGTATATAGGGTGTTGTTTCATCACGATAGGCGTTTAATACACGTCTGACGCCATTATCGGCAAAATCCATAATTTCTTCTGCTGAAATACTTTGTTTTTTTATTTTGTTAACCGGTTTGACTTCTCCGCCTTGTCCTTGACCGCTTAATTTCCAAAATGAAAAAGTAACATTTTCTGTTTTGGGAACATCGTTAAATCCTGCATTTTTAACAATTAATCCTTCCAGAGGTAATTGAGGCTTGTAACCTTGACAAACTTGTGTATTGCTTGGTGGTGTTCCTGTTTTATAATCAATGATTTCAATACTGCCGTCTTGCATATAATCAATTCGGTCGGCCTTTGCCGTAATGGTGAAATCAGATTTATCATCTAATTTGAAAGTCCATTCACCTTCAATTTCTGCAAAAGATGTTTGAATGTTATTTATCCGTTCTTCTTGTGTTTTGCTGATAAATTGTGCGACTTTTTCCACTTTGGGGCGATATAATGCCATAGATGATTCTGGCATATTTAAACGCCGTAATTCATTCATCATATCATCAACCAATGTCTGTACGTCATAAACGTTGTTTTTTACCATATTTTCCAAAGCTTTATGAAGTGCCGAACCATAAAGCAATCTATCTTGCATATTTTCAAGTTCATCTAACGGATACAATTTTAAAATATAGCGTGCATAAACACCGTAAGGATTGCACATCAAGCGTTCAATATTGGTAACAGATAATTGTGTTGGTCTTAATTCTAACGGAGGTATCGGAGCAGGGCGTTCAGTTTTTTCAATTTTATCCGGCATATCCAATTTGTGTGTCCATAATGGTTTTTGTATTTGCCATTTAATGTCTGCCCCTTCTAATACAGCTTCCATACGGGATAAAAAGCGAGACGGGATTGTTTGTGAACCGTCTGCTTTTAAAGAACGTGTTAAATAAACTTCTTTGGCGCAACAAGCGTAAGCAAAATCCATACTTTGCATAGCTATTGAGCTTTCAGGTAACGGCAATCCGATTTTTTGACGCATCGGTCGACTAAGCCAAGGTCCTGTATCAGGTAATTGGGGAAACGTGCCTTCATTTAATCCGCCGATAATACAGACATCCGGATGAATTAATCGGGATTCAATCGGTCCTAAAATATCCAAACGCGGATGCATACCGTATTTAGGACGAACGGATATGCTGGACATTAAATAGGTAAGTGTTTCGCCGTATAAACTCGGTAAAACGGACCCGATATTTTCAGCGTGTTCTTTTAATTCCGTAAAGAAACGATAAGCTTCTTCTCCGTCATCTGTTTCCCAAAGGCGTCGCATACCGGTTCTGTCGAAACTGTTTGCCAATTTTTCAGCAATTTCTAAATGCAAAGTTAATATTCTTTTAAACGAAACAGGATCGTTTTGTTCAAAAATTCGCAAAAAATCGGACATATCCGTTTGAAAAATAAAATCCAGTTTTGTATGTTTGCTTCGGGCATTATATTCAGCCTGTTTTGCTTTTTTGCGTAAATCAGCGGGTAAAGAACCATCAGCACACAACGGATGTTTTAACAAAGCCAATGTTGATGAGCCACTGCCGTTATTTAAACCATAATCAGCAATTAACGATAGGAATACACCGGTTGGTGTGTGGTGAAGCGGTGTTCCCGCCGAATCATCCAATTCAATACCCCATCGTTTCATTTGAGCAATTACATGACGGGATAGATTTCTGTCGGATGTAACTAATGCGGCCGTTTTTTCGGGTGTTTCCAAAACTTCTCTAAGAAGGAGAGCTATGGTTAAAGCTTCTTCCGTTATTGTATCGCAATCAATACGGGTTACGTTTTGTAAAACATCAGCTGATATATTTGAATGTCGCCATTCATCTGCTTGTTCGGCCGGTTTAAAAGCTTCATGAATAAGTGCTTCCTGCGGTACACTGTTTTGTGATAAAAGAGAGATGTTTTGCGGTTCCGTTTTTAAGTGTTTAAGTAATTTATGTAAATGAAACTGATAATGTTGAGCGGTTATGTTTTTCATATCGTCAACATCAATTTCTGTATTTAATCCGCTCAATAAAATCAATGAATTATTTTTATTATTTAAAGCTTTAATTAAACGTCTGATTGCTGGCACTTCACCATCAAAACCAGCCAAAATAACGGGTGTGCTAAAATGCGGATTTTCTATTTTTTTTGTTAAGCAGTTAATAAGGCGAATGGTTCTGTCTGCTGAATCAATTTTGCCTTTTTCTGCTAAAACCTGAGGCCAAACAGAACGTAAAACATCTAAAAAGACAAGACTTTCTTTCCAATGTTGAGCCAAATCTTCGTTAGGGATTAAATTTTCCAATTTGTCCAACGATACTTCATATGTGTAAAATTCATCTAATATTTCACCGAGTGCCGTTGCGATTTTAAACGCTTTGTCTAATGTATCAATATTTGATTTAGCTTGACATAAGCGTGCCAATAAAAACAATCTTTCCAACCTTGATAAAGCAGGGGGTATATCCAGCATTAAATCATCTGTTTCAAACAAGGCTCGTATTTGAGGCATTAAAATCGGTTTTTCCCCACATAAACGAATAAATGCCTCCCGTACTGTTCGACAAGCTCGTTTGGTTGGTAAAATAATTTGTGTCTGTGCCGTTTGTAAGGGATTGCTTTGCCTGTTTAAAACAATTTCAACCAGTTTATCCGCAAAATTATCAGAAAGATTCAACGTGTAAATCATTTATATCCTACTTATACAATTCATCAAATGCAAGGTTTGTTTCCGTTAATGCTTCCGGTGTACCGACATGATACCAAATACCGTCAAAAACAATATAGCCCAACCGATTTTGTTTTTCGGCAATATCATACAGGTCTCGTAAACTAAAAGCGCCATTGGGTGTGTTTTCAAAAATTCTGCGGTGTAAAATTTGAACACCCATAAACAGATACGGAATATTTTTTTCATCAGGACGTTGTCGTCTGGGTTTGCCGTTTTCAATGAAATAATTACCGTCTTTAACATCACCTTTGGCATTTGTAGTCGGAATTAAAGCAAGTAAAATATCCATTTTATCCGAATCCCAAGCTGTTTCCAGTTGTTCAAATACCGTTGTTGTTTTATCCAACCAAACCGGATCGGCATTACTGACAAAAAACATATCCGCATTTAACAAGGGTAGGGCTTTTTTAACACCTCCGCCTGTTTCAAGAGCTGTTTCTTCATCGGAAAAGCAAATATTTTCATATTTAGACAAATCGTCTTTAATCATTTCGCCCTTATAACATGTATTGACAACAATATTGTTTATCCCATGTTTTATCATTCCTTCGGCAATATAATCAATAATTGGTTTTTGATGAATTTCCATTAACGGTTTTGGTTTTGTATCGGTTAATTCACGCATACGAACACCCCGACCGGCAGCTAAAATCATCCCTGTTTTAATTTTATGCATCATTATCCTTTTTTTTGAAATGGTACTTGGTGTCTGACTTCGGAAGGAATGTATTTATCCAACCATTTTTTATAATCACTGAAAATCGGATTATCTAAATGTTTTTCAAGCAGTTGCCAGACAAACGGAATATGTTTTAAATAGCGGTCTTTTCCGTCCCGAACAAATAAACGGACAAAAATCCCGATAACTTTGGTATGACGTTGCACTGCCATAACGGGATAAGATGTGTTAAATGCGTTTGTATGATGTTCAGGCATATTTTCAAAATAATAAGCTTTCATTTTTTCTTGCAATTCTTTGGCAACGGGACGACGAGCATCTTCCAACAAAGATGCCAAATCGTATGTTACAGGTCCGAAACGGGCGTCTTGGAAATCCAAAACGGCACATTCGTTATTTTTTGTTATCATCAGATTATCTACATGGTAATCCAATAAAACCAGTGTATTGGGAACAGATGATATAATTTCATATAATTTACGCCAAATTTGTTCAAATTCCTGCATACCTTTTTCATCAATATCCGTATTTAAAACGTGTTTGATATACCATAACGGTAACAAGGAAGCTTCAAAAAACATTAAATCAAAATCATATTCTTTTAATCCGACATTCGTGTGAATTTCTTTTTGAACATTGATTAAAACATCAACAGCTTTTTTATACAAAATATCTTCATTTTCACCTTTGGCAATCAGACGGGTAAACGTATCGTCTCCCAAATCTTCCAAAAGTAAAAAACCGTTTTCTAAATCTTGGGCATAAATATGCGGTACTTTAACACCGATATTTTCTAATATTTTATCAACAAAAACAAATTGAGCCGGATTCTCTTTCGGAATTGGTGCATTCATTAATACCCGTGATTGATTGTCCAATGTTAATCTGTCATACCAACGAAAAGACGCATCATGTGCCAATAACGATTGTTGTGCTTCTCCCCAACCGTTTTGTGATAAAAAGGATTTTAGTTGATTTTCTCTTTCCATATTTACACCTCTTATTCTATTGTAATTTCCCTTGTGTTATCCGGTAAAATCTCAATGGTGACTTTTTTATGATGTTGAGGCAGTAAATAGCCTAATTTTTCAGGCCATTCAATCAAACTGACGCCATCATAAAACGCATCTTCAATACCGATTTCATAAGCTTCCTCCGGCGTTTTTAAACGATACATATCAAAGTGATAAACCGGATATAACGGTGTGTCGTATGTTTGAAGTAACGTAAATGTCGGACTGGGAACATCTGTTTCATTTGATGTTAAAGATTGGATAAAGCCCCTGCAAAAAGCCGTTTTACCGACACCGAGCGTGCCGTATAAAGCAACAACATCACCCATTTTTAATGTTTGTGCAAAATGATAGGCAATTTGAGCCGTTTCGGATTCGTTATGTGAAATAAACTTCATTTTTCCCTCACTTAAAAAAAACAGATAAAATCAGCTTATAACGAAAAAAGACAAAAAAGCAATCTTTTTTGTCCTTTTATCGGTATTTTTTTTGTTACAGTTATTTTTGTTCAGCCTGAGCTTGTGCTTGTGCAACTTTTTCACGATATAATGTTGCAAAGTCAATCGGGTTAATTTGTAACGGCGGTAAACCGGCTTCACGTGTTGTATTAGCAACGATTGAACGAGCATAAGGGAACAATAATTGTGGAATTTCAACTAATAAAATAGGTTCAACGTGTTCTTGAGGAACATCTAATGTAACCAATGCACCATATGTTAATTCACAGATGAAAATCGGTTTTTTTGTATCAGCTGTTTGTGCAGAAGCTTTAACGTTTAATTCAACCGTAAACATATTATCTCTGTCTGTTTTGTTGACCTGAATATCAACATTGACTCCAATAGCGGGAGCGGAATTGATTTCTGTTAAAATTTGCGGTAATGCAGGAGCTTCAAAAGAAAGATCTTTGATATATTGAGCATTTACCTGAATGCTTGGAACATTTTGATTTTGATTTTCTGTCATTTTTAAAAAATCCTCTTGAAAAAAATTTAATTTTCGGGTTAAATACAATATATGTATATTATTGTTTTTTGTAATTGTAAAGAAAAAAAAGGAAAAAAGTGAATGTTTATTGAAAATTTAATATTGTTCGGATTAATTTTGTTTTTGGTTTTTGTCTTGTATAAAGCTTTGGGACAAAAACAAAATACGGAAAAACAATTACCTGAAAAATTAAGATTTTTTTCGGAAAAGACCGGTCAAATCGTTGAAATGCGTTTAATGAAAGAACCGCCTGAAACATTTGATTTGGCAAAATTTGCACAAGAAGAATTTTTATTGCGTGCCAAAATAATTTATAAAGAAGTTGTCGAGTCGTTTGCCAACGGTGATTTAAATAATTTGAAAACATATACGGCAGATGATGTGTTTTCTGCATTTTCAGATGCCGTTAAAACAAGAAATGAACAAGAGCAAAAAATGGAATTTTCATTGATTTGCTTTAATTCTGCCGAAATTACAAATGTCTCTCCCGAAAATGACAAAGTAACTGTTGCTTTTGAAACGGAACAGATTAATTTGTTGAAAAATCAAGATGATGAAGTTGCCGAAGGTGATCCGATGAGTATTGCCAAAGTCAAAGATTTATGGACATTTTCTAAAAAAGGAAAAAACAAATGGGTTGTTTGTGCCACTCAAAGCGAGGCTGTTTATGAATAAAAATAAATTATTTTCCGGTGTTATGATTGGATTGCTTGGATTGGCTTTAACGGCCTGTTCGTCAAGTCACCAATTAACACAAAGTCGGGCTTTTCGCTTAAAAGAAGTGCCTTTTACGGCGTTGCCTTCTTGGAATTATGATAATTTTCAGGAAGCTTTGCCTGCTATGTTACGTTCTTGTCAGAATCCGAATCAACAATGGGTTAATTTTTGTATCGGATTGCAAAAATACCGTTATTCCGATTCGTATCAGATAAAACGTTATATTGAAAGCGAATTAACACCGTATTTGGTTGTATCTTATGGGGAAACAACGGGGACGATTACCGGTTATTATGAAGCGGAAATTCACGGAACACGGTATAGAACATCATCTTCGCAAGTGCCGGTTTATGGATTGCCACGTGGATATGTGAATGGTAAAACGTATCCGACTCGGGAAGATATTGAAGAAGACGGTATTGATGCTCCGATTATTGCATGGGCAAATGATCCTGCGGATTTGTTTGTTTTGCATATTCAGGGGTCAGGTCGGATGATTACACCGGATGGAGAAATAAAGCTCGGTTATGCGGGAAATAACAATCGTAAATTCAGAGGTTTGGGTTCTATTTTTGCATCGCACGGTATTACAAATTTACATTCTATGCAAAATATGCGTCAATGGTTGCGAAACAATCCTAAAAAGGGACGGGAAATAATGGCAGAAAATCCACGTTATATTTTCTTCCGTGAAATTCAGGGCGAGTCGCCTTATGGGTCAGCCGGTGTGGTTCTAACCCCTGAACGTTCGGTTGCTGTTGATAAAAACTATATCCCGATGCATACACCTTTGTATCTCAATGTGAAAGATCCGGATGGTGTGTATATTCAAAAACTGGTTGTTGCACAAGATATCGGTAAAGCCATTCAAGGCGGTATTCGGGCAGATTATTTTTGGGGACACGGTGAAAAGGCTTTTAATAAAGCGGGTCGTATGAAAAGCAAAGGGTCATATTATTTATTGTTGCCAAAGAGTTAAAATATGACCACACAAACCGATAAGGATGACTGGGAACGTTTTGTCCAAACAATTAAGCCGTTGAAGGGAAAGGCAGATCGTTATGTTGACTCTGTTCCGCCTCGTTTAATTGTCCGTAAGGCTCCGCCTAAAACGTTGTTATATGAATTAGATTTACATGGAGCAACGGTAGAAGAAGCGTATCAGATGGTTAAGCGTTTTTTTGCTTTGCATTGTCAAAACGAATCCCGTCAAATTACCATTATTACAGGAAAAGGGCTGAAAGGAACGGGTAAAATCAAAAATGAAATTATGCATTGGTTGGAAACACCTGTTTTTAAAGATAATATTCGGGAAACACATTGGTTGAATGACGGTGGTGTCATTCGTATCACTTTAAAACGAAAGAAGAAAAAAAATGAGCAACGAAAAATTGGTATTGGGTATTGAAAGCAGTTGTGATGAAACGGCTTGTGCTGTCGTGAATGATAAAAAAGAAATTTTGGCATCGGTTGTGTGGTCGCAATATGATGAACATCGTTCGTTTGGTGGTGTTGTTCCTGAAATTGCGGCAAGGGCTCATTTGGAAAAATGTGATGTTTTAATTAAAGAAGTTATGGAAAAATCAGGCAAATCGTTTTCTGATTTGTCAGCCGTTGCCGTTGCCGGTGGTCCTGGTCTTATCGGCGGTGTTTTGGTTGGTGTTATGACGGCAAAAGCGATTGCGTTGGCGCATCAGTTACCGTTTATTGCTGTTAATCATTTAGAAGGTCATGCATTAACGGCACGTTTATCGGCTCCGGTAACATTTCCGTATTTGTTATTGTTGACCTCGGGCGGACATTGTCAGGTGTTGGTTGTTGAGGGAGTCGGTAAATATCGCAAACTGGGCGGAACAATTGACGATTCGGCCGGTGAAGCCTTTGATAAAGTTGCCAAAATGTTAGATGTCGGTTATCCAGGCGGACCAAATGTTGAAAAGCGGGCAAAAGAGGGGAATCCAAAATCATTTCATTTCCCCGTGCCGATGAAAGGTCGTGAAGGGTGTGATTTTTCGTTTTCAGGGTTAAAAACCTCTGTTCGCACAACCATTGAGCGTTTATCTGAATTAACGGAGACACATAAAAACGATATATGTGCTTCATTTCAATCAGCTGTTATTGCTCAAATGTCAGACAGATTAAATCATGCTATTGAGATTTTTAAACGAGATTATCCGCAAGGGAAATATTTAGTTGTTGCCGGAGGTGTTGCTGCCAATGTTGCCGTTCGGAGTATGTTAGAAGAAAAAGCCAAAATCAATGACTTAATCTTTTCTGCTCCGCCGATTAAATTATGTACAGATAATGGGGTTATGATTGCTTGGGCAGGTATGGAACGCCATTTAATCGGATTATCTGATTCGTTAGAATTTAAAGCTCGTCCCCGTTGGCCGTTAGATACACTTTAAGGATATAAAAATGTCTTTGCGTTTGTTAACATATGACGAATTTAAACGAAGTGATGTTCTGAATGAATATGGCAAATCCGGCGGTTCTACTGATTTTGCCGTATTATGCGGAGGTCGGATAAATACAATGCCGAATTTTTGTGAGTATGAAAAAACAAAAGAAGGCGTTATTGCCATGGATTATTGGATTGATAAACGTACAGAAGAAGGTGGACATTATATTCATACAAACGGTACTTTTTATTCCGAACGAGAAGAAGAATTTGATTTTTCATATTCACGGGGAATTAGGCCCGTTATTAAGATATTTGATGTGCCAAGAAGTATGATTTTTAATTATGAAGTTCAGTATGTTAAAGACTATCGTTCCCGATTGGAGAGTTTTACGCAGTGGCGTTTTAATGGTATTCCCGAAGAAATACAATCAAGTTCAGTTGATTGGAAAGAAATTAAAATCAAAACAGTAAAATATGGCTTTTTTCCTCAAAATTTAGCACCGAAAGATATCAGTAAAACATTAGAAAACGAATTTCAGGCCGGAACATTAAAAGCATCAAAACAAAATTTTACGACAAAAATAAGTCAAAATTTTTCTTTTTTTGAAGCAGAAAATTTGCCGGTATATAAACTTAATCAGGCGCGTTATGTGCGTCTTGTTTGTCGGGATAATATTTTTCAGACAAATGACTTTCCATCTATGTTATCCGATGGTTCAACATTAGAATCACATAAAGTTTGTTGGTTGGAGGTATCACCGATTGAATGGCTTATTGATGAAAAAAACGGAATATTAATTGCCAAAAACAGTTTAATCAGCGGTATTCCGTTTCATCCGAATGAAGACATAAAAATCGGTGTTTTTGACTATCTAAATGAGTATATGTCAAAAGAAATACAACAAGGCGGAGAAGGTACGCTTTATCAATATAAACGGTATTTATCTCAAAAAATTCAAAATAATAAAAATGAAGGATTAGAATTTTACCGCTCTGTATTTGAGCATATGAATTCATTTTTAAAAACATACGATACACAAGAGAGTGAAGACGAAATTAAACAATTTACCAAACAGGCGGTTATTCAAATGTCATCCGGTCAAATGACAATTGATACATTTAAAAATGCTTTAAAACAAAATAAACCGACTTATAGTCTTGACAACACACGTTAAACATACTATATTCACCCATATAAATTGAATAAATGTAACAAAGGAGATAACATGCAACAAATTACAGATGAAGCTTTTAAAACCGAAGTATTAGAATCAAATATACCGGTTATTGTAGATTTTTTTGCGACATGGTGTGGTCCTTGCCGTCAAATGTTGCCCTTAATGGAAGAAATGGAAACAGAATTTGCCGGTAAAATTAAAATTGTTAAAATGGATGTTGATGAAGCACCTCAAACACCGGAATTATTTAATATTCAAAGTATTCCGACAATGATTATGTTTAAAAACGGTGCCATGGTTGATAAAAAATTAGGCGCCCAATCAAAATCGGATATGACTGCTTGGATTAAAGAAAATATCTAATCAATACATTATCAATTAAAACATCTCTTATCTTTTAAGGGATGTTTTTTTTTAATTTTTTGTGCTTTTAATGTTGGTGCTGTTTTTTGAATGCATTAAATTATTGATAGATGTAAACGAAAAGTAAAAATATATTGACAGTATGCTTTTTTTTGTATATAATTAACATACATTACAATATAAGGAGCTTTTTTATGACTAATAATATAAACATTGATTCAAATGCCGATATCAGAAAAAAAATAGAAACAAACAAGGTTAAAACTTTGGTTGATATGAAAATTGCAGGCGAAACATTGGATGTAAGCGGTCATACAACGGAATATGGTAGTGCCAAAAAACAGTTGGAAAAAGATTATGGACACATTTTAGATTTTACAAATCGTTGGGGTTGCTTAATGCAAGCAGAAATGAAAGCTCAAAATCAAGGTTTGACAGCAAAAATACATGATAAAGCCCGTGAAGATGCTAAAATCGGTTTTAATATTGATCCGATTACATATACGGTTGCTACACAATTATTATCTGTTACATGGAAATATGGTGAAGATTTTGCCAAATATGAAGGTATGGATTTGGCAAGTGTTAAAGAGGCAAGAGTTGCTTTTGCCGATAGGGAAGGTTATACACGGCCAAAAGTCAATTCTGCCATGGCATTAAAAGGAAATGCCCGTTAATTAATATCACTCAATTATAGTTGAAGGAGAAATAAAATATGCCGATTTATGCACTTGTGTGTATTATTGTGTATGTTTCATTTCAACTTTTATCTAATATCGCCAGTATTAAGGTTGGTTTTGTTTTTAATTATGCCGTTGATATGGGTGTTTTTTTATATCCTTTAACTTTTACATTGAGAGATGTAATCCATCAGGCAACTGATAAAAAAACAACATATGTTTGTATTTGGACTGCTGTTTTAATCAATTTATTTATGGCGTTATATTTTTGTTTTATCGGTATTTTTCCGGCTGATAAATCGGTTATTACATCACACTATTTTGATACGGTTTTATCTCCTGTATGGCGTATTGTTGTTTTTTCATTATTGGCACAATTAGTCAGTGAATTAATTGATACACATATTTATCATCGGTATACATTAAAATTCGGCAATAAACATAAATGGGGCAGAGTGCTTGCCAGTAATGGTGTCAGTGTGCCGATTGATAATTTTATCTTCTGTTACGGGGCATTTAGTTTTGTGTATTCACAAGCTGTTGTGTTTCAGATTTTTATGTTTAACATCATTTTAAAATATATCCTTTCGTTAGTTATTTTACCTCTTATTTATATTCATTCAAACAAAAGTATTAAAGCATAAAATGTTTTTAAAAAGTGCTTGACTTTTGTCATGAGAATTTGTACTTTTAATTCATATTGTTTTTAATTATGAAAAAGGAACATCAATGCCTAAAATTTCGGTTTTAATGCCTATTTATAAAACAAATGAAACATATTTAAAAGAAGCCATAGAAAGTATTTTATCGCAAACTTATACGGATTTTGAATTTCTGATTTTAGATGATTGTCCCGAAGAGACACGGGAAGATGTTGTTTTATCTTATCACGACAAACGAATAAAATATTTCAAAAATGAGGCAAATTTAGGCATTACCCCATCACGAAATAAATTGATTGATTTAGCACAAGGTGAGTACTTAGCGGTTATGGATCATGATGATATAGCTGTATCCAATCGGTTTGAAATGCAAGTAAAAATTTTGGATGAAACCCCTGAAATCGGCGTGATAGGTGGTCTATATATTCGTTTCCCGAAAATAAAAAAAGCTTCAAAATTACCGGAATACAACAATGATATAGAAGACTATTTAATATCCGGTTGTGCTGTATTTCACCCCAGTGCCATGATACGTGCTGATGTGTTAAAAAAGCATAATATCAGGTATGAAAAAGAATTTACCCCTGCTGAAGATTATGCTCTTTGGGCACGTTTAATCGGAAAAACAAAATTTTATAATATTCAAAAAGTGTTAATGAAATATCGTTGGCATGAAACAAATACATCTAAATTGCAAGATAATAAACGTTTGGAGTCAGTAGATAAAATTCATCAGTTTTTGAAACAAGACCAATCTGAATTGTGGAATAAAGTTCATTTGAATAATAATTATATTATTCGGGGAAAATTGTTTGGTTGTATTCCTGTTTTTAAAATGAAACAAGTCGGCTCTTGCAAACCGAAATACTTAAAATATATACCTTTTATTAAAATAAAAATGAAGTTGGAGGTTAAATGAAAGGCATTATCTTGGCAGGGGGAAGCGGGACAAGATTATATCCGTTGACAAAAACAATTTCCAAGCAGTTGTTGCCGGTTTATGATAAACCGATGATTTATTATCCGCTTTCAACGTTAATGCTGTTTGGTATACGGGAAATTTTAATTATTTCAACACCGCATGATACGCCTAATATTCAAAAACTGTTTGGTGATGGTTCACAGTTGGGCTTATCGCTCTCTTATGCCGTTCAGTCAGAACCGAAGGGTATTGCACAGGCATTTACCATCGGGGCTGATTTTATCGGACAAGATGACGTGTGTTTGATTTTAGGCGATAATATTTTTTATATGGGCAATCAATTTGCTTCCTTTCAAAATGAAGTTGCTCAAAATCAAGGTCAAAGAGCAACAATATTTGCATATCACGTTGCAGATCCGCAACGTTTTGGCGTGGTAGAGTTTGATGAAAAACGCAACGTTAAATCCATTGAAGAAAAACCAAAACATCCTAAATCAAATTATGTATCGGTTGGGTTATATTTTTACCCGTCTGATGTTGTGGCAAAAGCCCGTTCTTTACAACCTTCTGAACGAGGTGAATATGAAATAACGGATTTAAATAATTTATATTTACAAGAAAATAAAATGACTGTTGTCCCCATGCAAAGAGGAAACGCTTGGTTAGATGCCGGTACACCGGACAGTTTAATTGAGGCAAGTTCTTTTGTTCAGATTATTGAAAAAAGACAGGGTTTAAAAATTGCCTGTATTGAAGAAATTGCCTATCGTCAACACTTTATAGATGATAATCAACTGTTAGCCTTAATTCACGAATTAACGGATAATGATTATAAAAAATATCTTCAAAAAGTCTATGAGGAGCATCATGAATTTTATTAAAACGGATATTGCGGGTGTGATAATTGTTGAACCGAAAGTATTTCACGATTCTCGGGGATATTTTTTTGAAAGTTACAATGAAGCCGAATTTATAAAAAACGGTATAACGGCAAAATTTGTGCAAGATAATCAATCTGAGTCTTCTTATGGTGTTATCAGAGGTTTGCATTGTCAAACAGGTGAATTTGCACAGGCAAAACTTGTGCGTGTTTTACAGGGACGTGTGTTAGATGTTGCCGTAGATATTCGTCCGAATTCACAAACATTCGGTCGTTATGTTGCGGTTGAATTGTCAGATGAAAATAAACGCCAACTTTTTATTCCTCGTGGTTTTTTACATGGATTTTCAGTGTTAAGTGAAAAAGCGGTTTTTGCTTATAAATGTGATAATTTGTATTGTAAATCAGCAGAATTAGGGATACGTTATGATGATGAAACCATCGGAGTAGATTGGCAGATTCCTCAGGATAAAATTATTGTTTCAGAAAAAGATTGTTTGTCAGGAACATTGAAAGATTATCAAGAAAGAACAAATTGTTTCAAGTGACGGAAAATGAAATGCAGGAAAAAATATTAATTACGGGTGCAAAAGGACAATTAGGGCTTGAACTGACAAAATTATTACCGCAAGCTATTTTGACCGATACGGATACTTTGGATATTACAAATTATGAAGATGTTGAGTCTTTTATTCATAAATATCAGATAACAACCATTATTAATTGTGCAGCTTATACGGCAGTTGATAAAGCAGAGGATGATAAAGAAACTGCTTATGCCGTTAATGTTGTCGGTCCTGAAAATTTAGCAAAAACAGGCTGTAAACTGATTCATATTTCAACTGATTATGTTTTTGACGGACATATGTATAGACCATACACGCCTGATGACAAACCCAATCCGCTGTCTGTTTATGGTATAACAAAAGAGCAGGGCGAACAAGCAGTTCTTAAATATGCTCAAAATGCCGTTATTATACGGACCGCTTGGCTATATTCGGCAAACGGTCAGAATTTTGTGAAAACAATGCGTCGTTTAGGATGTGAACGGACAAGATTAAATGTTGTTTGCGATCAAATCGGAACACCGACTTTTGCCGGTGATTTAGCTCAAGCCATTGTTGATATTTTACCTCAAATGACTGTTGAAAACAAGGGGATTTATCATTACACGAACGAAGGTGTTTGTTCATGGTATGATTTTGCAACAGCGATTATGGTCTTATCTCATTTGAATTGTCAGATTTATCCTATTTTGTCATCAGAATACCCGACAAAAGCCATTCGCCCATTTTATAGTGTATTGGATAAGACGAAAATCAAAAACACATTTCATTTAACCATTCCGCATTGGAAGGAGAGTTTAGTTCAATGTCTCAAACAATTTTAGTTACGGGAGGTGCCGGTTTTATCGGTTCAAATTTTATACCGTATTTTTGTGAAAAATATCCGCAATATCAAATTGTTAATTTAGATAAGCTGACTTATGCCGGTTCAACGGATAATTTAAGTGAATGTGAAACAATGGATAATTATTGTTTTATACAGGGTGACATTTGTGATGAAACATTAGTTGAAACGATATTTGAAAAATATGATATTCAAGGCGTTATTCATTTTGCCGCTGAAAGTCATGTAGATAATTCCATCAAAAATCCAAAAGCATTTATCAATACGAACTTAATCGGTACGTTTCATTTGCTGGAAACAGCTCGCAAACACTGGATGAATGCACCGAACCAACCAAAGGTTGGTTATGAACATTGTCGTTTTCATCATATTTCAACAGATGAAGTTTATGGTACATTAGGTGAAGAGGGTTTGTTTTGTGAAACAACACCGTATGCCCCAAACAGTCCTTATTCGGCAACCAAGGCCGGTTCTGACTTTTTGGTAAGAGCTTATTTTCATACATACGGACTTAATGTAACAACATCAAATTGTTCTAATAATTACGGACCGAAACAACATGCTGAAAAATTGATTCCCTGTATTATTTCAAAAGCTTTAAAAGGCGAACCATTGCCAATATACGGACAAGGCTTAAACGTAAGGGATTGGTTATATGTGGCAGATCATTGTCATGCAATTGACTTGATTTTTCACAAAGGTATAGCCGGTGAAACCTACAATGTCGGCGGTCATAATGAGAAAAACAATATATCTATTGTTAAAACAATTTGTGCATTATTGGATATGTATGTACCCCGTTCAAACGGACGCAAGTATGATGAATTGATTACATTTGTGCAAGATAGGGCAGGTCATGATTTTCGTTATGCGATTGATTCAACAAAGTTAGAAACAAAATTAGGGTGGAAAGCACAAGAAACATTTGACAGTGGCATCAAAAAAACTGTAGAATGGTATTTGAAAAAATTAAATACAGACAAATAATGATAAAGGTTGTACTCAATGCCGATAAAAATGCTTAAATTAAAACGTTTTTTCCGCTTAATGGATGATAAAGAATTTAAAGAACGTTTATCAATTGAACGAATACGCGGGTCTTCATTCTTTGAAGAAGAGTGGTATTTATCGCAAAATCCGAATATTGATGACACGGTTGATGTCGCTCGTCATTATTTTAAATATGGTTGGAAAGAAGGGAAAAACCCCAGTCGTATATTTGATACAAAACAATATTTTGAATTGTATCCGGAGGTTTTGAATAAAGGTGTTTGTCCTTTGGCGGATTTATTAATTCGGACCCGTAAGAAAAGATTTCCTAAATTTGATACCGTTCATTTTCCTAAAAAAACAAAATCAGTAGAACGGCGTTTTTTACCGCTCATTCCGACTGATCGAACGGCAATTTTCTCGGCTTTTATGACAGATGGACGTATTTCGGATTCGGTTGTTCATTACTTAACAGAATTAAAAAAAGTCGTCGGTAACATTGTTTTTATTGCCGATTGTCCCATTTTTCCACAAGAAGCCGAAAAGATAAAAGACATTGTCAATTATTGTTTATGTCAACGGCATAGAGGTGGATTATTTGGTTCATATAAATTGGGGTATTTATATGTTAAAGACAAAGGATTACTTTCATCTACTCGTTCACTTGTTTTTTGCAATGACAGAGGTATTGGACCGTTTTTTCCTCTGAAAGAAATGTTTGATGAAATGTCCGGACGAGGTATAGATTATTGGGGTCTGACAACATTACAATCTAAACAAACAGCTTATGCACAACATTACTTATTGACAGTGCGTCCAAAAGTGTTTCAATCAACTGTTTTTTCAGATTTTATTTTATCTATTGAACGGGAAATGGACGAACGGGATGACTTTTTTAAATATGAAGCCGGATTGTTTCGTGTTTTAAAAAATCATGGTTTTTCATATGGCGGTTATATTGCCCATCAGGATAAATCATATCTTTATCCGTTTAATATGGTAACGGATATGATGACATTACCAATAACAATGTTATCACACAGATGTCCGATTATTCCTTTGAATTCACTTCAAAATCAAGGGCTTAATTTTGAAGGGGTTGAAAAGACATATCACTATATTCAGGAAAATCATCAAGATATGCTTCCTTTTATTCCTGAAAAACCGCAAATCAGTCCGGATGCAAACTTTTCTATTATTTTATATACGTTTAATCACAAAGAATTAATGGATAAAGCCATTGTTTCCTGTTTACAACAAACATATCAAAACTTTGAGTTGATTATTGTTGATGACGGTTCTGTTGATGAAACGGAAGAATATATACGTTTGCGATATACAAGCGAATTAAAATCGGGAAAAATCCGCTATTTTTACAGAAAAAAATCAGGCCGGTGCAAAAGTTTGAATTTTGCTCTAAAACAAGCTAAAAATAATTGGATTGCTTATTTAGATACTGAAAATGAATTATATCCATACTTTTTGGAAAGCTATGCGTTGGCACTTGAAAAAGACAAAAAAACTTATTACGGTCGTTTAAAATCAGAAAAATTCGGCTTTTTAATCGGCGATAAATGTGATTGTCAAGACATTGCTAATCATTGTGATATTCATTTAAATACATTTGTACATCATCGGAGTTTGTGTCGCAAATTGGGTATGTTTTCCGAAAAAGGATTTTTATCTATTGAAGAAAGTTTGATTGTGCGTTATATAGAGAATTATCCGCCTGTTTATTTAAACTTTCCGACAGTATTATACAACGATAAAGAAATTATTTAACCATTTGTTTTATTTCTTTATTTTTAAAATCGGCAAACATCCGAACAAGTACCATTTCTGCAACTCATTTTTTGATTTGATTTTCAAAAACGGTATTTTTCCAAATAAATATATTTTTTTGGAAGGAGTGCTGTCATTTAATTGCAATAATTTGTCTTGTAAATCTTTATCTTGTGTTAAATATTGAGCAATTCTTTTTTTTATATTTTTTGTTGTTTCAATTTGTAAATCTTGTTTGGTATGTGAAATATTCTTTTCATGCCATCTGTATTTTAATAAAACCTCTGGGATATTAGCCATTTTTAATCCACTCATTAATGCCCGACACCACATATCGTAATCAACGGCACAAGATAAATTTGTATCGTAGATTAAATTTTTGTCTTCAAAATCAGTTTTACGATACATAACAACCGGTTGAGCAACAGCACACCATTTTAACATATCTACAAGTGATACTTTTTCAGGGAGTTGCGGTATAAATTTTTGAGGAAAACGTTCATACCACGCTCCGACAAGAGATATATCGGCATGAGATTCTAAAAAAGCAATTTGTTTTTCAAAACGGGTTGGTAAAGAAATATCGTCACTATCTGCAAGGGCAATATATTTACCTTTTGCCATTTTGCACAATTTGTTACGCGTTACACTGATACCTGAATTTTTTTCATTTTGAATGAGTCGTATACGTTTGTCATGATAAGATTGAATCACGGATAAGGCATTATTTGTTGATTTATCATCGCAAATAATAAACTCAAAATTCGTATATGTTTGGTTTAAAACTGACTCAATGGCTTCTCTTAAATAAATTTCATCAGTATTGTATACCGGCATTAAAACAGAAATGAGAGGTGTTGTCATATTTCATCCCTTGTAATAAGAACGCAATTTTTTTCGCCAAGATTGTACAGGCGTTATCAAACAAACAAGTTTGATTATTAAACGCTTCAATTTATATAATTTTGTATTGTTATGCAATAACTTTTTTTTATATATCGGGTAAGCATTATAAAGAGCAGGGTGATTTTGAATAATTTGTTTAACCATCAAACTTTTGTTTTTTTCAAGTTCTGTTGTACGGGATACATTTTTTTTGCGGTAATACAAACATACTTCATTTAATTGATAAACTTCCCGTTTCAATTCAATTAATGCGAGCCAAAAATCCCAATCTTCTAAACCATATATCATATTTGTATTATATCCGCCCACTTTTTCCCAATCACACCGACGAAATACACAACTGCAAACAAGCATATTTTCTTTTAAAATAGCTGGAAACTGAAAAGGCGGTAATTGAAATAATCCTGTTTTTATTCCAAAAAATTCAGTTAATCCGCCAACAATACCGATGTTTTCATTGTTTTCAAGTATAGGGATTGCTTTTTCTAAAAAAGCAGAGGCTATTTTATCATCAGCATCTAACGGTAAAATATATTTTCCTTTTGCTGTTTTTATGGCAGTATTTCTAGCGCCGGAAGCGCCTTGATTTTCTTGATGAATAATTGTTAATTTCGGATAAGTCAATTTATTTAAAATATCCGTTGTATCAGGATTTGTAGAACCGTCATTAACAATGATAACTTCAAAATTTTGGTAAGATTGAGCGAAAACAGAATCCAAACATTCTTTTAGATAATGAGCTTGATTATAACAAGGAATAATGATAGATACAAGAGGCGTTTGAGGTTGCATTGTTTCACTCGGTAATCAGGTAAAATGAAATACAGAAAGTTAAATGATAAAATAATATTAATCAAATTAAAAATAAAGTCAACCGAAAAACAATTAAAGTTGAATGAATGTAGCAAAAAAGATTTAGCCAGCAAGAAAAAAATCACTTGACAAAGAGATGATAATTGTATATAAACAAAAAATCAAAAGCCGCTGTAGCGTAGTGGTAGCGCACTCCCTTGGTAAGGGAGGGGTCGTGAGTCCGATTCTCACCAGCGGCACCACTTTTCCCTTAAAGCATTGTCTTTAAGGGATTTTTTATTGCTTGATTTTCCTGATTTTCTGCTTCCCGTCACAGTTACACGTCACTTTGTCCGATAAAGACTTTTAGACACACCTATATTTTAAGATTTTAGTACCATTTTTCCCGAACGGATTTGTCGGATATTGATGATTTTTACCCGATTGGATTTTTCGAATAACCTCGAACTTTAAGACATTTAACGGATTTTCAAAATTTTTGGTTTCTAATAGTTCTTCAACAATCGTTTTGTAATCAAACTGTGTCCTTCTTCATATAAATCATCAAGTCTTTGGCTGTTGGTTTCTGTTTCACTTAGTTCGCTGATTGATTTGATTAAATAATGTAATGCATCTATGGATGGGTGTCTGTGTTCTGATAATATCATGCCATAATAATACTTGTTTTTGTTTAAAAACTGTTCAGAAAACTCATATTGAGAGTTAATATATCCCAATTCTTTTAAATACTTAAATACCTTGACTAAATAATCTGTATCAGGGTGTTGTGGGAGTTCATCTTGTTCTGATTGTTCAATTTCATCTTCATCTGTTTCATCAACTTCTTTTTCTTGCAAACCTTTTACTTCAATCATTCTGTTTCTGATTATTGCCAATAATTCATCTAATTTTTCTATTGCTGTTGTCATATATTCATTCCTTTGGTATAATTTATACAGGTATTTATTTAGAGAATGATTAAATAATGGAATGAATATAAAAAAACTCTGTCGGATGACAGAGTTTTAATAATTTATTTTAATTTATAAATAGTATTTTATTACCAATCTATTTTGGATTCGTAGCGTGTTTCACATTTTTTACCTGCCTCAAGGCCATCATTTATAACTTTAATTCTTAAAGAATGGCATTTTGCTAAATCAGCGGCTCTTGACATGTTTATAGCTTTGTTTGATAGTACTTTTTCTGTTTCAACACAAATCTTTAGTCTTCTTTTAAATTCTTGATCTTCAACTGCTTTTTCAACAAAAGATATAAAGCATTTGGCTACACTTGGTTCTAATGAAACCGCTAGGTTTTGTGCATTTGTTTTCATTACTTTTATTTCTTCTTCAACAGATGCAATTGCAGGGGTTGATTTTAATAACATCAAAGAAAAAACTTGGATGAAAATATAAAAAATAAATTTTTTACTCATAATTAAATCCTTTTAACTTGTTTAAAAATTAAAATTATCTGCTATATTCAGTAGGAACCTGACCATAATATTCTAAACCTATAAAGGTTTTATCATAATCATTAGGATAAATTTTCATTTCTGTATATGGTGCTTTGATTAATTCAGTTCTATAAATTTTTATATAACCTTTATCCTGAGGATCTAAAGATAACTTCTCATGAACCAGTAAAGAGTGGGTTATGTTATCTGTGTCTTTTGCTTTTGCACGACCATATAGTGATGAAATTGAAGCAAAGGAATGGATGTTTTGAACAGTTATAACACATGGTTGAGTAAAATTAGAATAATCATCTTTTATTTCATATGAAATGGCTTTTAGTATTGGTTTTTCTGATTTTTTTCCATATGAATTTGTTGCAAAAGCATCTGAAAGGGCGTTGAAAAATAGCTTGCAGTTATTATTTATCAATATATTCTCTTTTTTTCTGTCTTCCTTCCATTCATTCAAGCTAGATGTTGGCTCATTGCTTGATATGCTTGGTGTTTCTTTGTTATCAGATGAGTTTGTTTTCTCGGTACAAGATCTTACTTGTCCTACACAATATATTATCAGAGCACAAAACATAATAAATCCAAATATAGATTCTGCTGTGCTAGGTTCTTTTTCATCTGCTGTGTTAGGTTCTTTTTCATTAGACATGTTTTATTCCTTTCATACATTTATAAAAATCAAAAAAATTATTTAGAATAGTACAAGAAATATATAGTATCTTTTTTGTATTCCAAAGCAAAGATTATAATATATTTTTATATTTTGCAATAAAAATATTATTTTTATTTTATATTTGAAAAAGAAATAAATCTGTGTATCTAAAAAATTAAAGGTTTTTAAAAATATTTTTGAACTACTTGTTTAAATTGTTCAAGAAACAATTGCTTAAAATAGGAAGCATTGTTTTGTTCATAAAAAAGAATGATACCTTTCTTATATTCAACTTCATAAACACTTCTATATGATAATGGGCAATAATTATTTGCCAAGAGTATCGCATTTCCTAAAATACGAGAGGTTCGTTTGTTTCCGTCTTCAAATGGTTGAATGTAAGCAATCATCAATACGGCAATTAAAGCTTTCTCAATGGGATTTTGGGTCTGGTTAATAAGTTGTATCAGTTTTTCTAACGCTTCTTTTATTTGATGAGAATTATCTAATGGTCTGTAATTTGTTCCAACAATACCAACCATACTTTCTCGTATTCCTGTTGTTACATTTAAATCGCCAACTAACAGTTTATGTATTTCTTCAATTTTTGAAACACTTAAATTTTGATAATATTGAGGTGATTTCAACATAAAATCCAATGCTTTTTTGTGGTTTAATACCATATTCGTTTCTTCTAGCGTTTTGCCTTGTGCCGTAATATGTTCATTTATCAATCGTTCCGTATCAAGTAATGTATAAGTATTCTTATAAAAATACAACTATAAAGGAATGATAAAATGATGAATAAAGATAACTATTTTATAGATGATGTTGAAGATTTAAAGGAAATTCTGTCTGAAATGATAGACATCAATGCTCCTGTTAATGGTAATCAAGCAACCTTACTACATCTGTGTTGTATTATGAGTTCTAATACCGAACCGATTGAATACTTGCTTGAACAAGGGGCTAATCCGTTTCAAAAAGACAAGTTTGGATTAACTGCTTTTGATTATGCCATCCGAAACCCCAACCAATGGGCAAGAGTGTTGAATTATTTTACCAATGTTACTTTGTATTGTTAAACATCTCTTGACAATAATATATGATTTTGATATTTTTTTATAGAATACAATAAGAAACCAAAAGGTAGATAATGCGAAAAAAAATATTAAGTATCATTTTTAGTTGTTTTTTAGGAATGAATACATCTGTCTGGGGAGATTGTGAACAAAAATCTACAATAGGTGTTTTTAAAGACCAGAAAGAAGCTGATACTTTATATCAAGATATGCATAATCAATTAAGCAAACGTTATAACTTTGATACATCCTTTAAATTTAAGCAGGAAAATTTAAATCATTTGGTTTGCGAAACAGATTTTTGTTCTTCAACAGAGGCTATTTGTTATATTTTTACAAATAATTATTATTTTATTTTTCAAACAGACAATTTAAATGAAATAACATCTTTTGAAATAAAATTGTTGAAAGATGAAGAATTTAAAACAGTATTTCAAGAAACGTGGTATCTTCCCCATCTTGTATATAAAGATATTAGTTATGATACAAATTGTCGATTAAAAGTTCATACGGAAAATCCATATGATAAAGATAAAACTGGGTATACACAAACATTAAGACGACTCAAAGAGGGTTGTTCAATGCATATTGAAATTGATAAAAAGTTTGAACGCAAAACTATTAGGGAAAAAGAAAAGGAATTAAGACAAAAAACATTCTCGGATACATCATTTCGTTTCAGACAACCCGCAATGAATTATCTGATGTGTGAAGGAGAATATTGGCCTCTTTGTTCATTATATTTTCAAAATGAAGAAATGAGTATTGCTTTGAAAGATAAAGACTCTTTAACAACTTCTGCTCATATTGTTTTGATAAATTTACC
Organism: Alphaproteobacteria bacterium; assembly: GCA_045638265.1. Taxonomy (GTDB): domain Bacteria; phylum Pseudomonadota; class Alphaproteobacteria; order CAAHEQ01; family UBA3637; genus RGIG4140. The sequence goes on along the minus strand of JAZUBA010000050.1, from coordinate 46,296 downwards.
AGATGAAACGATCATAAAAAGTTGGGATGTTGATGGAAACCCAATATATACAAAAATAGAACCACGGGGAACGGGACCTTGTTATTTAAATGTATTATGGACAAACAATATTAATAATTTTAAAACTGGTCAGCATGTAAGCCATAAACCTTATTTTTCATTAGCTCCGTTTTGCTATAATTTGCGTGATATAGATAAACATCCTCTTCATCAAAATGATGAAGAGGATCGTTATACGAAGAATAGTTAATAATTTTGTTGATTGATTATTAAAGCATTAACACCTGCATCTATTTTCTTTTGAAGGTCGGATGTTCTTGCGTTTAAATCTTTCCTTTTAACTTCATTTTTAGCCCATTCATAATCTTTTTTTGAATAGGATTCCATTAAATTTGGCCATCCGGTTTTCTTTGTCTTCCAATTCCAAACAGGTGTGTTTCTTCCGGGATTATATAAAACATCCCAAAAAGGATATTTCAAATCATCATTCAAGTCTTTCCAAATAATTGGAGGATTTTGTGCATTCATTGCTTCTCGTAATTGTTTAAAACGCTCTTTAAAATGCTTATAAGCAACTTCTTTATCTGTTGCTTCATCAACAACAAATCTTGCCAACTCTGGATAAACTTCTGTTTGCCTTTGCACTTTTACATTTGTTGTTAAATTTCCATCAGGATCAATTTTACAAAAATTTTTTTTCATTTTGTTTGAAAGATTTGTATAGGCAATACGATTTTCTTCATTTGAAAAATCAATGGACTTTTCGTTTTGCAAATTCTTCATATCCATTAAATGTCCAGTTCCAGAAGTATCTTTACAAGCAGTATCTAAATAAGGATGCCCCACATATCCTTCAATTCTTTGAAGAATTGGAAAAGCCTTTTCAAATTCATTACGTAATTCTTCTTCTGTTAGATTATTTAGTTGATTTCTATTAAATGTTGTTTGTTTATATGTATCATTTATACCAAATGATTGTTTTAAATAATCTAAAGAATTGCTACTTTGATACAAAGAGTTTGGATTTGTGTTAAATTGATTACTTTTGTATGGATGGGCTAAATTATTTGAATAATAAGCATTAATGTATTCTTTTTGAAGTGGATTCTTTTGAACAAATTGATTGTTGCACTGTAAATATGTTTTGTCCCAATCAGATTGATTTTGTGTTATTATATTGCTTAATTCCGAATTTGGAGGCATATCTGTTGTATATTGATTTAATGGTGGGATTGCATTTTGTTTTTCTTCCAACGAATTTGTATATGAATTCTTGGATACTTCACTACCACCGAAACCATAGTTATTTTCGGGTGATTTATTCCAAAAGTTCGTACCGTATTGTATATAGTTGCCTGTGATACCCATATTGCGTTGTTGTTTCATGAGTTCTTCTTCTCGTTTAATGCGTTTGTCTTGATATTCTACTTCTTCTCTTGTTGTAAATTGAGAATGATCAACCCCATAAGTATCATATCCATTCTTTAATGCTCTGTATCCTAACGGGGATTGATAATCGTCATAAAATTGATTTTCTAACATATTTTCTCCTTTTGTTAATTATGTTACAATTTTTAAACATATCTCTGATATATACAAAAACCATTGAAAAATAAAGATATCTTGCCTATCAATACCTATAAAACCCTATCATTTCCGTTGAATGCCGTTTTGGGTTGTATTGGATTTTATGTTCTCATTCTTTTCTATCATCTCATCTAATTGTGTTTTAGATATTCCATTCTTATAAAAGATATTCTCCAACTTTGTTGTTCTGTTTTCTAATTTGGCAATTCTTTCTTCAAGTTCTTGTATTTTGATATTTAACTCTGTATTAGATATAACTAAGTCAGTTTTCTCTGATAACAACATATTTGCATGGTGTTTATGTGTTTCCAGTTCTTGTTCCAAATACTTATTATCTTGTTTCAGGTCATTGTTTTCTTCCCTTAATGCCTTTTTATCTAAATTGGTTAAATCCTCAAATAAAGGTTTATATTCTTTTCCGGTTAAAGAAAGCAACCGTCTGCCTTTTTTATCTGTTTCCTTATATAAATATCCTTCACGAATAAGGTCGTTGACAAAAGTCTTTGCAGTGTTCTTGGTTAAATCCAACACACTGGCGATGTATTCATTACCCCCGAAGAACTTAAAGTTATTGTTTGTTTTAAACTTAACAAAGTCTAATAATACTCGTTTTGTGATAGATAATTGTGCTTTACTACTACTCATTTTTACTCCTTATATTTTCTCGTAATGCACAATTATTTATTCGGGTAAATATCCAAATTTTCGTTTGAACAAAAAAAAGTTCAAAAATATTTATGTGTTCGGTATTTCGGGTAAAAAACACTTTTATTGTCAGGAATTTAAAATCGAGGATCTTTGTGTCTCGGGCAAAAAGGCATATTGTCGGTAATGGAGAAAGATACTTTCGGAATTGGATACTGTTATGTTCGGGTCATTTCTCTAAACCCCTTGTATTCATTGGTGTTTAGGGGTGTTTTTGTTGCCTATAATAGTACTTATAATAGAAATAAAAAAGAAAGAGATTATAATAAGTCAAAATAAAGACATTAGACCTCTTTTTTCTTTGGATTAAACCAGCAAAGGAATGTAATGGGAGTCATGTGTGGATAGTCATTGGATTAAATAACTAAACCCAAAGTAATGGGATGGATTATATGGAAAAGTAATTAGGTCTAAAAAGCAATTAATCCCAACTGCCAAAGGCCATTAGTCTGATCAAATATAAATGGGGAAAACCAACTGCTCGGGGGTGGCAACTGGTTTTGGTGGGTGGTTGCTTTGGGGAAAATTGAAATGTTGCTACCCAGAAAAGGTTCCCTGAAAATTTTAAAAAGTTCACAGAAAACTATAAAAAGTTCGGAGTAAAGTTCGGAGAAAACTTTTTTAAGTAAGGAGAAAAATCAAAAAAGTTCGGAGAAAACTAACCCCATCAAACACTTTTGAACAAATCAGAACATTATTCTTAACTTTCCAAATGCTTTAAGAATCTATACAAGGTCAGTTTATCCACTCCAAGTAATCTGGCAATTTGTGCTTTGGGAGTGTAGATTAAGTCAAACATTCACAAATGAACTTATTTAAGGTTTTAATATCCACTTTAAGGATTTTAGCAATCTTATTCTTTGAGACTTTCTTTTCTAAAAGTTCTTTAATTTGAAAGATTTTACCATCTAATTTGCGTTTTGGGTTTTTCTTGCCTTTTGGTCTACCTAAGACTTTTCCTTCATTTTGAAGACGTTTTAAGGCTTCGGTTGTTCTTTGAGAAATGAGATCTCTTTCAATCTCAGCAGACAAACCAAAGGCAAATGCTAAGACCTTGCTTTCTATGGTCTTTCCAAGACGATAATTGTCTTTAATCGTCCAAACTTGACACCCGATACTCATACAATGGTGTAGAATACTCATCACTTGCAACAAATTTCTACCCAAGCGAGACAGTTCAGTAGCAATTACAATATCATCATTTTTGATTTGTTTGAGCAGTTTTCCAAGTTTTCGTTTATTTAATTCTTTTGTAGCACTGATGGTTTCAGTTATCCATTTGTCAATAACAATCTTGTTTTGAAGACAAAATTGTTCAATTTCGAATTTTTGGTTTTCTGTGGTTTGCTTATCAGTGGAGACGCGAATATATCCGTAAATCATGTTGTAATCCTTTTATTTTTATTTATTAAGAAAACAATAGTTTACTGGATAAATGGGTATAGGAAATAAAATGTCCCTTATTTTTACCATATTATAACATATATTTGTATTTTGCAAGGACCTTGTTTGTTTTAATTAATTTTTCTTTGAATTCTCCTGTTTTTTAACAAAATATTGTATTTTTAACAAAATGTTATATTATTCTATACAGAATAATTATTTATATATTTTTTATTCCATAAAATATGGACATATTTTGTCCCGTTTAGTGCTATGGATATGTAAAAATGAAGATGTTTGATAATGTAAATAATATTCTAAAAGATGATTTAGAGGTTGAAATTAAGAAGAATTCTAAACTATCTATTGCTGCAGCCTATTTTTCAATATATGCTTATGAAGTTTTAAAGAAACAGTTAGAAAATATATCAGAATTAAGATTTATATTTACATCTCCTACATTTATCAAAGAAAAAACATCAAAAGAAAAACGAGAGTTTTATATTCCTCGTACAAGCCGTGAAAAAGGATTGTATGGAACAGAGTTTGAAGTAAAATTAAGAAATGAATTGACACAAAAAGCCATTGCTCGTGAATGTGCTGATTGGATTCGGAAAAAAGTTCGTTTCAAATCTAATAAAACACATCGTTCCATACCGGGATTTATCAGTGTTGAAAATCAAACCGATTCGGTTTATTACCCGACAAATGGATTTACTACCGTAGATTTAGGATGTGAAAAAGGGAATGATTATTTTTGTTTCATTAACAAATTTGAAGGTCCGGAAACAAAAAGATACCTTTCTATCTTTAATGAAATGTGGAAGGATTCCGAACAATTACAAGACATTACCGAAGAAATCATTGAAAATATTTCATCGGTATATAACGAAAATTCACCGGAATTTATTTATTTCTTCACACTTTACAACATTTTTAATGAATTTTTGGAAGATATTAACGAAGATGTTTTACCCAATGAAAAAACAGGATTTAAAGAAAGTGCCATTTGGAATAAATTATATAATTTTCAAAAAGATGCCTGTTTGGCTATCATTAATAAACTTGAAAAGTACAACGGATGTATTTTAGCAGACAGTGTTGGTTTAGGTAAAACATTTACAGCCTTATCTGTTATTAAATATTATGAAGGTCGCAATAAAAGAGTATTGGTTTTATGCCCTAAAAAACTCGCAACAAACTGGACAACATATCAAGCAAATTATTTAAATAATCCAATTGCCTCTGACAGATTAAGATATGATGTTATATGTCATACGGATTTATCTCGAAAAAAAGGAATGTCAGGTAGTTTAGATTTGGAATACATTAACTGGGGCAATTATGATTTGGTTGTGATTGATGAAAGTCATAATTTTAGAACAGGAGGAAAAGAATATACAACAGATACAAATGAAATTAAAGATAATCGCTATAATTTCCTCTTAAAGAAAATCATACAACAAGGCGTTCAAACAAAGGTTTTAATGCTTTCTGCCACACCGGTTAATAACCGATTTATAGATTTAAAGCATCAGTTAGCATTGGCTTATGAAGGAAACAGTATTGAGTTTAATAAGAAGTTAGGTGAAGACAAAGATATAGATAACATTTTTCGGGAAGCACAACGAACCTTTTCATTATGGGATAAATTGCCTTCCTCTAAAAAAACAGCAAAAAAACTATTGTCTATGTTAAGTTTTGACTTTATCAATTTGTTAGATAATGTATCTATTGCCCGTTCCAGAAAACATATTGAAGAATATTATAATATGAGTGATATCGGGAAGTTTCCTGAACGTTTAAAACCTAAAAATCTACAACCTGTATTATGTCAAGACAGTAATGTTATAGAATATCAGTTTATTTTTGAAACATTGTTGCAATTAAACTTGTCAATATACAATCCGACTGCTTTTATCTATCCAAGCAAACAAAAGAAATATGAAGAAATGTATGACAGTATTAACCGTTATGGATTTTTAAGACAAAAGGATAGAGAGAAAGGAACACAAAAACTCGTTAGTATTGGCTTGATGAAGCGTTTAGAAAGTTCAATTTATTCATTTAATAAGAGTTTAGAAGAACTGATTGATAAAATTAGGGAAATGCTTTGTACCATTATGAGGCATGAACACAATTCACTTAATCTGCATATCATTCAGGATGAATATATATATGATGATGAATATGATAATGGATATGATACAAAAATCGGTGAAAAAATAAGCATTTCATTGAATGATATGGATTATATTTCATGGAAAAACGATCTTCAATCCGATTTATATCTGCTTGAAACAATTCAGCAACAAACATCTAAAATCGGTGTAGCAGAAGATAATAAATTGCAGGTGTTACTGGCAGACATTGGTCATAAAATTCAAAATCCCATCAATCCGAACAATAAAAAAGTTATTATATTCACGGCATTCTCTGATACGGCAGAATACTTATATGAACATGTTTCAACATATGTAAAGCAAAACTTTAAATTAAATACGGCTTTGATTACCGGTGAAATTAACGGCAAATGTACGGCAAAACCTTGGATACAGGATATGAATAAGGCTTTAACCTGTTTTTCTCCGATTTCAAAAGAAAAACATTTATTGTGTCCGAATGAACCAACTGAAATTGATGTTCTGATTGCAACGGATTGTATTTCAGAGGGTCAGAACCTGCAAGATTGCGATTATTTAATCAACTATGACATTCATTGGAATCCGGTTCGGATTATCCAACGTTTTGGACGGATTGACCGTATCGGTAGTAAAAACAACGTTATTCAACTGGTTAATTTCTGGGCACCGATGGAGTTAGATGAATACATCAAACTTCGTAATCGGGTTGAAGGACGAATGAAAATTGTGGATATTACCGGTGGCGGACATGATAATGTTATCAATCCGGAAGATGAACCTGATTTAGAATATCGTAAGCAACAACTTGAAAAACTGCAACATGAAGTTGTTGATTTGGAAGAAATGGGAACAGGTATATCCATTATGGACTTGGGATTAAACGAGTTCAGATTGGATTTGTTGGATTATCTCAAAGAAAATACGGATATAGAACACACCCCGTTTGGCATGAATGCTGTTATTCAGGCAACAAAAGAAATGCCTGCCGGAGTCATTTATATCTTAAAGAACATTAACAAAAGTACCAACATAAACAATATGAATCGGTTGCATCCGTTTTATATGGTTTATATCAAAGACGATGGTGAAGTTGTTTTTGATCACCTACACCCCAAAGAATTATTGGATAAATTAAGATTTTCTTGCAAAGGAAAGACAACGCCTGACAAACGTGTTTATGATATTTTTAACACAAAAACACAAGACGGACGGAATATGGAACATTATTCACAATTATTGGGTGAAGCCATCAAATCCATTATTTCTGTTAAAGAAGAAAGCGATATAGACAGTTTATTCAGTGACGGAGGAACATCAGCCTTATTAGACGAAATCAAAGGATTGAACGATTTTGAATTGATTTGCTTCTTAATTGTTGAAGGTGGTAACAATGTTTAATCTGCCCAAAACAACCGAAGTCAATCGGACAATACCGAAAAAGAAATTTTATGAGAAAGCCGAGATAACACCTGCTTTGAAAGAAGCGTTCGTCAATGACATTGAAAAGATTGTTTGGGCAAACAAACTTTCTGCTGACACACTCAACATTGATTCGGGGAGCGATATTAAAGAAATTGAAGTTTTTCACATTCTGTTAAAAAATAAAAATTTCAATCAAAAGATACTGGATGCGATTGATAAAGCTATCCCTTATTACATTCTGTTTGTTTTGGACTATAATGGAAGACAACAGATTTGGATAGGGTATAAAGAAAAAACAACAAACAGCAATAACAAAGCAAAGATAATCAAATATTTCAAAAATGAATGGCAAAACGACATCACTTTAACATTGCGAGGAACAAAGTTAGACAGTATTTATGAAAACTTTTTAAGCCAACTTTCAGATGGATTGATAGATACATCAAGTGAAGAAGACCTTAAAACAAAAGTAAATCAAACCGTAGAAATTCAAAAATTAGAAAAAGAGATTGAAAAATTAACAACCAAATTACACCGAGAAAAACAATTCAACAGACAAATTGAAATAAACAAAGAAATCAAGCAATTAACCAAAGCATTACTGGAGATGAGAAATGATTAATGCAACACATGAAGAATTTTTAAGAGGAATTCTTACTAACCTCGATAAATCTGGCAAATTAAAAAGTCGGGAAAGTAATAATATAGAATTTAAAGAAAATTTTAATAAATCAAATTTTCAAAAATATGCCAAAACAATGGCCGCTTACTCTAATAACAGAGGGGGATATATTATTTTTGGAGTTACAGATAAACCCCGTATAGTAAAAGGATTGCAAAATGATAATTTTGATAATTTAGAACAAGAAACATTTACAGAAATATTAAATTCCTATTTTTCTCCAGAAATTGAATGGGAGTGTGGTTCTTTATCTATTGATATTACAAATAGTATTGGATGTATAGAATCAAAAAAAATTGGATGGATTTATACAGATGAAAGTTTGAATAAACCGATAATGGCTCAAAAAAATTGTAATAATGAAAATTTCTCAAATGGAGATATTTTATATAGATATAGAGCCAGAAGTCAAAAGATAAAACATGCTGAATTATGTCGTATAATTGAAGAAAAAGCAAAGAGTGAAAGAGAACGATTGTTTAAACTTTTTGATACTATCAAGAAAAGTGAAACAGCCAATCTGGGAATTGTAAATTACACAAATGGTAAATTTTCCACTCCATATGGTGTAGATGTAGAATTTGATAGAAAATTAGTTGCTCAAGTTTTAAAGAAAGCAAAATTTATAAAAGAAGGAAGTTTTGATGAAAAAAAGGGAACGCCTGTTATTAAAGTAACTGGTACTATTGATTTAACTGAAAGTTCGATTATTGAACAAGCAGAGTCTCCTAATAAAACACATCCTTATATACAAAAAAAATTAGCAGAGATATTACAGGTAAATCCTTATGATATACAAGTATTAATTCATCATTTTAAGATGAAAGGAATTAAAGAATATCATCTTGCAATAGCGACATCAGAGACAACTACAACTCATAAGTTTTCAGAAAAAGCACTAATATTTTTGAAAGAAAAAATAGATGAATATAAAAATACCCCAGAGGCATTTGAAAAAATAAAAAAAGAATATTCTTTAAAAAACAAATCTAAAAGGAGAACAAAAAACAATGGATAAAATGGCTATAGAAACAAAGAATAAGACTTTGGAAAGATTGGAGCAATTGAAAGAGTTGTTGCCCGAAGTGATAACCGAAACCAAAGATGCAAATGGTGATATTGTTTCTGCCATTGATGCCAAGAAGTTGGAACAACTGCTTTCAACAAAAGTGATTGAAGGGGATGAAAGTTATGATTTTACGTGGGTTGGTAAAAAACAAGCGATGGTTGAAGCCTCTCGCCCAATTCGTAAGACACTTCGTCCTTGTAAAGAAGAATCTGTTGATTGGGAAAATACAGAAAACCTTTATATTGAAGGTGATAATTTGGATGTCTTAAAACTTTTACAAGAAAGTTATTTGAATAAAATCAAAATGATTTACATCGACCCACCTTATAATACAGGAAGTGACTTTATTTATAACGACAATTGCATTCAATCAGTAGATGAAATGAATGATGGTATAGGTTTATTTGATGAAAATGGCAACCGTCAGTTAAGTAATAAATTTATTCAAAATACAGAAAGTAATGGGAGATTTCATAGTGATTGGTGCTCTATGATGTATCCTCGTTTGAAATTAGCAAGAAACTTACTTTCCGAAGACGGTGTGATTTTCATATCCATTGATGACAATGAAGTAGATAGTTTGAAGAAAATGTGTAATGAAGTATTTGGAGAAGTTAATTGCATTGGGTATATTGCAAGAGCGACAGGAACAACAACAGGTCAAGATGCAAATAAAATAGGTTCATCATTAGATTATTTGTTATGCTATACAAAAAGCAATTTATTTGAATTACAAGGTATAGAATTATCAGATGATGACTTGAATAGATTTAAGGAAAAAGATGAAAAAGGAGCATACTCATACCTACAATTACGAAAAACAGGGAATGCAGATAGAAGAGAAGACCGTCCTTTAATGTATTATCCTGTCATTTCACCTAATGGAGATGAAGTATATCCTATTGGACCAACTGGTTATCAAAGTCGTTGGCGCGTTGCAAAAAATACATATGAAGAGTTATGCAAAAATAATATGATATTATGGAAAGATAATAGAGATGGAATTTTACAGCCATATGTTAAATATTATGCAGAAGGTAGGACAAAACAAGTTTCTAACTTATGGAATGATATTGATGGTAATAAAAAAGGTTCTATTGAACTTAAACAAACAATAGGTGAAAAAGTTTTTGATAATCCTAAACCAATAAGTTTCATAAGAAAAATAATGAATATTTCAAAAGTTAATAATAATGATATCATCCTTGACTTTTTCTCGGGTTCAGCAACTACAGCGCACGCTGTAATGCAATTAAATGCCGAAGATGGTGGCAAACGCAAATTTATTATGGTGCAATTACCGGAAATTTGTGATGAAAAGTCCGAAGCATATAAGGCTGGATACAAAAACATTTGTGAAATCGGAAAAGAACGCATCCGTAGAGCCGGAAAGAAAATCAAAGAAGAAACAGGTAAACAAGACCTTGATATAGGTTTCCGTGTTTTGAAACTTGATGAAAGCAATATGAAAGATGTTTATTATACACCGGCAGATTATAACCAATCTATGCTTGATAAGATGACAAGCAACATCAAAGAAGACAGAACACCGGAAGACCTACTTTATGCATGTATGCTTGAATGGGGATTGGAACTTTCTTTACCCCATGAAACAAAAGCAATCAATGGCTATAATATCCATATTGTGAATGAAGGTGATTTAATTGCTTGTTTTGATGACAAAGTATCCGAAGATGTTATCAAACAAATTGCCGATATGAAACCACTCAGAGTTGTGTTTAGAGACAGTTCTTTTGCAACAGATTCTGCCCGTATCAATGTAGATGAGATATTTAAACTGAAATCTCCTAATACAAAAATAAAAGTTCTCTAACGTCATTGCGAACGAAGTGAAGCAATCCAGAAAGTCAGTTGAAATGAATAATATGTCTTATGTATATATACTTTTTAACCAAAGAAATGGAACATTATATACCGGTGTTACGTCAGATTTAGTTAAAAGAGTGTATGAACATAAACACAAATTGTTTGACGGTTTTACAAAAAGGTATTCGGTTGATAAATTGGGATATTATGAAGTTTTTGAAGATATTAGATATGCAATACAAAGAGAAAAACAAATAAAAGCAGGGTCTCGTAAAAAGAAATTACAACTTATAGAAACAATGAACCCAGATTGGAATGATTTATATGCTTCATTGTTAGGACTGGATTGCCACGTCGCTTTCGCTCCTCGCAATGACGAAGTTAAAGAAGGATAAAATAAGATGAAGTTAAGATTTAAACATCAAAAGTTTCAGGCTGATGCAGCCAAAGCCATTGTGGATGTCTTTCAAGGGCAACCTTATCAAAGTGGTGTCAGTTATTTGATAGACAAAGGGGTAAGCAATTCAAAACAACAGAATTTAACTGATTCCTTGAATGATACAGGATTTAAAAATGCCAAGGTTGTTTTGGATGATGCCCAAGTTTTAAACAATATCCAACAAATCCAACGAGCCAACTTAATCAAGCCCTCTGATTGTTTAGAGGGAACTTATAACCTGACCGTTGAAATGGAAACAGGTGTCGGTAAAACATACACTTATATCAAAACAATGTATGAATTGAACAAACATTATGGTTGGAGCAAGTTTATCATTGTCGTACCAAGTATTGCCATTCGTGAAGGTGTTTATAAATCTTTTCAAATCACACAGGACCACTTTGCCGAAGAATATGGCAAGAAAATCAGGTTTTTCATATACAATTCTGCCCATTTGAACCAAATTGACCAATTCGCAAGTGATAACAATATCAATGTGATGATTATCAACAGTCAGGCATTTAATGCCAAAGGGAAAGATGCCCGCAGAATTGATATGAAGTTGGATGAGTTTCGCTCCCGCAAACCAAGGGATATTTTGGCTAAAACAAATCCGATTTTGATTATTGATGAACCTCAATCTGTTGAAGGGGATGCAACAAAAGAAGGGTTGAAGAAGTTTAATCCTTTGATGACACTTCGTTATTCTGCAACCCATAGAAAAGACCGTATCTTTAACATGGTTTATCGGTTGGATGCTATGGAAGCCTATAATAAGAAATTAGTTAAAAAGATTGCTGTTAAGGGGATTTCTGTTTCTGGTCAATCCGGAACAGATGGATATTTATATTTGGCAAACTTAAATCTTTCCAACACAAAAGCCCCGACAGCATCTTTGGAATTTAATATCGCTGGAACATCTGGCATTCGTAAAATTACAAAGATTGTTAATGAAGGATTTAACCTTTATGAACATTCCTGTAATTTAGAAGAATATAAAGGATATACAGTTTCTCGCATTGATGGACGGGATAATACCGTTGAATTTAAAAACGGAATCAAGATTTCTGTCGGGCAAGTCTTGGGTGGAACAGAAGATTCAGACCAAATCAGACGTATTCAAATCAGAGAAACTATTGAAAGCCATTTAGAACGAGAAAGACAACTGTTTTATAAAGGCATTAAAGTCCTTTCCTTGTTCTTTATTGATGAGGTTGTAAAATATAAGGATTATGCCCAATCAGATGAAAAAGGCATTTATGCACATATGTTTGAAGAAGAATATCAAAACATATTAGACCATTACATGGGAGAACTGGGTGATAATGAATATATTAAATATTTGAAAAACATTTCTGCCCATGAAACACATGCAGGATATTTTTCCATTGATAAGAAAAGCAAGCACTTTATTGATGGGAAAATAGATAAAAAAGAACAATCTTCTGCTGATACAGATGCTTATGACTTGATTATGAAGAACAAAGAACGGTTGTTGGATAGAAAAGAACATGTTCGCTTTATCTTTTCACATTCTGCTTTGAAAGAAGGGTGGGACAATCCAAATGTGTTCCAAATTTGCACATTAAAGAAAAGTGGAGCAGAAGTTCGTAAACGTCAAGAAGTCGGTCGAGGACTTCGTATTGCCGTCAATCAAAATGGTGAAAGAATGGATACCTCGGTTTTGGGTGAAGATGTCCATAATATCAACATTTTGACAGTTATTGCCAATGAATCCTATAATGATTTTGCCAAAGGATTACAAAAAGAACTGGCTGAAATTATTACAGACAGACCAAAGAAAGTCAGTGTTTCCTTATTTAATGGAAAGACATTGAAAGATAAAGATGGCAATGTTCAAACGATTGATGAAAACTTGGCAACTTCCATTTACGAAGGGCTTATCTGTAATGGTTATATAAAAGCTGGTGAATTGACTGACAAATATTATGAAGCCAAGAAAACTGGCACTCTTGTTATGCCTGATGAAGTCAAAGACAGCTCAGATGGAGTTGTTCGTATTTTAGATATGATTTATGATGTTAAAGGCATGATGCCCGAAGATGCTCGTAAAAATGATATCAATATCAAAGTAAATGAAAAAGCATTAGCAAAGCAAGAATTTATCAACCTTTGGAAAAGAATAAATGTAAAATCCATTTATGCTGTTGATTTTGAAGGGAAAGAGTTAGTTGAAAAATCTGTTGATGCACTTAATAGAAATTTAAGAGTGTCAAGCATACGGGTTGAAATTAAAACAGGGACAATGAAATCCATTAAATCAAAGCAAGATTTGTTTGATGGTGTTGCCTTTGAAACAAAAGCAAACCAAGTAAAAACAGAAAAAATAACGGCTGTCGGAACTTCAATCAAATACGATTTAATTGGTAAATTAGTTGATGAAACAGGTTTAACCCGAGAAACTATTACACATATCTTAAAAGGAATAAACAAAGAAGTCTTTGAACAATTCCAAACAAATCCGGAAGAATTTATCATTAAGGCTGGTAATTTAATCAATGAACAAAAGGCAACTTTGATTATTCAACATATCAGTTATTCTCGAATTGATGAAGGAGAAGATAAAGAATATGATACCTCAATCTTTACTGAGCCAACTCTAAAAGGACGTTTTGGATTAAATACTATTGCAACGGAAAAACACATTTACGATCATTTGTTATATGATTCAAAGATTGAAAAAGATTTTGCAGAAGCCTTGGAACAAGCACAAAATGTGGTTGTTTATGCCAAACTTCCAAAAGGGTTTTATATTTCAACACCTGTGGGCAAATATAATCCGGACTGGGCAATTGCCTTTGACAAAGAAGACATTAAACACATTTATTTTGTCGCTGAAACAAAAGGAAGCATGTCTTCGTTGGAATTAAGAGATATAGAGAAAGCAAAAATTGCGTGTGCAAAGAAACATTTTTCTGCCATTTCAAACAACGAAGTCAAATATGATGTTGTTAGTAATTACAAAGAACTGATGGAAAAAGTGATGGGTTGATGTAATTTTCTATATAATCAATCATTTATAAAATAATTTAACAAAGTTGCATTTTTTTGCGGACAAAGCATAAAAAGTACGACAGGGTAGTATTTAGATAAAAACGAATACTACCCTGAAAGGATTTTTAAAATGCAACATTCCACAATTAAATCAAATGATTTAGAACACATTATGTCCTATTGTTATGGGACAGAGAACTATTATAAAATTCCCCAATATTCATTCAAATATACTGATGGAGTAAAGACCTTCTGTGAAAAGGCTGATGCTTATTGGTTATTGGATTTAATTGCAAGTATTTCTCGCCACTATAAACAAATGCATGAGGATTTTATCATTATAGACCTTATCGTTGATGAAGACAATAAAGCCTCCATAACCTTTGAAGACACAAAAGGCATTTTCTTTAAACAAGACATTCCCTTTACAGATTGCCCAAAAGGTCTTTGGAAATTCTATTTTGACACTAATGTGTTCTTTTGGAATGGAGAGTATTGATTACACTTTTTAATCAATAAGTACATACACACATGTATAAGGAACAAAAATGGATAAGTTAGTCATTCGTGCCGTAGAACAAAATTTAACCAAAATAAAAGAACTCATCAATCAAGGATATGATTTAAATGCTCCTTATAATGAATATGGTTGGACACCATTTACTCTGGCAGTATCTAAAAAGTTTCAAGTATCTTTTATAAATGAATTGATTAAACTGGGTGGTGATATCAACCAACCAATCAAAGATGGCAGGACACCACTTATGCTATCTTGTCTATCCAGAAAATACCCCAATGTTTTAAAACTACTTATTCAATATGGAGCAGATGTGAATACTCAGGACAAGAATGGATATACTGCTTTGATGCAGATTTAACTGATGAATTTTTTAGTTTTTGAAGTGCTTTGTGACGTGTAACCGGCAGCAAAAATTTAGGGGTAAAATTCGGAAAATTTATAGATTTTTCAATTATTTCAAAAAGTTAGTTCTAAATTTCTCACCAGCGGCACCATAAAAAATACCCTTATTTATTAAGGGTAATTTTTTTATGTGTGTCAGAGGTAAGGAAAGACTAATAGGAGTAACGTGAGGCCGTTCACGGAGCAGAAGCAGAGTAGATGTAAAGGCGGTCCTGAGTAAAACGAGCGGATGAGCGAGGCGAACATTCTCAACAGGGGAGTCATGTATTGCAATCCTCAATGAAATGAGATGTTTTTTATGACAAAAAAGAACCCCGCTTTTAAAACGAGGTTCAAATGGTTTTTTTTAAAAAAAACAGAGGCTTATTTACAAACAACACTGTAATAAGTTTTGTTGTCCAAGTGTGTATCACGATCCACTCTGCTTCCGTTCGTGGTTATATTATATCCAACACAGGACGTATGTAAATTTGATACCCACCATGAAACACCATTTCTGAAATGACTGTTGTTTTTGAAAAATTTATTCCAGTCATCACAATCACGGTCAGGGTCAGGATTACATCCGAAATCTGCCAAAGAAACCAATCGTTTATTGTGAGCAATACACAAACTGTTTGCACTCCACCAGTTCATTGTTTTGGCGATAAATAATCCATCAATAACATCTACTTCTGCTGTCAATGTACTGCCGTTAATAATCGGCATACAAGCTCCCGTTCCGCTTTCTGTACAACTGGGCGGATAATTGAAAGCACAGTAATATCCGCTTTCACACTCTTGTGATGTATAGCTTGTACAAGATGTAAAGCAAACGTCTGAACCGTTTCCGGCTTTTCCGCAATGACCGCTTTTACATGTTTCGGAAGCTGTACAATTTTCGCCATCATCTAATTTTTGTTGACATCTGTTTTCAGAATTGCAAAACAATCCTGGGACACAATCACTGGTATTGACACAATATTCACCTTCTTGTGAAAATACTTCTTCCTGAACTCTGCCTCGGGTACATAATGTACTATACCAACGCTCTTTTTTGGGTGTATCAAAATCAACGGTAGAATTTGGAACATTTAAATTTCGGGCCCGACAATCAGGATCATTAGCTAACCACCAGTTGGATGAACTTAAACGACCACCAGCTTTAAATCTACTCCAATCACAATCCCAACCGGATACTTTGTTACTATCCGATATACAGCCGAATTCTGATGCCGAGGGTATTTGCATACCATGAGCGATACACCAACTGTTTGCCGTCCACCAATTCATTTTGGTGCCGGTTAACAATCCATCAAAACCGTCTGTTATAGCTGATACATTTGTTCCGTTTGTAAGCGGTTTACAGGTTCCGACACCTTCGGAACAGGTACCACCGCCTATATCTGTACAACTATTACAACTTGCCGAATCATCAAAAGAGCAGAATTGTCCTGCCGGACATTCTTGAGCCGTATAACTGATACACTCGTTTTCACCTAACGCCTCACAAGTATTTGTTTCACTGTTCCATTTATGACGTAATTGACAATTACAGAGAGATACATCATCGGCAGCTAATCCCGCAAAACCGCCCTGATTACTAGATTTTGTTCCGGGATAAGCCGAACAATCTGCCTCATTGGCATCTGTTTTTTCAATTTCGGTAGCAGTTAAATCGTTATTATACATTAATAAAACCGTTGCATTATCCTGACAGTCAGAAGGGCTGAAACCTTGAACAATATCACTAACCATACTTTTTAAATTTTGACACACATATTTATTTACGTTTGTTAATTTTAAAGCAAATGATTTATCCGCTTCATTCCATGTTGCCGTACCGGCCGTGTTGTATACATTGTTATCAAAAAAAGCATATCCGAAATTTTGTCTTTTAAATTCACTTAATGATGGTGCGTTACCAAACATAATTTGTCCGGAAACAATGTTTGCCCGTTGATTGGCCTCGTTGAACAATTCATTTGCATGACGTTTATTCATGGCATATGTGTATCCTGAGATACTTCCGACCGAAAGAACCCCAATTATGGCTAAAACACCCAATATTTCAACCATACTACGTCCAGATTCATTATTCATTTTTGATACTGTTTTGGGATATACAGTGTTATTTTGATTGTTCAATAAATTCATGAGTTGTCCTTTCATTATGACTGATTCATGCTATAAAATCTTTAAAAGTTTGTCAAGTAATTAAATATATCTGTATTGCGAATCTCTAAAAATTGATATGTTTTTTCATAGACATCCTTTTGAAAGATATCTTGATGTTCAGCAAAATATAATGCCATTCGGATAAAACCGCCATGTGTAACGAGTAGTGTGTTTTTTGACATATCAATTTCATTAAAAAAAGATTTAACTCGGAGATATACATCTTCAAAAGATTCAGCATTGAGTTTGTGAGGTTCATTATTAAAAATTTCCCATGTTTGTTTGGAGATATCTTTGTTAAAAACACCTTGTAAATCACCGTAATTGACTTCTCGTAATCTTGAATCAAAACGGATGGGTAAGTTTAAAAATCCATTGATAATTTCAGCTGTTTCTTTTGCTCGTGATAAATCAGAAGAAATAATTTTGTCTATGGGATATGAACAAAGTTGTTGTCCTCGTTCATATGCCTCATTTTTGCCTGTTTCATTCAAAGGAATATCTGATTGTCCCTGTATTTTTTTGAGATAATTCCAATCGGTTTGTCCGTGCCTTATCAGATAAATCATTTTAAATAACCTTTTATTTTGTTGATGTATAGCATTTATTTTGATTAGAGTAAAGAAGAAACTAACAGTATAGGTAAAATAATATTTACTTTTTTATATTTATAATTTATACTGTATTGCATGTAAATTTATTTTTAAAAGGTTTTTATTTATGTGTAAATATATCCTTATTGTGATGTTTTTTATTACTTCTATTCATGTTTATGCTGAACCATGTCCTTCCGAAACACCAATACCATCTATATTGGGGTGTATGTCTTGTGATGAACCTGAAATTATTTATCATTTTAAATGCTCTAATTGTGAAGTTCCCGATGTAGATATTTTAAAGATTTGTCCAAACAGAAAACGTGTTTGGTTTGGTAGTGGAAGCGGTACAGTATTAAAAGAATGTCCACCTGAAAAACCACAAAAAACACCTGACGGAAGTTGTTACCATTGTTCTGATGAGAAAGATATTTTTGTGAAAAATAAAGAGTATAAGAATCCATGTCCTAATAGAACGGTTGTTCAAACTTCTTATGATATGTTTTATTCACGTATTAATTGTCCAAAAGACAGACCTTTACGTCAGTATGGTAAATGTTATGCTTGTGATACACCTAGAAAATTAACATTAGATATTGATATTAATCCTGAGGTTTGTCCAAACCGTCAAGCAGTATATGTAGAAGAATATGGTAAATATGTGAGTGAATTTGTGTTTTCTGACATTGAAATATAATATTTTTGAGATGAATAGTATGATTGTATTATAAAAAAAACTTGAATAATTTAGATTTTTAGTATATTATTGTGTATATGTCAAGTAATTGGAGAAACATAATATGTCTCAAACAAGTGAAAATTTCGTTGAAAAAAAATTGCGGGAAGCATATCGTGCCGGTATGAGCCTTGAAGATTATCTTAAAAAAGTTTATTTAACCTTTTATGTGCCGGCTCGTATGGCAAATATCAATAATCCCGGTTATAAACCTTCAACCCGAAAAACTTTATACGAAGAATTACAACAAACTTTATATAATCTGAATGATCCGGAATTTCCTTGTGATAAAGGATTTACTCCTCAACCAAGACAGAATAAAACAATAACATACGCTGATGTTGCCAATGCAATTTATGATTACAGGCGTCAAGCTAGTTATATTAATCCAATAGACAATGATTATTCAAAATTAGATGACAGATTAAAAGATGTTTCTTTGCTGGAAAATTTAGAAAAAGACGGTTGGATTTATCGGATGCCTTTGAATCGTCGTCAAATGGGGTGGAGTTCCGGTGATAAAGCGGTGGAACGTATTGTTTTAAATGCAAAACCAAGTCCGGAAGTAATTGATATATTAGATGATTTTTGTTTGAGACATAAATGCTATTACAAAACGCCTGAACCGGCAAAATTTTTTAGCAGAATGGATACGGTTAATATTTATTCAATGGCGTATTTTTCAGAAAATGACAAAAAGGAGCTTGTTCAAAAATTATCGCCCTATATCAGAAAAAGTTTACCGGAGCGGACAAATGATTTGGATGGGGTAAAATTAGCTGACGGTATTTTTATTGATCGTGAATATGCAAAAGATGATTTAGAACGACATGTTGTTCATTTAAATTCGCCTTTTGAAGTTGCTTTGCGTTCTATTTCAATGACAAATGGTGATTTTAAAGTCAGTTTAGGAAAGATGACTGTTTTTGAACACCTAACAAGTGCTGTTAATAAGTATTTCCCTCGTTATGGACAAGAATGGTCCCAAACTTTAAACGAAGCCACAAAACAACTGAATGTAGCGTATGACACATCTACAAAACAATGGGTTGTTTCTTCTCACAACAAAACAATGTCAGTAACCGATATGAATCTCATTCAAAAATTGGGTCTGATTTATCCTGTGGTGGAAAAGAACGAAAAAGGAGAAGTTGCCTGTATTCATTTTCGGGATTTTTCAGCTCAGAATAAGAGTATTTTTAAAACTATTTTGGCGCATCAACAATATTCATCACAAAATCAATCACAATCCCAAGAAATAAATAAAACACCGCAACGCAATATTTATCCGGCACAATATGAAGATGTTGTTCAGATGTTTGATTTCTATCATGATAAAAAAGCCGATGTTTTGCTTTTTTTGCCTAAAAAGAAAAACTATTTACAAGAAGCAAAACGCTTAAATTCAATCGGGTTAAGTGTTGAATGTGTACGAGATGCCTCAACAAGAGAAATTATTGGGTTTAAAGCGCCGAATAATCCTACAAATTATAAAATTGTTATGCGTTTGGCAGAACAAAAAAAACGAATGGATTTGGTAACTCAAAAAGAAAATCATCATTCAAATTCTGGTAAGGGAATAGAATTATCAGTACAAAATACGCTTAAAATTGATGCATTTGTGAAGCTTTGGAATGTCAAATTTAATGAAACGACCAAACAGATGGAAATTTCGTTAAAAGATGGCAGTCATCCGCTAAAAGCGTATCAGGCTTTTAAAAATATGGGTCTGTGTACCGATGCCGTTATTGACAAACAAACCAAACGCCCGAAAATGTTTGTTGCCGATATGAACAATAAAGCAAACACCAAAATTATTCAAGATATTGTTGTTCGTTTAGAACAATTGAAGCGTCAGGACAATCGGTTAAAATAAATTCTGTTTATCATTTGTTTTTATGAATGATGTTATTTTGATAATAAAATACTTTATTATTGATGGCAGATAAGTGATAATTGTACCGAAAACAACGGGAAAAATAAAGAGAAAATACATGGTTAAAGTGAGTTAAAAGATGTGAAAAAGCACCTTTTGTATGATATAAAATAATCAAAATGCAAAATATAAATTTTAAAACATCTATGCTGAAATACCGTTGAGTGTTTTTTGTTTGTATGCTCGGTGTTAATAGTGCCATTTTGTCTATCCTTAACTTTGTTGAGATATCGTATGATAAAAATTTGATAAAATCAATAGTTTTACTCTTTTTTTAGTAAAACAAATAAAAAATCTATTTTAATATATTTTTTTGTTGATTTTTTGTGGAGTTTTGCATATAATAATATTCATAAACACAGTAAGTCCAAAAAAGGAGTAACGACATGACAGAACAAGTAATGACATACGGTGATAATACAGAACAGGAAAAACCACTTCAACGATGGGTAAAACGTATTTGGAATGTTGTTCCCAGTCGTAAAGCAGTTTGGGGCGCGGTTAAATATTGTGTTAAAAATTTTATGAAAAAAACACGTAATGCCGTTATGGATGATTGTAAAAGTATTGCCGGTTTTGTTAAGCGGTGTTGTCAAACATTGGGGGCTTTTTCTACTTATAATATTCAAACACCGGAGGCAAAAGCAACCGATTGTCCGCTTGATGAAATGCCTATAATTGTTAAAATTGAATCAATTGGCGGAAAAGGTCGTCATTTCCACGGTGCGATGGCTTATGGTGATGTTGCTGTTGATAGTAACGGAGCAGGGCAAAACGGTCCGAAAGACGGTAAAATGGAAGCACCGGTTGATACAAAGGGTTCTTATTTTGTATTATATCCGTCACGGTTAGGATTGGATAAAGATAAATTATTGTCTGCTATGAAAGTTGAAGCCTCCAAAACAAACGATTATGATTTTTGGATTGACAATTGTATTGACCATGTTATCCGTCCGTTAAAAAAAGCCGGTGCTAACATTGATTTTGGCGAAGTATCAACGCCGAAAGAATTGTGTAAATGGTGCGATAAGTCTTGTATGGACAAAAAAGCCGGTTATGTGTTAAATGAAGAAGAATACAAAAAACTTTTAACACGCATTGAAGAAAGCGGTAAAGAAAAATCGGCTGAAACAGGAAATATTGACTTTTTGTATATCATTAATTCTTTACGTAAAATGATGACAAAACCTTATATTCCCAATCAAACAAAAACTGTTCAAAATACACCGGCAGAAGCCGAAAAAACACCTAAACCGACAGTTAAAATTTTACCGATAAAAGACGGTAAAAGTTATTAAAAAGACAAGATGTATTTATATCACTATATCGCAAAAGGCAATCATGTTGAAGACGTCGGCATATTGTCTTTTGCATTCAATTCAAACGCAGATTTATCTTATTATCACAAGCGTTCCGGGGAAACAACTCATCAAGGTATTGTGAATTGGATGGAAAATTGTTTTAGCGGACGGAGTAGGGGTGTACGGTGTTTCAGTGAGCCGATACAATGGACGGATAAGAGTTTATCTTTAAAAACATTTACGGAAAATGCCGATTTATATGCCATTGATGTAAAGTTATTATTACAAGATGGTTTATTGGAAGATATTTATGTTTCTCCATCTGTTTTAGATATCCCGAATGTAACGCAAGACAATTGTTTAGATGAAATTCTGATACATTTAAATACTATAAATGAGATTGATATGACACCTATTGATTGGACTGTTTGTAATGATGAATTGGGTTATCGGTTTGCATTTGTACGATATTATCTGTTAATTATTAAA
Source organism: Alphaproteobacteria bacterium (assembly GCA_045638265.1). Classification (GTDB taxonomy): domain Bacteria; phylum Pseudomonadota; class Alphaproteobacteria; order CAAHEQ01; family UBA3637; genus RGIG4140. Next base: position 23,886 of record JAZUBA010000050.1, on the reverse strand, counting down.
GGCGGGATTATTTTGCCGAAATATATCAAGAAGATAAATAAAGATTAAAATCTCTTTTGTTTTAAACGGTTATAAAAAATTTCAAAAAAATAAAAAAATGTATTGACTTTTGCTGAAAAAAAATTTAACATTTTATCTATGATGACAAAGAACGTAAACTTTTTTGGTTTTTATTTTTACTCTTTTTACTTTAATAAGCAAAAGGAGCTATTTTTGTTATCATAAATCAATCAGTTAAAATTTAAATCAACAAAAACAGCTCTTTTCAAGTGAAAAGGGTATTTTTTTTATTTCAGAAACAGGAAAAATAAACAATGACAAACCATCAAGATTTAATGAATAAAATGAAACGGGTAGATGAATTATTAAAATCACAGGCAGTTTATGATTATATGCTTGATTTGATGTGGGTCTCTCCAAGTATGAAAAGAAGAACGCCCAAGGAACAAGCAGAACGTATCATGTATGATAAAATTCGTCCTGAATTAAAAGGTAAAGATGCCCGTACATCTTTTGCAATTTCTCAAACACTTCAATTTAATGAAAAAAGAGAATTATTGCGCATATTACAAACAGATGAACGCATTCGGGGCATGGTTACCTTAAAAGTACTTGTTGAATATGATGCCGTAGTTGACAGATTTATTTTTGCTCACAGATTGAAAGATGAACGGATTGCTTCTCCATATAAAGTAGCTTCGGCACCGTTTAAATTACCTGTTCAGGAAGAACGTGTCAGACGTTATGCCTAGTCAATTTTATTTTCCTGTTTCTGTTTGATATTGACATTCCTGATTAAGTGTGATAACTTGCTACTCTAAATTGAACACCTGATAAAATATATTATTTGTTCTTATATAATTCTTTCATTATATATGGTGTTTTTTTATGAAAATAATAAGAAAAAGTAAAAATTTCAAAATATTTATGCAATATATCATTCCGTCTATTATCGGAATGTTAATTGTTGGTTCGTACAGTATTGTTGATTCTGTATTTATCGGTCAATATGGCGGAAAAGAAGGATTAGCCGGTATTGCTGTCACTTGGCCGTTGGTGATGATATTCGGAGCATTAGGAGATGCATTGGGAACCGGTTGCGCTATTTTAATATCACAATCAAGGGGAGGTGGTCATATTAAATTAGCCCGTTCATTTTTTGGGAATATGATGGTGCTTCAAATAATTGTAAGTATAGGATTGATGATTCCCTGTTTGTATTGGTTGTCAGATATTTTACTTCTTTTTGGTGCAGAAAAAGAATTATTGCCTATTTCTATCCCATATGCTCGTATTTTAATTTTAGGTAATATTGCCTGTATGTTTACAACCGGTCTTTGTTCTGTTGTTAGAAATGACGGACGCCCGACGTTGGCTATGGTTATTATATCTATTAGTCTTATTTTGAATATTATTTTGGATTATGTTTTTATTTTTCCTTTGAATATGGGGCTTGTCGGTGCGGCGTGGGCAACATTGGTATCACAAATAATCAGTTGTGTTATTTATTTACTTTATTTCGCATCAAAATATACTCAGCTGAGATATGGTTTGGATATGTTTAAACTGAGTTTAACACATATAAAATCAATTATTATAAGTGGTATACCCTCTTTAGGAAATGAATTGTCAATTATCAGTATGTTATTTTTGCATAATTATCAATCTATGAAATATGGCCATATTAACGGATTGGCAGTTTATACATTTATTGGAGCTATTGAATCATTAGGTTCTTTGTTTATGTCAGGGTTGGCAATGGGCGTTCAACCATTAGTTGCTTTTTTATATGGAGCAAAAAAATATATTCGTCAGCGTCTTATCGGTAGAATGGGATATATTTTTGCTTTTGTATCCGGTATTGTCTTGATGTTGATTTCCATAGTTGGACGAAATATTTTTCCGTCTTGGTTTAATTTGCAGGGTGAAGTTTCAAAAATGGCTGCTCATGGATTGGTTATCAGTTCAAGTGCTTTTTTACTTTTAGGTGTTATTCGGGTTGCTTGTTTTTATTATCAATCCACGGGAAAAATCAAAGAAGCTTCTATTTTGATTTACGGAGATGTATTTTTTGCTTTACCTTTGTGTTTGTTTGTTCTGCCGTTGTGGTTTGGTTTGGATGGAGTATGGATGGCAATGCCGGTATCAAGATTAATTTTGTTTGGATATGTTTGTTGGTTGTGGTGGGGAAACAGGTTTTTCAAGAGATAAATTTTAACTTTAAAATATTGACAAATAATTGTGTGTTTGGTATGATAGTATGATAGCGATATAAATTCTGATGGAGTTTCTAATGGAAATTAATTTGAAAAATTATAAACAGTTTTTGTATGATACATTGTTGGATGATGAAGCAAACAGAATAGCTACACGTCTTACTTTTGCCAAAACCATTAGTGCTTCCGTTCCTATGTATTTAGGTCGACAGGCCGATTTGAATAACGAGTCTGAAAAAGAAATTTATCTGTATGCTCGCCAATTAATGAACGAAATTTTAACGGAAAAAATAACTTATCAACAGTTGTCAACACAAATACAATCAGAGGTTGGTATAAATGACCCAGTGGAAAAAGAAAAACCGGACATTACTCATCCGACACCGTTAATGGAAGCCATTATAGATGGTCATTATTATGAGTTTAAACGATTGATTGAGCAAGGAGCCGATGTTAACGAACCAAATGGTGACGGAACACTTTATCCGCTGAATGTTGCATTACAATCCCGTAGAAATCCAACTGTTTATGTTGAGGCATTGTTAAATGCCGGAGCAAATATTCAGCAATCTTATGAATTGCTTGTGTCAGCCAAGGATAATTTGAATGTGCCAGTTGTTGAGTTGTTGAAAAATGCCGGTGTCAATATTAATGCAGAAGATAAGGTAATAGGTAGCGGTACGGCTTTAATACATTTGATGCAGTGGGGACATTTTCAGTCGGCAAAAGCATTAATTCAAGCCGGTGCTGATGTGAATATATCTAATAATTATGGACATACGGCATTGTATTGGGCGATTAGTCATCAGAATTATCCAATGATGGAACTGTTGATTGATGCCGGTGCTGATGTAGATAAATACATACCCAGTTTGAATGTAACACATCGGAAACTTGGATTTCTACGTTCCAAAGAAAATAAAGAATCCCGACAAAAATGGATTGCTTTAATGAAAAAAGTAAAAAAAATAAAGGAACCACAGGAAGACATAAATAACAAATTCATCAGTTTTTTCAAAAATTTATTTTCCGGTGGAAGAAGTTGAAAAACATTAATTCAAATTTGATAAATAAGTTTTTGTTGAATATAATTTTGTTTAAAAATTGATACGGTTTGGAGGTTTTAAATGGAAGTAAATATAAAAGAATATCAACTCAGTTTGTATGATTTTTTGTGCAAGAATAAAGAAAGAGGAACGGAAACGCCTTTATCTTTAGCACAACTCATTAGTGCTTCTGTTCCCGATTATTTAGGACATGCGCCCGATTTGAAAAGTGAGTCAGAAAAAGAAATATATCAGTACGCCCGCCGGTTAATGAATGATGTTTTACGGGGTAAAATAGATTATAATCAGCTCATAACTCAATTGGAAAAACAATCTGGAATAACAAAAGGATATACGGAAACAAGAGATACGAATATATTGAGAATTGTTGATCCGACACCATTAATGGAATCGATAATGGCTGGTAACTATCGTGAATTTAAACGACTGATTAAAAATGGTGTAGATGTCAATGAAACAAGAAAAGTACATCGTTTTAATGATGGTTCTTTCTCTACACATACATATTGTCCGTTAACATTGGCTATGATTATCAGTAAACAGCCATATCTTTATGTAAAATCTTTAATTGAAGCGGGTGCTTGTATTTCTGATGGTAATGATAGTTGTTTTTTATTTTATTCAAAAGACTATTTGAATTTAGAAATGATTGAAACATTAAAAAAAGTCGGTAACATAAGTTTAGAAACGCATCTGGACGATGGTTATAATCATGGGGATACCGTATTAACAGCTATGATGCGAGATGGTTGTTATAATTCAGCAAAAGCTTTAATTCAGGCAGGAGCAAATGTCAATGCCCGTAATTTTGATGATTTGAGTGTGCTTTATTATGCCGTTGAAGGCAAAAATTACCCTATGACAAAATTGTTAATTGAATTAGGAGCAGATATTGATAAACAAATAAAAAAAATGATTGATAAGAATTTTGAAGATAAACCCTTTTCAAGAAAAAAACTTCGGCTTTTAATTAAAAAGACAGAGCAACAAAAAGAAGCTCAAGAACAACAGAAAAAAGACATCACTTTAACCGAGGTTATAAAAAATTTATTTTCCGGCGGGAGAAGGTAAATGGAGATTATTGTAGAGTCTTGGATGAATAAAGTTGATGTTTTTAACGAATGTTTAAAGCAGGTTTATTCGGATGAAACGCAAAAAAAAGAAAGGTCTTTGTCTTCTATAGAATATGCAAAAGCCATTAATTCTTCTATGGTATCATATGTGAAGAACAATCCTGGTTTATCAGTTGCTGAGAAAACGGATATTCACGCAATTACACGTCAATTATTACAAGATTTGATGGTAAAAAAAATTGCTCCTGATTTAGTTCAGGAATATGCGGGGTATCGTTTAACACCATTGATAAATGCCATAAAAGACGCTGATTATGAACAATTTAAAACACTACTTGATGCAAAACACAACCCAAATCAAAGGGGAGATGGTTTTCCGTATACACCATTGGAATGGGCTTTAATGTGTCAACCGAATGATGCACAATATATTCGGGAATTAATCAATGCCGGTGCTGATGTGAATAAAGAAAATGAATTAATTTACGGATGTATTGCTGAAAGTGTTGAGGGTGTTAAATTATTGATTGAGGCGGGAGCAGATGTAAACAAAATAGGTTTGTGTGATATGGTTCCGTTAATGTGGACAAAAAATCCGGATATCATTGATTTGTTAATCAAGGCAGGAGCTGATGTCAACAAGCAGGTAAGTAGTTGTACACCGTTAACATCTTTATGTAGAAAAGATGTTAATGTTTCAACTGTTAAAAAGCTAATTGATTCTGGTGCCGATGTGAATGCAAGCGGAGAAGGTACACCTTTGATTTATGCTCTTTGGGCAAATAACATTCCTGTTGTAGAATTATTAATCAAATCAGGTGCCAAACGTACGGATTTATTTGTAGAAGAATTAGAAGAACATAAGTCAATATTAGGAGTTAATTACGATAAAATTAAAGAATGGTTTGCACAGGCAGAAAAGAAGAATGTTCAAAACAAACAATCTGTTTTAGCTTGTCAAAACAATCAAAAAACTGATGTATATAATGATGGAGATACACCATTACTTGCAATGATGCGAGATGGTCATTACAAGTCTGCAAAAGCATTAATTCAAGCCGGTGCTGATGTGAATATTGCTAATAGATATGAAAAGACTTCTCTTGATTTAGCTATTGAAGCTCAAAATTATCCGATGACAAAACTGTTGATTGAAACAGGTGCAAATGTAGATAAGCAAACATATAAAATGATTGATGAAAAATTTAAAGACAAACCTTTCGCCAGAAAAAAACTGCGTCTTTTAATTAAGAAAGTAAAAAAACAAAAGGAATTACAACAAAAACAAGAAAATGCATCCAAAAAAACAGATAATAAATTAGTGGATTTATTGAAAACTGTATTTTCGGGAGGAAGAAACTAGATGGCATTTAACTTACAACATTATAAAAACGTTTTATTTTATAATTTGTTGTGTGATAAAGATACATTATCATTAAACTATTTTGTTTGTGCTAAATCAATTAGTGCTTCTGTTTCTGGTTATTTAGGTCATTCACCGGATATGGAAAATGAAGCAGAAAAGAAGAATATTCAAAACAAACAATCTGTTTTAGCTTGTCAAAACAATCAAAAAACTGACAGATAATGGTTAAGGTAAAAAAAATAAGTATGACTGATAATAAATTGAAAAATATTAAAAAATATCCTATATTTAAAGCAATTTTAAATGACAGACCTAAAACGTTGAAAGAATTGGTTAAAATGGGTGCATCTTTAAATGATACGGACATATACGGACGAACACCGTTGATGTATGCAATCATTCATAAAAAACAAGACATGGTGGAAACTTTAATTAATGCCGGTGCTGATTTGAATATAAAAGATAAAAAATCAAATTGGACAGCCTTGGATTACGCTATTTATACCCGACAGGAAGATATTGCAGAAATGTTGATACAGGCAGGATTTGATGTGCATACAAGAAGCGGTATTTATCAATGGACGCCTTTAATGCGAGCTTCGGCGAGTGGATTAGAAAAAACGGTACGATGTTTGCTTGCACATAAGGCAAATATAAATGCAACAGACGATACATTGAATGAAACGGCTTTAATGTGTGCTGTTTATACAAGACGATCTGAGATTGTAAAGTTATTAATTGAAGCCGGAGCCAATATGGATATACGCAACAGTGCAGGGCGTTGTGTTGTTGATATTGCTTATGATTTAAGCCGAAATACATATGAGGAAGATGCAAAGACAATTTATCGCTTATGTGTTGATGGGGCTTTAAAAGCACTTCGCAGACCAAAAGAAAGTATATTCAGCAAATTATTTAAACACAAGAGCCGTCAAAACGAAGGATAAAAACAATGCCGATAAAACAAATTATCGGCATTTATGATACAAAGCAATTCTCATATTGATTTAGAGATTCCTATTTCTGATATGAGATATTATTAGTTTGTAAACGGAATATTGCAATTTTCACCCGTCCAACCATTTTCGCAAACACAGTATTTACCTACAGGATTCCAAAAACCATGTATACAATAGTCTTTTTCCAAAACATCACAAGATTTCCCAGCCCAACCGGCATCACAGGTGCAAGCCCCTTCATAACTGTTAAATTCAACGCCATGTGTACATAAAACATTACAATTCGCACCACAATATCCTCCATCACTGGTACAAGAAGATCCACAATTATAATATGAACAATTTTCTCCACTCCATCCAGAATAACAATTACAAGAATTTTTATATGAATTCCAAGATCCATTGCCTGAACAAGGATTTTTTATTGAACAATTTTCTCCGCCCCATCCGGAATCGCAATCACAATAAGTAGCACCATAATAATCATTACGCCAAGAGCCATGTCCACTACATTTGGCATTTGTTTTTGAGCAATTAGTTCCCCAATACTCATCATTACAAACACAATAGCTATGATGTTCCCAGTTGGTAGATAATTTCCATACACCTGAATTGTTACAATATTGTGCATTGGCTTCTTCTTGTGTTAATGTGCAATCTTTTCCAGCATAGCCATTATGACATTGGCAATAACCATTTGCACCATAATCACCAGGATTCCAAACCCCGTTGTTACAATAGTTATCAGTTTTCATCTCATTTTGACAATATATACCTGAATACCCTAAATCACACAAACAACTGGAACCACATGGATACCATTCGCCATGATTATTGCATGCTTCACGAGATCCTTGATCACAATTTAAACCACCAAATCCACTCATACAAGAACACATACCATGTGAAGTAAAACCGTAAGAATTATTACCATATACACACGTTTCAGTAATTGACTTTTCACAAGTCGTCCCACTCCAACCTTTGTCACAAACACACTTGCTTAAACTCTTATTCCAAGTGCCATGTGAACCACAATCAACCGGTGGCGTTTCGTCGTCCTCATCATCTTTATTTCCTCCGTTTTCGTTATTATTACCATCTCCATTACCACCTGTTTCCTCTGATAGTTTTCCTGAGCCGTCTGAATTGAATAAAAATGTGATTTCATTGTTTTCTTCCGCACAAGTTGCCCCATTAGCAATTATATTCCCGTTTAATTCCCGTTCTGCCAAATACGGCATATGTTCACCCATTGACAACATTTGATTACAAATATTGTCAGGTATACCACTAATTGTCATCCAGTAGCCTGTTTCATCTATACCACAATCCTCTTCCGATAATCCGTTTCCACAACCGTAATTAAACGTATACTCTGCTGATGAAATGCGTCCTAAATCATAAGGATTACCCAAAGATAGCTCTAATTCTGCCGTTTCTTTTGTGAGTAATGCCGTTGCTAACTGATGAGAAGCGATATTGAGTTCATTTAATATACCATTTGCACGGTATTTATTCATTGCATAAGTGTACCCTTGAATGCCCCCGATTGATAAAACTCCGATAACGGCTAAAACGCCTAACATTTCAACCATAGAGCGACCATTTTCATTTGTATAATTTTGCATTTAATTTTCTCCTTTTTGTTAAAATTATTCAATAAAATCAGTTAAACGTGATTGTAACAAAAGGAACGTTTATTTGCAACGATTTCGCACCAAAACCGCAATGATTAGCCATTTAAGGCAAACTCTGATAAACCCGCCAATCAGCGTGAATTAAAAAAAATTGCAAAAATTAAAAAAAAGTGTTGCAAATAAACGTTCTTTTAATTGCAACGCTAACGAGAAAAAAAACACTGATAATTATTCATTATCAGTGCATTATCAGTTGTGTTTTTTTAATCTCTCTGATGATTGTAAAAATAATTTTCAAGTTTTCGCCAATTAAAGGGACGATGTCCATACGCTTTTTCTATGTCAACATACGGCATTTTTCCCATTTTTTCATTTGGATTGGAAAAGAAAAGTTTCCCAAAATCTTTGGAATAAATATCTACATTTTTTTCTGCTGTCATACCAAAAGCAGCCGTTGAGAAGAAGGTCGCTACTTTTTGAATGTGAACAATATCAGATAATAATTCCGCAGGTACTTGTGAAGTAATAACCGGAACAGTTGGAAAAATCGTTTGCCAATTCGTATTTTCTCTTGGATGAGGTTTGATAATCAGCTTGTTGATATCATAATTAGATGCAATATTGAGATACAATCTGATTTTATCGTCTTCGCTGACAATCCCATCTTCTGATAATGGTTGTGTAACCAAAATAACTTCACGATTTTTTAAATTATTTAAATCGGTTTCCGATACACCGAATATGCGTGCAATTTTGGCTTGATTTTCAAGAGTTTGACATTGCCAAGCCTGTTTGAGATTGATTGTTTTTAATTTCAAATGTGTTTCTTGTATCGCATTAATTTGTGTACCAAAACAATGTTTAATCCGTTTATCTTTTAAATATTTCGGAAACAAAGTCAAATCACTCAATCCGTCCGATAAAGCACAGACGGGATAGCGATTGGGTAAATCTGACGTGTAAGGCGTGGATAAATTAACAAAACTCATCGGCTGATTGCCGTTTAACGCAATATCAATGGCTCGTAGTAATTCTTTTTCATAAATTTTGGCTTGATTTGGATTATCAATAACGTTAAATTTGATTTTGCTCGGAACATTGGCTTTGTGTAAGGCCGGACCGACAACAAATAGTGTTTTATCAATTCTTTTGGGAAATAATAAACTATATTGATAAAGAGAATAAGCCGAGTTAGCCATAAATAAATATTTTGTCATAATGAACACCTTTTTTCTTGATAGGTGTTATTATATCATATAAAAAACAATTTGTCAATAATTACCGTATTTTGTGTATAAATACAAATTTAAGTTAACAAAGCTCCTTTACGGAAGTGTTATTTTGCGTATTAAATGTAGAAGAAATATTTGCTGATTTAATTTTTTTTGTCTGTAACTGTTTATTGTTAAGAAAAGAGGTATACAACGGATATTGTTCGGAATACGTTTTTATTTTTTTATCAAAGCTCAACATTAAATATTGTTCAGGCGATAATTGTGTGTCTCCATTATCTTGAGGGCTGACAGTAATTAAATCTATTAACGGTGTTACATTATCACCAAGAATATCTGTTAATTGTTGTTTGATTGTATTGAGTGAAGTACCCTTTTGAAAGAGTCCCCGATAAAATGAAGATAACATCAAATAATTTTTTATGTCGCTTTTTATCGGACCGTTCAATGCATCTTGTATATTAATGCAGTTAATTAAAAACGATGTATAACTATTTAATTTTGTTGTAAAATTATACAATAACTCAATTTTATTTTTATCCCTAACGCCAAATTGTTCAAGTGTTGTTTGAAAAATTGGTTTTAAATATTTTTCAGTGATTTTGTTGTGAATAGCAGGGGATACAAACCCTTGTAAAGCAATATATTCATTAACGGCACATAATGATTTGACGGTGCTGGATGAGATATGTGCAATCTCGTCTTGATTTTGCGGTTTTAAAATGAGAGTCTCTAATCTTCTGCCTCGTACTGCTGTTAAAATTTGATTGATTTTATTAAGAGCGTTTTCGTCATTTTTATCATTGTCGTTTCGTACGCCTCGTACTAATACGGTAGATTTCAATTTAAGTGCCGTGTCAATTGTTAATCCGTTATATGAGATAACTTCAATGACTTTGGGATTTTTGATTAAGCGTTGATAGGCAATGCGTTCCACTTCATTTAAATGTTTTAACTGGTGCGGATTAGTTGTGTAGTAAGAAACAAAATCAGATATGGTTTTTTGTATACAGTCCGTTCGTTCTTGTGGCGTTAAAAGGCATTTTTTATCAGGATTAACACCAATACCGATATAAATTTTATCACATTTCGTCAGAGCCTCACAAACTAATGCCCAATGACCGTTTGTAAACGGATCAAATGAACCGGCATAAAAAGCTATTTGTGGATTGTTAAGATTGTTTATGTCTAATTTATCATAATCGGTTATAGCAAGACTTGCTTTTTCAGTCGTATTTGTTTCAGGTTGCATACATATTTGATTGTCCGCCAGAACGGTTTTTTTCATAAACAAACTCCTTGTCATTTTAAACAGAACGAAATATATCAAAAAAGAATTGATTTGTCAAGCATTTTAGCCTATACAGCTTCATCTGAACACTTTAAAAAAGCGGATAAACAATTTAATTCTTTCTCAAATTCATATCGGGTAAAAACCGTTTCATTTTGATTTGTTTTTCCAATAGAATGTAAAATATATCGGTCAGCATTTTTCAATGCCTGACGATAAAGCGGATTTTGTATGGCACTGATATATAATTCATCAATTAAATCAATATAACGGCTACTTGTACGCTCAAAAGCTTCTCCCTGCCAATAAAGCAACCCATCATCCTGCCAGCGTCTGTTATTAGCTGATTGTATGTTAACGGCATCTGTTCCTGAATATGAAAACAGATATGATTGAACGTAAGCATCACGAAATTTTATACCCTGAAAAAATGATTCAATACTGCTTAATTCTTTACCTCGAAACATAAACGTATAGGGAAACAAATTTGATAACGCTTTGGATAGTGGATTTTTGATATTATATCCCACATTAATCCATTTATCGCAAACAGGAGTCAAAACGCCGTTTTCATCTGTTAGGGCAATGCCGTCACAATACAATCTGCCGTTTTCTTCCGATATTTCTTTAAACTGAAATGAATAAGTTTCTTTAAACTGTTTAAAAGCAATCAGTTCATTTTGAATAAAATCGCTCATAATACATCCTTTCGTTTTTTGTATTGTACAAAATTTTATTGCATCATTCAAGTTTTTTTGTGTTTTAAAAGATATATTTTACTTGAAATTAAAAAAAGTCTTTGCTACTTTATACACTATAATTATGTTAAAAAAATAATAATGAGGAAGAAATGAAAAATAAACAATTAAGCAATCATATTTTTTATGTCGGAGTAGATGATAAAACCATAGATTTGTTTGAAGGACAATATATAGTGCCGAATGGTATATCTTATAATTCCTATGTTATACACGATGATAAAATTGCTGTAATGGATACGGTTGATTTTTCAAAACATACGGAATGGTTGGATAATATTTCAACCGTATTGCAAAATAAAGAACCTGATTATTTGGTTGTTTTACATATGGAACCCGACCATGCAGGTAGTATTGAAGCGTTTGTAAATAAATATCCGAATGTTAAAATTGTATCTAACGCTAAAACCCTTCAAATGATACCTCAATTTTTTGAACATTTAGATTTAACAAATCGTCAGGTTGTTGTTCAAGACGGTGATAATTTGTCATTAGGAGAACATTCTTTGACGTTTGTAATGGCTCCGATGGTACATTGGCCCGAAGTGATGGTTGCTTATGAACCAACGGAGAAGATTTTGTTTTCAGCAGATGCATTCGGTAAATTCGGTGCGTTGGATACAAAAGAAGAATGGGATTGCGAGGCTCGTCGTTATTATATCAATATTGTTGGGAAATATGGTATTCCTGTTCAAACATTGCTTAAAAAAGCATCTGCGTTGGATATTGCTAAAATTTATCCGTTACACGGACCAATGCTGACCGAAAATTTGGGTTATTATATCAATAAATATGATATATGGAGCAGTTATCAACCAGAGGATAAGGGTGTATTTATTGCATATACCTCTATTTATGGCAATACTAAAAAAACGGCTGAAAGATTGAAAGAAGTTTTACACCAAAAAGGTGAAAAAGAAGTTGTTTTGCACGATTTAGCACGGGAAGATATGGCAGAAGCCGTTGAAAATGCTTTCCGTTATGACCGAATGGTTTTGGCTTCACCGACTTATGACGGCGGATTGTTTCCTTATATGGCAACATTTATTCATCATTTAAAATCTAAAAATTATCAAAACAGAACTGTCGGTTTAATTGAAAACGGTTCTTGGGCACCAATGGCTGGTAAGATTATGAAAGAAGAATTAGCGGCTTTGAAAAACATCACTTTTGTCGATACGTTGGTAACAATTAAATCATCACTAAAAGAGTCCGATGCGGAACAACTCAGTAGTTTAGCGGAAAATTTAATAAAATAGTTTATTTTTGTTGACTTTATCGTTTTATTGTGATATTTTGTGTAAAAACGAGTTTAATTTACATATGAAGGAGCAAATGATGGTTGGTAAAAAAAATGTTGTGGATAATACTTTAAAAGAAACAAACTTTATCAAAAATCGTATTGGCAAAAAGATTTTACAACAATATAACCGTGAAGTCCCATCAGGTTCTTATATTTCAAAATCTCGCTTATTATGGACGATTGCATCTCGCAATTTATCTGCTATTGAACGGAGAAGCATAGATGCAAAATTGAGATTTTTTGATAAGCATCTTTCTGATTATGAATTTGTTCGTCAAAATCCAACCCGAGAAAACATCAAAAACAAACATCTTGCAAATTGTGGTGAATTGGCAGATAGTGCGATGGATTTGTTTCCGACGGACAGACATCTTATGCGAGCCAAGATTACGGTTAATGTACCAAAAGCAAAATTGTTAGAAAAAGGAATTTCTGTATCTAATACAGATGGCAAAGATACAGTTCCTTTGCAACATGTTTTTTTAATGTATCACGATAAACCGAATGATATGCTTTTAAATGTTTTAAATCTCTATAATCCAAATTCTTTTGCTGTTGATATTTGGAGAGGTGAAACAAAACAATCAGCTAATTTAATTATGCAACATTTGAGAGAAGCGGGTGTCAGTGAAGCAACAATGACTGTTTCATTTCCTCGCAATAACAGTGATACACAATATCATTATTATATCTCATCTGATGGAACAATCAGATTGTTAAATCCGCCAGTAAATCCGGGTAAAAACGAAATAGCTAAATATCTTGATTTTAGACCGGAAAAACAAGAAAAACCGAAAGAAATAACTAAAAAGAAGCAAAAAGACATTATTGGTATTTTGTATTTACCGAATGCGAGATAGATAAGATGCCGTATATTTCTGATATTTATGCGTATGTAATGCAAAAATTAAATGATGGCGCTATAACGCAACGTTATATTAAAACGGTTAAAATTCAAGCTCGAAAAGGAATTCTTGGCGAAGAAATCGTTACAAAAATGTCTAACGGTCATATTGAAACAAAAAGTGTTGTTAAAACAGCTGGCGATATGATTATTACAAATCCATCTGGTGAACAATATCGCATTTCGGCAGAAATGTTTGAAAAACGATATTCTCCGGATATTGATAATGAAGGTTGGTATTTTTCAAAACCCGTTCCACAGACAATGATGTTTATTAATGAAGATATTTCTTTTAAAGCTCATTGGGGTGAAGATATGCACATCAAAGCCGGAGGAGTGTTAAATATTACCGATATGGAACAAGGAGAAATTTACGGCATACAACTGCCTGAATTTAAAGAAACATATGTTCCGCACAAAGAAGATTAAATATTTTTAATTATCAAAACGATAAACTTTATTATTTAACTTTTACATTAATAAAAAAATTAAGCTTTCAACTTCTCGGAAACTTTAAATTCAGCTTCTGTTGTTGCCTGAATGTCTTCCAATGTAGCGTATGGACTGATTTCAATTAAAGTTAAACCCGTCGCATCTATTGTAAAGACCCCTTTTTCCGTAATAATCATATCCACTTCATTGGCAGCAGTTAAGGGGATGGTACATTGTTTTAAAATTTTGGGTTTGCCTTGATTGGTATGTTCCATAGCAACAATTACTTTTTGAGCACCGACAACTAAATCCATTGCGCCCCCCATACCAGGGACTAATTTACCCGGTACAAGCCAATTTGCCAGATTGCCTTTTTCATCAACTTGTAAACCGCCTAAAACCGTTGCGTTAATATGTCCACCTCTAATCATACAAAAAGATTGAAAGCTGTCAAAATAACAACCGCCTTCTTCAATAGAAACAAGACGTCCGCCGGCATTTGTTATCCGTTCATCTGCCATTGATTCTTCAGGTGTTTTTCCAACTCCGATAATGCCGTTTTCAGAATGTAATACCACATGTTTATCTGAATCAATGTAATCAGCAGCCAAAGTCGGCAACCCAATTCCGAGTGTTACCACATCACCATCATTAAATTCTTGTGCAACCCGTTTTGCGATAATATGTCGGATTTCTTCTTTTGTTAATTCTTGCATTATTCGGCCTCTTTTGTAACGAGATAATCTACATATAATCCGGCAACAACAACTTCACTCGGTGCTAACGGTTCTTCTGAAATTTCATCAGCTTCTACAATAACGGTTTGACCTGCTGTTGCCATTGGTACATTAAAGTTGCGGGTTGTGCCATAAAACGATAAATTACCATATATATCCGCTTTACTGGCATAAATCAGAGAAATATCAGCTTTTAAAGCTTTTTCCAGTAAATATGTTTTACCGTCAACTGTTATTTTTTCTTTACCTTCTTCAACAACGGTACCTAATCCGGTCGGTGTTAAAACACCACCTAAACCGGCACCACCTGCACGAATACGTTCGGCAAGTGTACCTTGTGGAACTAATTCTACTTCCAGTGTTCCGTCATGCATCTGACGACCTGTTTCGGGATTCATACCAATATGTGTTACAATGGCTTTTTTGATACGTTTATTTGCAATTAACAATCCTTTGTCCGAATCAACAAAAGACGTATCATTTGCAATGATAGTTAAATTTTTGGTTTGATTTTCCAATATATGAGGGATAACTCGTTTCGGCGAACCGCACTTTAAAAAACCACCAATCATTAAAGACATATCATCTTTAATTAACTGTGCTGCCTCTTTGGGCGAAATAATCTTTTTCTTTTTAAACATACGTTTCTTTTACAAAAAGCCATCTCTCTTGTCAACCGAAAAAATACTTTTTCACACGATTGTCATAATTTTCTTATTTAACAAACCAAGGTTTTGGATCAATGGCTTGACCATTTTTGCGGATTTCAAGATATAAACTGCCACCCTTTTTCAAGCGTCCGACCGGTTCACCCGTCACAACGCCGTCATCTTCTTTAACGTTAATTTCTTCCATACCGGCCAACAATGTTAAATATCCGTCTCCGTTATCTACAATTAATAATTGCCCATAACTTTTAAAGG
This sequence comes from Alphaproteobacteria bacterium, assembly GCA_045638265.1. GTDB lineage: Bacteria > Pseudomonadota > Alphaproteobacteria > CAAHEQ01 > UBA3637 > RGIG4140. The sequence goes on along the minus strand of JAZUBA010000050.1, from coordinate 7,985 downwards.
CACCGGCAAACAAAACCGTTCCGTTGAAAATGTTTGTTACGGTTGTTCCGCCGTTTGGTACAATTCTCATTCCTTTTGAATGTAATCCGCCACTAACAACGTCATTGAAATTTTCCGTAATTTTACCTTTTATCGGATAGTTTAACGATCCTTTTGCTTTTTGGAAAGATCCTTTTGGTACGGTAGGACGGGCAGGGGGTGTTTCTTCTGTTTTTTTATTTTGAGCCTTTAAACGGGCTTGTTCCTCTTTTCGTTTTTGTTCGGCCAAAGCTTTTCGTTTTTGCTCGGCTTCAATTTTTTCAAGCAATTCTTTTAAATCCTTTGCCTGACTGGCTAAGGCAACCACTTTTTTACGTGATTTATTGTGTGTTTCATCATATTTTGCCTGTAATAGTGATTTTTGACGAATGAGCTTATTCATTTGTGAGGCACGTTCATTTAATTGAGCTTGTGTCATTTTTACTTTTTTCGTCTGATTTTCTAATTCTGAACGTGTCTGTGTTAAATCAGCCATATCAGACAGAACATTTTTATTTTCTTGTTGAACTTGTGGTAATGCATAATTTAACATCATTCGGCTACGTAAATGCGTAACAGGACTTTTCGGTTCTAACAAAACCATTTCAGGCGGCCGCAAAGCCAATGTTTGCAAGCCTGTTGCAATCTCGGTCAATTGTTTGTCAGATAATGATAATTTTTCATTTAAAGAGTCTTCTTTTGATTTTAAATCGGTCAGTTTTTCTTCCAATTCTTCCAATTGATTTTCTTTTTCCTGAACAGCTTTTGCCGAACGAACCATTTGTTTTTGTACTTTCTTAATTTCGTTGGCGAGTTCAGTTGATTTTTTCTTGGCTTCCTGTTGGGTTTTACGTTCTTTTTGGAGTTGGGCTTCAATTCGCTTCAAATCATCTTTTGTCGGAGCAGATTGAACTGAACCGACAAAAGCCATCACACATAAAACAATTAAAACTGACCGTTTAAACACAAATAACCTCTTTATTTTTCAATAATTAATGATTCACCAGTCATTTCTGCCGGTTGCGGTAAATGTAACAAGGACAATAATGTCGGTGCAACATCACACAAGCGACCTTCTTTTAAACCGATAACCGTATCAGGAGCATTAACCAAAACCGCTTGAACCGGTGTATTGGTGTGAGCTGTATAAGGAGCACCTGTTGTTTCATCGACCATTCGTTCGGCATTGCCATGATCGGCTGTTACAAAAATAGCACCGCCTTGTTGTTTGACGGCTTCTACAACTCGTCCCAGACAGGCATCAACGGCTTCAACAGCTTGAACGGCTGCTGACATAATACCCGTATGTCCAACCATATCACCGTTTGCATAGTTAACAATAATAACGTCAAATGTATTGTTATTAATGGCTTCAACTAATTTGTCCGTTACTTCGTAAGCAGACATTTCCGGTTTTAAATCGTATGTGGCGACTTTGGGAGAATCAATTAAAATACGTTCTTCGCCTGGGAATAATGTTTCTTTACCACCATTAAAGAAGAATGTAACATGTGCGTATTTTTCCGTTTCGGCAATACGTAATTGTTTTAAGCCGGCGTTAGAAACAACTTCACCAAATATATTCATTAAATCTTCCGGCGGAAAGAGTACTTTTAACCATTGATTATGTTCAACTGAATATTCTGTCATAGCAACCGCACCGGCGAAGTGAACAACACGAGAGCGAGGGCTTGCCGTAAAATCCGATTGTAATAAAATACGTGTGATTTCACGTGCTCTGTCTGAACGGTAATTTGCCATAATTAATCCGTCATTATCTTTCATCCCTTCATAATCACCGATAACGCAAGGAATAATGAATTCGTCATATACTTTTTCAGCGTAAGAAGCTTCAATGGCTTCATCAGCCGTTGCAAAATGTTTACCTTTTGCATTGACAAGGGCTTCATAAGCCAATTCAATTCTTTCCCAACGATTATCTCTGTCCATGGCATAATAACGACCGGAGATAGTTGCAATTTTGACATATGGCATATCTGCAATGGATTTTTCTAAATCAGCAACAAAACCGCGACCTGAATCAGGAGCTGTATCACGACCATCCATAAAACCGTGAATAGCAACTGGTATTTGAGCATTGTTTAATATAGAAGCCAAAGCAATAATATGTGATTGTTGAGCGTGAACACCACCCGTTCCCAACAAGCCCATTAAATGACATGTTCCCTTTGTTTCTTTTAAAGTAGCAATTAAATCTGTTAAAACAGGATTATTATCTAATGTATGTGTTTCAATAGCCTGATCAATACGTGGCAAATCCTGCATAACGATACGACCGGCACCTAAGTTGGTATGACCGACTTCAGAGTTGCCCATTTGACCATTCGGCAAACCGACATCAAGACCGGAAGTTTTCAGCATGGTTGTCGGATATGTTTCAATCAATGAATGCCAAACAGGTGTGTTTCCTGTTTCAATGGCATTATTTTCTTTTTCGGCTCTGAAACCCCAGCCGTCTAAAATACAAAGAACAATCGGTTTTTGTCTGTTCATGTTTCTATCCTTTCTTTTGTTATTAAATAAAAAAACCGCCCCATGAAACATGGGATTCATGTAAGATAGGTGCATTATAGAATAAATTTTATAAAAAGTGTAATATTTTTTTGAAATTTTGTAAAAAAAAAGTTATAATAAGAAAAAAGGAGTAAAAATGTGACACGCAGAAAGGCAAAAAAACGCTGGGTTCTTTCAATTATTATATATACGGTCAGCGCCGTTATAGGTGTTGTTTTACTTGAAATGCATTTTGTAAATCCAATCATAGGTTATTTTTTCTTGTTTTTCGGACTTGTTCCGCTCTCTGTTGCCAGTCATCAGCTTGCCGTATCAAAACGACGAGAGTTGGCCTTAGCCGTTAAAGCAAAAACCAAAGAATTACGTTTAGCACTCAAAGAAGCAGAAGAGGCAAAACGAATCCAGAGTGAATTTTTAGCACATATCAGTCATGAATTTCGGACCCCCTTGAATGCCATTATGGGTTTTTCGGCAGCAACAGCAAGAGAAACGTTTGGTCCGATTAATAATCCGATTTATAAAGAATATGCCGAATGTGTTTATCAAAGTGGGGCGCATTTATTGGAATTAGTTAATAATATTTTAGAATTAACAAAAATGAAAGCACATCAACTACAACCACAGTGTGATTGGCATAAACCGCAACAAATTATTGAAGAAACAATTAAAATTATTACCGGTTACCCCGATAGTCGTGATAAAGAAATCATTGTTTTAAACCAACTGCCGTATGAAAAAACACTTTTTTACGTTGACAGACAGCTTGTTCGTCAGGTATTATTAAATATCATTTCAAATGCTGTCAAATTCACAAACAAAGGAGGTCGTATAGAGGTAATTGTGTCGTTGTGTCAGGATGGACTTGATATTTCTGTTAAAGATAACGGTATAGGCATAGAAGAAAGCCAATTACAATTTGTCTTAAAACCTTTTGCACAAATTGAAAATATGATGACCAGAACACATGCCGGAAGCGGATTGGGATTACCACTCAGTGCACAAATAATGCAATTACACAATGGACACTTGGCATTGGAAAGCGTATTTAATGAAGGAACAATCGTTCATTTGATTTTTCCGTCTGCCTGCTTAAATGATTCTGATATAACACAACATCCGATGGAGGAATAATGAGTCCAAAAAAAGATTTAAATCAAAAAAAAGGTAATGTTATCAATATTGAAGAAGCACTCTTAACCAAAAATACAAGTGAGCAAATAAAATCGGTTCAGGAAGGGTTATTTCAATATGAAGGTGATGAGTTTGTCAATTGGCAAGAGGCTGTCGAATCGGTTTTAGGCAAAAAGTTACCGGATATGGATTTAATATATAAAAGAAAACAAGATGTTTTAAATGATATTTTAGATATGTTACCGGATGGTGATGCCTCTGATGAAGTAACAGAGTTAGATGGCAATGATGAATTATCAGAAGAAGACAATAAAGATGACACAACTCAAAATGAGACATTGAATAATATTATTGATTTGGTTAATTACAAAAAAACACAAACGTTAAAGAAAAAAAGAAAAGATATTCCGCTTTGTGAACAAGTTTTACTTTGGGGAAATGACCAGCCGTTAAGCGATATAGAAATATCTTTATTATTAACAGATATTCGCAGAGGATTTGAAGCCGGTGAATTGTTATATTTATATCAACCGCAGTGGGATTTGCAAACAGGTAAAATTGTTGCTTTGGAAAGTTTTTTACATTGGAATCATCCGACAAAGGGGGTTTTAGGTCCTGATTATTTGGTTTCGGTTTTTGAAAAAAGCGGATTATTACCTGATTTAACGGTTTTATTGTTTGAGCAATTAATTTATGAAACAAAAAAACATCGTGATATGGGATTGCCTCATGTCAAAATGATGTTTAACATTGTCCCAGAACAAATGGAAATAGAGGGATTAAGTAATGTTTTGTTGTCGGTTGTTTATGATAATAATTTGAAACCTGATGATTTTGAATGTGTTTTTTGTAATACCAAATCAACTCAAAAACCACAGGTTATTCATCAAAATATTCAGGAATTACAAGAAGACGGATTTTCTTTATGCTTAAATAACTTTGGTGTAGGTTATTCTTCATATCCTTACATCAAATCATTTGTTTTTGATAAAATTAAAATTGATAAAAGTTATTTGTATGAAATGTCAAATCATCCGAGAACACAACTACTTGTTCAATCTTTTATCCGTCAGGCACATTTGTTTGGTTCTTGTGCTGTTGCTGATGGTATCAGAGAAAAGGAAATTATTAAAACATTACGTTTGTGGAATTGCGATTACGGACAGGGTTCTTGTTTAAATAGTCCGATTTCTTCAAAGGAAATGATTGACTTTTTAAAAGAATACGCTAAAATTGAGGATAAAGGAATCAAAGCCATTGAAGAATTTTGGCAGAAAAACATTTGTTCAAATCATTCAAACGGCTACGGTTGCAACTCTTTAAAAACAAAGGATAAGTAAAATGAAACAAATCAAAAAACCGGAACTGCTTTTACCGGCAGGGTCTTTAAATCGTTTAAAAACTGCTTTTTTATATGGGGCTGATGCCGTTTATGCCGGTATGCCCGGTGTGTGTTTGAGAAATAAAATTTCTTTCAATTATGATGAATTAAAAGCAGGGATTGAATATGCACATTCTATCAATAAAAAAGTGTATCTGACCGTTAATTTGTTTACACATAATCATGATGTACAACGTGTTACGGATTTTGTTTCACATTTAACCGATTTAAATCCGGATGGCGTTATTGTTGCTGATCCCGGTATTTTTGCTCTTATCAAAAAAACAGCTCCCCAGATTCCGCTTCACATTTCAACACAGGCTAATGTCTGTTCATATTTAACGGTTGATTATTGGAAAGAGCAGGGAGCTTCTTTGTGCGTTCTCGGACGTGAAGTGCCACTACATGAAATTAAAGAAATCCGAGAAAAATGTCCTGATATTCGTTTAGAAACATTTGTACACGGTGCTTTGTGTGTCAGTTATTCCGGTCGTTGTTTACTTTCTAATTTTATGACAGGACGCAGTGCTAACAAAGGAAATTGTGCACACTCATGTCGTTGGCGGTATAAAATTTATGAAGCAAAAGAAACCGAAGAACCAAAAAAAGACAGTGTTTATTATATTGAGGAAGAAACACGTCCGCATGAATTGATGAGAATTGACGAAGATGAAAACGGTTCGTATATTATGAATTCCCGTGATTTATGTTGGCTTCCCCGATTAGCTGATTTATTGCCGATTGGTATTGATTCATTCAAAATTGAAGGCAGAAACAAATCAGAATATTATGCCGCTATTGCAGCGCGCACTTATCGTCATGCCATAGACAGTTGGTTTGAAAATCCGGATGAATGGACGGCTGATAAATATATGGATGAAATCTTAACACTTCAATCACGGGGTTATACATTAGGCTTTTTAGACGGCAATGCCGGTCCGGATGCACATAATTATGATGTATCGGCCAGTGCAGGTTCTTGGCGTTATGCCGGTCTGATACAAGGCGTAAATAACGGTCGGGTTGTTATGGAAGTGAAACATAAAATTGTCAAGGGAATGCAATTAGAATTTTTATCTCCGATGCAATTTGAACCGATACGCATTACCGTTGATACATTTTACGATGCTCGTACAGGACAAGTTGTTGATGAATTGTCATCAGGTCATTTAGGGCAGGCGATTGAAATTCCGTTATCAGATGATATTTTAAAATTATTACCACCGTTAAGTGTTGTTCGAACAAAGTTAGTAAACGAATAACATTAAAGGTCATAAAATAACGTCTACACAGTATTTTGCGTAGGCGTTTTTTTTTAGCGTCTTAATCAATTTAGTCAAAATCGTTGCATATTAACGTCCCTTTATTTGCAACACTTTTTTTTAATTTGTGTTATTTTTTTTAATTTGTGCTGATTGTCAGATTTGCAAGCATTAGATTAAAATGCCTTAATTCTCACCACACCCGCGAAATCGTTGCAAATAAAGGGACGTTTTGTTACAATCATTTTATTCATATATTTAACTGGGGGAAGTTAATGAAAAAATCTTTTAAAATAAATGAGTTAGGTCGGTCAATGGTGGAAATCTTGGGCGTTCTTGCCATTATCGGCGTGCTTTCAATTGGGGCGATTCAAGGTTATCGCTATGCCTTTAACAAATATAATGCAAATGAAACCATTAATGAACTTAATCTGCGTGCAAATGACATTTCGCAACGTATGGAACGATTAATTGAACAAAATCATGCGGGCGAAATTGATATGGAAATGGGTCCGACAATGCGTACCGGTTACCCAATTCGTGCCAGAATGAGCCCTCAATATACGGATTATTTTGAAATGTTTGTGTCTGATGTCCCTTCTGACGTATGCAAATTATTATTACAAAGTCAATGGCAAGCACCGTATTCTATTTTTGTCGGTATTACCGAATATGAAGCATCTGTTGATATTTGCGGAGAAGCTGAAAAAGTAGAATTAGCGTATGAATTTCATAAAGACTTGTTGCAAGCAGAAGATGTAGAGGAAGAAGAACGACATGAAATAACCCGATGCCGACATGACAATGATTGTAAATGTGGTACTTGTGGTGACGGATTATGTGTTTCTTATTGCGAAAACAAAGAGACATGCGTTCTTGACTATTCAGATCCCAAACGATTTATTTGTTGTGATTCTGAAAAAACAGCAGGCGGATTATGTTGTGTTAATCAGGTATCAGATGGTGAATGTTGTAATGAAAATTTAAATTGTTGTCCGGCAGATAAACCGCTTCGTGATACAAACGGCAACTGTTATTCGTGTAATGAAAAACAAATCATCCGTGTTGATAACAATCCGGATAGTTGTTATGCCTGTCCTAATCGCGTGTTAAGAACCGGTGAATATGGTAAAAAATATTGTGCTATGCCATGTGGTGCCAAAGGAACTGAAGACGAATATAAACCGTTGATGGATATTTATGGTAAATGTCATTCCTGTGATGAGGAAATCAATTTTGTTGTGATGAACAGAGGAGATTGTAACATTTGTCCTAACCGTTGGACATCAAAACGTTATGACGGTGGTTACCATTGTTCTATTTGCGGTGTGGCTGGTACAAAATATGCTGATATGCCATTATTACATTATCACGATACTTGTCATTCTTGTGATACAACCAGTTCTATCCCTCAACATTCCATTGAAACACCGTATAGATGTAAAAATGTGTGTCCTTTACGTTTGGTGAACGGTGAAAACTGTTTGCCTGGGTGTCCTGTCGATAAACCATTAAAGAGTGAAGAAGACTCAAAATGTTATGACTGCAACTATACGGGAAAAGTGTTGACCTCAGCTGTTGCGGGAGGTGAATGCGCTGACATTTGTCCGAACCGACAACCTGTAACTATTCAATATGGAAAAGAATATTGTCAAATA
>JAZUBA010000049.1:0-2820 GCA_045638265.1 Alphaproteobacteria bacterium | reverse complement strand
TCATTTCTGTATAATCTTCTTCTAGGTACAACTGCATCTGAGTACAGCCAGCACCACAAGTAATCAATAAAATGCAAAAAAATAACATGCTGCGAAATGTCGGATATTTGAAAGAAGATTTTGTTATCATAAACCTTTAAGGGAACTTCTAATTAGTGGTTGATTTTGTTTATCCGTGGGCAGAATAGCATTTTTTTGAAATCTGAGCAACGTTTTTTTGGGGAAAAGTTTCCGACTTTTTCGCCTTTTTGCGACCAAAATCTGTTGTTTTTAGTGCGGGGAACTCGGTTAATTTTTTGTGGTAATCTGAGCTCGTTCGGGGTGGCGGAGCATACTGTCCCATTCCTGATGATAAATAAAATTTATATCTAAGGAAGCGCTGAATAAAAGCGAAGCGAAACAACTTGTTGCGTCCCTATAGTATCCCTTGTGAAATGAGTATCGAAAAAAAATCTGATTCGTAGCTTTAACTCGCCTGCAAAGGGCATTTTTTCAGGTCTTTGGCGTCATGAGGGCATAGTTACCCTACAAGCGGTGCAAGATTTCGGTTGGCTCGAACGCACATCAACAAGTTTGCGCACGCATACAACAGGTTGAATCTGTTCATGTTTTTCGCAATACCCTTGTACACGACTTTGCAATATCCGAAATATCGTTTGACAATGAGGAAGGGAGGCAGAAAGATTAAACAATGATGTTAAAAATAAAATTATTACGCATGTAAAAGAAAAAAATATGACTTACGAAAAATTAAGTCAACCTTGCCGAGGTAAAGTTGACTTATTTGAATGGTTTAGAAAACAGGGTGTTGAAATTACGTTCAATGGCAAATTATTTCATGGTACAACAGATGAATATATTGAAAAAATTGAATCATATACACTAGATTATAAAGAAGCTACACATCTAACAGATGTAGATGAAAGACAACAACTAATGAAGAAGTTGTCAACATTTTTGCCTACTTATGATTATGTGGTTATACATGCACATGGCAAAAAAGCTCATAATCGAAAACCTGATTCGATTATCGTTGAAAAAAATGAAAATAATTATGAGATAACAATCCCACAAAAAGATTTTGATGATTATGTACTAATATGCTGTTATCAAGGTGATGATTTAGTGCGTTCTTTTCAAACCAGTCCCGCTGTTATAGATTACGATATAGAATTTCATGATGCTCAAGGAAATAGTAAATGTAGGCATTATAAAGATGGATATATTTCATATATTCCTCCCTCCATTTATTGTAAAATAGGCGTATAAAACTTAAAGGACTCCAAGCGGCAATAAGCTTGGAGTCCTCTTATTTTACTATGCTTCGTTTATTAACACTTTCTTAAATGATTGTGATTTCGGAATCTTTTTCCAGGAAAGTATCCATTTATTGTTATTTTTATCTACAAATTCAAAATTTATTTTTATATACATATCGATTGCGCCGTCTGATGATGACATATATATATTATCACGTTGCTTTTTGTAATTCCACTGCACGTCCTTACAAAAAACAAAGGCAGGTGTATTTAGAAATGTGGTTCCCTCACAAGTTAAAAATAATTGCCCCTCATCATTGGTAGAATACAGCACGTCATTTTCAGCCGTATTTTTTTGATATGTCAGAACATAATACGCTTGCTCGTCTACGTAATACGGAATAATGTGAACGGTCTTAAAAGATTTTTCGATCTCTTTATTATGTTCGTTTTTTCTGACTTGGACATTCCAAATAAAATCCATAGAGAATGTTGTAGAGTCTGCAGCTTCGAATTCCCACCATAATTTTCTATGCGCGGAGCCGATAAGATTAATATTAGACTCTAGGTAAAAATCGCTCGATACGCATGCCTCAAAATACATCCAATCTCGGGATTCTCGTGGTAGCAGTTTATGATAAAATGGTTGGAATAATCTTAACCTTACCATACTATCATTTGTTTGTTTCTTGTTAACTACATAAAAGTCTTTCAATTTTTCGGCATGGGTTTTAGAATACCAAGCAATGCGTGCAGTTTTGATGTCGTCTTCGGATTTGAAGAAAATCTGAATTTTGTCATCAGATGTTAAAATGAAAGTTTTTATAGTATTTCCTTCTGGATCAGCAAATAAAAAACCGGAAAAGCAGGCACATGATATTACCCACATTCTAATGCATTTTATAAAATTATACATATGGAAACTTCTCATTGGTTCTTTGTAGCATTTTTGCGAGTGCTGGTTAAACTGGCGCAATTCTTTCGACACTTAGGAAGCTAATTTAAGCCCCTCTCTTGTGCACATCTGGCGTACATGATTCTTATATCATTCTATACCCCCTGATGTCAAACCATTTTTGGCGCGATTTTGTGGATGTATTGTTGCCGATTATAATGCAAACTCGAAAGGAGAAGTATCCATAAAAATGGCTGAAATGATCCTCGATGGGGGGGTATAAGCAATGAAGATATTCAGAGACGAACATTTATTATGCTTGTAGCTGCAAAAATTCGCTATTAGCAACATATTGTATATTAAATATTAATATGTTGAGTAGGAGATATACAGCTCCTGCTCAACATTCACATATATCAATTTCATCTTGCAATGTATTATTCACATTCATACAAGATGCGTAGCTCTTGTATTCTCACATCACTATTTTCATCAATAATAAGCACCAGTGTTTTTTCTGTATATGCGGCAGAGGTAATAATATCATTTTCTAAATACGAAAGAGAAAATAATTCAACAGTAATTTCCCCATTTTTATTTTGATAAACTTTATCTACAGAAAAAACAGCACTCATTAATTTTGGATATTCAGAACGAATAATCGAA
>JAZUBA010000048.1:0-62675 GCA_045638265.1 Alphaproteobacteria bacterium | reverse complement strand
CCTGTTTGTGTCATATCTGCCCATTCAGTAATTTCTTCTTCATCGGGTAAATCTTTTGTTTGATACATATTCCACGTATCACGTGTTCTCAAATTAACTTCATTGACGATATCATTTGCCCGATGTTTTTCCATAGCATACCGATATCCTTGGATACCGCCGAATGATAGCACACCAATAATGGCTAAAACGCCTAAGATTTCAACCATTGAACGACCACGTTCGTTTTGTGTAACAAGTGCTTTAAATGACATAATACCTCCAAATTATCTAATAAATACAGTATTTCTCCATTGTAATTAAAGGTACGTTTATGTGCAACAATTTCGCACTCAAGAGGAAAAAAGGAGAAAACAGGGAAATATCACAAACAAGCCAACAGTTATTAATCATAAAAATCAAAAAAAATGCAAAATATGTAAAAAAAGTGTTGCAATTAAACGTAGGTTAATATGCAACGCTGAGAAATTGTTTTTGTTTTGTAAAGTTATAAAAATGTAGTATCTTTTTTTAATAATGTTTTATAAGGACAATAAAAATATGTTAGAATAGATTTTTCTAAGGATTAACTAAGCAGGTTCTAATATTTTTTATTGATATTTTAAGTTTTTTTGAATGTAATTCTGTTTGTATTTTTATCAATAAAAAAACACCTTTCAAAAAATGAAAGGTGTTCTTTTTTAGGTTTTAATTGAAATTATTTTTCAATTTTAGCAACCACGCCGGCACCAACTGTATGGCCACCTTCACGGATAGCAAAACGTAAACCTTCGTCCATAGCAACAGGAACGATTAATGTAACTTTTAATTTTACATTGTCGCCCGGCATAACCATTTCAACGCCTTCAGGTAATTCAATTGTACCTGTAACGTCTGTTGTACGGAAGTAGAATTGAGGACGATAGTTAGCAAAGAACGGAGTATGACGACCGCCTTCTTCTTTGCTTAATACGTAAACTTCAGATTCAAATTCTGTGTGCGGAGTAATTGTACCCGGAGCAGCTAAAACTTGACCACGTTCAACTTCGTCACGTTTTGTACCACGGAGCAATACACCGATGTTATCACCAGCTTCACCTTGATCCAATAATTTACGGAACATTTCAATACCTGTACATGTTGTTTTTGTTGTCGGACGTAAACCAACGATTTCAACTTCTTCACCAACTTTGATGACGCCGCGTTCTACACGACCTGTAACAACTGTACCACGACCTGAAATTGAGAATACGTCTTCAATTGGCATCAAGAATGGTTTGTCTTTTGGACGTTCCGGTTGTGGAATGTAAGCATCAACTTCTTCCATTAATTTAAGAATAGCATCTCTACCTAAAGAAGCATCACCATCATCTAATGCAACTTTAGCTGAACCGCGAACGATAGGAATATCGTCACCTGGGAATTGATATGAAGATAACAATTCACGAATTTCCATTTCAACTAATTCTAACAATTCAGCATCGTCAACCATATCACATTTGTTCATGAAAACAACGATAGCAGGAACGCCGACTTGACGAGCTAACAAGATGTGTTCACGAGTTTGTGGCATTGGACCATCAGCAGCAGAAACAACTAAGATAGCACCGTCCATTTGAGCAGCACCAGTAATCATGTTTTTGACGTAGTCAGCGTGTCCCGGACAGTCAACGTGTGCATAGTGACGGTTTTCTGTTTCGTATTCAACGTGTGATGTTGAAATGGTGATACCGCGAGCGCGTTCTTCTGGAGCTTTATCGATGTTTGCATAATCAACAAAAGCAGCGCCGCCTTTTTCTGCTAAAACTTTTGTAATAGCAGCTGTTAAAGTTGTTTTACCGTGGTCAACGTGGCCAATAGTACCAATGTTGCAGTGCGGTTTATTTCTTTCGAATTTTTCTTTACTCATTATTGAAATTCCTTAACTGATCAGTGTTAAAAAATAAATCCTCGTTAGAGGATTCCCTTAGATTGGAGCGGGTGATGGGAATCGAACCCACGTGATCAGCTTGGAAGGCTGGAGCTCTACCATTGAGCTACACCCGCTTATAGTCGGGTCTTATGGTGGAAGGGGAAAGATTCGAACTTTCGTAGACATAAGTCGGCAGATTTACAGTCTGCTGCCATTAACCACTCGGCCACCCTTCCGGCCCAATAGACACTCTCGCTTCACGAGAGGTCTTCATTATGCCGTTAAAATATCAAATTGTCAAGCACTTTTTTGCAAAAAAAATAAAATTTTATAAGTGCTTTATTTACAAAGAAAATTTTTTCTATTTAACTATTGCCCAATGGTAACAACGTCATATCAACAAATTGAGTGCCGGTATAAGCATGATCATATGCATTTTCTATTTCTGTTTCAAAACGTAAATGAACAATACCTTCTTCTATCATTTCCGGTGTGATCACAAGTTCTTTTTTGATTTCTTGAGTTTTTTTAAACTCCCAAACGGCAATTTTTTTATCTTTCCAATAAACATTCATATTCTTTTTTGTTGCTCCGCTCATAACTGTTACAAGCGTAAACAGTGCTTTAAATTCTTTTTGAGTGTTTTCCGGTTTAAATTTTAATTCGGCAACATTTTCTTGTGTCCAATATTCATCAAATAAATATTGTTTTAAATTTTTAACTCCTAATTTTGTATGAATGTCTTTATAAAGCGCAATTAATTCATTTTGTTTGATTGCTATTAATCGTTTCGGTTCAAAAAATACATCAACCGGTTGTGTGTTGCCCCAAGAACGATATTTTTCTGATCGACAAGCTAATTCAAACTCCAATTTTTGACCTTGTTTTTCAAATAATGTTTTTTCTTCTCTATATAAAGATTGTCCTAAACCGAATTTTCCATCAAACTCAAATCCTGCTGCATCTAAAATGGTTGGTGCAACGTCTAAATTTGTAAATATGTGTTGTTGGGGTTGTTTTTGAGTTCCTGGATTAATAACAGTAAAAAATATTTCCCGATTTTGTATTTGTTCTAATCTATCATCAATATCGGTTGCACTAATAAGATGGTCTCCAGCAACAATAACAGTTGTGTTTTTGTAGAAAGGTTGTTCTTTTATCCATTTTAATAAAGCGAATGCTTCCTTGTCGGTACAGATAACAGCATCGCGATAATCATCATATATAACGTCACATTTTTTATTGACATGTCCACGCGGTTGATGCGTGTCTGCTTGAACGGTTGCCAAGAAAAAAGGTTTTTCTTGATTGCTTAATCGTGTTAATTCCGTTTTAACGGCTTGAAAAAAGGCATGATCATTTAATCCCCATTCTGAATTGTCATCATCGCCGAATTTTTCTCTTAATTCCGCTTCGCCTATAGCTTTTTGAAATCCATGTTGTAAAGCGAATTTATCCGTTCCTGTAAAACGAATGGAAGAAGCTTTCATTAAAACAGTATTATATCCTTGTTGTTTTAATTGTTCTGGCCAACAATTTAAGCCTGGCATAAACTGTTGGTATAGATAAATATCTGAAAGTAAATTATCAAATTTGAGCGGTACTCCGCAGAAGGAAGACATTAAACTGGTGATTGTCCAGCCGGTTTGTTTTAATTGATGAAAACCGTAAAATGTTGTGTTTTCATTTTGTATCCGTGTTAATTGTGGTGCTAAATTTTGTCCTAATATATCTTTATTTTGGTATGATTTTTCAAATGATTCTAAAACAATATATATAATATTGCGTCCGTTTGTTTTAACGGATGAAACATTGTGTTCTTGTTCATATAATAAAGTATCTGTAATACGTGAACGGATAAAAAAGGTTAAATTCCACTGAATAAAAGGACTAGCCATTAAAGAAAGTCCGAAGATATATAATGCAGGTAATGCATATTTCGGGATATAATTTTTGAGGATGTAAACAACGAAAACAGCAAGAATAAAACTTAGAAAAAAGATTAAAGAAATTCCGCTATATAATAATCCTTTTGCAATTCCGTGCATTGGTTGCAATAGATTTAAAATAATTTGTTCAACCTCAATTTTGCCAAAATTAAAACGGATCCAAAGAGTGGAAATAAACAATCCAATACCCCATAAAGTAACGAGGAAACCGAAAAAGAAATTAATTTTTTTGAGAGAAAACATAATAACATATTCCTTTTTTGCGAAATATATATGTTTTTTTTAAAAAAAGCAAGTGAAAATTTTTATTATTTTTGAATACTTGTTTCAGAAATGATGTAAAGTGGGCGGTGTTTTGTTTCCAGATAAATTAATCCTAAATATTCTCCTAAAATACCGATAATGATTAATTGAATGCCTCCAATAATTAACACAGACACTAAAACGGATGCCCAGCCGGATACAACATAAGTATCAGTGAAAATTTTCATATAAAGTACATAACAGGCGTATAAAAATCCGATAGCTGTTGTTAAAAAACCCAAAAGACTGGCTAATCGTAAAGGCATAATGCCGAAAGAAGTTATACCTGACCATGCCAAAGCCATCATTTTTTTTAATGTGTAACTGCTTTTTCCTGCAAATCGCTTGCCGACTTGATATGGAATATTTACTTGTTTATATCCCATCCAATTGACATATCCCCTAAAAAACAAATTGCGTTCCGGTGTGTTTTTTATGACTTCTAATACTTTTTTATCTAATAGACGAAAATCTGCTGCTCCTTTGGGAACATTGATTTCTGTCATGTAATTTAAAATTTTGTAAAACAGATTTGATGTTTTTCTTTTTAACCAACTTTGGTTTTTATTTTCTTGTCGGATTGTGTTGACAATTTCGGCACCGTTTTGCCATAATTTTATCATATCAGGAATTAGATTAACAGGATGTTGTAAGTCTGCATCCATCATAATGACGCAATCACATTGAGCATAATTCAAACCAGCGCGTAAAGCACATTGATGACCAAAATTACGAGAAAAAGAAAGATATTGCACACGATTGTTTTGTCTGTGAAGTTCTTTTAACACTTCTAGAGTATTATCAGAAGAACCGTCATTGACAATAATAATTTCATAATCAATATTAGATAATATATGTTTTAATTGTTTAATGAGTTCGGGTAAAGTTAATGCTTCATTATACGCCGGTACAACAACATTTAATTTGAATGATTTCACAATAGCCTCCTGATAAAGTATAATCCTTTTATATCAGAAATTGAAGAAAAATCAAATTAATTTTTTATATAAATTTTCAAAAGACCGGTGTTATTCTCAAATAAAAAAACATCCTAAAAAGGATGTTTTGAATGTAAGAAATTTTAATTTAAAGTGTTAAATCTTTTTTGAAAGATGTGTTTTTTCTTTTGGTGATATTGTCTTTTATAACGAACAATGCTGCATAACAGGACGCTGTTATATAATTATCTTCCGTTGCAAATGTTAAAAACGGAAAAATCTTTTTTTGTTTTTCTCGATCCATTGCATGAAATTTTCGAACTTCTTTGATGGTTTTGAATTTTTCTGCTATTTCTGCACCAAAGGTGAATGCTTCTAAAAACAAATGCTCTCTGCTTGTAATGTTTTTATCGTTACGAGCACGCAATTCATCCATTTTTTTCTGTAAAATAGGTGGTAATTCTTTGTAGATTTTTTCGGATTCTTTTTTTAAGGCTTGTTCTCTTTTGGATGGATAATCATATTCGGTACCATTTACTTTTACACCAATAATTTCGCCTTTTTCATAGTTGATTTGAACTTTGTCACCTTCTTTGATTTCCGTACCATTTAAGTAAGTCCGCTCAATAATGAAACCGGCCTCTTCTTTTAATTTTAAACAATAATAATCAGAAAATTCAACTAATCCAATAACTTCTGCTTCTTTGCGCCACATAATTATATCTCCTTTTTAAATTGATATGTTTAATATATCGGTATTCATCAGTAAACTGTCAAGAGTTTATGAGTAAAATATTAGTACCAATTCCAATTAAGACCGAATAAAACTTGATAATCAGGTTTTGCTTTGGCTTGGTGTTCCGGATTAAAACGAATCATCCCTTGAGATTTAATGTGTATTGCCGGTGTTAAAGCATAAACGCCATAGATGCCTGTATCCCATTCTCTTGCCGAAGAATGCAGTTTTAATTTTGTATTATTTTGATACATGGTATCAGAATAATAATCTCTGCCCGATGGTAAGGTAAATTGAGCGTATCCCTTGCGTATTCTTAACGGAGATGATAAAACAAATCCGATATAATTCTGCTTGTCTAATAAATAACGAGCATCAAACGACAGGCTTTCACTATATAAACGATTCGTTTTTATAAATGAATTTAATTGTTGAGAAGGGGTCATCCCATAATAATAGGAACCACTTAAACGCCATCTGTCCGTTGGGGATAGCTGAGCCATTATACCAACATAATAAGTTTGAGTTTTATCTATTTCAAAACCGCCATTCCCGTAAATTCCTAATAAAGAATTTTCTTCATTTAGAATACCACCATTTACGTTAATAGACAGTTTATCATTTGCTTGGTAAGATATGCCACTTTGGAATGCACTCATTCTGCCACGAGAATCTTGGTCGTCATCGGTTGTTTTAAATAAAGCATTTTGACCAGATATAAAACCAAAATTTAAGTTTGTTTTTTGTGATAAATGATAAATGTTGTCTATCCCATAAGCATTGTCCATGGCGGAAAAGGGATTAAGTGTTGTTCTGTCGAAATAATCAACATTGCCGTAAGTTGTATCTTCTTGGAAGTAAAAACGAACATCATTTTTTCCTAAATGATATGTAATATCCATTGAACCGATACCTGTTTCCGAATCTTTTTTGGAGGCAGTTGAAAAACTGAATGATAAAGGACTGTCATCTTGTGCAATATGTTTGATACTATCAAATTTCATAAAGCGATGCAGTTTGTTTTGGAATCTGCGATTATCTCGTTCAACAACTTGTACAATGTTTTTTGTTGGAACGGTAAAGATACGTTCGTATTTGTCTAATACAGCAACTTGTTCCGGCATTTCTTTTGCCATCATTTGCATAACTTGCGGTATACGTAATTTTGTTCCGCTAAAGTTTAATTTATCCCCACTGACGGAATTTGTTGTGGCTAATGATAATTGCCCTACTGGTTGTGTGGCGGCATCTAAATTTAATAAGCCGTGTCCGGTTTCAGAAGGATTACCTAAATCGGTTGCGGTTTCTAAAATTAAAGATGTAACGTTAGCAGGTGTCAGATTCGGATAAGCGCCCATCAAAAAAGCAACAGCTCCCGAGACGATAGGTGCGGCTGCAGAAGTACCACCTTCTGTTCGTGTTCCGCTTGTGTTGTTTGTTGAGGTGATGTTTTCCCCCGGTGCTGCTAAACAATAGCTTGATGTTGCCCCGCACTGATTTGAAAACCATGATAATTTATTATTTTTGTCAACAGAAACAACAACAAGCATAACTTTTTGTAATTCCGGATAATATAAACCGGCACCGGATTCCATAGATGGTTGCGAATTACTTTCATTTCCGGCAGCAACAACAAAAACAGCAGATTGGCTGTCGGCCAACGCTTTAAATCCATCTAAACTATCAGCCATTAAAGATCCGTAGTCTTGTTTATTTGTTTGTGCCATATTTGCGTTATATGTACTGTTTGAGGCAATGCCTAAACTCAAATTAATGACTTTTGCGTTATTGTTTAAAAGTGTCTTTATGGGATTGGAATAACCACTCATTAAATCGTGTTTAACTGGTACAATTTGAGCATTTGGAGCCACACCATGCATGCCGGAATTGTTTTTCTCGGCTCCGATAATCCCTGCAACATATGTACCATGAAAGGCACTATTAAATTTTGAGTTTGGAGTGACGTTAGTTTTATTGTTATTCCAATTATAATTAGAATCATATGTTGCAACCCATTCATCAAATTCTGCTTGAGTTCCAGCAATAGCTGGATAGGTTTCTTTGCCATTTGAATCCATAAGGACAAATCCAGTAGTTGAGATACCAAAAACTTCTTCAAACCAACTTGCTTCTTTGAACGCCCAACAATTACGTTTGTTTGTAGCAGTACACGGACCATAATCATAATTAAAACCGGTGGAGACTTTGTTTTTTAAATCAGAATGTGTCGTATAAACACCTGTATCAATAACACCCACCTTAACCGGTTGTAAATTATGAGAAATAGAAATGCTACCGTCTTCATTTTTTGTTCCGGTATAAAAACGACTGTAAGCTGTTGCTGCTCCGATTTGATCTAAAAAATTACCTTTTTTATATTCAGTCGTTTTAAAATCTGAGGGGGATAAAGAAACAGTTATTGGTTTAAATTCATCAGTGCCGGTATCTGAATCAGATGAGCTTCCACCAGAACCTGTGCCGGTATCTGAATCGGATGAGTTCCCACCCGAGCCTGTACCGGTATCTGAATCAGATGAGCTTCCACCAGAACCTGTGCCGGTATCTGAATCGGATGAATTACCACCCGAGCCTGTACCAGTATCTGAATCGGATGAGTTCCCACCTGAGCCTGTACCAGTGTCTGAATCGGATGAATTACCACCCGAGCCTGTACCAGTGTCTGAATCGGATGAGTTCCCACCTGAGCCTGTACCAGTGTCTGAATCGGATGAGTTCCCACCAGAACCTGTACCGGTATCTGAATCGGATGAGTTTCCACCCGAGCCTGTACCAGTGTCTGAATCGGATGAGCTTCCACCAGAACCTGTGCCGGTATCTGAATCAGATGAGCTTCCACCAGAACCTGTACCGGTATCTGAATCGGATGAGTTCCCACCAGAACCTGTACCAGTGTCTGAATCAGATGAGCTTCCACCAGAACCTGTACCGGTATCTGAATCGGATGAGTTCCCACCCGAGCCTATACCGGTATCTGAATCGGATGAGTTTCCACCCGAGCCTGTACCAGTGTCTGAATCGGATGAGCTTCCACCCGAGCCTGTACCAGTATCTGAATCGGATGAGCTTCCACCAGAACCTGTTCCACTACCAGAATTTCCACCTTGTTCAGAAAAATCTATATTAGGGTTTTCGTTGTTATCAGAATTTGAGGATGAACCACCACCTCCACCTGCTGCTAATGCTACAATCCCGCCAACGCCTACAACTCCTCCCACACCCCACCAAAGTGGAGCATAACTTTTTGTATCGGCATATTGGATTTTTATATTGCGAATATGTGCTCTGTACCCATTATCAAAAGACAATTTTTGAGACATAGGTATTTGTTGAATACAGGGATGTTTTCGGTTTGCGCCATGTTTTGCCAATAAGTGATATCCGTGATAATCATTACGGTAAACAGCCCGACAAAGAGCCGTTTGGCCTTGAATATCCGTATAATCTAATGAACCATATGTTTTTTTAAATTTTTGAATATCATATTCTTTTCTTTGAGCGACAAGCTGTTCCAAAAAAAATAACGGATTTTGTTGTGCATTCCCAGGAAGGGGTATGCTTATCATTGATAAGGATATGAAAGACATTAAAATTTGGCGTATAGTCATAATTCACCCATTTATTATTAATAAATTATTTATATTATATATGATTTTATCCAAAAGTACAACTAAAATTGTCCAAACAACACAATTATTTTGACAATTTTAATAAAAAACGCTATTTTATTTGAAAATAAATCAAGAGAGGGTATTATGAAACAACAGAAAAATTACAAAAAAAATGAAAAACAATCGCATTCATATTCAAAGTCAAAAGAAGATATTTTATTATATGGGCGACATCCGGTAACATTGGCATTAGAAAATCCAAAACGCAAAATTAAAGAATTGTTTTTAGTTAAAACAGCAGTTGAAAATTTTAAAATACCAAATAATATACCTGTTCATTGGTGTTCAAAGGATGAATTGGATAGCTTGGTTGGAAAAGACGCTGTTCATCAGGGTTTTGTAGCACGGTGTAGTCCTTTGCAAAATAATACCATCGAAGATTTGATAAATGAAACGATTCATCAAAAACAAGCATTGGTTGTTATTTTAGATCAGGTAACTGATCCGCATAATATTGGGGCTATTTTAAGATCATCTGCGGCATTTAATGCATCAGCAGTTATTGTGCCGGAATCAGGGACACCAATGGAAACGGGTGTTTTGGCAAAATCGGCCAGTGGTGCATTAGAGTTAGTTCCGTATGTTCGTGTTTCTAATTTATCCAGAGCTATGGAATTATTAAAGAAAAATGGTTTTTGGTGTATTGGTTTAGATGGTTATGCCTCTCATACCATTTATGAAACAAAATTACCGAGTAAATGTGTTGTGGTTATGGGTTCCGAGGGTTCAGGATTGCGTCGCTTGACAGCTCAAAATTGTGACGATACAGTTAAGTTGCCTATGAACCCCTCAGTAGAAAGTTTAAATGTTTCCAATGCATGTGCTATTACCTTGTATGAATGGAATCGGCAGTATGTTGTAAAAGCATAACTGTTTTTATTAAAAAAAGAGGGAAAACCCTCTTTTTTTTATCTAAAATCCATTGGTGCTGATTCTATTGGAACTGATATGTTTTTAGATTGAATTTGGAACATTTCCAATAATCTATCATTTGTTCCGTCTGTGTTTAAACGAAAACGCCCGTTGATTCCTTGGTAACCGGTTGTATCCGTCAACATAAATTCATTGAGTGCTTGTTGTTGTGATAAAAATGAAATCAATGCGATGGCATCATATCCGAAAGAAGCAATCGGTAAAGGTTCTTTTTCAAAGGCGTCTTTATATTTTTGCTTAAATGCAATATTGCGTCCTTGTGGCATATCGGCAAAATAAGCCCCGACTAATTGTTCATTGTTTGCTTGTCGTAAAGTAGCTAGTCCGTAGAATGGTACAATTTGAGGTGTAACGTCGTAATAATATAAAATGGAAATTAATTGTTCTAATTTAACACCTTGTTCAAAAACAAATAAGGCATCAAATGATAAACGTTCAGCTGATGGATTTTTTAATAATTCTTTTTCTTTTTCCGTTAAATCTTTTTTGCGGGCATCAATGAGTGGTGGTGCAATTTTTGCCACAGGTGTTGTTAAATCGGTTGTGTTTGGGTCATAAAAAGATTGAGCTACGATTTGCATCGTTGGACAATTTTCTATCGCCTTTTCAAAAGATTTGAATATAATGTCACCTGTTTTATCATTTGGTCCGATTAGTGCAAATCTGTATTGTCCGTTAGAGCAAGCATAGTCGACAATTCGTTCTATTTGTTGTGGAATGAGTAATGCTAATGAATAGACACCATTTCCTAAAACAGAAGAATCGGATGTAAATGATAAAACGGGTTTTGAGGGGTCTTCTTGCCGAAGAGCGATAACTTCTGATGCAAAAACAGGACCAACAAAAATATCCGGTGATTCGTTAATCGCTTGTCGATAAGCTTCTATGGTGCCTGCTTGTGTCCCTTTTGTATCATAAAATAATACTTCTGTTGTTTCGGTGGGACGTTCTAAACCAGCAATTAAGGCGGCATTTTGAAAATTTTCACCGACAAAAGAGGTTTGCCCGCTCAATGGTAATAATACGGCAGTTTTTGTTTTTGGTACTTGTATTGTTTCTTGTGTAATTTGTGAAAAATCACGCTTTGATGCCGGAATTTCAATACGTTGAGAGCAACCAGCTAAACAAAATAAGAGTGTTGCTAAAATAATTTTATGTTTCATATCGTTTTTATCCTTTTCATCTGTCTTTTTTCCTGATATACTGGATTTTAATCAAAATTTCAAGTCTTATCCGATTATTTATATGGAGTTTTTTTAATGTTATATTTGGTTTCTACCCCTATTGGTAATTTAGGAGATTTTTCCGAACGGGCGCGTCAAACGTTGGAATATGTGGATTTAGTTGCTTGTGAAGATACTCGGACAAGCAAACAATTGTTTACATTGTTAGGTATTCAGGTAAAAGCAACAACCCCGTATCATGAGCATAATGCCGATTCAGTCAGATCGAAATTAATTGAGAAATTAAAAAAAGGGGTGAATGTTGCACTGGTTTCAGATGCTGGTACACCCTTAATTTCTGATCCGGGTTATAAATTGGTTCGTGAATGTCAACAAAATAACATTTCTGTAACAACAGTACCAGGTGCAAATGCTGTATTATCTGCTTTGCAACTGTCCGGATTACCAAGTGATACATTTTTATTCGCAGGATTTGTTCCGCCGAAACAAGCAGCACGCAAACAATTTTTTATGAAATATAAAGATGTATCGGCAACGTTAATTGTTTATGAAACCGCTAATAGACTGGCTGATTCTTTGCAGGATATTTTAACTGTTTTAGGAAACAGGGAGATAGCTGTTGTACGGGAAATAACAAAAAAATTTGAAGAAGTTAAGCGGGATTTTGTTGAAAATTTAATTGCTTATTATGAAGAAAACGGTTTGCCGAAAGGAGAGATTGTTATTGTGATTGATCGTATGACTGATACACAAACAATTGATACAACAGATGTTGATGCATTAATTCGTCAAACATTAGAACAATATTCTGTTCGTGATACAGTGAGTATTGTTGTCGGTATTACGAATTTACCGAAAAAAGAAATATACAAGCGGGTATTGGAACTGACAGAATGACAGAAAAAACAAATTACGCTATTGGTCATTTTGCCGAAACATTGGCAATTTGGTATTTGAGATTAAAGGGATATCATTTGGTTGCCCGTAATTTTATCGTAAAAAGAGGAACGGGTGCCGGAGAAATAGATTTAATTATGACTAAGGGAAAAACTATTATTTTTTTTGAAGTTAAAAAAAGACGAACATACGGTGCAGCAGCAGAAGCTATTACCATTCGTAATCAAATGCGTGTTGTTAAATCCTCCGCCGTTTTTTTACAAAAACATACTAAATATGCAAAATATCAAATGCGTTTTGATGCGATTTTGTTTAGTCAATATCATTTTTTACCACGTCATATTCAAAATGCATGGAGAGTGTTATAAATGTTAAACTTTCGTTTTTTATTTTTAATATCGTTAATTTGTATCCAATTAACAGGTTGTCAGTATATTGGAACTATTTATTCTTCAACGCATAAAGTAGCCTCTATTGTGATGGATGATAGATCGTTAAGTGATGATTATTCGGATACCAAATTAAATTTGGCGATTCGTAATAATTTGACACAGCAAAAACTGAGTTATGCTGTGGATATTGAGTTGACAGTGTTTGAGGGGACTGTTTTATTAAATGGAGCTTTGCCGTCTGAAAATTATATTGATGATGTTTTGCGTGTTGTATGGCAGACAGAAGGAGTAAAAAAAGTATATAATTATATTCGTTTAGATAATCCGCCGTCACTAGATGTTGTTAATGAAGATGCTGTTGTATCGGCAAAAATAAGATACCATTTATCTATTACAAAAGGTGTGTCTTCGGTTAATTATAAAATTACAATGGAAAACGGTGTTGTTTATTTAATGGGTATTTCAGAAAATCAAGCTGAATTGGATTCGGTTATTGCTGTTATTAAAAATACGGTAAATGTTCAAGATATTATTGTTTTGACACGGTTTAAGTAGAAGGATGGTTTTTGTTTTTAATAAAAAAACGGCACAAATTTTGTGCCGTTTTATATAATAGATATAAAAATTATTTAATCGGAGCAACCAACATACCCATTTGGCGACCTTCTAATTTAGCTTCTTGTTCTACTTTTGCAATTCCTTCTAAATCAGATTTGGCTCTTTTTAACACTTCTGACCCCGAATCAACATAAGACATTTCACGGCCACGAAAACGTAATGTAAATTTAACTTTGTTACCACTTTCTAAAAAGCGTTTTGCAGCACGCATTTTAATAGAGTAATCATTATCACCGATATTAGGTGTAAATTTAATTTCTTTAATTTCAACGACTTTTTGTTTTTTCTTTGCTTCGGCTTTGCGTTTTTGCATTTCATAACGATATTTGCCGGCGTCTAATATCTTACAAACAGGAAATTCTGCGTTTGGTGCAATTTCAATTAAGTCCAAACCCTCTTCCTGTGCTTTGATTAAAGCTTCTTTGATTGAAATAATACCTACATTTTCACCATTCGCTAAAATTAATCGTACTTGCGGATTAGTGATTTGCTCATTCATACGAAAAGCGGATTTTCCTGTGGAAGATTCGTTTCCATAAGCATTTGAATTATTCGGTTTAATAATGTCCTCCATTAAAAAATTGATAAAATATATTATAGTGTACACATTTTTTACAAGACAATCAAGTTTTTTTTTGCTATATTCATTGTATGAAACACTTTTTTTATATTTTTTTTGTTTTTTTTGTTGTTTGTGTAAGTGTATTTAATGTCAATGCACAAGATTTATCTGAACAATCAGATAAAATTCAGATTAACACAACAGAACCGGTTGGTGATTCGGTTTTTCAAAAGATAATTGAATTACAACAAGATACGAATCAAAAAATACAACAAGCGATGGTACAAAAACCGGAAGATATTTCTTTTATTGATAAACCAGATAGTCGTAATGTGTATACTTTGTTGACATTAGCCTCCAAAGATGCCGGTTTTTTGACAGGAACAAAAGGGTTGGGGGTATATCAAACATTTGATTTTGGACAAGCCAGACTTATTTCTTGTCAGGGAAATATAGGCAACAAGCCGGTTTTGGTAACAGCTTTACAAGTAGATATAAATAATGGTTGGCAGTTGAAAAAACCGACTATTTTGCCAACACAATCAGATTTGTGGTTTTCAGAAAAAATATTTTATCCAATACGTTGGCAACAAAAAAGAACCGATTTTTATCAAGAACAAGTTATGTTTCCAATGATTTATCATTTAAAAGATATCAGCCAACCATTTTATTTGGAAAAAGAAATTTCTTTAACAGCTTGTCAGGAAAATAATTGTCAAACACAAACAAAACCTTATATATTAACGGTTGAATCGGGAAAAGGATATTCAACGGATGTTTGTGCTGCTATTATGAATGAGTTGGCACAATCAACATTTGAATTGCCTGATGATATAAAAGTTTCTTTACATAAAAACACGCAAAATGTATATCAATTAGTTGTAGATTATCCTGAAAAAATAGATGGATTTAAATTTCAGATTTCTAATGAATGGGATTATACACTTATTAAAGAATCAATACAAGGACAACGAGTTATTGTTTTGTTTAAACCGTTGCAAGATATACCGCCTGCAGAAGTAATTTCTTTTAAACTATTATCGTCTTTAGGCTGGTTTGAAACAACAATAAAAGCTGATGATAAACCTTTTGTTCAGGATTTAGTGTTTTTTTCTTGGAAAACAGGATTTAAAAATATTTTTCTTTTCTTATTCTTTTCTCCTTTTTATTTGATGTTTTGGTCTTTGAGGGTTAAAAATAAAGACGATTTAATTCTTAAAATTAAAAGAATTAAATTTATTGCTTTTGTTTTTATCGTTGTATTAAGTGTTATTTTATATTGTCAAATACCGGTTGTATCATTTTTGAAATCAGTTCCTGTTTTGTGTTTGCAAATATTGTTACTTATTTATCTGATTTATACGCCATTGGTTAGCATAAATAGATTACCATTGTATTTGCTTATCATGCCGTATCCGTTTTTGTACGATACCATTTTAACATTTCCTAAAAACCAAATTTCAGCTGTTTTATGGAGCACTTTGTGGGTTGGTTCCTGTTTGCTTCCTTTTACAGCATTAAAAAATGTTCCTCAATTTTTTAATGCCTTAGAAACAGCGCAAAAACCAATTTTAAAAATAATGAGATTGCCGTTGTTTATTTTGTTGTTTTGGATTTCAGGTTTGTTATTTGTTTCTTTTTATTCACCTGTTTCATCGTATACCGAAAAGCAATTTGATGAAGCAATCCAATCTGGTAAAAATGTTTTTGTAACTGTTGAAAATAAGGCTTGTTTAACTTGTGTTTTAAATCAGGTGAGTACATTATGGTTTGATCCAATTCGTACGCTTGTGCAAGAAGATAAAATGGTATTAATGTCGGTAAAACAAGATTCACCGGAAGGACGATTGTTTTTACAAAAATATGATATTCCTCAAGGGGTGTCTTTTTATTTGTTAGCATCACCAAATCGTACAGAAGGTATGCGTATTGAAAATCATTATTTTCAGACAGAAGATTGGTATCATTATTTGTCTGAAATAGGTATTCAAGCAAAATAAATGATTATTTTTCGGTAAATAAATCACGACCTTGGCAAGCAAGTGCATCAACTCGTTCGTTTTCAGGATGACCGGCATGACCTTTTACCCAGTGCCATGTAATTTGATGATTTTGCATTAAAGAATCTAAAGTTTGCCATAGTTCTTGATTTAAAACAGGTTTATTATCAGCTTTTTTCCAGTTTTTATTTTTCCATCCGACAAGCCATTTTGTGGCACCTTCCAGTACATATTTGCTGTCTGTGTATAAATCAATAATACAAGATTCTTTCAGTGCTTTCAATCCTTCAATAACAGCGGTTAATTCCATTTGGTTATTGGTTGTTTGAGGTAAACCGCCAAAATTTTCTTTTTGGACATTTTTATATTGTAATAAATATCCCCAACCACCGTTTCCGGGGTTGCCTGAACATGCACCATCTGTGAAAAGTTTAATTTTTTTCATTGTTTTTCTTTGAAATAAAAAAAGAACCCCTTACTAAAAGTAAGAGGTTCTTAAAATCAACTATTAGGCTTCTTCGGAGAAGTCGTTTTCCATGATAATTTGATATAATTTATCGGTCGTTGTTGCATTACGCAAACGATTAGCAATCGTTTCGTCACGTAACAAACGAGATAGATGACCTAATGCTTTTAAATGATCAGCACCAGCTTCTTCCGGTACAAGCAATAAAAAGATTAAATCAACTGTTTTGCCATCAACGGATTCAAAATCAATAGGTGTTGTTTTCATAAACGCACAAAAGATTTTTTGTAAACCGATTAAACGGGTATGAGGTAAAGCAACACCATGCCCAACGCCTGTTGTTCCTAAGCGTTCTCTTTCAATTAACGCATCAAGAATAACATTTGTTTCTAAACCGGTTTCTTGTGAGGCAAGCTCCGATAAATGCTCTAAAACCTGTTTTTTTGTTTCCGAAACAGTATTCAGAATAATACAGGATTTTGATAAAATATCACAAATTTTCATTGGTAACCTTATTTAAGTTTCGGGTCAACCCAACCGATATGTCCGTCTGAACGACGATAAACCATGTTTAATCCGCCGTGAGCCGTATTTTTGAACATTAAAGCAGACAAGCCTTCCAAGTCCATTTTCATAACGGCTTCACTAACTGTACAAACAGGTAATTGTGTTTGCATTTCAGCAATGATAATCGGAGAATCAACTTCTTCTGCTTCTGTTGGTGTTTCAATAACTGACATATCAACCATTTCAATAACTGGTGTTTTATGGTCAATTAAACGGTTTTTGTATTTACGTAATTGACGTGAAATACGAGAAACGGCACCGTCTAATGAAGCATAAGCATCAGCAGAAATAGCAGATGAACGAATGATTGCACCTGTTTTCGGATGAACTGTAACTTCTGTTTTAATGTCAGAGCCTTCTTTTGTTACTTTAACGTCTGCACTGACGGCTTCGTCAAAATATTTAGAAACGGCTGTATCTAACGCACCTTCCGCATAGACACGGAAGTTGTCGCCTAAATTGATTTGTTGTCCGGAAATTAATATTTGCATTGTGTTTTCTTTCCTGTTATAAAATTAAACCATAGAAATTCAGATTAACTTTTTTTTTTCGGATTGTCAAGAGGAGTTATGCAAGCAATTCAAAAACCTTTGTTCGGGATATATATTCATTGGCCATTTTGTTTGTCAAAATGTCCTTATTGTGATTTTTACAGTCAAACGGATAAAATGGTTGATTATAATATGCTTATGATGAGTTATCAAAGAGATATTTTGTTTTTTAAATCAAAAATGAAAACTGTTCCAATAGTTACTAGCGTGTTTTTGGGAGGTGGGACACCTTCTTTAATGCCGATAGATTTTTTTGAAGAGTTGATGCGGTTTTTAAAAAAAGAATTTTTGTTCGCGCCAGATATTGAGATTTCTTTAGAGGCTAATCCTGATGCTATTGATAGTCAAAAAATGTTACTTTTTCAAAAAAACGGGGTTAATCGTTTATCTATTGGTGTGCAAGCGTTGAACGATTCGGATTTGAAATTATTGGGGCGTAGACATACGCTTGAAACGGCTTTATCCAGAATAAAAGACGCTAAAAGTATTTTTGATAATGTTAATATGGATTTAATTTATGCACGTCCGAATCAAAGTATTTTTGGTTGGGAAGAAGAATTAAATCGGGCTTTAGATTTAAATTTATCTCATTATTCTTTATATCAGCTCACAATAGAAGAAAATACACCGTTTGGAAGACAAAATATTTGTACTCCGGATGAAGATACGGCTGTTGAATTATATTTAAAAACACATGAAATCATGACTCAAAGAGGAAGGCCGGCTTATGAAATTTCAAATTATGCTGATATTCATCATCAATGTCAACATAATTTAACTTATTGGTTGGGGGGCGATTATTTAGGGCTTGGGCCAGCTTCACATGGGCGAATCGGTTTGTTAGCAACACAAAATCCTCGTTCGGTAAAACAATGGTTTAAAGAAGAACCAATATGTGAAGTTTTAACCGATACTGAAAGAAAGACAGAAAAAATTATTATGGGTTTACGCTTGTTTGATAAGGGTTTCCCGTTAGGGTTGTTGAATTTAGATGGTGTTCAACAAGCTATTTCTTGGGGGTGGGGTGTTTGTGAAGATAATTTATTTTATCCGACAATAAACGGACATTTGTTGTTGAATCAATTGGTTGAATTAGTTGCTCCGAATGATTAAGTTTATCCATATTATATTTTTCTTGAAATCAGGAATAAAAAAGGGTACGATAATTTATATATTTTTATGAAAGGGATATTGTATGAAAAAAAATTGTTTTTTGATTGCTCTTTTAGCCGGTGTTACATTTGCTTTTTCCGTTTGTGCAACAGAATATAAAACAGATGCCGTTGAAATAAAAGAATCTGTTTTTTATGAAAAGCAAAGCGGACAACCATTAACAGGAACCCTGATTAGAACTTATCCGGATGGAGCTAAATTTGCGGCCAGTGTTTTTGAAAAAGGTATTTTAAACGGAGAATCAAAAGCCTTTTTTCCCAATGGCAAGGTTGAACATATTGTTAATTTCAAAAATAACAAAAAAGACGGTTCGTTTAAAAAATACGATGAAAACGGTAATTTGATTGTAGAAGCCAATTATATAGCTGATAAATTAACAGGTGAATTTGTTGCATATTATCCGAATGGCAAGATTTATTTGAAAGAAAATTATAAAGATGACAAATTAAATGGGCAACGAATCAGTTTTTATGATAATGGTCAGATTAAATCGGAAGCTTCTTATGTGAATGATTTATTAAACGGTGTTGCCAAAGAATATTATGCTGACGGCAAAGTTCGTTCTGAAAGTCATTATAAAAACAATGAACGAGATGGTGTTTCTAAAACCTATTATCCGGATGGTAAACCTGAATTTGAATTGAATTTTGTGAAAAACAAATTAAATGGAACTGGTATTAATTATGACAAAACAGGCAAGTTAAGTCAACGTCGTATTTATAAAGATGGTTTGGTTGTGAGCGGGACATTGATTGAAAATGGGAAAGAAGTTGCTTTATCTCAAAAACAAATTGATGAGTTAAATTCTAAAAATATTCTTCATACACAACACAATTCTGAACACAAAGATGGGTTGGTTATTGACAAACAAAGTAAAAAACCGATTTCCGGTGTTTATATTGTTGTTAATGATAAGGGGATGGCTTTGGAAGAATATGAATTTTGGAATGGTCAACCGCATGGGCGTTCAGTCACTTATGATAAGAATGGTCGAATTTCCCAAATTACTTTGTTTGAAGAAGGTAAAAAAATGGCATATCATCTTTTAACAGCAGATGGCAAGATTTCTAAAACATGTAAAGTGGAAAACGATAAAGAAATTTGTAAGTAATTTTAAAATATTACAGAAAATCCTCTCTTTGTGGGAGGATTTTTTTTATGCGTAAAAATGAAGTGTTGACAGGTTTGTGCCTACATGATATAATTTATAAAGTTATGATTAAAAAAGGAGAATAAACGAATGAAAAAAATAAAATTGTTTTTATGTTTGTTATGTGTAGCTTGTATGATTGGCTCGGCAACAAATGTGTTTGCAGGTAAATTTTCTAATATTGATAATGAAGACGCACCTGATGGTATGAAAAAAGCAGACTTGTTTAACAAGCTTAAAAAACAGGACAGTTTTGGTAAAGATTCAGAAACGAGAAATACTGTCGCTGAGGAAATGAGAAAAATAGATACTTTTCAGAAAAACTAAATTGATAATAAAAAAAACCGTCTTATTCAGACGGTTTTTTTTATCTCTTTGTTTCTACTTTCCAGATAACAACGCATCAATTAATTCGGCAACTGTTGGAATGTATCCGTCTTTATACATTGGATCAGTGCCAAATCGGTAGGCTAAATGTCCGGAGAACATTAAATTATTATCAATGCTTTCGCCGTGAGCAATAGCTGTTAATGTTTTATTGATACAGAATGAACGAGAGTCTGGTAATCTGTCCAAATGTCCGTTTGCTTGTGACCAACCGGAAAAAGCACAAGCTGATAAACAACCAACACAATTTGCTCTATCTGCTTTAATTTGAGCATCTTCTTCTTTGGATAAGAAGATAAGAGATTTATCCGGTGTGCGAACGGCAACGGGTTTTGCTCCGGCTTTATAAGCATTTGCACGATTAAAATCATGTTCTGTTAAATAAACGGTATGAGCTGCCGAAACAACAAACGGTTTAACAAAAATACCTTCCGGTTTTTCTGTATATGGCATTTCCGTATCTTTACGATCAATTAAATTTTGTAAAAATTTATTGCGAATCGCAGAAGAATAAAATCCTGTCGGTGAGAATTGTTGCAAGACAACATCTCCTTTTTTTAATCCGCGTAAACAACCTTGCCATGCTTTTGCAACCGGACTTTCTACAGTTAATAAAGGACGTGTTCCTAATTGGAAAGCAATCGGTCCGATTTCCGGATTGTCAATAAAATCTTCAAATTCGCTTAAATTCCAAACACCACCAGCCATAATAATCGGTGTATTATTGAGATTGTATTCGTTGAGTTGTTTGCGTAATGCAACAAGACGCGGATAAGGATTTTCAGGTTTTTGAGGGTCTTCGGAATTGGATAAACCATTATGACCGCCAGCCAACCATGGGTCTTCGTAAACAACACCACCTAAATATTCAGGGCAGTTTTTGTAACTGCGTAACCATAAAGCCCGAAATGCCCGAGCTGATGATACAATCGGATAATAATACAAACCGTATTTTGAAGCTATTTCAGCTAATTTATACGGCATACCTGCGCCACAAGTAATCCCATGGACAAGTTTATGAACTTCACCTAACATACCGTCAACAACAGGAACTGAATCGCCCAATCGTTTTTGATATTGAAAACGAAGTGTTCCAAGTGTTTGTTGAACTTTGTCACTAACGGCTTCTAATTTTTCCTGATATTTTTCAGGTGCTTTTTGCAACAATGTTTTCATTGTTGATTCACAGGAATCCATTACCCCTTCTAAAATAGGAATACTTCCTCCCATTTCCCACAAAACATTCATATGAATACGACCATTTCCGCCTGAGATTTCATGTGCTATTTTAGCTTGAGAAATACCGCCTTTAATAGACATTTCAATTAATTCATTATGGCGTTCTGCTCGTGTTTTGCGTGTATAAACTTTTGGCACGATGCGACCTTTTTCATCAACAGTATCTGCAAATACACCGGAAATTGTACCAACTGCACCGGCTTTAGCCCAAGCCCCTGAAGAATGTCCGTCTGAAACGGCAACACCTTTACCGCCTTCAATTAAGGGGATAACTTCTTTGCCGGAAATAACGATTGGATTTAATTGTTTCATATTTACCTCATTTATTTGATTGAACTGAAAATAGTTTACTTTTATTTTAAAGAAAATGCAACGAAAAATGTGTGTGTTCTTTAATTTTGTTATAAAATACGATATATTTCTTGTATTTGTTGCAAAAATATGGGTATAATGCGTTATATAAAAAGATAAGGAGGGGTCATGCTTTATTTAACAGGTGATAATGTTCCAAAAGAGCAAGTATTAAAGTTGGCAAAAAAATGCAAATTGCCCGTTTGGCCTTCAGAGGATAATCCGTTTTTATATCAGGGTGATTTTGATCATATTCCACCACATTTGGTTGTTTTGGCTGGGGAATTGACAGAAACAAGATTGCAAACACTATTTCAGTTGCCCATTACGGCATTGTTGGATTCTAATGCTACAATGAAAAGTTTAATTGATTTTTTGTCTCAAACAAAAGAAGATGAATATTTTGCCGGTTTGGGTTTTTTGTTAACAGGACCCGTGATTTATCATTTTGATGTTGCATTGATCTTTACAAAGGCATTACAAGATAGGCGTAAATTTTCAAATTATCGTTTTGAATCAATTCATTTAGCATTGCATGAATCTTTGGTGAATGGTCTGTTTCATGGTAATTTAAATTTATCCAGCACGTTGCGTCAAAATTTTGATGCCTATCAGGCTTATACCAAGTTGGTAAATAAACGTTTAAATTCTCCCTCTTTTGCAAGAAAAGGTATTAGTATCATTTCTCGCTGGAATAATACTAAAATGAAAATTACCATTCGGGATGAGGGAATGGGTTATTCTTTGTCTGAAATTTTACGGCAACCACCGTCTGCTCAATCCAAATCCGGTCGGGGTTTGCGTATTATTGCCAGTGCGGCTGATTCGTGTACGATTGAAAATTACGGTAAAGA
The DNA here is from genome assembly GCA_045638265.1 of Alphaproteobacteria bacterium. GTDB lineage: Bacteria > Pseudomonadota > Alphaproteobacteria > CAAHEQ01 > UBA3637 > RGIG4140. The sequence goes on along the minus strand of JAZUBA010000048.1, from coordinate 39,845 downwards.
AATTACGTTATCATTTATTCGTGAAAAACCGGAATGTCCGGATATGGTTTCACCTGTTGATGTTGTCAGTCAAACTACAACGGCTCCGAAAGAAGATTTATCTCGGGCAAAAGTTTTAATTATTGAGGACAATCAAAGTAATCAGGCATTGTTGGCCGGATTATTAACACAAATCGGTATTAAACAAATTGATGTCGCATCAGATGGAATTCAGGGATTGAATAAAGTTTTGACGTTTGAACCAGATTTGATTATTTTAGACATTAAAATGCCGAATATGGATGGATACGATGTATTACATCGTTTGAAATCTGTTGAACGAACGCGGTCTATTCCGATTTTGATTCAAACAGGCTCTGATACACGAGAAGCTCGGGATAAGACATTTAGAGCGGGAGCATCTGATTTTATTACAAAACCACTGAACCCATTAGAGTTTTTTGCACGGGTGCGGATTCATTTGGAAAACAGACTGTTAGTGAATAGATTGCAAAACCGCTTAAAGCAAATTCATCATGAATTAATGACAGCTCAAAATATGCAAATGGCATTATTACCATGTCCTGCTACTTTACAAGATATTCAAAAACGATATGCATTGGAAGTAACATCTTATTTTGAACCATCTGATAAATTAGGCGGTGATTTTTGGCAAACCGTTCCGTTAAGTAATAATCGTATTGGTTTTTATTTGTGTGATTTTTCGGGCCATGGTTTAGCGGCGGCATTAAATACATTTCGGTTGCATACATTGATTTTTCAAATGCAGGCACACATACAAGATCCTTCTGATTTCTTAAATGAATTAAATCAGCAATTATATATTTTACTACAACGGGGGCAATTTGCAACCTTCTTTTTCGGCATTTATGACCCGAAAAAACAGACATTGACGTATTCAGGTGCAGCTTCTCCTTCACCTTTTTATTGGGATGGAAATGAATGGCAAATATTGCAAACCAGAGGTTTACCATTAGGTATTTCGCAACAGGCAGTTTATGAAAATATAACTATTCCGTTTGAAAGTGGAAACAGATTGTTTATATATAGTGATGCTTTGACGGAAACAATTAATAGTAAAGGTGATCAAACAAATGTTAATGAATTGTTTAAGGTTGTTCAGGATGAAACAGCAAATCAACCTATTCGTGAGGGTTTAAAAGGAATTATTGCCCGCTTTTTTGAGTTCGCGCCTCCACCGCCACAAGATGATTTAACTGCTGTTTTGATTGAAGCGCATCCTTATCACAAATAATAGGATTTAATATGATACGATTATTTACAGAAGAAAAATTATTTGAAAATCAAACAATAATATTACCTGAAAAACAAGCTCATTATGTGCGAAACGTGATGCGCTTGAAAGAGGGTGAAAATATAGCTTTGTTTAATGGTGTTGATGGAGAATGGTTAAGTCGGGTTTTGTATGAAGGAAAAAAACAAATTCGCCTTGTTATTCAAGAACAAATCAGACAGCAAGAAGATTTATCCAAAGTTATTTTATGTTTTGCCATTATTAAAAAAGAAAATACGGATTTAATTTTACAAAAAGCAACGGAATTAGGTGTAACGGAAATATATCCGATGATAACCGACAGAACTGTTGTTCGTGGATTTAATATGGAAAGAGCGAAATTAATTTTAACAGAAGCCTCTGAACAGTGTGAGCGATTGTCAGTTCCCGTTCTTTATGAACCGATGAAATTATCTGCTGTACTCAAATCTTTACCAGCCGAATATACGCCTGTTTATTTGGCAGAACGAAGTGAAACAATGCAAAAATTATCAAAAGAGATTATTCCTGCTTTTTTAATTGGTCCGGAAGGTGGATTTTCACCGGCGGAAAATCAATTGTTGTTAAAACATCAGAATGTAAAAACCATTCATTTAGGACAAACAATTTTGCGTGCTGAAACAGCAGCGTTGGCTGTGTTAAGTGCGTGGCAGTTTCGTTTGTTTGATTGATTTGTTTTTTGTTCTGCCTCTTTTGTTTTGTGAAATAGGTTCCGGATGAATAACTAAATTCATTGTTGGGTGTTTTTGATGTATAATATGTTCAATTTCATCAATTTTGTTATGTGCTTCTAATAAACTGATTTCATCATCTAGTGAAACAGAAAATTGTGCAAACATTTCATTTCCGGATAATCTTGTTTTTAAATCAAAACAATCATATACCCCTTCAATGGAACAGGCTGTTTTTTTGATGTCTTTTCGCATAGAAATAGAAATTTCTTTATCCATCAGCATATTGAGCGAATCTCTTAAAACATGTGTAATGCTGTAAAATAAGTAACAAGCAACCAAGGCACCAAATAAAGCATCTATAAAATTCCATTTGAAAAAATAGGCTGTTAAAATGGATATGGCAACACCGATATTCATTAAAATATCACCTGTATAGTGAGCTAAATCAGCTTGAATGGATAATGATTGCGTTTTTTTGACGACCAATTTTTGAAAAGTAACTAATCCGATTGTTAAGATGAGTGCCAAAGCTGTGACTCCTAAACCCAATCCAATTCCTTGTATGGGTTGAGGATTCAATAATCGCAAAACAGATTCTTTTAGTAAAATAAATGAGGCAATTAAAATAATAATAGATTGAATTAAACCGCCCAAAGCTTGTGCTTTTCCATGCCCGAAACGATGTTCGGCATCGGCTGGGGTTGTTGCTTCTTTTACGGCAATTAAATTAACAAGAGATGTTAACATGTCTTGAACCGAATCAAATAAGCTGGATAAAATGGACATAGAGCCGGTCAGAACAAATGTAATAAATTTAGCAATTAGTAAAACAAAAGCTGTTCCGACTGAAAAAAAACTTGCCAGTCGCATTAAATGATTGTTTTCTTCAATATTTGATACGGTATTCATATGTTTAACTCCTTTTCTTTTATTAATCAATTTTGATGAAAAGGTCAAGTCAGAAAAAAGTTGTTACAAAGGAGATATTGTAAATAATTGACATACATTGTATTTTACTGTATAATTTTGACTATTCAGGAAAAAATTATAGGATGATATATGACGCAACATAAAGAAGAATTATTTGATACCTCTTTGGGTAAAAAAACGAAACCAGAAATTCAAAAGCAAGCAATATCTGTTTCTGTTGAGGATAAAATCAGTAAATGGGCAAAAGAACTTGTGAGTGTTTTTCCGGAACATAGTAATCAGATTTCAAAATTGTTGAACTTACTTCATTTTTCACAAGATTATTTTGTACAACAGAGTTTGTTATATGCTCCGAAAGAGGTATCTTTTTGTTTAATGAAGGATTGTGTTGATGAAAATATAGGTATGAATTATGATTTACAGACAATGAAAATTGAAGTGAATCCTGTGTTCGTAAAAAAACAGTTGTCTGAAGAAAATAATTTGTTTGCAAGCGGAACATTTTTAAAGAAAATTGTTCATGAATTAACACATGCAGCGCAGGCCTGTAAAGGTGTTTATCCGACATATATTCAAAAAATGAGTTGCCATAATGCACTTTTATGTGAATTGATGACAGAAGTTGACGCTTTTGTTGTTGAAACAAGGTTTATGTATGAATTAATGAAATCAGCATGTAATCAATCAGAAAAATCAGAATTATTGGTAAATACGGAAGTAGGGGCATATTGTTCTTATATTGAACGAATGGCAGATATGAATTTGAGTGATGACAATAAACAATTATATGCTGATGTGATGGTTGCGGCAATATTAATGGATTTTGCCAGAAATCCAAAAGAGTATAACGGCTGGCAACAAGTTTATTTAAGTCAGACTTATAAACATCTTTTGGCACGGCCGGTTCAGTCATTAACAATGAATGAAACAAAGATAAGTGTTCAGGAGAAATACATGTGTGATTATTATGCTAATCATTTTCCGATTATAGACAGAGTAAAACAACAATTGATTCAGAATTTAGATATAAGGCCTTTAGAACAAGCTGTTGTTATTGGAGAAAGATTGCCTTGTAATGAGCGTATAACGTATCGTGATATTCATAAAGCTCAAATTAATTTAGGTGTTAAGAAAAAACATTCTACTGCTCAACAAATTTTATCTACTATTAGACGAAATCGTAGTCGTTAAACAATAAATACCCCCTATACCTATATTGCTTTAATGATATAATTTGAAAAATTTTACTTGAAAAAAATATCAAACAGACATAATATCTCTTTATAAAAAATAAGGAGTTATATTATGAAAAACGTAAAATTAAAAAGATTTTTTAAAAAAGCTGTTTCTTGGGCAGGATTGTTTTTCTTTGTTATTGCGGCTGTTATGTTGTATATGCAGTTGTCTAAACATAAATTGTCAGATATTACAACTGCTTTGACACAAATACCGTCATTAAATATTTTGGGTGCTTGCGTGGCATCATTTTTAGGCTATGTCGCCTTATCTTCATATGATTATTTAGCTTTGCGGTATATTGGGCGAAAATTAGAAGCATGGAAATGGATATTTGTCGGTTTTGTTGGGTTTTCAATCAGTAACAATGCCGGACACGCAGTGGTATCGGGTGGTACGGTTCGGTATCGTTTATATACACGTTGGCGTTTTAAAGCCAATGAAATTGTCCGAATGGTTACTTTTTCCGGTTTTACATATTTGGTTGCTTGTTTCTTTTTGAGTGATTTGGGCTGGATTTTAACTCCATCCGATGCGTTTCAGGGTAGTCCTAAATCTCAATGGACAACTAATCTGGTGGCTTTAATTTCGCTTGTTGGACTTATCGGATATTTTGCTTTATGTCGTTTTTACAAGAAAACGGTAGAAATTCAAAACGTACCATTTAAAATGCCGACGGTCAAAATGGCAATAGCACAAGTTGTTATAGGCAGTGTTGATATTGTTATGGCAGCCTTTGTTTTGTATTTTTGTCTGATACCGTTTGTTGATATTTCTTTTGATGTCTTTATCGGTGTATTCATTATTGCACAAGTGTTGGGTGTTTTTAGTCAAGTTCCTGGTGGATTAGGTGTATTTGAAAGCTTATTTTTGGGTATTTTACCAAGTGATACCAATACTGCTTATTTGTTTGGTGCTTTAATTGCTTATCGGATAATTTATTATGTGTTGCCATTGATTGTTTCAGGTGTTGCTTTGTTTTCATATGAGGGGATGTTGGGTGCACGTCGTCGTAAATTAAATGCAACATTATCTGAAAAATAAAGAAAAAAACAGTATTGTTTCTTGAATTTTTAAAACTGGCTTCTTATACTAAATACATCTTCGGATTTTTGTTAGTGAGGAAACAACCTTATATAAGATAATGCCGATGATGTATTTTTTTATGAGGAGATTAAAAATGGAATCAGGGAAAGTTAAATGGTTTAATTATCGTAAAGGATATGGTTTTATTACACCGGATATTGGTGATAGAGACATTTTTGTACATATTACGGCATTACAGGATGCAAAATTGCGTGCTTTGGATGAAAATCAACCGATTGCGTATGATTTAAAAGAAGAAAACGGTAAAATTTGTGCAACAAATTTAACATTACGATAAAAAAACTGAAAAATTGGAAACCGTTTGTTTAAATACAAACGGTTTTTTTTGATTGCAAAAAGCTCGTCTACCGAAGTAAACGAGCTAAATATTGAAAAGTTAAATTGTAACTATACTATTATTTATGTAAGATAAAAAAGCGTTTCACTGTGAAACGCTTAGTTTAAATCTGTATTTTCTTTGTGTTTTATAATACGATGTTTTGTTTGAGGATTAAACTTCATAAACGTTTCTGTAAAATAGTCTACGTCATCAAAAGTTAATCCCATGCTGCTCAGCCATAATTCTTTCATGAATAAGGTCTTATTTTTATCTCTCATAATATTAATAGCTTTCCATAAATCAAATATTTTTCTATTTGGTTTCATAACGGTTAATCCTTTCATTGTTTAATCGTTTTTAATGTTTTAGTATTTAAGATGTTGTTTGAAATTTTACGCAGTAATTTTTACATTAGAGTGCTTGAATGCTGTTTTCTCGGTTGCGTATAAATAATTTTTAGCATATTTATTTTAAATGTCAAGTTAGGGTCAAAATATATTTATTTTAGCTCAGATAATATCAAATTGTTGCTTTTTTAACTTGCGATTTTAAATAATATCTTGTAAACTAAACGCAACTTTGTTTTTTTATTTAAAAAGGAATGTTTATATGTTTTCCAGAACAGAAAGAATGCTCTCTTTTCGTTATTTAAAATCACGAAAAAGAACGGGTTTTGTATCAGTAATAGCCGGTTTTTCCTTTTTAGGAATTATGTTAGGTGTGGCAACGCTTATTATTGTTATGAGTGTGATGAACGGTTTTCGTGAGGAGTTGATGAACCGTGTTTTGGGCATCAATGGTAAATTGGGCGTTTATCCGGCTTGGGGTTCTACAATAGATGATGTAGACAATCGGGTTGTAAAGATGGAAAATATTGACGGGGTGTTACAAGCAATTCCAGTTGTTGACGGACAGGTTATGGTTTCTTCTAAAGAAACTTCTGCTGGTGTCATGGTTCGGGGTATGAAAGCAGATGATTTTGCAAAACGTCCCTTGTTGGGTGGTAAATATAAGGGATGGGATTTATCTGAATTTACAGACGGACAGGTTATATTAGGTCATCGGTTAGCTCGTAAATTAGCTGTTCGCTCTGGTGATGATGTTACGCTTGTTTCACCAAAAGGAAATGTTACTGCTTTTGGCACATTGCCTAAAATGAAGGCATATACTGTTATTGGTACATTTGATAGTGGTATGAGTGAATATGACGGTAATTTTATTTTTATGCCGTTAGAAGAAGCACAAAAGTTTTTTATGATGAAAGGAAAAGTATCACATTTAGAAATTTTTATAAAAGATGATGTTGATATGTCTAAAATTGTTGATAAAGCATTTGTAGCTATGGGTAATCAGGCGGAAATTCATGATTGGCGTTATACAAATCAAGCTTTTTTTAATGCTATTGAAGTTGAACGAAATGTGATGTTTCTTATTTTAACATTAATTATTGTTGTGGCGGCATTTAATATGATTTCAGGATTGATTATGTTGGTTCAGGATAAAACAAAAGATATTGCTGTTTTAAGAACAATGGGTATGAGCCGAGGGGGTATTCAAAGAGTGTTTCTGATGTCTGGGTTAACAGTCGGTGTTTTAGGTACTTTGGCAGGGTTTGGATTGGGTTTAGCTTTTTGCGAAAACATTGACGCTATTAAAAATTGGCTTGAAAGTTTGTCAGGACGTGAATTGTTTTCAGCAGAAATTTATTTCTTATCTAAACTGCCGGCAAAAGTAGATATGACAGAGGTATTTGTTGTTGTTGGGATGAGTTTGGTTTTGTCTTTACTGTCAACTCTTTATCCGTCGTATAAAGCCAGCAGAACAGATCCAGTGGAGGCATTGCGTTATGAATAAAAAAGTTTGTATGGAATTAAAAAATATTCGCAGAAGTTATGGTAAAAAAGAAAATGAATTTGATGTTTTATCAGATGTTAATTTTACCTTGAAATCAGGTGAAATTGTTGCGTTAGTCGGTCCTTCGGGTTCGGGTAAATCTACATTGTTACATATTGCCGGTTTGTTAGATACACCCACATCGGGAACAATTTTTGTTAACGGTGAAAATGTCAGTAAAGCATCTGATAAAAAAAGAACAAATATGCGTCAAAAAGCTATAGGATTTGTGTATCAATCACATTTATTATTGCCTGATTTTAATGCGTTGGAAAATGTTATGTTACCACAATTAATAGCCGGTGTTTCTAAAAAAGAAGCCCGACAGAAAGCGTTGGCATTATTAGAGCAGGTTGGGTTAAAAGACAGAGTTACCCATCGTTCGGGAGAATTATCCGGTGGTGAACAACAACGTGTGGCTATAGCAAGAGCGTTGGCTAACAGTCCAACCATATTGTTGGCTGACGAACCAACAGGTAATTTGGATCCAAAAACATCAACGTCTGTTTTTCAAACATTAATGCAGGCTGTTAGAGAGACAGGATTGAGTGCGTTAATTGCAACGCATAATCCTGAATTGGCTTCACAAATGGATAGACAAGTTACTGTACAAAACGGTATTTTAGTTGAATTAACAAATCAATCAAAAGGTGTATAATGGCAATAGAACCGGAATTTATTCATTTACGTGTCCATAGTGCTTATTCTATTTTAGAAGGAGCCATTAAAATTAAAGCATTGGCAAAAACAATAGCTTCTGCTGGTATTCCGGCTGTTGGTGTTGCTGATACAAACAATTTGTTTGGCGCCATGGATTTTGGTATGGAATGTGCTAAGGTAGGTGTGCAGCCTATTTTAGGTTGCCAATTATCTGTTTTATCACCAGAACGTGAAAAAAATGCATTTAAAGAAGAAAAACCAACATACGATAAAGTTGTTGTTTTGGTTCAAAATGAAACAGGTTATCAAAATTTATTACTGCATTTAAGTGCTTTTTATATGGGTGATGGACGTGAAACAACACCTCATTTAACATTTGAAGAATTATTGACGCATTCAGACGGATTGCTTTTATTAACAGGCGGTGCCGAAGGGATTTTAGGTCGTCCTGTCTTAAATGGTCAACTTGCTTTTGCCGAAGAATTATTGCAAAAATTAAAAGAAGCTTTTCCTAATCGTCTTTACATGGAAATTCAACGACATGGTTTGGAAGTTGAAGACGAAACAGAACCTGCGTTTTTAGATATGGCTTATAAATATGATATTCCTTTGGTTGCGACCAATGAAGCTTATTTTTTGACGCCGGATATGTATGAAGCACATGATGCATTATTGTGTATTGCTGATAAAACATATGTTGAAGAAGCTAATCGCAGACGCGTAACACCAGAACATTATTTAAAATCACCCGAAGAAATGAAAGCTTTGTTTTCTGATTTGCCGGAAGCAATTCAAAATACGGTGCAAATTGCAAAACGATGTTTCTTTTTGGCCGGTAAGAAAAAACCTGCCTTTCCGAATTATGACTGTAAAGGGAAAACAGAAGATGAAGCGTTGCGTGAAATGGCAGAAGCTGGTTTTGAAATGCGAATGAAAGGTCGTTCAGAAGAAGAACGTAAAAAATATCATGATCGCTTATTGTTTGAATTAAGTGTTATTCAAAAAATGGGTTTCCCTGGGTATTTTTTAATTGTAGCCGATTTTATTCAATGGTCAAAAGCAAACGGTGTGGCTGTTGGACCGGGACGTGGTTCAGGTGCGGGTTCTGTTGTGGCTTGGTGTTTAACTATTACCAATATTGATCCGTTGCGGTTCAACTTGCTTTTTGAACGGTTTTTGAATCCTGAACGTGTTTCTATGCCAGACTTTGACGTGGATTTTTGTCAGGAAAATCGTGCGAAAACAATAGAATATGTTAAACAACATTACGGTCCTGATCATGTTGCACAAATTTTGGCATTAGGTCAGTTACAAGCAAAAGCCGTTATTCGTGATGTAGGGCGTGTGTTGCAAATCCCGTATCCTGTTGTTGACAGATTATCAAAATTAGTTCCGAATGAATTGGGAATTACACTTGATTCGGCTATTGAAAAAGAACCTGAAATTCAAAAAGAAGCTGATAAAGACGAAACGATTGCTCGGTTGTTAGAGATTGCTCGTAAATTGGAGGGTTTATATCGTAATATTTCCGTTCATGCTGCGGGTGTTGTTATTGGAAACAAACCGTTAGAGCAAATTGTGCCGTTATATAAAGATCCATCATCGGATATGCCAATTACACAATATGACAAACATTTTGTTGAAGACGCCAGTTTAATTAAGTTTGACTTTTTGGGATTAAAAACATTAACAACTATTGAAAAAACAATGGAATTAATTCAATCGCAAGGCGGAACAGCTTTTGATGTAAATGATTTGCCGTTAGATGATGAAAAAACATATGAGTTGTTAAAATCCGGAAATACAACGGGTGTTTTTCAGTTGGAAAGTACCGGTATGAAAAAGATTTTGCATGATATGCAACCAGATAAAATTGAAGATATTGTTGCTCTTGTTTCTTTGTATCGACCGGGTCCGATGGATAGTATTCCGGATTATATTGCTTGTAAAAAAGGCGAACAGGAACCCGATTATATGCATCCTTTAATTGAGGATATATTAAAAGAAACTTACGGTATTATGATTTACCAAGAGCAAGTTATGCAAATTTCACAAGCGATGGCGGGCTATTCGTTGGGTGGTGCTGATTTGTTGCGACGGGCAATGGGTAAAAAAATCGTTGAAGAAATGGATAGACAACGTTCTATTTTTATTGAAGGTGCTTTAAAAAATAATGTTGAAAAAGCGGTTGCAGAAAAAGTTTTTGATAAAATGTATAAATTTGCTTCCTATGGATTTAATAAATCGCACGCAGCGGCATATGCCTATATCGCTTATCAAACGGCTTATTTAAAAGCACATTATCCTGTTGAATTTATGGCGGCAACGATGACGCTTGATAAAACCAATACGGACAAGTTGGCATTTTTTAAAAATGATTTAAAACAGATGAATATTGAAGTTTTACCGCCAGATATTAATAAGTCCGAAGTAAATTTCAGTGTAGAAAACGGAAAAGTGCGTTATGCTTTGTCAGCGGTTAAAAATGTTGGAGAAGCAGGCATGATTCAAATTGTAGAAGAACGGAAGGCGAATGGTCCGTATAAATCTATGCAGGATTTCTTTTCAAGGGTTGATTCATCCGCTTTAAATCGACGATATGTTGAAAATTTGGCTAAAGCCGGTGCTTTTGACTGTATTGACAAAAATCGTGCTAAGATTTTTGAAAATGTAGAAAATATGCTTGCGTATGCAGCTAACGCAACACAAAGTCGTAAAAGTTCACAAATTAGTTTGTTCGGAGCTTCTGACAGTGCCGCAAACAGTTTGAAACTAAAAGAAGTTGCTGACTGGCCACACATTGAAAAATTAGAAAAAGAAGCAGAGTCATTGGGTTTTTATTTGTCTGCTCATCCATTAGATGCATTTGATTCTGTTTTTGAACGGATGCGTGTTGTTGATTATGCCGATATTGCAGGTATGGTACAATTAACGGGTGCTGTACGGGTTTCTGTTGCTGTCATTGTATCAGGTGTTCGGGAGAGAATCAGTCAAAAAGGAAATAAGTTTGCGTTCGTATCTGCCAGTGATAAATCCGGAGCATTTGAATTAATGTGTTTTTCAGATATGCTAGCAATGAATAAAGAAAAGTTAAAATCCGGACAACCTTTGTTGTTAACTATTAATGCCGATAAACGTCCTGATGATGAGCAAATACGGATGAATATTCAAGGTGTTGAATATTTATCTGAAGTTATGGCAAAAAGTGCTTCGTCCTTAATCATTCGGGTAGATAGTGAAAAAGCGGTTGAAAATTTACATAAAGTATTATCAGTTGCCGAATCGGGACGGAGTAAAATATACTTAATTATTCAGACACAAGGTTATGAGGTTGAGATTGAATTAGCACGTCAATATGCGTTGACTCCTACAATGATTGATGCCTTGCAACATACATCCGGATTAAGTGAAATTAAACAAGTATAGGAGAAAAGAAAGATGTATTCCGGTATAGTTTTTCCGAATATTGATCCGATTGCGGTAGATTTTGGATTTTTTGTTATCCGATGGTATTCATTGGCTTATATTTTTGGTATTGTTGGTGCTTGGTTATTAGCAAGGAAAATGGCAACGGTTTCAAACAGTGTTTTTACTGTTTTAAAAATTGATGACTTTTTAGTTTGGGCAACTGCAGGTATTGTATTGGGGGGGCGTTTAGGTTATGTGTTGTTTTATAATGCGCATTATTTTTATGAGAATCCATCCCAAATTTTGGCAGTTTGGCAAGGCGGTATGTCTTTTCACGGTGGATTAATCGGTGTTGTTATTGCTACGCTAATTTTTGCCAAAGTTAAAAAAATTTCACCATTGGCTATGGGTGATATTTTGGCTTGTGTTGCTCCGATAGGATTGTTTTTAGGTCGTTTGGCTAATTTTGCCAATGCCGAATTATATGGTCGTGTAACGCATTCAGTTCCTTGGGCGATGATTTTTCCTCGTGCAGGTGTTGAACCACGACATCCCTCTCAATTATATGAAGCTTGCTTGGAAGGAATAATCTTATTTGCTGTCTTAAATATAATTTGGTGGTTTTATCCACGCTTTCGAAATAGACAGGGCTTTATATTCGGATTGTTTTTAGTGTTATATGGTTGTTTTAGATTTCTTGTGGAGTTTACAAGAGAACCGGACAGTCATTTAGGTTTTATTTTTACTTATTTTTCTATGGGACAATTATTATGTGTACCAATGCTTCTAATTGGTATCTGGTTAATGCGGTTAAATACGCCAGCTAAAATATTGGAAAAATATAATCAGAAAAAGGAACAGAATAAGGAGTAGGTGATGGCATCATTTTTTGAAAAAACAAAACAGATTGTGCATCAAAAATTAATTGAACCGATTATTCATTCTAAATCAAGTACAGAAGAAAAAGCACGTGGTGTTGCCGTAGGTTTGGCTTGGGCAATGACTCCTTTGGTTGGTATTCAAATGGCAACAGTTGGACTCACATGGTTAATTGCTAAAAAATTAAAATGGTCATTTTCGTTGCCGTTGGCTTTGGCTTGGACGTGGGTGACTAATGTAGTCACATTAGTTCCTGTTTATTATGTTTTTTACATAGTCGGACAATTTTTGCGTGGTAAATGGAGTGAATTAACAGGATATGAATCTGTGAGCCGATTAATTGAGAATGTGTTTTTAAGTGAGGCATCATTTTGGGAAAAGACGAAAGAATTTATTACCCTTTTTGTGGAAGATTGGGGTATTTCTATGTTTTTAGGTTGTATTCCGTTTATTATCGGTGGATATATTGTCGGATACCGTTTTACGATACGTTTAGAAAAAATATGGCAAAAGAGAAAAGGAAAGAAAAAAAATGAAACAAGTCAGCGGATTGAAGGAAATTGATTTTATTGAACACGGTTTTTATGATGCTTCTGATTCAAAAGATGTTCAACATCCGATTTTGATGAATCAGGTACATTCAGTGGATACATTATATGTAACGGAACAATTAGCTGTTGTCCCATCTGTTGATGCATTAATAACCGATAAACCGAATTTAATGTTAACAGTTAAAACAGCTGATTGTGCACCGATTTTGATTGCTGACAGAAAAGCAAAATTAGTTGCCGCTATTCATGCCGGTTGGAAAGGTGCATTACAGGGTATTATTGAAAATACAGTATTGCAAATGATACGAATGGGAGGTAATTCGGAATATATGGTAGCTGGTATTGGACCTCATTTACAAAAAGATAGTTTTGAAGCTGATGTGCAAATGCGTTCATTGTTTCCGACAACAGAGCATCATTTTTTTACACCTAAACATGATGAAGAACATTTTTTCTTTGATTTTCATGCGTATGTTGTTCATCGGTTACGTCGAACGGGTATTTATCAAATTGATTCAATTTTAATAGATACATATACGGATTTTGATTATAACAGTTATCGCAGGGAACCGAAAAATCCGGCACGTCAATATAGTTGTATTTGCATAAAATAAGATGTGTTTCATCTTGACGTTGTAAAAAATATTCGTATAATAGGCGTGAAAGGAAAAATCAAACATGAAGTTGATTTTACAACGAGTTAAAAAAGCTACTGTTTCCGTAGAGAATAAGGTTTGTGGCGAATGTGGTATCGGATTTTGTATTTTGGCAGGAATGGAGCCTGCTGATACAGTTGAGGATATTCAAAAAATGGCACAAAAAATAGCAACGTTGCGCGTTTTTGCTGACGAAAACGGTAAAATGAATAAATCTCTTTTAGATATCAATGGTTCAATTTTACTTGTTTCACAATTTACGTTGTTGGCAGATTGTAATACAGGTCGTCGTCCTTCTTTTTCAGGAGCAGGAAATCCGCAACAAGCATCAGCTTTGTTTGATGTTTTAACAAATAATTTAAAACAATTAAATATTCCTGTTCAAACAGGGGTTTTTGGAGCAGATATGTTGGTTAGTATTGAAAATGACGGACCGGCAACATTTATTTTGGAAAGTAAATTACATGCAGACAGATAATAATCAAAACGAAGAAAAAATCATTGAAAAATTGATTCAAACCGCTAAAGAATGTCATCATTTAAATGATAAAAAAGCTGAAACATTTGCTAAACAGGCAAGAGCTTTGCAAAAAAATTTGGCTTTACGTAAAAAACAACAACAAGAACGCTTGCAAAAAGAACAAGATGCAGAATAAGGAATAAACAGAAATGGAAGCTTTTAGAATTAGGGGACAAAAACCGTTAAATGGAACGGTTGATATTCATGGGGCTAAGAATGCCGTTTTACCTATTATGACAGCAGCTTTGTTGACTGATGAACCTGTTTGTTTAACTAATATTACTTATTTGTCCGATGTTAATATGCTTTCAAAATTGTTGGAAAGTATGGGTATGCGTATTCAGGGTACTGAAAATACGTTAACTTTGCAGGCCGACAACATACATTCAACACATGCTGATTATGATTATGTATCAAAAATGAGAGCCTCTTTTTGGGTGTTAGGGCCTTTATTAGCACGGTTTAATAAAGCAGAGGTATCTCTCCCAGGAGGATGTGCCATTGGAACACGTCCCGTGGATTTATATTTAAATGCTTTGCGAGAAATGGGAGCAAAAATTAAAGTCGAAAACGGATATGTAAAAGCAGAGGGACCGCTACACGGAGCGGAAATATTTTTTCCAAAAGTTTCTGTTGGTGCTACACATAATACAATTATGGTTGCTGTTTTAACACCAGGAACAACGATTATTCATAATCCGGCATTAGAGCCTGAAGTGATGGATTTGATAACCATTTTAGTAAAAATGGGTGCTAAAATTGAAGGGATAGGAACAAAGAAATTAATTATTCATGGTGTTGAAAGATTAAACGGTTGTACGCATGAGATTATTCCGGACCGAATAGAAATGGCAACTTTTGCCGTTGCCGCAGCCATGACAAAAGGTAAGATTTTTATGAAAGGGGCTTGGTTGGATTTAATGAATGCCGTTGCTGATGTTTTACGAATCAGTGGTGTACGATTTGAACAAAATGAAAATGGGTTACTTGTAGATGCAACACAGGCTCAATTAGTTTCTACCCCGATAACAACTTGTGAATATCCTGGATTTCCAACAGATGCTCAAGCTTTGTTAACAAGTTTGTTGGCATTGGCAAAAGGAGAATGTTTGGTTGAAGAACGTATTTTTGAAAATCGGTTTATGCATATTCCTGAATTACAAAGGATGGGTGCAAATATTAAAATTTTAACAAATCATTCTATTTTAATTACCGGTGTTAATAATTTAACAGGTGCAACGGTTATGTCCTCGGATTTACGGGGCGGAGTAGGGTTGGTTTTGGCAGGATTAGTTGCCAAAGGAGAAACCTTAGTTACTCGAATTTATCATATTGACAGAGGCTATTACAAGCTTGAAGATAAATTACGTTCTTTGGGAGCAGAGATTGAACGGATTAAATTAAATAATTAATCGTTTTTACATCTTTCTTTGAGTTTTTTACAAATTGCCATATCTAATGGTGATAATTGTTTTTGTATAGTTTCTTTTTGTTTGAAATAGCAATAGATGATTTTGTGTCGTAAACTTGCCGGTTGTTTGCTTGATATATGGTTGAGAATTGTATTCCCGTTTTTATCTTCCCATAACAAATTGACACCTTTTTGCAAGAGTTGATTAACCAAGATATTATTATTAATACGTAATGCATAATGAATTAACGGAATGGTAGAAATGGATTCCTCTGCAATTTCAGCATCACTTAAATTAACGATATTTGGCATAAGGATATTGGGATTTGCACCTTTATCTAAAAGTAGTTGCGTTGTTTTAGGTTGTGCAAAATTAAGAACGGCATGTCCTAGTGGTGTTAATTGCGCATTGTCTGGTAAATTAATATTATGTGGTGTTATTAATAAAGGGATTAAAGTTTCTAAATTATTTTGTACGGCATAAGAAAGGGCTGTACGATTATCAGAATCACAAAAATCTAAATCGTAATCTGTGCAAGACATAATTGCACGAGCGGTTGCTATATATTTTTCGGCATATAACGGCGTATTTGGTTGTGATAAAACATAAGTTAATGGAGAAGCATATGTTTGATTTTCACGATATATAATTTGAGGAATATGCATTCCCTTTTCAATTAAATAGCTCACACATTCAGCATTGCCGTATTTTAATGCTTTTCGTAACGCAACGGGACAGGCTTTTTTACGGTTTGAGGTAAAACTTTTCCAGTTTGTTGGTAATATTCCCAAATGTGCATTCGCTTCTTCAACCAAATATTTCATTAACGAAACATGATTGCAACGAGTCGCCATAGAAAGAGGGGTAATATCTAACGAGCCGATTTTATCAATTTTGGCACCGTATTTGAGTAATGTTTGAACCAAAGGCAAATTATCGCAATAAACTGCATGACTTAATAATGTAATGGAGCGCCAAATATCATCAGCGGTGCAATGGTTTTTATAACTTCTACTTAATCGTACTTTGGTAAATGTATTGGGGTTTGCTTTGGCTTTAAGTAGTTCCTCAATGGCGGACCAATCACGAACAATAGCAACACCGATGGCTGTCATACCAAAATCATCTGCTTGATCTACTTTGATTTTCGGATGATTGAGCAATACCTGTCTCATTTTGGCTGAAATCGGATTGGCTTTTTGATATATTGTTTCAATTAGAGCATTAGAACCATATTTGCCTTTTTCATTGATATCTACTGTTTCAATAAGTTCTGAAAACGCATCCCAATCACCGTTAATAACTGCTTGTATTAATGGTGGGTTTTCGGTTTTTGGTTGTTTTTTTGCGTTCATAATGCCTCCGATTTTGTTTTATCCATTTTATCACATCAAGTCTATTTTGTCAAATATTTTTTAAAATGAAAGTATTTATAGGTAAAACTTATAAAAAAAAGCACACCTTTTGCGATGTGCTTATGAAGGTTTTGTCAGGTAAATTATGAAAAAACACATCTACCTTCTTCATCTATGGTCCGATTACATTCGGTACACATTTTGATTGATTCATCATCAAATCCAATAACAGGTAATTCGCTGGTTCCACATGTATAAGAAATACCATTTGCACCAATAAATCCACTGCCGATTTTCTTCATACAATAGTATTTGATGACATCAACTTCTGTGGAATTTGTAATTTCACCATCTTCATCATACTCATGGAGTGTTTCTTTAGCCTCAATTTTTTGAACAAAAAAGTCATATCCGCAACCTAGACATTCTTGGCTTGCATCCGGATCAATGGCAAAACGGGAACCGCCGACTTCGCTACAATAGATACAACCGTTTTCTGTCATAAAGGATGATCCTTGTGTGCAATGTCCCTTAATACAACGACCATTGGAAATTTGTCTGTTTCCGCAACTGGCACATTGTTCTTTTCCGATAGCATTATCACCGACATAGACAACGGCATCTGTTAAACAAGTATAGCAATAAAAACGTTGATCAAATGTTGAGTGGAAGTATGATCTAAAAAGTTTACCATTACCAGCACTGTAACCGGATAAAGATCCGCCATTGTTGCCATAATCATTACAAATACCTCGACCATTTTGATTTGTTGTGGTATTTGTTGGTTTAACAACTTCAACACAATAATCTCCAACTAAAATACGATTTTTATTACCTGAGCCGTCTGTACAATTTTTACAAGCATTAATTTGTTCAGATTTATTTAAATCAATTTGATACGGATGGTCATTATCGCAAGATTGACAGTTGCCGTTTTTCTCCATAAACTCTCTACCTGAACATTGTGTCCGGACACAATAGGGTACGCCATCGGCTTTTGTTACAATTTTACGATTTGTACATTGAGATGTGCAATACGCTGATTTAGAAGCAGTATATTCAGTATTATTAGCTGTCGTACTGTACATTGCAACATCGCTGGTATAATTACACGAAACACAATATCCAGCTGCTGTTAAAAAATATCCAGGATTGCAGTAAGCTGCCTCACAATAACCATATATACCACCTTTATTAGATACGCGTCTATAAGGGTTCCCTTCTGAGTTTTTCCCTCGTACACAGATTTCTGCCAATTCTACTGAATCACCGATACCTTCGTAATCTTCAGTCATTGTAGTATAAGCTCTTTTATATCCACCTGCATGTGTCCAAGAAGATTCTCCGTAATCTTTAACACAAAATAATTCTCCTTTGTAATTTGTTGCATATCTTTTTGTTGTTTTTATAGTTACGGCATCTTCTCCTTCACCAGTTGTTACTTGCTCACCCGTACAAGCAGAGGTACAATTTTCTTTTGTAGAAATTTTAATAATTTCACCTGTTTCACCAGAATCACATTGAACACATTTATTATTTTTATTGACAAATGTACCAGCAGGACAGCCCTCAAACACACAATGCCATTTACCGTCCGGTAATTTTTTGACAACACGGTCACAAGCTTCGCAACGAGCTTTTAACATTGGATCGGGATTTTCTCCGCCAGCAGTTAAGAAAGTATCATTTGTACCGCTTGTGCAAGAAAAACAACTTCTGTTGTAATTAAGCCATTTTGGATCGCCTTCCGTTCCGTTGCATTGTGGATAACATCTTCCGTTCCATTCAAAACGAGCGCAAGAAGATTTTTCACAATCAGCTTTACCTGTTGTTGCCCAGGCTTCATTGTTTCGGTACCATCCATTAACTTTAACTTCATAATTCCCTGTTGCATCACAAGGTATACAACGACCATCACTACTTGTTCTAAACTGATCATTTTTACATGGAAATAAACAAATAGCTTGATTTCCGTTGGTGATATATTTTGAACCAGTGGCTTCACAAAGTTCTTTTGCATGTCTGATTGCTGTTAAATTGCTAGCTTCTGTTCCTTTTAATGTCCATATGAATCCTGAATATTTAGTTGGATTGACTTTATCATTGCTTTGGGCTTCTTGAAGTAATTTGGCGGCATCTACACAATACAAAGAAGTTGAACCGTCTGTTTTATATAATTGACCTCTTTCGCAAGGTTGACTGATACAAAAAGTTCCTCCGTGAGTTGTGTCAATGACCCAATCAGAACCACAAGTTTCACATTGTTCTTTACTCAAACGAACACCGGAAGGTAAGTAATAAATTCCTTTTTTACCACATTCTATACAACCCGAGTTTGCTTGGAAACTATAACCGTCTGTACAACTATATGAACAGAAAGTTTGACCTGTCAATTCAGATGTAACGACATATTTATTTTCATCTGTACATCTGCTACGACACATATTATCGCCACTTTCACTATCTTCAAATTGAACTTCTCCGTTAATTTCATATTTGAATTTTTCTGTTGAAACACGGTAGTTGCTGTAAACATCGCATGAAACACAAGAGCCGTTATATGTTCTAAATTCGTTTTCGCCACATTCTTGTTTTAATTCTTCACAACTATTACTTTCTTCTGAACAAATAAAGCCTTCCGGACAATGTTTATTTTCTTTACAAGCGACACAAACGGGTGTTGCTGTATCGTTTTTACAATAAGGTGCTCTAATGGGACATTGTGGTTCGCAAATGTTATTTGTACAACTATTGCATCCACCAGTACTTAATGCATTACAATCAGAGTCGGTAAAACAAAATTCTGCTGGATCTCCGTTTTTATCCATAAATGCACCACATTCTGGTCCTAAACAATCCATGGATACCAAAAAACGCATACCGACAGCATCTTCATATAAATCACACACATTGACATCATCATTAAAACGGGCAACACCAAATTGTCCTTCTGTGCAATCAGGACTAGCAATTTGAATCATTGCAACTTCATTTTCAAGACCCATATTTAAAACTTTTTTACAAACATCATTCGGAACATCATATACATCAACGGCAAACATATCTCCGCCTTCACCCGGTATAATATCTATCGGAAAGCCTGAATCCGTAAGATGTGACCAACCTTCAAATTCAAAAGGGAGGTCTTTATTTTGATAGAGATGCCATGTATCTTGTACGCGTTGGTTAACGGAATTGCTAATATCATTTGCCCGATACTTATCTATGGAATATTTATAACCTGTGGCACCGCCAATGGCTAATACTCCGACAATTGCAAGTACCCCTAGAATTTCAACCATACTACGGCCAAGTTCGTTTGTTTTGTATTTGCGCATAAAGTGCTCCTTAAAATATTGTTATAATATGTTATTTTAATTAAAGGTATATTTATTTGCAACATATTTTTTCTTTTTTAAACAATTTTTTTATTTCATATTTTCTATAACTCTTTTAATTATAATTGTTCTTTCTGTTTTAAATGCTTTCTCCTATATATGCAAAATCGTTACAATTAAACAAACCTTTAATGGCAACATAGGAGCTGAAAAATGATATGCTAGCCAGATTGTTTTTTTTAATTTGTGTGTGCGGCTATATATTTAATTCGTTGATATTTAAAAGTTTTACTTTTTTTGAACGTGGGTGATACATTAAACAGGCTTCACCGTTTTTTATCTGTAAGGCTTTTTGCCCAAATACATCAAAACGCCATCCTTTATCAAAAGAGCAAGAATGATTTTGTGCAAATCTTTCTAAATCAGATGTTGAAGCAATTAAACTGGGTGCAACCGATTCGTTTAATGCAATTAACTGTAATGCTAATTTAAGTATTTCAACAAGATTTTTTTGTGCTGATGTTAATGCCTTATTATTTGCTGGTACAAAAACGGGCTTGCTGTTGGTTTCTAATGCTGTTGTAATGATTTGTAAACATTCGCCGGCCATACTTGATTTTTCAAACCCATTTGTTATATTGCGCAGTGTTTTTAATTGTTCGGGTGTTGTCGGCGCAATCGCTGCCAATTCCTGTACCAAATCATCTTTAATTAAATGACGACGGGGTTTGTTTCGGATACGGGCAACTTTGTCCCGATAAATAATCAGTTGTTGAAAAATAGCAAGATTAACACCTTTAAAATTAAAAAAGTTTGTTTTTTGCAATAATTTATCCGGTGAATGTGCATATGTGGAAATGTCGTTTAATTCTTGCAATTCTTCTTCTATCCATGATTCACGGTTTAATTGAGATAAATCATTTTTTAATTGGAGATATATATTGCGTAAATGTGTAACATCGCATAAGGCATATTCAATTTGTCTTTCTGTCAAAGGACGTTTTCCCCAGTTTGTACAACGCATACTTTTATCTAAATCAACTTTAACAATAGATTTTACCAGTTGTTGATAGCTGACATTTTCACCGTATCCGCAAGCCATGGCACCGATTTGAGTATCAAATATTGGTGTCGGTATATTTCCGGTCAAATGATATAAAATTTCTAAATCTTGTGAAGCAGCATGAAATACTTTTACAACGTTTTTATTTTGCAATAAATCAAATAGTGGTTGTAAATTAATTTCAGAAGCTAGCGGGTCAACACAAAAAGCTTCTTCCGGACTGGCAATTTGAATGAGACATACTTCGGGATAAAACGTTTTTTCACGAATAAACTCTGTATCAATTGTCATATAGGGGAATGTTGCAAAGCGCTGACAAACCGTTTCTAAATGATGTGTATCTGTAATTATCATAATGAACTTATTATACATTTTTTTTCTTGAATTGCAAGTAATTATTTCATATACTGTTATTATGCAAGAAAAAAATGACAGATTAGATACATTGTTAACAAAAGATGTTTGTTTTTTGTTTCGGATTTTTGATAATCAGTTGCGGTTAGTAGGTGGTTGTGTTCGGGATTTTTTATTGCATAAAAAAGTTCATGATATTGATATGGCAACGCCATTAACTCCTGCAGAAATGATACAAATATTAGAAAAAAATAAAATAGCTTATTTTTTAACTGGTTTAAAACATGGGACAATTACCGTTGTAATAAATCATATTCCGTATGAAATAACCACTTTGCGAGCAGATAGAAAAACAGATGGTCGACATGCAAATGTTGCGTTTTTAAAAGATTATCGGCAAGATGCTCTTCGTCGTGATTTTACGATAAATGCATTATATATGGATAATTTAGGGCAAATTAATGATTATACAAACGGTATTCAGGATTTAAAAAATAAAAAGACACGGTTTATCGGGGTGCCGAATGAACGTATTTGTGAAGATTATTTGCGTATATTACGCTATTTTCGTTTTGTAGCCCGTTTTGGTGTTAAGAATTTAGATGAAGAATCATTTAATGCTTGTGTTTTAAATAAGCAAGGCTTAAAAACATTGTCCATAGAGCGTATTCGGGAAGAATTTTTAAAATTGTTAATTGGTCCTTTTGTTATTGATAGTTTGCAATTAATGGCGAAAGGAAGAATTTTAGATGAATTGATATCTTGCTATCGTATTGAAAAATTAAAACGGTTTGTTTGTCTTTATCCGCAATCAACAGCATTGGAGCGTTTGGCGGTATTAACCGATTCTGATGATGTGTTACATTGGAAATGGAGTAAATTGCAAAAAAAACAACTGATTTTGTGTCGTCAATATATTGACATTCCTCAAAATATAAATAATGCACGATATTTAATGTGGCAGTTGGGTAAATCAATGTTTCTTTTTCATTTGAATAAACAAAGATTGGAAAAACCGATGCCGTTGAAACAATATTATCGGCTTAAAAATTTAAAAGTTCCTTATTTTAATATTAAGGGTTTAGATTTTCAAATGCTAGGGTTTAGTGGTGCAAGAATAGGAGTTTTATTGAAACTTGCAGAAAAAAAATGGGTAAAAATGGGGTTCCCAAAGAAAAAAAGTCTTGTCATTGATTCTGTTTTGCTTTATACTAAAAGAAGTAAGTTGTTTTTAAGGGAGAAGAATGATGATGAAACATTCAAATGAATCCGGTCGTAGTATGGTTGAAATGCTCGGTGTGATTGCCATTATTGGGGTTATCAGTGTTGGCGGTATTACATCAATGGGTTATGTTGATTCATATTTTCGTACAAGTGCGACGTTGTTAGAAGTGGAGCAATTATCACGAGATATCAATGATATGTATTCATGGGCTTCAGAATTTCCAGATGGTGATTTTACTGAAACCTTAATTGATGAGGATGTTCTTGACAGTAAACAAAATCGTTGGGGTGGTGAAATTTCTGTTAACGGAGAGGGGGTAAGTTTTACAATTACATATACAAATGTGCGAAAAGGCGCTTGTGAGCGTATTGTTGAACAAGCACCGACATTGAAAGAAGTAGCACTTCAAAGTCCAACAACTATTGCTGGTTGTGGAGATGATCAAACCGTTATATTTGAAAGTAATTAGTTAAAATCTTTTATATTAAAAAAAAACCTCTATTAAGGCTAATAGAGGTTTTTTGTTTTTTAGGCTTTGTTTAAAATTTTTCGGGCAACTTCCAGATTTTGTTCTTTGAAAACGGAATAAGTCAGTAATTCACGAATAAGTGCTGCTTCATACAATTCTAAATTACCGGTATCTAATAAGCTATATTTTGATGTATCTAACAAATATGTATTGGCAAAAAATCCGTCTTCTTCTCCACCGTTATCCAAGAAAGAATTAATTCCATCAACATAAACCCATTCGCCTAATGCTAAATTATCAGGTAAATGTCCGACTTCTTCAATAGCCGTTGTTTCACGTTCAATAGAATCTAAACATTCTTTGGGGAATACATACGGCGAATATATACCGATATGGTTTTTCGGATGTTTTGGTTTTTCAATCAAGCGTCTGTCATGTAAAATTGCATTGTTGCTGACATCTTCTTTTTCAACACCTGTTAACAAAATCTGTTTGGTGTTTTTTAAGAAGGCATCAGTCAGTTTTTTGATATATGGCTGTTCCGGATCGGCTGAATCAATTAAATCATCAGGGAAAATTAAAACACAATGACGATTATATGATACCCGATGAGCTAATCCTAATACATGAGCGGTTCCCCAGGGTTTTTCCTGTATAACGTATTTAATGTCCATATCGTCTGGTAAAAAAGTTGAACGAAGAACATCGGCAATTTTACTTTTGCCACTTTTGCGTAATTTTTCTTCAACAACAGTGTTTGTTTCTAATGCATGTTTAAATGCCTCGATAGTGGTTTCGTCAGAACAAACGATTGTTACGTGACGACCGCCTATTTTGACAATATCTTTTAAGACATAGTCAATTAAACGTACATCTCCAAACGGTAATAAACATTTATGTGCAACAGCTTTGGAATGTGGAAAATTGCGAGTGCTTTTACCGCCACAAGCAATAACGAATTCTATATTTTCATACATATATTGTCTCCTTTGTATATGATATTTTGTCTATGAGAATAATGTAAGGTATTTTGCGGATAAAAGCAACAAGAAAAAGCAGTTTTTTGAAAATTAATCTTTGATTACATTAAAGCAATGAAAGACAACATTTAATGTAAGTTGATGAGGCAGATTTTGTATAATTTCTGTACGCTTTTCAACGGGAATACGATAAAAATGAGGAGTCATTTTTAAAAGGTTTGTAACAGATTCATCGGATAAAACAAAAATTTCTTTTTCAAGAGAAAATTTTTCAGTTAATTGGAGGTGTGGATGAATAATGTTGTTTTCTTTTTTGGTATGAATTTCTTGATAAATTCGTTTGCGAATCTCAATGAGGTGATTAGGTCCGGCTGTTGCGATAATCAGTAATCCGTTATTTTTAAGTACTCGTGTAAATTCAGATAAAACAGGAAATCCAAACAAACTGATTAAAATATCGGCACAGTTTTCTTTTGTAGGGATTTTTTGATTGGTTGCAACTGCCCAGCAAATGTTTTTAGAACGTTTTGAAGCTTGTTTGACTGCTTCTTTTGAAATATCAAATCCTAAAACAGAAAAAGAGAATTGAGGATGTTGTTTTATGAGTTGATTAAAAATAAAATTTGTATAATATCCCTCTCCACAACCAGCATCAATGAGAGTTGTTTTTTTTGTTAGGCGGTTTTGAATGATTTGCATAACTTGTTGTGCAATCGGTTCGTAATGTCCTTCATTTAAAAAGGCAGAACGAGCCAAAACCATTTCTTTATTATCACCAGGATTAAGTGAATTTTTAAACTGAACGGGTAATAAATTAATATATCCTTGTTTTGCTTTGTCAAAGCAGTGTCCGTTTTGGCATTTAAACGTATTATTTTCTTCTGTTAACGTTGTTAAATCCAAAGGGCAAGATAAGTCGGAAAAAGAAAATTGGGATTGTGTCATGATATAAAACCTCGTTTTTTCTTTTGTACAGAGAAATTGTTTAAGTGTCAATATGGATGGTAAAATATTTATTGTTGAAAATTTTAATTGTTTATGATATAATTGCAAAAATTTTTTTTAAGGATAAATATTTCGTGCGGCAAAAAATACACTTGGGTATGCGTGATATGGGGTTAGGTCCATATCATTGGCGGTCTATTAACGGTTCTTTTTCACTTTGTTCAGAACCGACAATCTTATTATTGCCTGGGGCAAATATTAATTTGCCGAAACAAATAAATGGAACATTGAAAATAATAAGTGAATTTGTTTCGCCGGAAAAACCAACACGATTGGTGGGTGTTTATTATGATAAATTAAATATTGAGGCACATAAAACATATATGCAATACGAGATTGGAGAATTGACTGATTCGCTTGTTGCCACGTATAATCAAAATCAAATGCCCGATGTTCATGCATATTGTTCGCAATTTTTTAATCAATATTTAAAAAATATATTTTATGATAACAACAATGTGCGTTCTGTTTCAGATATTCAAAATCAGCTTAAAAATCTGACAATTATGGCTCATTGTTATGGCTCATTAATTGCTTTTGAATTAGAACGATTGATGTTGAAAGAAATGAATGAAATTGGTTTTTCAACAGAAGAATGTTTACAGATACAAAAAAGTCTAACGGTTATTAATTTTGCATCACGTGCTCCGATTGGACAATTCAATTCAAGTACTGTTCATATTTTATCATCAGCAGATGATTTATGGTTGGAAAATTGGAAAAAGGAAAGTTTTTATACTTTTTTTCAGCAGAGATATTTGTTATCAGCAAAACAGGATTTTTATAAAATTCCAAACAAAATAAACGGTAGTTTGTTGTCTTTTAGTGATAATGAAATTTTGTTTTTTGTTCCGAAAGTTAGTTTGGAACAAGGGTGTGAACACAGAGTATCCAGTTATATCAAAACAAAAGAGTCTCAAAAACGTATTACTCAAAATATATATGCTATAGATATGTTTGTGCGTTTGTTTGTTAGTCAAAAAAGACAAGATGCAGACTATACATTTAAGAACCATATTACTAACTGGAAAAATACGCCTGAGGGGTATGTTTTTTGTAAAAATGGTTTGCATCAAATGCAGGAATACCAGAATTATTTGAAAAAATGTCGTATTGGACGTACGTTGTTACATCAATGTGTTGAAAATGAAAATCTTGAAGAGGTGAATGCGCTAATTAATTATTGGGAGATTCCAATAGATTTAACTAATAAAGACGGTTGTTTTGCCTTGTTAACAGCTGTTCAAAAACAAAATATTGAGATGGTTAAATTGTTTTTGAATAAAATGAGTTATAATGAAGTAATGAATATGCGTTCTGAACAACAGGATAAGTTATTTTTTAGGACGGTTTTGAATACGGAAAATAATGATTTAATTAAAGAAGTATATACTG
Organism: Alphaproteobacteria bacterium; assembly: GCA_045638265.1. Taxonomy (GTDB): domain Bacteria; phylum Pseudomonadota; class Alphaproteobacteria; order CAAHEQ01; family UBA3637; genus RGIG4140. Next base: position 13,122 of record JAZUBA010000048.1, on the reverse strand, counting down.
TTTTAATGCATAAAAATAAACGGTGGTGTTTGTTAGAGTGTCAACCATTATTACAAGATTATTGTCTTCAACAAACAAAGGATAACAAAAATGTTACAGATATATTGCCCGTTGTATTTGATTTAAATAACAGTTTTGTTACTATGGGTGATATTTTAAAAACAGGGCGATTTTATCAGGCTATCAACAATATAAAAACACCAATTGTTCAACAAACCAAAAATACATTATTAAAAATTATATTAACTTGTTCACAAAAAGAAGTTTTCTTTGATGCCAATGAGCAAGGACATTTTATTGTTCCTGTTTTAAAAGCAGAAGATATTTCTCCCGTATTTATTAATACGGTTATTTCTGCCCGAAAAAATTATATTCGAAAATTAATGACGGAAAAATTACCTCAAATTATTAATCAAGCCATTAATAAATGGAATAAGCGGAGTGAACTTTCAAAATTACTATGTGTTTTTTCATCGGAAAAAGCATTGAAAGAAACTTTATATTTGAATAGAGTTAGTGATTATATTTTGTTAGATGGCGTAAAAACAAGCGTAGCTAAACGTATAGAAAAACGTCTGAATAAACGATATTCTTTTTTGTTAAACCAAATATTGCTTAACGAAACAAAACAACGAGTTTAACGTTATTTAATTATTTTTTCTTACTTGTTTTTGTTTCTGTTTGTTGTGATTTTTGAAAGAATTCTTCTAATCTACGTGCAATGATTCCGTTGATGGTGTTTGCAGGGTATTGGCCCTCTTTGTTTGGTTCGCCGGCTTTTAACCCTGTTAGAATTTCCATACCTTCATCTATGGTGTTAACAGCATAAATATGGAATTTTTTGTTTTCAACTGCTTCAACAACCTCGGGTGAAAGCATTAAATTATGAACAGTACTGCTTGGGACGATAACACCTTGATTGCCTGTTAAACCTTGTTGTTGGCAAACCGTAAAATAGCCTTCAATTTTCTCGTTGACGGCACCAACAGCCTGTACTTGACCTAATTGGTTAACGGATCCGGTAACAGCAATGGCTTGGTTGAGCGGCAAATTACCAATGGCTGATAGCAAGCAATATAATTCCGTAGAAGAAGCCGAATCACCGTCTACTTCTGAATAAGATTGCTCAAAAACAAGAGAGGCGTCTAATGAAAGGGGTGTGCCTTTTGAAAAACGAGCTGCTAAAAATGAAGATAATATAAGAACCCCTTTTGAGTGCAATGAACCGCCTAATTCAACTTCTCTTTCAACGTCAATTAAATCACCATGACCCAAACGAACCTGACAGGTTACTTTATTAGGACGACCGAAAGAGAAAGAACCGTAGTCATGAACAACTAATGCATTTAATTGTCCTACTTTGTTGCCACTTGTTTCAATGGAAATTGTCCCTCTTTGCATCATATCTAAAATCTCTTTTTGCATAGCCCCGGAACGCTTACGTTTTGCATATAAAGCTTCTTCAATATGACATGGTTCAACTTTTCGTGATTTATGACTGACAGCAAAGAAAGATGCTTCACGCATTAAATCGTTTACATGAGTCATAAATGTACTTAAATGGTAACAATCACCGGACAATCTGGATGCATATTCTAAAATGCGACGTAAAGCGTTGTTGGAGAATGTTTTTAATTTTTCGTTGCGGGCAAAGTTTAACAAGATTTGAGCATATATGCGTTCAGTTTCTTGTGTTCGCTCCATTTTTTCAGCGAATCGAGATTGGATTTTAAATAATTCACCAAATTCGTCATCTTTATCCATTAATAAATAATACAGTCCTGCTTCACCGATTAAAATAACTTTAATTGAAAGAGGAATAATGGCAGGCATAAGAGAAACAACGCCCGAAATAGAATTATCATCTGTCCCTGATTCCATTTTTATTTCTTTTGAAAATAATGAACGTTTTAAAGCATTCCAAACGTATTCATTTTCAAATAATTCCCGTGCTTCAATAATTAAGTATCCGCCGTTTGCCTGATGTAATGCTCCTGAACGAATAAGTGAAAAATCAGTAATAAGTGAACCTAAATGTTGTTGGCGTTCAATTTTGCCGACCAAATTTGATAATGTCGGGTGATTGAGGTGGACGACGGGTGCGCCAGCTCCTGCTTTATGTGAAACAAATAAATTAACAGCATATCTGGCCCATAATTCAGACAGTTGTTCGGTGATAATTTCAACATTAGATTCATTTGGTTGAACGGCAAAAAACGCAATGTTATCCAAAATATCTTGTTTGATGGCATCTAAATAGGTTGTAATGGTAGTTGATTTTGAATAAGCTTTCCGAACGGGATTCATGACGGTTTTTAAAACTTTTCCAGCTAAATCCATATGTAACTGTTCAAGCATTTGTTGTTGAGTAGCTTCCCAATTCGGTATTTCTTTAATTGTTTTTTCTAACCGTTGTTGAGCGTCTTTTAATTGTTCTAAAATATCTTTGCGTTCTTCTTTGGGTAATTTGTTAAAAGTTTGTGGTGTTAAAACTTTTCCGTTTTTAACGGGAGCGACGGCAACACCTGCCGGTAAACGCATCAATGTAACGTTATCACTTTCTACAACTTCTTGTAATTTGTTAAAATAATCGTTTTTGTCTCGCGAACATTGTTGCTCAATATGCGCTACTTGAATTTTATATGCTTCATCGGCAAATAAAGCCGGTAAACTCATTTTTAGGGTGTTTACCATTTTTTTGATATCTTTAACAAAAATTTTACCGTATCCTGCCGGAAAATTAATAGCAATCGGTTGATGCGGTGTTTCAAAATTGTGAACAAAACACCAATCATCCGGTGTTTTTTGTTTTTTTGCAAAGTCTTTAACAGTTTGAATGGTTAAAACTGTTCGGCCGACTCCTTTAGGTCCGGTACAAAAGATATTGTAGCCGTTTGCTTTCATTTGGATGCCAAAATTAATAGCTTCTAAAGCATCATCTTGTCCTAAAATAGGGCTGGTCTTTGGTAAGGAAGCAATTTCTTCATCTGTTAAAAGACTTTTTGTGTAGATTTGTTCATTCGTTAATTCGTATTTTTGCATTTTAAACTCCATAGATTTATGTTTTTATAGCTTTTTTTTTTGAAAAATGAAAGCCTTTTATGATGATTCAATAAAAAAAGTTTATTCAGAGCATTTTTTTGTGTCTTTTTTAAAAAAAATCATTTATAGTATGCGTATAAAATTTTAACACTAATCAGAAAGAGGAAGAAAGTCATGATGAAATTAACTATTGAACGGAGTTTGTTATTAAAAGCCTTATCACATATTCAAAATGTGGTTGAACGCAGACAGACGATTCCTGTCTTGTCCAATGTTTTAATGGAAACAAACGGAGATGAAGTTTCTTTGCGGGCTACGGATAATGAAATTGAAATTACGGAAAAATTGCCGGCAAGCGTTGAAGTCCAAGGTGCTGTGACTATTCCGGCTCACAAATTATATGATATTGTTAAAAAATTGGCTGACGGTTCTCAAATTCAATTGACGGCTATTGATGAAACAGGTCAGGTTTCGTTGGTTTCGGGGCGTGCTAAATTTGCATTGTCCAGTTTGCCTGCCGATGGTTTCCCGACAATGGTTCAAGAAGATATGCCGTATGTGTTTCAAGTTGAATCCAAGGATATGTTGGATTTGATAACAAAAACGGGTTTTGCTGTTTCAATGGAAGAAACACGTTATAATTTAAATGGTATTTATATGCATGAGAAGAAAGGTGAAGAACCGAATTTGACGGCAGTTGCAACAGATGGACATCGTTTGGCTTGTGCTGGCATTGCTTTGCCGAATGGTGCTGAAGGTATGCCTGGGATTATTATTCCACGTAAAACGATTGGGGAATTGGCAAAATTGGCATCTGAAACGAATGATGCTATTCAGGTTTCTTTGTCTGCAAATCAGATTCGTTTTGCTTTAGGGGATATTGTTTTATCATCTCGTTTGATTGATGGTACATATCCTGAATATGAAAAAGTTATTCCTGTTAATAACGATAAAAAATTGCAAGCTGATGCGAAAACATTGGCTGGTGTGATTGAACGTGTTGCTGTCGTTTCAGAAAAATCAAGAGGAATTAAATTATCATTGCAACCGGGATTAATTCAAGTTTTTGCTACATCAGCAGATGAAGGATCCGCTGAAGATGAAATGGATGCTGTTTATGATGGAGAATCATTGGAAATCGGATTTAACTTCCGTTATTTGTTAGATATATTGGCACAAGTTAAAAGCGAGACAGTTCAATTATATTTACAAGATGGTATTTCGCCTGTTATTTTGCAAGATGAAGGTGATGATAGTGCATTATATGTTTTAATGCCGATGCGTGTTTAAAAACGGAATATAAAATATGCAACAGTTAAAAACAGGTATTACACATTTGCGACTGACTAATTTTAGGTCTTATTCGTTTTTGGATTTAAAATTAGATGCGGGTTTAATGCCTGTTGTTTTGACAGGTCCTAATGGTGCCGGTAAGACGAATATATTAGAAGCAGTTTCATTTTTGACGGCAGGAAAGGGGTTGCGTAGTGCCAGATTGAGTGATGTTGCACGACGTTCAAATCCAAATGCTTTATTAAATGCCGACATCATTCAGTTGCCGGAAAGATGGAGTATTTCTGCCGAAGTTCAAAATAAAGACGGTTATACAAAAATCGGAACAGGTACAGTAGATGGGTCTGAAAGACGTCAGATTCGTATTGATGGTAAAAATGTTGCAAAACAAAGTGAATTAGGCAGAATTTTACGTTGTTTATGGTTAACACCTGCTCAAGATAGATTGTTTTGTGGCGATCCCCAAGCAAGAAGACGCTTTTTAGATAGATTGGTTCAAGCTTTTGATTCTACACATGCGAATCGTCTATCAGATTATACGGCTGCTTTTAAACAATGGAGTTGTTTGTTAAGAGAGGGTCGTTTTGATGACAGATGGTTGAGAGGACTTGAAGAGCAAATGGTTGCTAATGGTGTAGCTATTGCAGCCTCCCGAATAGATATTATAGAGCGTATCAGTCATTATTTGGCTCAACCTATCTCTGATGTGTTTCCGACGCCGGATGTTGTTTTAACCGGGGTTGTAGAGCAAAGTTTAATGACAAAAAGTGCTTTGCAAGCAGAAGAGAGCTTTGCGGAATCATTGAAAAAAAGTCGTAAAATTTATGCAGATGGTGGCAGTGTTGCTGGTCCTCATACAGCTGATTTTAAGGTGATACATGCACAAAAAGGAATAGATGCTGCTTTGTGCTCTACCGGAGAACAAAAAGCATTGTTGCTTTCTATTATTTTAGCGGAAATGAAAACACAAATGCAGGAACAAGGACTTTGTCCATTGTTGTTATTAGATGAAGTAACCGCTCATTTAGATACGAACAGAAGACATATTTTATTTGATATATTATCAGATTTGCCGACTCAGATATGGATGACGGGTACTGATGCCGGTAATTTTACATATTTAGCAAACAGAGCACAGTTTTTTGATGTGCAAGATTCAAATTTAAGTTTACAAAATGTAGCATAAAGGAAGGAAAATGACCGAAGAAATTAAAATGGCAGAAGCCGAATATAATGCAGATTCAATTAAAGTTTTAAAGGGATTAGATGCTGTACGGAAGCGTCCGGGGATGTATATCGGGGACACGGATGACGGTACGGGTTTGCATCACATGGTTTATGAGGTATTGGATAATTCCATTGATGAAGCTTTGGCAGGATATTGTACACAAGTGGATGTTATTTTAAATCCTGACGGCTCAGTTTCTATCACAGATAATGGTCGTGGTATGCCGACTGATATTCATAAAACAGAAGGTATTTCTGCCGCTGAAGTTATTATGACACAATTGCATGCCGGTGGTAAATTTGATAACAATTCTTACAAAGTTTCCGGTGGTTTGCACGGTGTGGGTGTTTCTGTTGTAAATGCTTTATCTGATTGGTTGGAAGTTCGTATTTGGCGCAATGATAAGGAACATTTTGTTCGTTTTGAAAACGGAAATTCAGTTGCTCCGTTAAAAGTTGTTGCTGATACACCCAATAAACATGGGACAATGGTTACATTTCATCCGTCAGAAGAAACATTTAAAACAATTGTTTTTGATTTTGATACATTAGAACATCGGATTCGTGAATTGGCGTTCTTAAATTCAGGCGTTCGTATTCATTTAACAGATAATCGTTCCAGTGAACCCAAAACGGTTGTTTTGCATTATGAGGGTGGTATTTTGGAATTTGTAAAATTCTTAAATAAATCCAAAAATTCATTGCATGAAACACCGTTTGATTTATCAGGAGAAAAAGACGGGGTAACGGTAGAAGCTGCTTTTGAATGGACGGACGGATATCATGAAACGTGTTTATGTTTTACAAACAATATCCCACAGCGAGATGGTGGTACACACTTGGCCGGATTAAGAGCTGCTTTAACTAGAACAATTAATAATTATGCTGTTAGTTCAGGTTTGACAAAAAAAGAAAAAGTAGATTTATCCGGTGAAGATATGCGGGAAGGTTTGACGGTTGTTTTGTCTGTCAAAGTACCTGATCCAAAATTCTCATCTCAAACAAAAGACAAATTGGTTTCTTCGGAAGTTCGTCCGATTGTAGAAGGTATTGTCGGCGATAAATTAGCACAATGGTTTGAAGAACATCCGGCAGAAGCCCGTAAAATTATTGGTAAAGTTGTTGAAGCGGCAGCTGCTCGTGAAGCTGCACGTAAAGCCAGAGAATTAACTCGTCGAAAGGGGGCTTTGGATATGGCTTCTTTGCCTGGTAAATTGGCTGATTGTCAAAGCAAAGATCCTGCTGATTCGGAAGTTTTTATCGTTGAGGGAGACTCCGCCGGTGGTTCTGCAAAACAAGGACGAGATAGAGCACATCAGGCTATTTTGCCACTGAGAGGTAAAATTTTGAATGTAGAAAGAGCTCGTTTTGATAAAATGTTATCTTCTGCTGAAATCGGTACGATTGTAACGGCTTTGGGTACGGGTATCGGTCGTGATGATTTTAATATTGACAAAATTCGTTATCATAAAATTATTATTATGACCGATGCTGATGTTGACGGGGCTCATATTCGGACATTGTTGTTGACATTCTTTTTCCGTCAAATGCCAGAGGTTATTGAAAAAGGATATGTCTATATTGCTCAACCGCCTTTATATCGTGCTAAACGGGGTAATTCAGAGATTTATTTGAAAGATGATAAATCTATGGAAGAGTATTTGATTCAAGTTGGTACAACAGATGCTGTTTTGGTTTCTCAAAACGGTGAACAGGTAGCGGGTGCTGATTTGGTTAATCGAGTAGAACAAGCTCGAGTTGCACGCGGGTTGATTTTAAGTATGTCAAACCGTTTGCCGGCACGGATTGTTGCTCAAATGGCTGTTCAAGGATTGTTTGAAACAGGGGCGGTTTGTGATGAACGATTTGCTGAACGTTTAAATGCAATTGAGCCGGAATATGAACGGGGTTGGAGATGTACGACAACAACAGAGGGTACTTTTGTATTGGAAAGAACATTAAGAGGTGTTACTGAAACACATATTATTGATTCAAATTTGTTATCTTGCGGGGAAGCACGTAAATTGAATGAAATGTCAAAGGATTTGAAAGAATTTTATGCGCAACCGGCAACATTGCAAACAAAAGATTCGACTTATGAAATCAACGATCCGGTTTCATTGGCAGAAGCTATTTTCAAGACAGCGAAAAAAGGTATTGCGATTAATCGCTATAAAGGTTTGGGTGAAATGAATCCTGAACAGTTGTGGGAAACAACACTTGATCCAAACGCTCGTCGGTTGTTGCAAGTTAAAATTACACATCAAGATGAAGCAGAGCAGGTTTTCTCATGTTTAATGGGTGATGTTGTTGAACCAAGACGTGAATTTATTCAACAAAATGCGTTGGATGTGGCAAATCTTGATATTTAAAAACAAAAAAATTGCCAAAAAAGAGCTTTAGGGCTTGCAACTAACATTTTTTTGTGTTATAATGAACCCATTCAGTTGATGAATGGGTTTGTTTTTGAATAAAAAGGAGTTTGTTATGAGTTGTTTAGGAACAATCGGTAAAACAAGTATGATTGTATTTGGTTTATATATTTTAGGTAGTGTTGCTGGATGTTTTTATCAGCGTGCAAAATATTTGAATGAACCAGAATCACGTACATATAGAGATGTTCCGGGTGCGACAGCTGATTTTGTAAAAGAACAACAAGCCAAAAACAAACGTAAAAACCAAGCATCATCTTCAAAAGTGGAAAACCCTACTGGTCAGTTTGCGGTCTATTTTAAAGCTAAAGAAGGGGCAAATAAGTGTTTTATTTTTGATGTTCAACCGCGCAACAATGTTGGTGATATTAAAGTAAAAATTGAAGAACGAGGAGATAAAAATTCCGTTATTGGTGGAGATGCATCATTTAATGTTGTTTTTTGGGATCCTTCACATACAGAACGTCCTGGTTTAGCGTTTAGGATTGAAGCTGGTTCAGAAAGAGGTTGTTCTGTTTATGATTATAATGATGCTTATCAAACAATTTATATTGCAAAAGGTGAACGTATTACGGCTCAATATAATTGGGATAATACGGTTTCTTTTGCTAAAGAACGAATTGATGTATCAAATGCTGTGGATAAACGAATGTATACAAAATCATTACCACAATTAAATGTTCCGATTGAAAACTTTATTATTCAGGCGCATCAAAGAAAACCGCAACCGATGGAATTGCAGTTTTCAAGTCGTTCCAGATAAAGTGTCATTTTATTGCACAAAAGCCTGTTATATAGAAACAGGCTTTTTTGTATGTGAAACCTATAAACATCCATAAATATAAAAAATACTTGATTTTTAGGTGTTTTTCCTATATAGTGCCTATCATTATCAGAAAGGATTTTATTTATGACAGATTTAGCACATATTCGTAATTTTTCTATTGTTGCTCATATTGATCACGGAAAATCAACATTGGCTGACCGATTAATTCAAAAATGTGGTGCTGTTTCAGACAGAGAAATGAAAGAGCAGTTGTTGGATAATATGGATATTGAACGTGAACGAGGTATTACGATTAAAGCTCAAACCGTTCGTTTAAATTATACAGCACAAAATGGGGAAGACTATGTTTTAAATTTAATTGATACACCGGGACATGTTGATTTTGGGTATGAAGTCAGTCGTTCGTTGGCAGCATGTGAGGGGTCGTTATTAGTTGTTGATGCTTCACAAGGTGTTGAAGCACAAACGTTGGCAAATGTGTACAAAGCACTTGATGCTAATCATGAAATTGTCCCTGTGATTAATAAAATAGACTTGCCTGCTGCTGATCCTGATCGTGTTAAAATTCAAATTGAAGATGTTATTGGTATTGATGCTTCTGAGGCACCTCTTATTTCTGCAAAAACAGGTATTGGTATCGATGAAGTTTTGGAAACAATTGTTCAAAAATTGCCTTCACCACAAGGGGAAGAAAATAATCCGCTAAAAGCAATGCTTGTTGATTCTTGGTATGATCCATATTTAGGAATCATTGTGTTGGTGCGTGTTGTTGATGGTGTGATGAAAAAAGGTATGAATATTCGTATGATGGCAACGAATGCATCTTATAAAATTGAACGAATGGGTTATTTTGCGCCTAAAATGGAAGATACGGATTCGTTAAATACAGGTGAACTTGGATTTATTATTTGTGGTATTAAATCGATTGGTGAAACACGAGTTGGTGATACGATTACAGATGAAAAAAATCCGACATCGGAAGCTTTGCCAGGATTTAAGCCAAGCTTATCCGTTGTATTTTGTTCTTTGTTTCCTGTTGATATGAGTGATTATGAAAATTTAAAAGAATCCTTGGGTAAGTTGCAGTTAAATGATGCCGCTTTTCAATTTACACCAGATAAATCTATGGCTTTAGGGCAGGGATTCCGTTGTGGATTTTTGGGATTGCTTCATATGGAAATTATACAAGAACGTTTATCTCGAGAATTTAATTTGGAATTAATTACAACAGCCCCTTCGGTTGCTTATCAGGTCCACTTGACAAACGGTTCTCAAATTACAATGCATAATCCAGCGGATATGCCGGATGTTAGTAGTATTCAATATATTGAAGAACCATGGGTAAAAGCAACAATTATGACACCTGATGAGTATTTGGGTGGTATATTGCAACTTTGTTCAGAAAGACGGGGTGTTCAAAAGGATTTGACATACGTTGGTAATAGAGCAATGGCTGTTTATCATTTGCCGTTAAATGAAATTGTTTTTGATTTTTACGACAGATTAAAATCTATTTCAAGAGGATATGCCAGTTTTGATTATGAAGTCGCTGATTATGAACGTAGTGATTTGGTTCGAGTTAATATTTTGGTAAATGCCGAACAAGTTGATGCGTTGGCATTTTTGGCGCATCGTTCTCAAGCAGAAAGACGGGGACGTCAGATTTGTGAACGATTAAAAACACTCATTCCGAGACATCAATTTAAAATTCCCATTCAGGCAAGTATTGGCGGTAAAATTATTGCTCGTGAAGATATCTCTGCTTTCCGTAAAGATGTTACGGCAAAATGTTATGGGGGTGATATTACCCGTAAACGGAAGTTGCTTGAAAAACAAAAAGAAGGTAAAAAGAAAATGCGTCAATTTGGGAATGTTGAGATACCTCAAAGTGCATTTATTAATGCCCTTAAAATTGGTGATGAATAGATTGACGATTTATTACGATGAGAAAGCTGGTGTTTTTGTAAATAAAAACACCAGCTTATCTTTTTGCTTGACTCGTGTTTTAAAATATGTTATAAGCAATTATCTTTCATAAACTGGAATGCTTTTTCAGTCTCTAAGGAGATACATCAATCCGCGATGGTTCGTGCATTGGTGCAATTACTGTATGTTCGGTTTTTGATTGGTGAATGAAAATAAAATAAGAAAGGAATTAAATATATGTCAGTACGTATTCGTTTAGCCCGTGGTGGTTCTAAAAAACGTCCGGTTCACAAAATTGTTGTTGCCGATAAACGTTCTCCACGTGACGGTCGTTTTATTGAAGCATTAGGTTCTTATAACCCATTATTGCCAAAAGATAATGAAAATGCTTTGCGTGTTAATGTTGAAGCCGCTAAAAAATGGATGGCTCAAGGTGCAGAATTAACAGAACGTGTTCAAAAATTATTTGCTTTAGTCGGTTTAACAGAAAAACCGGTTATTCGTGAACAACCCAAAAAATCAGCTCCAAAAGCAAAAGCTCAAGAACGTATGAGAGAAGCTGCTGAAAAAGCTGAAGCCGCTCGTGCCGCTGCAGAACAAGCTGCTGAATAGGAATAATCATGTCTCAACTCGTCTGTATCGGTCAAATCATTAATGTTCATGGAATTAAAGGAGCTGTTAAAATTAAAACATTCCTGACGGATCCAATGGATATTAATACCTTTGAAACGATAACGGATCAAAAACAAAAACGAGTTTTTCACATTAAAGCACATAGTCAAAAACAAGGTGTTGTTTTGGCTTCTGTCAAAGGTGTTGATAATCGCAATGATGCCGAATTATTAAAAGGAATTTCCTTGTATGTTAATCGGGAAGAATTGCCGGAAGAAGATTCTGATGATGAATTTTATTATTGCGATTTAATCGGTTTAACTGTTTTAAAAGATAAAAAACCTTTTGGAACAGTACAATCTGTTGAAAATTTTGGTGCCGGAGATATTATCAATGTTACGTTGAAAAACGGTAAAACATATCCTTTTGACTTTTCGGATGCAACTTTTCCTGTTGTGTCCATAGAAGAAGGCTATATGGAAATTTGTTTGCCTATTGGCATGGAGGATGTGATACATGAAGATTAATATCTTAACATTGTATCCGGAAATGTTCCCTGCTTTTTTGGGATATTCTTTGGCTGGTAAGGCTTTAAGTGAAGGAAAATGTATTTTAAATGTTGTAAATATTCGTGATTTTGCAACAGATAAATACAAATCTGTTGATGATACACCTTTTGGTGGTGGTGCAGGTATGGTTATGAAACCGGAAGTGTTAGATTCTGCTATTCAGGCAACCTATAAATCCGGTCCGATTTATTATCTTTCACCCAGAGGGACGGTGTTTAATCAATCAATGGCTCATGAATGGGCACAAACAGAAGAAATGACGTTTTTGTGTGGACGGTTTGAAGGAATTGACGAACGTATTCTTGAAAAATGGCAGATTAAAGAGATTAGTATTGGTGATTTTGTTCTTTCAGGCGGAGAACCGGCTCTTTTAACCATGCTGGATGCGGTCATTCGGTTATTGCCGGCAGTAATGGGAAATGAAAATTCTCAATTTGAAGAAAGTTTTGAAAATGGATTGTTGGAATATCCTCAATATACGAAACCTCAAATTTGGGAAGGACGTAAAGTTCCCGATGTTTTGGTATCCGGACATCATGCAAGAATTAATCAATGGCGTTTGGAACAATCAATCGCATTAACAAAAGCAAGAAGACCAGACTTGTGGACAAATTATCTGGCTCAGAAAAAAGATTAAGAAAGGAAATAGTATGAACTTAATTAAAGAATTGGAAAACGAACAAATTGCCAAATTAGGCAAAAAAGTTCCGGAATTTAAAGCAGGCGACACTGTTAAAGTTATGTATAAAATCGTAGAAGACAAAGGTCGTGAACGTTTACAAGCTTATGAAGGTGTTTGTATTGCTCGTCATAATGACGGTTTAAATTCCTCATGTGTTATTCGTAAAATTTCATTTGGTGAAGGTGTTGAAAGAATTTTCCCAATTTACTCACCAAATGTTGCAAGCATTGAAGTTGTTCGTCGTGGTAAAGTTGCTCGTTCCAAAATTTACTACTTACGTAAATTATTTGGTAAAGCAGCTCGTATTGCTGAAGACAAAGATACAACTTCTGCTGAATAATTAAGTAGATAATTTAAAAAAAAATCGCTGGTATTTTGCTGGCGGTTTTTTTTATTATAAATAGTTTATAGTTTTTTGCAAGACGATGCAAAAACGTACGTTTAATTGCAACATTTTTTTTCACTTTTTTGAATTTTTTTTGATTTTTGTGTTTTTTTAAGTATTGGCAGATTTATAATGTTTTCCTCATTTTCTCACATTGAACCGCTTAT
>JAZUBA010000047.1:0-44269 GCA_045638265.1 Alphaproteobacteria bacterium | reverse complement strand
TGGTAACAATGGCAATAGTGATGATGAAGACGAACCGACACCGACAGTGAGTTGTCCTGAAAACACATCGGAAGATGGTCAAGGCGGATTGGCAACAACGCTCACCGATACGGCAACAGGGAAGCAAATACAATGCTATTGTACAGAAGTTGATACAAAATATACGAATGGAACGTGTGAAACATTGCCTGAAACGTGTAATAAAAATGCTGATTGCAACAGAGGAGAATATTGCGATATTACGAATTACGGCAGTACATATTGCACAAAAGATACGAGTAATATGAGTGGTGAGTGCCGAAATGCCAGTAGTGATGTGAAGACGCCAAATTCGGGAACGAATCCGCCATTTGTGATGTCTAGTAGGAATATGATGTGGTGGAGTGCCGATAATTTCTGTTTGGCGTTAGGAAAAACACTTGTAGAAGTGAGTGATTATAGTTGTGCACATAGCTTTTGTCAGAATGGGTGTGATGCAATAGAAGGTTATTGTCATGCTGATACATCAACTGATGTAAATGTAAGTAATTCTTCTAATTTATCTGCCAATTTAATTGCTATAATAAGCGCTTATGGTTATGTCCATACTTGGACAAATACTGAGTATAGTTCCTGTCGTACATATTTTGTTAATACACACAATACTAATGTTTATGCTCATGCTAAAGGAAATAAGTATAGGGCTGTTTGTAAATAAAATAATTCATATATAGGAAAATATTCAATATTTTTAATTGTTTTAATTGTTTAAATAATTCTATTTTAAAAGATTATTTCTTTTATATAAAAAACTTGCACAATGATTCAAAAAATGATATGATGCGCTTAAATCAACTATTATATGGGGGAATGTTATGACTATGAATAACCAAACAACCGAAACTTTATTTTCAGATGATATTAATGTTGTCTTAAAATTATTACAAGAAAAACATGATGTGAATATCAAAGACAAAGAAGGAAATACACCGTTAATCGTTGCAGCATCAAAAGGTAATACAACAATTGTAACATTGCTGTTGCAAGCCGGTGCTAATGTCAATCAAAAAAATGAGTTTGGTTCAACTGCTATTATGTTAGCAGCTAAAAATGGTCATACCGAAACAGTTAAGTCTTTGATTTTATTCAATGCAGATTTAAATGTGGAAGATAATGAATTTGGCATTATTTATCCGTCTTGTACGGCATTGATATATGCCACAATGAATAATCATATGATAACGGCTCAAACATTAATTAATGCCGGTGCAAATGTGCATGCTAAAAACAAGGATGAACAGACTGTTTTGATGTTTGCCGCTCAGGCCGGTTATGCCAAAATGGTTGAAATGTATATTCGCATGGGGGTAGATGTTAATGCCGTAGATGAAGATGGTTGGACGGCATTGTTGTTGGCGGCTAGTGAAGGTCATTTATCTTGTGTGGAACATTTGATTAAAGCAGGTGCTGATATTAATGCCCAAAATGAATCAGGTCAGACATCTTTAATTTTGGCACTTCAAAGCAATAATAAAGACTTGGTTGAATTTTTAATTCGGTCAAAAAGCGATGTAAATGCTAAAAGTGTTATGGGGTGGTCTGCTTTAACAGAGGCTTCTTTTAACGGTTCAAGTGAATTCGTTAAGTTATTGATTGAGGCAGGGGCTGATGTGAATACGCAAACAAATAAAGGAGCAACGCCTTTAAAATTGGCTTTGGAAAATGGTCAAATTGAAACAGCTAAATTGTTGATTCAATCAGGTGCCGATATGAATAAAAAAGACGAAAAAGGTTGGACAGCTTTGATGAATGTTTCTCAATACGGTTATACCGATGTGGTTAAATTGTTGATTGAGGCAGGAGCTGATGTGAACGTGAAAGACAAAAACGGTTGGTCGGCATTTCTTATCGCATTGGAAAAATGTCATATTCCGATTGCTGAATTGTTAATTCAAGGCGGTGCTAATATATCCGATAACTTAAAGAATGGAACAACGCCATTAATGTTTGTTGGCTCTTATGCACATCTTCCAATTGCTGAAATGTTAATCAAAAATGGTATTGATGTGAATGCAACGGATAAAGACGGTTGGACTGCTTTAATGATTGCCGCTCAAAATGGTAATGAAGGTTTGATTGATTTGTTGGTAAAAGCCGGTGCCGATGTCAATGCAAAACATAAGCAAGGTTGGACAGCTTTATTAGTTGCTGCACAGGAAGGTCATAATGAAACAGTTGATTTCTTAATTAAAGTCGGTGCTGATATTAACGTTAAAAACAGTGATGATTGTACGCCGTTGATGTTAGCTTCTCAAATTGGAAATGTTGAGACGGTTGAGTTATTATTGAATGTGAATGCGGATATTAACGTTCAAAATAATAAAGAGTGGACTGCTTTAATGAGTGCCTCTTTTAACGGACATAATGATGTTGTCAAATTATTATTAAATGCCGGTGCTGATGTAACAATCAGAGATTCAGAAGGGTGGAGTGCCATTATGTTTGCTTCGCAAAATGGTCATACCGAAACAGTTAGATTGTTGATTGAGGCGGGTGCTGATGTCAATGATAAAGAAAAATCGGGTTGGACTGTTTTAATGAATGCGGTACAATGTGGGTATACCGATATGGTACAATTATTAATTAATGCGGGTGTTAATGTTAATGCTCGTAAGGATGAAAAACATAATTGGACAGCTTTATCCATCGCCAAAGATAATGGACATCAGGATTTGGTTTCTATATTAAAGCGTGCCGGTGGTGTTGGCTAAAAAATGCCGATATAAGTTACAAATAAAACAGACGATATTTCAAAAGAGTATCGTCTGTTTTGTTTGAACTCTAAAATCAGTTATTTTGTTTGAATGTTTTTAGAAAACAAATATTGATTCGGAATGTTTTGTTGGCTTTTTGCTCGTGGCATAACGACAGCAAGCTGATTTAATACTTCTATATATACCGGTATTTCTTTTTTAGAAATGGTTTTTTGAGGTGTTTTTTTGGGTAAACATGATAAAACATTTCTTCCATAGAGTGATACAAGTATATTTGTATCAGTAGTAGGTATATTTGTATCAATATGAATGTTACCATTAGTATTTGGTGTATTTACATCAATCTTATTAGGCTCTTTAGATGGTGCGTGGGAACAGATGTAATGAAACAGATGTTCATAAGCTGTTTTATTATCTTTATCACGTAAATCAAGCTTGCTTCCATTTTTAATGAGTGTTTTAATGACTTCAATTTGTCCTTCTTTTGCCGCCAGTATTAAAGGTGTATCTTTGTGTTCGTTTATCGGAACGTTGATGCAGCCTCCTTGTTGAATATAATCGGTAACCGCTTGTACATTGCCTTGTTCAATGGCTTGAATGAATTATCTATCTAAATCTGTACTCATCATATCCTTCTCTGTTAAATGAATGATTATCATTATAGCTACAACAAAAAAAGTCAAGTATATTATTAGTTTTTATCCGGATAATTCGTTTTGGAAAGATTTAAACCAATGGTTGACATTGTTTTTAAACGAATGGGCTTCTGAGAGATGTGTTAACAAAGCTCTAAATACTGGCATGTCTTGTTGAGAAATCTTATTCCTATGTTTTTGAATATAATAAGAAAGATGTGTGTAGGCAGTTTCATTTCTAGAATTTCTTGTATTAATATCAGCACATTTGTCAATAAGTAATTGAATGATTTCTGTTTGACCTGAGAAAGATGCCCAGATTAAAGCAGTATTACCGTCTTTATCTTTTGCATTCACATCTGCACTTTTTTCAATGAGTAATTTAGCTATTTCAGGTTGTTCTTTTTCTATGGCATAGATTAAAGCAGTATTACCGTCTTTATCTTTTGCATTCACATCTGCACTTTTTTCAATGAGTAATTTAGCTATTTCAGGTTGTTTGTTTTCTATGGCATAGATTAAAGCGTTATTACAGTGTTTATCCTGTACATTCATATCTACACCTTTTTCAATGAGTAATTTAGTTATTTCAGGTTGTTCATAATATATACCCCAGATTAAAGGTGTATAGCCGTGTTTATCTTGTGTATCCACATCTGCCCCTTTTTCAATGAGCAATTTAGCTAGTTTATATTGTTTGTTTCCTATGGCATGTATTAAAGGGGTATTACCGTATTTATCTTGTGCATTTACATCAGCACCGTTTTGAATATAGTTTTCTACAGTTTTAATGTTTCCTGATGAGATAGCATCAATTAATTTTTGATTCAATTTTTGTTGTTCATTCTTTAATTTTATCGTTTTTCTTTTTTCTGCAATTAATTGTTTGTGTTTGGTAACATCTTCTTTAAACGATTGTAATGCTTTTTGAGGTGTTAAGGTTTCATCACGTGTTATACTGATAATAAAATTTTTAACATAATTTAAGACTGTATTTTTCTCATTTTCATCATGAAGTGTTTTAACAAAGTTTTGTGCAATTTTTGTTAACTCACGATAAAAGGGTAGACGTTGGTCATTAGTAAAATTTTTGTTTTTTAATTGTTGCACAGCTTTTTCTTTAAATATCAAAATACAATCATTATTTTCCATTTTTTTTCTCTCTGTTTAGTTTATTTAATAGTAATGTTTGGTTGTTAAAGATTTAAACCAATGTTTGATATTGTTTTTAGCCGAATGGGCTTCTTTGAGATGATCTAATATTTCTTTAAATACAGGCATATCATGTTTGGAAATGGGATTGTTATTGATATAATCATTCAAACATGTATAAGCGCTCGCTCTATGAACATAAGCGCTCGATCTATAATCGGTTATGCTGGTAATATCTGCGCCTTTTTTAACAAGTAAACGAATTATATCTGGTTTCCCGGATGATATAGCATAGAATAAGGGTGTATTCCCATTGATATTCCTAACATTCACATCAGCCCCTTTTTCAATAAGCAGTTTGGCAATATCGGGATAACTACTTATAGCATATATTAAAGCAGTATTACCCCAATTATTTTTAATATTAACATCTGCTCCTTTTTCAATAAGAAACAGTGCATTATCTTTTTTTCCATTCCTTAATGCCTTTGTTAAAGCTGTATCTTTGTTTTTATCTTGAGCGTTAATGTCCGCACCATTGTAAATCAGTTTTATTAAGGTGTTTGTATCTTGCAAATATGAAGCACGTATTAAAGGTGTTTCTTCGTTGGTATCCAAATTATTTAAATCAATACTTTTTTTGTTTGGCAAGAATTGGTTTTGTTTTGCAACTTCTTCTTCAAATGACTCTAATGCTTTTTGGGGTGTCAATGCTTCATCTTTTGACATATTGGTAATAAAACGTTTCACAAATTGTATAATATCATTTTTGCCGTTTTCATCATCTATTGTTTCAACCAACTCTTTTGTGATTTTTGATAATGCCTGATAAAAGGGTAAACGTTGATTGTTTGTAAAATTTTTTCTTTTTAATTGACTGACAGCACTCTCTTTAAAAATTAAAATATAAGCGTTGTTTTCCATTATTGCCTCCGTATATAATATGTTATATTATACAGGACAAAATAATCTTTGTCAAATATTTTTTCTGCGGGTGATGCTTATCGTCCTTCGCTGGTAGATTTTTTGTTGATAACAGGAACAGGCGGTGGCTTGCCGTCAAAAGTATGGCATAATCCGCATGGATACCTGA
The DNA here is from genome assembly GCA_045638265.1 of Alphaproteobacteria bacterium. Lineage (GTDB taxonomy): Bacteria > Pseudomonadota > Alphaproteobacteria > CAAHEQ01 > UBA3637 > RGIG4140. Next base: position 38,636 of record JAZUBA010000047.1, on the reverse strand, counting down.
AATATGGTATTGGTTTCATGGTTTTATCTAATTCCACCCCATCCCGATAGATAACGGAACGCAATAAATTTCCTTCTTTGTCATAATGTTTGGAAACGCCGTTTAAAATGCCGTCATGATAAAAACAACGATGTTTTAATTTGCCGTTTTCGTGAAAACTTTTGTAATCGCCTTGAAGTAATCCTCTTTTATAGCAGGATGTCAGACGTTGCATCCCATTTTCATAATTTTCTTCATGAGGACCGTCTAATATGCCATGTTTGTAATAGGATAACGTTTTAATTTTGCCATCAGGATAATAAGTAAAACTATATCCATGTTTATCGCCATCATCATATCTGGTATCTTCTTTTACACAACCGTTCTCGTAGTAAGATGTATATTTTTCATGTAATTTACCATCTAAATACATACCTTTTTCTTGCGGATTTCCATTAGCATATCCTCGTTCAAAGATACCATGTAAAACACCGTCTTTATAATTAAAAAAGCTTTTTAATTCACCTGTTTCATAATATTCAAAACTATCGGTATGTAATTTGCCGTTTTTATAATTTTTAATGGATTTTTGTTGACCGTTGGGATAAAATTTCCATATTTGAGCTGTTCCTGCTTTTTCATCTTTTCCGATAAAAAGTTTGGGACGTTGTTTGTCATTGTCATAATAAACTTCACGAACTAAATCCATAATATATCCTTTTCTTATATTTATTAACAAACAGTATACATCAAAAATAGACGAAAAACAAGTTTTTTATAAAAAAAAGCCCTTATAAAAAGAGCTTTTTCAGTTTGCACCATTTGGTTATTTATTTGGTAAACAAAATTTCTTTTATTTTATGATGAATATCAATGTTGTTTAGGACGGGTTCAGTAAATAAATCGGCTTTATGTCCCGCAACAAAATAAGGTACATTTGCATGGGTGTGTTTTTGAATGGTATAAGTACATTCATTTGTTAATCCGCCTGTTTCGTGGTCCGCAACAACAATAACGGTTGTATCATTCCGATTATTTGCAAATTCAACGGCATATTTGATAGCTTTGTCAAAACGAACCAATGCTTCACTCATTTTGTCGTAATTGTTCAGGTGTGATTGTTTGTCTGTTTCGGATTCCTCAATCATAACAAAAAAAGGTTTGTTTGATTGTTTTAAATTATCCAGAACGGTTTTTGTTTCATCATCAATATGTTGAACTGCTTTAATATCCATTGTTTCAGAAGCTTTGTTCAAATCTTTTAATATGTCATCTGTTTTATAACGACTGTCTACATGTGCATAAAAGGCGGATGGTGTTGCTCCGGTAATGACATCGGTTGTCCGAATAACAACGTTTAATCCGTTTGCGATGCTTGATTCGGCAAGTGTCTGACAGTCTTTTTTATATCTGTCAACGCCCAGATAAGAGTTGTTTGTTTTTAATCCGCAAGCATAAGCGGTGGCACCGGCTGCTGAATCCGTTACTTTTTGATTGGCAGAGTAGGTGGTAATTTCTCCTTTTTGTGCAATTGTATTCATAAATAAATCATTATTTTTGCCAACGCATTCAATATGTTGAAATCCCATACCGTCACCAATCATTAAAATCACATTATCAGCAAAGGCAACTGTTGTAGAAAATAAGGCACTTATAAGAGCCAAAGATATAACATAACGCATAAAATTCTCCTTGTGTGAAATGAAACTTGTTCATAACTATACACGATATATTTCAAAAAAACAACTTGATTTTGTCATAAAATTTGTTATACTGAAAAAATAGGAGAAATGAAACATGTTTCAGATAAAAATTCCCGTTCCTCAACCCGAACAAGCTTTTGAATGGTTATCAACGTGTATCAGGCGGTTGGATTGGTATATGGCAAATGGTCGTTCAAACAGAATGGATTTTTTTCGTTCTATGAAATCTCCCCTGATTCAAGAGATGGTAGATGGTCGTCATTGCGATAAAAAAACGTTTAAAAATAACTTCTTTCAACGCTTTAATAATGAATTGTACTCAATTGAATTATATGATAAATCAATTGAAAGAATAGAGGCTGTTTTGCCTGTTGTACAATCTTGTTATCCCGAGATTGAACAACTGCATAAGAATTGGGGATTTGAGATTTTGCCTGCCTATCATATTGACATTGATATATTCAGTGTTGGGGGTCGTTATCATCGTGATGAGAAGAATATCGGTCATATCATATTAGGTCTTGGCGGTGGGCTTGCCAAACAAAGTGAGTTGGCGCATATATTGGTTCATGAGATGATACATTTAGGCATTGAGCAATTAGTTATTAATCCTAACCGATTGGAAAAAGCGCCTGTTCATCAGGAAGAAAAAGAACGGATTGTTGACAATTTATGTATTTATGTTACACAAAAACATATTCCTGATTATGGACGTCAATGGAAAAATGGGACAATTTCTCGGTATCAGGAAATAGCAAAAGAGTGTGCTTATATGGATAAAATTGTCGGCAATCAGCCACATCACAATTTAGTTCAGTCCGTACAAAAATTTTTAAAAGAAAATAATCGGTGTTAATTGGGCAGAGATAGGGTTTTATTCTGTTCTTTCCCATTCTTTTTGTTGACGAAAACGTCTAATGAAAACAGATTTATTATTGAGTTCGGATTGAATTTGTTGTATTTTTTGTGTTGGGGTTATTTTTGAATTTTGAGACATTTTAACGACAATTTCTTTCCCATAAAATAAAACGGCTTGTTTCATTTCATTTGAAAGAGGTATATTTTCAGCGTAATCTCTTGTATAAATCAAAACATCGTGAAAGAATTGAAAACGATTATCTTGATAAATTGTTTCTATATGTTGTGAAAATGTTGCAACAAGGCTTTCTTTAAATTCCGTTAGTTCGTTTTTAGGAGGTAGAGGTGTATGCTCCGACATCATTTCATTGGCAAAAACGGTGTTTAAATAGCGAAACAGATGTGTTTGATGAAATTCGCCGTTATATGTTTCTTTTGTTGTTAAAGGTATACCACCTAATAACGAATTTTGTGCAATTAGTTGATGGTTGTCTTTATCAATTAACCACATAATCGGTTGAATCTGAACCCAATTCATCTCACCTTCTATCAGATTGAGATTCTTTTGTGTTTTTCTTGTTTCAATCCGAATGAAATGATTGCCGTTTGCTTCATATATGTTATATGTTTGTGGGTGATATGTATCAGATGATTTTTGATTAAAAGTATATGTTTTTCTCGTTTGACGAATATTAAAACGATGATAATTATTTAATTGTCCAATCAGTTCCGGATTTTCTTTTGGTGAGATAACTTCTTGCGGATATGTTCCGTATGGCATAAAGGATTGACTGTCGTCCGAAACAATACAATTTGAATTTTTTGCTTTATTTATTAGCTGTTCAAATTCTGTTGATGTGAATTTTAAAACGGGACGAATGCCGAACTTGTGTGTAAAAAAACAAGGAATCATCGGCATGGATAAATAAAGTTCACAGCAACAGTTTCCATTGTTGTTATCCTGAATCAGATAAGGAAATTTAAGTTGTTTTTTGCCTGTGATATCAGCATGAAAAAGTATACCGCAATCTAAATTATCAGCACCCAGAATTTGAGCTAATGGTGTTGCCGTTGTGTGTAGATATTTTAGTTGCCTAAAAACAGGCAATAGTGTTGTTATCTGAATGTCTTTAAATGATAAAAGCGTTATTTCCATAACCATTACATCCCATTATATTTACCCAGCCATTGCCAAAAGGTTGGTTTAAACCGTTGTCGTGTTATTTTTTGCGGATAACGGTTTGGTTGTTTTTCTTTATCTTCCTGTAATTCTAGATTAAGTTGAGAAACGGCGTATGACGGTGTTAAATCATTGTGTCGCATCATATATCTGACAAATTCTTTTGCAAAGTTGTTCACTTCATTTGTTAAAGTCTGATTATCTTCAATTTGTTGCGTAAATTGCTTTGTTTTTGCAAAAAAATCCTGATAAAATTGCACCCGATTGTCTTGATACGTTGTTTTTGAACTATCCTTAAAATGCTCAATAATCATATTTTTATAATCGGTTAAAGATAATCCTTTTAAGTGTGTCAGCTCAGAGTGTTGTGTGATTTCTTCGTTAAAATACTTGTTCAGATATTGATGCAATTGTGTATATTGAAATTTTCCGTAATAATCAATAAGCGGATTATTATGTATAGCAATACCGCCTAATAATATTTGTTTGGTAATTAAGTTGCCGGTTGTTTGATTATATAACCATTTAATCGGTTCCACTTTAATCCAAAATTGATGCATTTCTGAAATACGAAGCGGATAATTCCGAAAATTGGGTTGAAATCGGATATAATAACTATCATCTAATTGATATTCATCAAATTCACGTGGATAAAACTGCATCTTGTTATTTAACGGTGAATGATAATTAAACGTATAAAAGCGACCCGTCAGCCCTTTTTTTGCTTTATAAAGTTGATTTAATTGTTTTGAAATGTCATTTTCACCACTATAATTAATACACGTTTGCGGATAAAATCCGTATTCAAGAATCTGACAGTTAGATTCTTTGTCAAAATAAGACGGGGTTTGTATGTGTGTGGGAATATCGGCTTTATTCATCATTGGGCGTATACCGATTTGTTTCATTTCCTCATAATCGGTGATTTCATGGATACTTTCATTATCAAAAGCCATTTTATGTAATACCAATTTAGACCCTTGAATTTTTGGCCAACCTTTATTATCAGGTGTTGAAAGAAAGTAAGACATTGGCTCTTTGGATCGTGGGTTATAATAGGCCCCTAAAAACAAGCTTAAATGGGTTCCTGATGGTAAAACGGCTAATTGAGAAGCTGTTTTATGACGCAGAGCATATATATCTTGTTCGGAAGGTATTTGTATTTCAGCCATTTTGATTTTTTTTACCTTTCCGGATTAAAATTGCGTATATCAGAATATGTTTGTTTTGTTTGTGTTGTTTGTTCGTTTGTTTTTTGAGTTGTTAAACGAAATGCTTCTGTCAGTGATAATTCAGGATTGCGTGTAAGTTGAATAACTAAATTTTTGGCAAACATAATGATTGTATTTTGTTCTTCTTGATTATTCTCTACTCGTTTTGCAAAATTTTTGGTATATTTAAAAACTTCATTATAAAATCCAATTCGATTGTCTTGATACGTTGATACGTTTGGTAGAATAATCTCTTTTTCAAAATCTTGTTGAAAATTTGACATCAATAAGTCTTTGTTGTATGTGCATAAATGATTGTTTTGGTTCATTTCTTCCGCAAAATACGTATTGAGATAATGATATAATTGTGATTGTTTAAAATTACCATCATAACCGTTTTTTGTTGCGACGATTGAAATACCACTCAATAAAGCCCGTCTGGCAATCATTTTACCGGTTTCTTCATCTAACAACCATTCAATCGGTTCAACTTTAATCCAATATTTGTGATTTTTACGATTCCCAATAAACCGATTGTCCACTTTTGATTGAACCCGAACATAACGGTTTCCGTTTAATTCATATTCAAAATGTTTCCAAGGTGAAAACCGTCTGGCAGGATTAGTACAACCGTATGAATCAACAACAGGATGTTTGTTAAATGTATAAACATTTCCCGTTCGTCCTTCTTTTTTTTTATACATTTCATTAAGTTGTTGAATAATTTCTGGATTTGTTTTCGGATTAACAGCAGTTTGCGGATAAAAACCATATTCAATAATTGTACAATTATATTGCTTGCTAAAACACGATTTTATTTCCATTGAAGGGGGAATAATGGATTTATCTGTCATAGGACGAATACCATATTTTTTTGCATCTTCATTTAAATCAATAGTATACCCGCAAAAGTAGGCATTAGCAGCAAAGGTTTGATTATCATATCCGTTTTTTCTAACAGATGAGAGTAAATAAGGAACTGTTTTACTTGGATAGTCTTTATAATGGTCTTCTATATTTTTAATATACCCATGTGGTGCAATACCCAATAGAAAACTTAAATCACTTCCGATAGCATATCCTGATGTTTCTGTGTGACTTACAATGGATAAGCCTTTGTATAGTTTCACGTCATTTTCTGTTGGAATTGTAATATCAGTCATTTAGACTTTTCCTTTCTTTTTTGATTATCAATCGTATCATAAAGCATTTTATTTGTCAATAAATATTTCATATTTCATTATTGTAGACTTTTTGTTGTAAAATCAAAATCTTAATTGATTTTTTCTAAAGTGGAACTTATTTGAAAAAATAAAGATAAAACGGAGAAAAATCAATGACATATATTTTTATGTTTGGTGGATTTTGTTTGGTTGTTTATGGCAGATATATTTATAAAAAAATCAAACGAAAAAATAATCAAATAAACGTATCTGAAAAACATCAAAAAACATATGAAATACATCAGATTATCGGTATTGTTCAGCCTGCTGAAGAAATTGAAATAATACCTTATATTAGTGGATTTGTTGAAAAAGTGTGTGTAAAACGAGGACAAATGGTGGAAGCAGGTGAACGGTTACTTCAAATCGGACAACGTCCATATATTGTTGCCAAAGAAACAAGTTATGCGCATTTACAATCGGCAAAACAACATTTGAAAGCGGTACAAGCATATTATCAACGGCTGAATGATAAAACAGACGAGGAATTACCGCCGGATGAACGTCAAAAAGTAGAAGAAGCGTGTGTTTTGGCACAAAAAAGGGTTAATGTTGCGTTGGCAAAATATGAACAAGCGTTTAAAAATTATACTTATACCAATCTCAAAGCACCGGTTAAAGGATTGATAATACAAATGAATGTTTCGCTTAAAAATTATGTTTCACCGGCTGGAAAAGCTCTTTTTCGTATCGTTAATAAGTCATCTGTCATTGTTCAATGTCATATACCTGATATATTGTATAAAGAGTTAATGAATAAGACACAAAACTTAATGACGGTACAACTGGTTGTTAGTGAAAATCCACCTTGTATTTATACAGGTGTTTTTAAATCGGCTGAGAGTAATCCGGATAGTTCAAAATCTGAATTAACGGTTTATTTTGAATTTCCAAATCCGGATGATAAATTAAGAGAGGGTGACAAATTAAACATTCGGCTGATACAGGAAGTTTTACAAAAAGCACCACTTGTTTTGCCTAAAAAGAATATGTTTTTAGCTTTTTATCCAACCATAACATCTTTTTGTTTTAAAGGTAATTTTTTGTTTGATAAAAAATATCGCTCAGATAAACAATGCTTGAGAGGGAGGGGATAATGAAATTTGTTGTTTATATTGTTGTTTTTTGTTTGTTATTTTATATGCTTTTACTATCATTTGATGACAGAAACCGCCAATTTGCCGATAATGAATTGAATGATATGGGAAAAACATTTGTTGGCACAGGGGTAAAATCATACGCTGAAACACAAAATCAAATGCAAGAGGATGCAAATGTGTTACAGGCACAAGAATATCACGATACTGTTTTAGATGTTGCCATAGAGGCAGCCAAAGAAGAATTACGTCAGTTAGACCTTAAAACCATTCGTTTGTTTAAAGATATTTGGTCGCAGACGAAATCATCAGCTTTTCAAATGGCGGAAGATGTAGCCTATTTAATTTATCCGCCCCGAGTCATTAAAAATCCTAAACGTGGATTTACATCTATTCATATGCAAAATGAACGGATGTTGTCAGCTCATAATACTCTTACGGAGCAAAACAAAGATAATATTCCCGTCCAATCAATAAAAACAAATCAGGATTTATATAAAAAATCCATAAAAGACAAGCCAAAATCAAAAAAATGAATCAGAATTCAAAAAAAGATGATGTTGTTAAGAATTTGATTACCATTGTTCGTTACAATGAATGCTGTTTTGGAGCGGAAAGGAAAAAAAATGATACAGACAAATTGCATATTACAAGGTGATAGTATTGAAATGATGCGGACTTTACCAGATAAGTGCGTAGATGTTATTTTTGCCGATCCGCCATATTTTATGCAATTAGGGGGCGATTTGTTACGTCCTGATTCTTCCAAAGTGAGTGCCGTTGATGATGCGTGGGATAAATTCAGTAATTTTGAAGCATATGATGCGTTTACAAAAGCATGGTTAAGTGAAGCCCGTCGTATTTTAAAAGATGATGGTACATTGTGGGTTATCGGTTCGTATCATAATATTTTTCGGGTCGGGTATCAATTACAAAATTTAAATTTTTGGATGTTGAACGATATTGTTTGGGTTAAAACAAATCCGATGCCGAATTTTAAAGGAACACGCTTTACCAATGCACACGAAACACTTATTTGGTGTGCCAAAAGTGATAAATCAAAATATACGTTTAATTACGAAAGTATGAAAGCATTTAATGACGACACACAAATGCGTTCGGATTGGCATTTGCCGATTTGTAGCGGACCGGAACGTTTAAAAGATGCTAATGGTAAAAAAGTGCATTCAACACAAAAACCCGAAAGTTTGTTATATCGGATTATTTTAGCCTCAACCAACCCCGGTGATGTGATTTTAGACCCATTCTTCGGTACGGGAACAACAGGTGCCGTTGCCAAAAAACTCGGTCGGAAATACATTGGTATTGAGCGGGAGAAAACATATATTGAGCAGGCACAAAAACGCTTGGATGCTATTTCAGATATTATTGACGATACAATTTATGAGCCATATACAACCAAGAAAAATGAACCACGCATACCGTTTGGGTCTGTTGTAGAGCATGGCTTGTTAAAACCGGGTCAAAAATTATTTGATGCCAAACGGCGTTATTGTGCTGTTGTTCAGGCAGATGGTTCATTACAAACAGGTAGCGAAAAAGGCTCTATTCATAGATTGGGAGCAAAGTTGCAAGGCGTGGAATCGTGTAATGGGTGGATGTTTTGGCATTTGCCGAGCAATACGCAAGAAAACGGTTTATCAGGCAGCAAAGGTTTGATTGCCATTGATTCGTTGCGTCAACAATTAAAACAAGAATTATACAGTATGATTTAACAGAATAAACAAGGAGTAAAACAATGAAAAAACTTATTTTAACAGTTGTTATGTGTTCATTTTTAGGGGCTTGTGCCACTAATCCGTATACAGGTGAAAGTCAAGTCGGCAAAACAACATGGGGTACGGGTATCGGTGCCGTAGCCGGAGCAGGTGTCGGTGCTTTAATCGGTGGTAAAAAAGGTGCTTTAATCGGAGCCGGAGCTGGTGCTTTGGTAGGTGCCGGAACTGGTGCTTACATGGACGTTCAAGCCAAAAGATTACGTGAAGAATTGGTTGGAACAGGTGTTCAGGTTGCTGTTCAAGACGGAAAAGTTTATTTGATTATGCCAGGCAATATTACATTTGGAACAAATGAATACGCTATTCAACCAGGTTTCCAACCGACATTGAATTCTATTGCTAAAGTTATTACAGAATACAATAAAACAATGGTTCAAATTACAGGTTACACAGACAGTACGGGTTCTGCTGCTTTAAACAATTCTTTATCATTACAACGTGCCAATGCTGTTGCTAATTATTTGCGTTTACAAGGTGTATCAGCTGACCGTATTGTTACGGAAGGTGCCGGTTCTCGCAATCCGATTGCTTCCAATTCAACGGCCGCCGGCAGAGAGCAAAACAGACGTGTTGAAATTGTGTTGTTAAACAAACAATAAACACTTTGAAATCCCCATCGTACAGGTGGGGATTTGCTTCTAATATAAAGTAGGCAGATATGACACGCAAAATGCAATTATTACCGGATGGTACGGTTTCCATTACTGAAGATATCCCGAACGGGGAACGGACAACCCGATATTTTGATGTACAACGTCAGTTAAAATTGACGATTATTGAAAAATTGAAAGACAAAACAATAATAACCAAATTTAATTCTGACGGTTACACAGTTCAATCCATAACCATTGAAACAGCTGTAAATACAAAAGTTTATCAAAAAGATGGTAAAACATTGATACGGGATAAAGAATTATTACCGGACGGCAGTGAAAACGAACATGTTTATCGTCAAGACGGACAAACCATTGAACGTACAACTTTATACCATGCAAGCGGAAATATTTATACAACGTTGTACCGTCCGGATGGGATAACACCGGCACAACTGATAGAACAAGATGTCAGGGGATTAAGCCGTATTTCGTTTTATGCGGCAAACGGTCAAGCCGTTACTAAAATGATTGAAGATTTAAGTGATGGATCTACACGAACGACTTTATATAAACCGGATACACATAAAATTGCCCAAGTGGAAACGGGTCCGATTAAGGGGGCAAAAGAAAAGAACACTTATCGGATTGATTTTTATGATGATACAGGAAGTAAAATTATCAGAACAACCGATGAGGTTCGTCCGATATAATTGATTTAAAATAATATGAGTGTGTCCTTAAAAATGGTGGAAAAAAAACAAAAAACAGGTCAAAAAGGCAAAAAAGAAAAATCTGTTTATGAGCAAATCAAAAAACAGAACGGTGAAGCTTTTGCCCGACAAATTCGGGATTATGATAACGGTATTTTTGAAGTGCCTCATATTGTTTCCATTGTTCAATATGCCGGTCGTGATGCATCAGATATACTCAATTGGTTGTCCTCTTTAAAACAAATTCAAATCAGTACTCAACAAATATCAGAAACGCCATTTGAATTACTTAAAAAAGCCGGATATGATGCTTTTTTATTGCAATCGGAAAAAGATAAGACGGCTTTAAAACACTATTTTGCTCCCCACGAAGAAATCTGCACATTGAGAGATAAACATCGGTTGGCGTTATATCATATTATTTTTGCCGTTAAAGAAAATGCACTTCAACTCAACCGAGATGATTTTCCCTATCCTGAACGTGAAGATGAATACGGCCGGAGTGTGATAACCATACAATTGTTGAAAACAGGCGGTTCAGTTTTTATTACTAATCGGTATAACAGTCGTGTAATGAATTGTGATAATACGTTTTACGGCAATCCGGATAATATTATTGTCGGTTTAGGTGAATCATTACGCCGTTATTTTGATGTGGATTTTGTTGCTCAAAATGTGAGAGTTCCCGGTGGTTTTATTCTCAGAAACAATCAGTTGATTAAAGTGAACAAAGAATCAAACGGTGTTTATTTTGGAAACGGTTTTTATGTAAAAGATAATCAAATTTATGATATTGACAAAGATTCACAAGTATCAGTCGGTGATTTTATTATTGATTTAAAAAACAGAAAAGTCATTGATATTGCTAAACATGCACCTAAAAGTCAAGGATATGCTTTATTAAAAGCTATTCAAAATGAGGTGAATGGTAAAAATTTAACAGTTCGTCTGAATGAAAAACAAAATAAATGTTTGTATGCTGATGATGTTCAAATATTGGAACTCAAAGACGGTAATATTATTTCTTTGCATTTAGAAACGACAAAACAGGTGGAGGCTGAATTTTTAAGATATGAAATGACTATTGAAACGTTTTCAGCTTCACAATTAACATGTTTACCACGCCATTCGGTTACAAGATGTCCTCAATTAAAACGAGTCCGTTTAGATAAGTGTCAGTTGTTTCAAACGGAGACAGTTTCATATTTAAAATCATTAATTGATTTACAGGTTCCTGAATTGAAAGTAATGGCTCGTGAGTGTATTTGTTATTGTCCCAGTCTAGAAAAATTACTTCTTTCAAAACTTGAAAAGATTGATTTAAGTGTTTCAAATAACAGCAAACTTAAAGAGTTAATTTGTTCAAATGTTCAAACGGTATCACATGCTGTCCGCAATAATCCACTGTTGGAAAAAACTGTTTTTTCCAAAGTGAAAGAATTAATCGGTGGCAGTTTTTGTTTTTGTCCGAATGTACATCATTTGAATAATGATGGTCCCGTTATGTTGACAGATTATGCTCGTTTTGAAAAATATATGCGTAAACAGTTAAACATTTTGGAATCTTCTACGGATAAAAATGTCGGATTAAATTTCTTTGAGCGTTTAAAAGCCCGTTTTTTTCAACGATAAGTCAGATAAAATGAACAAAACCACAAAAAAAGGTTGACCTTTGTGTAAAAATTAATATCATAAGCATAAACAAAAGGAGTTATATAATGGCATATATTATTACGTTATCCGGTCAATTAGGCAGTGGAAAATCAACCATCGGTAAAATGTTAGCCTCTCGTTTAGGGTATACATTTTATTCTACAGGCAATGTCCAACGTGAAATTGCAGCACGTTATGGTGTTACCACGTTAGAATTAAACGAAATGTGCAAAACCAATCCTAATATTGATAAAGAAATTGACAGTGTATTCTATGATTTGCCGTTAAACGGAAAAGATTATATTGTTGATTCCCGTATGGCATTTCATTTTATCCCGTCCTCATTTAAAGTAAAGTTAAATGTAGATACACATGTTGCCGGTGAACGTATTTTTAATGATACGCAACGGAGCGGAGAGCAAAAATATACTGTTGTACAAGATGCTGTTGATGCATTACTATCCCGTCGGGCATTGGAAGTAGAGCGATTTAAACGTATTTATCATGTAGATATTGACAATGATTATAATTTTGATTATGTTGTTGACACATCAGATAAAACTCCTGAACAGATTTGTGATTTGATTTTGGCTGGTTTTGAAAAATTCAAAAGACGATTGGAAATTGAATTAAAACAGGAAGAAGCTCAAAAAATATCAGATTTAGAAACAGAATAAAGTAAGTAGAGGACACACCATGATATTAACATTAATTATCGGATTTTTTTTAGGATTAAGTATACCTGTAACGGCAAGCCGTTTTGGTAAAGTGTTGCCAGCAGATCCTGGAATGGTGATTGCAACGTTGTGGCATAAGCCTCGTTTCCCGAAAACAAATAATCCCGAACGTCAAAAACAATTAATGAATAAATGGAAAAAAATGGCTTATTTTTCATTTGGTTGGTCAATCGTTATGGCTGCCTTGTTTGGTGCTTCATATTTGTTGTTTCCAACTGATATGTTTTATTTTGCCTGTGCCTTCTTTTACATTGTCGGTATGTTAATGGCTGTTGATCATCAATATTATTTATTACCCGACTTTTTTACCATTCCGTTGATGTTGTTGGGATTGACATCGGCATTTTATGTTGAAACACCCAATTTGTCTTTTGAAGCAAAACTGGTTGGAGCTTGGTTTGGTTATGCGTTATCAACGATTTCTGTTTTGTTAATGTATTTTTTCAAAAAATGCGAATTTGGGGCAGGGGATGTTAAAATGCTGACAGCATTCGGAGCTTGGTTTGGGGCATTTGCTTTAAATATAGCCGTTGTATTGTCATTTGTGTTTTTTGCAATTACGGTTATGATTAAGAAAAAACGGGCAGATGCTTTTGGTCCGGCACTTGGTTTGGCAGGTATCATTGTTTTCTTTTTAGTTTATCTGAATTTGTTGTTTACATTTATGTAAGAATACGTTATAACGGTTTTATGATAACTGAAAGAGGTTTGTTATGGAAACAAAAAAAAGTCAAGATAAAATGGTTGAAGAACGGACATTGTTTGATACATTAGGTGATGAATTACGCCGTGAACGCCAAAAAAAGGGGGTTGATATTGAAACGGTGTCAAGAGCGTTAAATATTCGTCCGTCTTTTGTGGAAGCCTTGGAAAATAACGATTACAGCGTGTTTCCGGCCGAAGTATACGGCGTTGGTTTTTTACGCTCGTATGGTAATTATTTAGGTCTGAATGGTGATAAGGTTGTTCAAAAATATAAAGAACAGATTGTTAAAAAAGAGTTGAACGGGCAGTTGCCTACAAAAGCTGAAAAAGATGTTTTACCTCAAAAAACAACTGTTGTTTCAGCTGTTATTTTGATTTTAATAATCGTGATTGGTGTTTTGTTTTTTACTCAACAAGGAAATTTATCCTTTTTGTCAACACAACCACAAACGAGAACTCCTGCTATTGATATAAAAACGGAACAACCGATTGTTACAGCTTTTATTGAAACAGAAATTACCGTATCGGATAGAATAGATACTATTTCTGATATGCAGGATGTTGTAACAGAATATGTGCCGACATTAGAAGAACAAGTTAAATCAAAATTTTCTGATATTACAGGGACACTCTATGGAACACCCACCTTGGAAACCCCCGTTGTTTTGGTCGCTAAAGACAGAGTTTGGTTAGATGTTAAAGAAAATGATACCCTTGTTTTTGATCAGGTTTTAATGCGTGGTGATGCTTATTTTGTACCACCCTCTGAAACAGATTTAACGATGCGTACCGGTAATGCAAGAGCCTTGTTTGTTTATATTAATGGAATGCCAAAAGGGATTATGTCAGAGAAAGAAACCGTTAAAAATAACATTATATTAAAACCGGAAACATTTGAAAATAAATAAATTAAATATGGAGTTGAGAAGATGAATTTTGAGCAAAAATTGGATCCGATTATTGCCCGTTACGAAGAATTGACTGCTTTGTTGGCTCAAGGTCCCAGCGGAGAGGAATTTGTTAAATTATCAAAAGAATTAAATCAGTTGGAAGAAATTAAAACTGTCGGCATTCAATATAAAAAAATGTTAGCTGATTTAGCTGATGCCGAATTGATGATGACTGATAATGATATTGATTCAGAAATGCGTGAAATGGCTCAGGAAGAATTTTATGCGTTAAAAGAGCAAATTCCACAAACAGAACGTGAAATTCAAATTTTGTTGTTGCCCAAAGATGAAGCAGATGACAGAAACGTTATTTTGGAAGTGCGTGCCGGTACAGGTGGGGAGGAAGCTGCTTTGTTCGGAGCAGAATTGTTCCGTATGTATGAACGTTATGCCTCTATGAAAGGTTGGACGTTTGAAGTGTTATCTCTTAATGAAACAGGATTAGGCGGATACAAAGAAGCCGTTGCTCAAATTTCAGGTCGTTCTGTATTTGCCCGTTTAAAATATGAATCAGGTGCTCATCGGGTTCAACGTGTTCCTGAAACGGAATCAGGCGGTCGTGTGCATACATCAGCTGCAACGGTTGCCGTTTTGCCGGAAGCACAGGAAGTTGACGTTCAAATTAATGAAGCAGATTTAGAAATCACGACATGTCGTGCATCTGGTGCCGGTGGACAACACGTTAATAAGACAGATAGTGCCATTCGTATTGTTCATAAACCGACAGGTATTGCTGTTGAATCACAAGAAGATCGTTCACAATTTAAAAACAGAGAACGGGCTATGATGCGTTTGAGAACAGCATTGTACGATATGCAACGTCAGGCATTAGATAAAGAACGTTCTCAAAACCGTAAAAATCAAGTTGGTTCAGGCGACCGTTCCGAACGTATCAGAACATATAACTTCCCGCAAGGACGTGTAACCGATCACCGTATTAATAAAACATCATATCAGTTAACCGAATTGATGGATGGAGTTGGTTTGGATGACTTTATTGATGCCTTGACAACAGAAGATCAAATGCAACAATTGTCAGAAATTGACGGTTTGTAAGTGAAATAAACGTATCAAAATGACTATTATTGAACAAATTGCGAATTTATTACGAGGTATAAGTGAAACACCACGGTTAGATTCGCAATTTTTTTGCGATGTTGTTCCTAATCCGACACAAGAACAGATTAATGATTTTATAAATCGTCGTCAACAAGGTGAGCCTGTTTCAAAAATTATCGGTCAAAGAGGTTTTTGGAAACGTGATTTTTATGTTAATACAGATGTGTTAGACCCACGCCCTGATTCAGAAACCTTAATTGATGCCGTTTTAAAGTCATTTACGGACAAAAATGCCTATTATAATATATTGGATATAGGAACGGGAAGCGGATGTTTGTTATTAACTTTGCTTGACGAATATCCCAACTCGAAGGGAACAGGTGTTGATATATCAGAAAAGGCATTAGTTGTCGCTCAAAAGAATGATATTTACCATCGTGCGAATTTTTTGCATAAAGATATGTTTTCCGATGATTTTACGGATGGTTTGGAAACGTATGATATTATTATTTCCAATCCGCCCTATATTCCGACAAAAGATATTGAAACTCTTGATAATGCCGTTAAGTTATACGATCCGATAACGGCTCTTGACGGTGGTGTGGATGGATTAAATCCTTATCGCCGGTTAAGTGTTTGTTTGGCGACTATATTGAAGCCCAACGGTTATGTGTTTTTTGAAATCGGGCAGGGGCAAGAAAACGATGTTGTATCCATTATGACACAAAATCATTGGGTTTTAGGTGATATGTATACGGATTTAGGTGGCATTGTTCGTATTTTATCATTTTATAAAGGTGTTAATAAATAAAAAGGTATTGAGATTATGAGCGAAGAAAATTTTATCAATCAATTTAAAGATATCATGAATAAAGCAAAGAAAAAACCGACGGTTGTACTTGCTTTCATCTTTGTTTTTATCTCAGTGTATTATGCTTGGAATACTGTTTCATCACTAAAGGAAAAACAACAAATATTAACGGATGGTTTGACTGTCGGACAAATTTTCGCTGTTTTTGTTTGTGGTATAACGACGCTTATTTGGTTACATTTTTTTATACAATATAAAAAATCTACACCTCAACCATCGCCTAAACTTTTACCAAATTATTCTTTGATAGAAATGGCGGGTATTTGCGAAGAGAGAGATTTAGATGCTTTTATTCTTGATTTAGCAAATACGGGGTACATTCAGGTATTGACGGAAGGTAAAGATATTATATTATTCAAAAAACGAGATTATGACAGTGAGGATAAAAAAGGTTGTTTAATGAAAGCATTATTTGCCGAAGGAAATACTCTCAATATTAATAAAATATCTAATAATTCAAAAGTTTATAAATTTTATAAGCAGATATCCCAGACGATGTTTGACAGTAAAAGTATGAATGATTTTATGATGTATACGCTATATAAATATTTTATCGTGAGTACTTGTTATTTTTCAGGAGGCTATTATGCAACTTTAACATATGGCGGATTGGGCTTGTGGCTGTATGTTGTTGCTCTTTCATTTGTGCGTAATGTTTACTTCCGTTTTAAAAATCTTGCATCATGGGTTATTACTCAAAGTGTTTTGTTTGGTATCATGTATGCTCTATATGGCAAAGAGTTAATGGATTTTATTGATAATATGATACAGTTAAACTTCCATTCAAAAATATTAACTCTTATTTTGGGTGTTTTAATCATCATATTTAATTTGTTGCCTATTCAAAAAATTGCTCTGGGTGATAAATTATCACCGGAATTAAAATCTTTACGAGAATTTATTTTTAATGCTTTACAAAGCAATCAAAGAAAAGTCTTGGAAGAAGAACAAATTTTAGATAAAGAGTATGGTTATAAAATTTTACCTTATGTTCATGTTATCGGGGTAATAACAGTACAAGAATGGTTGAAACAATACGATTTCTTATATAAAGAAACGCCACATTGGTTTACGGGTGAAGCTGCTGATTTAAAAAAATTTTTAGAATTGTTTAAAAGTCAGGAAGGTATATTCGGTTGGAATATGGAAACAACTGATAATTAATGGAGGAATAAATGTTTCTTGACATCATTAAAGATTTCTTATTGGGTGTTTTTGGAATATTTTTGGTTATGTTTGTATACTTACCCTTATTGGCACTGATATTTTTAGGCCCGATATTAATGGTACCGATATTATCATTAATTCAATTAGATACAATACCAAAAGTGATTATGGATTGCACTGTTGTAATTGTTATTGCATATGGTACATATCGTTATATCAAAAAAAATACTTTTCCGGCACATTTAATGATAAATGGAAATTATTTACCCGATGATAAAGATTGGGGTAAAAAACACCTCGGCAAGGCAGATGCTTGGTTGTTTTTATTGGCAGAGCAGGGGTATTTGTGTATAGAAGAAAAAGGAAAATCATATTATATGATTAAGTTGAAAGATTATGATGGTCCTCATAAAGCTATTCAATCTTGGTTTAAACAAACATTTAAAAAGAAAAATGCCGTTCGTTGTTTTCGTCCGTTTGTGAATGGGGATTCTTTTGCATATTATGAAGAAGTTGTACAATCTGAAAATTCAAAAAAAACAAAAGAAACAAAAAAGTCAAAATTTCAAATGTTAAAAAAATGGTTTATGCCGAATCAACAATGCTTAACTGATTTAAAAAACACGTTTTGTACGTATTTGACCATGATATTGCCTCTTTATTTAATAGCGATTATAGGGGGTCCGATAATGCTTATTATCGCTGGAATTATCTATATGATAAGTATTTCTCAAATGAAAGAAAATTTTTTATATACGCTTATTTGGGTTGTTTTTGTTTTTTTTCTACTATTTTTGTTAATTTTAGCTTCAAAACCGTCATCTTTTTCAATTGATTATTTTTTTAAAAGTATAAAAATATTTGATATTTTTACCGTGGTTTTCATTTTTTTAAATTTATGGTTTTTGCAATATAAAGGTTATTTCTACTTTATACAACATAAAAATTTAAATTTACAAACGAAAGCATTTATTTTGTTTATTAATGATGTTATCAAGCGTAAAGATATAAATTTAATAAAACAAATTTATCTGAATGATACAAAATACGGTTTAAAAGTTTTACCATATATTACATATATGGGTGTAGAAAAAAAATGGTTTAAACATTTTGATTTTTTATATGATAATTATCCGAGTTTGTTGAGATTAAAATATGGAACGTTTCTTGATTTTTTGAAAAAACTTTAATCTAAATTATCGCTCTTTAAATTTTGTACTTTTTTGTTGACAAAAACAAAACCTTGTTGTATGCTATATTAATCAACGGGGTTTAAAATTTATTTATGTAAAAAAGCAGGGGAAAATGACAAAAACAATTAGCGAAGAAACGGCAGAAAAAGTAAAGAATATCTTTTTAAAAAAAGGATTAAGTGCAACAGCATTTGATAAAATGCTTACTTACTATCAAAAATATACCAACATACCGTTTGCAACCATTAATTTGGCAAATGTGGAACGGCGTTTAGATGGTATTATTGCTAATTTAACAGATTTGGGTTTAAGTCAAGACGATATTGACAGTTGTTTCAGCAAAAACGGTGTATTTTACTTTCAAAATCAAGATACCATTCGTCAACGTATTTATGACAATGCTAAAGTATTTGGTTTATCTATTGACAAATTTATTGAATTGGGCGTTAAAATGCCACAACTGTTTACCTTGCGTGCAGATAAATTGACACAAAACATTCATGAATTGGCGGATATACTTAAAACAACCCCTCAGAAGTTTGTCAAAATTGCCTTAAAACAACCCTCTCTTTTTTGTTATACGCCCGATACCATTCAGGAAAAGGCCGAAGTGCTTTCTAAAAAATTATCTGTTTCTCCTAAGGATTTTTATGCAATGGGTTTGCAAGCACCAACTGTTTTATGTATGTCAACTGATTTGATTGTTAAAAATGTAAAAGCGTTGGCTAAAATTTTAAATACAAGCGTAGAAATGACGCTGAAATATCCGGTTAAACGTCAACCCGCCTTATTGTATTTATCGTCCGAATTTATTGTCCAAAATCTTAAAACAACAGCGAAAAGCTTAAATGTCTCTGTTTCGGATTTAGCAAAATTGGGGATGAAGGTTCCGAATGTACTTTACCAAAAAGGGGATACATTAGTTCACAATGTCAAACAATTAAGTGAATTATTAGATGTGCCGACAGATACACTCATTAAAACAGGTTTAAAATGTGGAGCTATTTTGTGCTTAAAACCAGAAACGTTAAATGCTAATATTGAAGGAATGTCAACATTATTAAACGTTCCTAAAAGTTGTATGACAAAAGCCGTTTTAACAACGCCGACACTCATTTATCAAAAACCCGAAACAATCAACCATAATATTGAAGAAGTATGTCGCTTAACTGGTATTGATAAAGACAGATATGTCCAATCAGCATTAAAACACCCTGCATTGTTTTATACTAATCCGCATCATCAATATCAAAAAATCAATTTTTACCGTCAAATGCACAGAAAAGGATTACTTGCCGTTTCAGGCGATAATTCGGATGACAAATTTGTACAACGTTTATTAAAAGCACCGGCAAAAATGATGTTTGGTATGGATAATTTACATTTACGTTGTGCTTATGCCCGATTGATTTGTGAAACAACAGGTATTGCCGGTATACAAGCTTTTGACAAGTCAAAAGAGCAGGTTATAACAGCTTTAAAAACTGCTCCTGATGATTTTAAAAAACGTAATCCGGTGGCTATGCGATTAATAAATAATAGTAAATGCAAAGGTTGAGTGTAATGGATAATGTATTAAAAATTAAAGATGTATTTGTTGAAAATGGATGTCCGAAAAACGTTTTTCAAAAACTGCTAAAAGCTTATACAGCACATGTTAAAACACCCTTTGAAAAATTAACACCTGTTGATTTTCATAATCGCTTAAAAGCATATATTACGTTTTATCAGGATAACGGATTAACAAAAAAAGACTTTTTTAAGGTGTTAGATAAAAATCCTTTTTTGATTTTTCAAAATATGACTGATATTCAAAATCATCTAACACAATTATCTGAATTAACAGGCGTTTCAAAGACTGCTATTTTAAAAGGAACACTTCGTTATGGGCAATTATTATCGTTTCAGCCGACAAAACTTGCATCGAATCTTACAAGACAAGCAGAATTGTTGCAAGTTGATAAGGATAAATACATTGAGGTTGTGATGCGTTTGTATCCGCAGATGGCATCCTTGTTACCGCAAACCATTTGTCAGAATGTCGAGAATATATCAAAAATACTTGATATTGAACCGAGAGATTTTATTACGGCAGGGATGAAACAACCACAATTATTTGCACGTAATCCGCAATCTTTAACAGAAAACATGTTAAAAACCTGTCAATTGTTAAATGTAACGTCTCGTGAATTAACAACGGCTTATTTAAAACAACCCACGTTATTTTATTTGTTGCCGGAATATTTGAATAAAAATGTAACTCAAACGGCACATTTATTCGGTTGTTCCAAATCCGATGTTGTTAGAGCCGGTCTTAAATTTCCTCAACTGTTTTACGCACAACCCTCAACTGTTGGAAAGAAATATCGTTTTTACAGACAAATGTTTAAACATGGACTTATCCGTTTAACAAATGAAGAAAATACGCCTGAAAATATACAAAAATATCTGCTAAAAAATGCGTTGGCAATTATGTTGGGTATGGATAATTTGCATTTGCGTTGTGCCTATGGGCGTTATTTAAAACAATATACAGATACAGTGGACACAACACCATTAAGCAAACCAAAATATAAAATTATCAAAGCTTTACAAAATGCACCAAAATTGTTTAAAGACAGAAATCCGGTGGCTATGCGAATCATACGTCAATCAAATGAAAAAAATTAACAGAAGGAGAAAGTCATAATGACTATTCGTTTAAAACCCTATTTTCAACAAGAATTATTGATGAATATTAATCCGGTTGAAACAAATCGCATTAAATTAATGCAAACAATTTTGACAACGTTAAGACAGTATCTTGGTAAAGATAAAATGAATGCCTCTTGTTTACCTGCTCATGAAAAAGAAGTGCAGGATTACGTTAAAAATATGCTTAAATCTATACAACAAGACAGTGAAAAATCGGCTCAAGATTGCATACTGGATTTGGTAAAAGATATGATAGCAGATAATCCGAATATTGCATTTGGATTAATTCATCATATTAAAAATAAAGATACTTTTGAATTACTGGTAAGAGCAGGGTGTGATTTATCAAAAACAGATGATAAAGGCAATACTTTACTTCATTTATTAAGTGAAAAACCAGATTATGTGGAAGGATTGGTTGATTTGTTGGTTCAAAATAATGTGCCGGTTAATGCAAAAAACAATAATCAACAGACACCTTTGCATACTCTTATGGATATGTACAAAACTTCTTATATGAAAGATGTTCTTCAAAACGGCGGTAATCCGAATATTCAAAATAAAGAAGGTAATACACCGTTAATGGTTGCCGTGTTAGAAGGTGATGGTGCTTTATGTAAATTATTGTGTGAACTCGGAGCTAACCCTATGGAACTGAATAATAATGGTTTAACACCAATAGCAAAGGCACATATTTGTTGTATGAATGAGATGATGTGGAAAGATAATCAGACCGAGGAAACATGGGAAAATATCATTCAGACACTTGAACAATATAAACCTAAAACCCAAAATTTATTTCAAAAATGGTTCTCCGATAGACATCAAAAACAATAATGGAAGAAACAATAAAAATATCGGTTAAACAGAAAATTTTAGCACATAAAAAAGCTTGCACCAAATAGGGCAAGCTTTTGAATTATTATTTATATTCAATGTATTACCGTACTGTGTCCGGTGCATAGAATTGAGATAAATCAACTGGTGTATGGAATGAAACACGGCGTGTAAAATCATCATGACGGACTAATTCTTCGGCAAATGCCTGTGCTGTTTCATCACCTGTTTGAGTTAAATAATCAGCATATTTTTTGAATAACCCCGTATCCAACAAAGTAATTGCTAATTCCGATACATTTCCTTTGGCACTGTGAAGTAAATTTTTGCTAAATGTTTTTTTGCGTTGTTGCTGAATGGGAAATGATAGTTGAATATCAGCCAATTCGGGCAATTTAATCTGTGCATTAACCAACATCGGTTGTTCGGAAGGATTGAAAACAAAAACAACATCACCTTTAACTGTGTCATATCCCATTAAACCTAATGATATTAAAGGTTTATTTAAGGCATCTTCAAACGGTATATAACTATCAACAGCATTGACAATGCCGTTACCATAATATTCTTTAAGTGTTTCAGGAATGTTAAGTGTTAAGCCGTTCATTTGAACAACAACGTTGTTTTCATTCCGTCTGATAATGAGTTTGTCAATTTTGTGGACGATATTAAAAGGTGTTAACTGTGCTTGATAAAATACAAGACCTTTTCCGCCAAAAGAGGTAGACTTTGAACGATAAGCTATATCTTCCGATTGTATACTGAATTCTTTTAAAAAGGTGTTATACGCTTTTTGTGTGGCTAATTTTTGATAAAGCCAACCGGTTATTCCTAATAAAACAATAACGGCGAGACAGATATAAAAAATTTTATTTGATTTGTTCATTTTGTATCCTGACAATACTCATTTTCACAAGGTGTTGCTTCTCTTATCCGAACAGTTCCTCTGTTGTCGTTAGTTTTGCGACCGGAAGCCTCTTTGGATTGAAAATATCCTGATATAAAGTGCCAACCGGCCTGTTGAGGTGAACCGCTTTCAATGATAAGAGCAGTCGGATAATCAATAAAGCCCGAACCGTCTTTATCAACGGTACCGATATGGACGGCTGTTTGAGCTAAAACAGGTAAATCAGCGGTTCTTGCCAATAACATAACTTTGCTTAAAGACATATTTTTGTTGGAAACATCAATAATTGTATCAGTATCAAGCGATATTTTTTCCGGTTCGTTATTTGGTTGGAACGGTTTCAGATAAGATTTTTTCTTGTCATTTTGATTGTGCGTATGTTGTGAAAAATTTTCAGCACGTTTAGTTGTATCAAAATAAGATGAAACTTTATCGGTTGGCAATTGTTTAACAATATTTTTCGGTTCAGCCGGAATAAAAGGTTTTCCGCCGGCGGGAATAATGCGACGGGCGGGAATTTGAACGGCTTTTTTATTAAAATTCTTTTTAACAGGTTCAGTTTTTTCTTTTTCCTGTTTGGTCAGTTCTTCAATTTCACGATTGATTTTTTCGGTCAAAGCCTTTTCTTCGTCTTGTTTCTTTTGTTTAAGGGTATCTGTTTCTTTTTTTTCAACTGATGGTTCACCTGGTATATTGGTTAAATCTAAATCGGAAATGTCATCAGATAACAATTCTTCTTCATCTTCAATTTCATCATCTGAAACATCTTTAACATCAGATTGTTTCATCGTAAATGTCCGAACTTCCTGATTTGATTCTGTTCCGTCTTTTTGTTTAAATTGTGTACTTGGAATTAAAATAACTTCTTCGGATAATTTTTTTGTTTCTTCTTCTGCCCGCAGAATTTTATGTCGATGCGTTACCAAATCCATATTGACAAAAACTTTTACATCTTCCTGATTGGGCTTTTCAGATTGACTGAAAAATAGCATAACTTCTTTTTCGGTCGGACAGAAACGGCGTGTTTCCTGTTCCAAAGTTCTGAAAATAGATTGTAAAACCTGAGGTTTATCCAAAACGGAAAAATCTTCAACAATACCTAAAATACGAAACGGTTCACAGACCTTAAATGCCGGATACATACCAGCAGTTGTTTTTTGTGTGCTCATTTGAGCAATAAAGCGAATTTTGTTTTTAACATCCGTGTAGATAGGAAATGTTGCTTTTTGAATGCCTAATTCATCTGAAAAACGATTAAACACAACATCTTTAACATGGGCGTTGCCTGTCCAATAACCGTTTGAAAAATAACCATATAAATTTTCAACGGGTTTACCGAATCCGTTTAACATGGTAATGCGATGATAACCGTTTAAAAATTGTGTTTCATCACATTCATCACGATCGGTTTGAGCGCGCCAACCTCGTGTGTTTTTTTCCGTTAAATAAATAATTTTGCATTTTGTACTGACAGTAGGTACAATTTGTTCTTCCAATAAAAAGCTGTCAGCCGATGCAACAGCATAGGCAGAACAACAAACACAAATGGTTAAAATGTACTTCAATTTCATCATAGGCTTCATTATACAACTCTTTTTCATAAATGCAAGCATAATTTAACAAATTATTCGTTTAATTGTAAAATAAAATATAACTGTTCCTGATGTGTAAATATTGACAAATATCAAACATAATGTATAATAAATAAACAACAACATAAAAAGAGGGCGATAATATGTTGCAAGATTTTAAACTCAATCTTTATTACTGTTTAAGAAAAGCAAATGCAGGTTCTATGACACATCGTATTGTACAAAAATTATTGAGCAGAATACGATAGGTGATTATATGTGTGTAACGGCATTTAAAAAAAGTTTGTATTATGCATTTCAGGACAAAGCCGAATATTTGTCCCGTTTGGAATTTATGCAATCTGTTACAAAATTAACGACTCTATACCACAAAGCATACAGTGAGCAGAGTAGTGCCGATAAAGAACAAATTAATCAGTTTGTACGGGAATTTTTATCCCATCTAATGCGAGATGCAACAAAAACGCCTCAAATGATGATGGAAGGGTTGAATGCAGAATTGAGTTCTTGTGAAACAGAGCCTTTTAAACGGAATAATCAAGAAATAAAAGATATCAGCCGTCAAATCAATCAGGCAGTTCAAGACAACAATTTAGCACGATTGGAGTTTTTGTTATTACAATCCAACAGGTTGGGTTTTGATAGGTTAAAATCTTTATTTTATCAAGCTTATAAGGCAGATAATTTTGAGGCCGCACATTTTGTTATACAAAAAGGATTAAATGCTGAAAAACAAAAAAAATTCAGTAGTGAATTATTATGCCGCGCTGTTCAAACTGATGATATACATTTAGCTCGTTTTGCCATTCCCTATGGTGCTGATGTTAATATCACATTAGAATGCCCGACACTTTTTTATTATACTTTGAACGGAAAAGAGAATATTAAGACAGAAAATTGTTCATTGTTAGGTTTTGCCATACAAAAAACACAGTCAGAAATGATTAAATTATTGTTAGAATCTGGTGCCGATGTTCATTTTAGCAGTCAGTTTGGCAATACGCTTTTACATTATGTTGGTGGGTATTATCAAGATAATCCGATATTGCCGACAGAAGAATTAATTAAAACACTTGCATCCAAAGGGTTGAATATTGACGTTCAGGATATAAAAGGGCATACAGCATTGGCATATGCGGTATATAATAATAAGGATGATTGTGTTAAAGCCTTTTTAAAACAGGGCAGTTGTGTTAATAATCAAACAATTGATGGTGATACCGTTTTACATTATGCAGTTGTTCAAGATGAGAACACAGCAGTTATAGAAGAATTAATCAGAGCCGGTGCCGATATAAATAAACAAAATACAGTGGGCGAAACACCGTTGTTTAATGCTGTTCAATATTTAAAGACAGATAATATACGCACGTTGCTTAACAATGGTGCAAATCCGCATATTCACACAAATTACGGTTCTACACCGTTACATCATGCTCAATGGCGAATTCGTAACGGATGGAACAGATTGAATATTCCGAAATTAACAGAAATAATTGACATATTAAAACCTTATTATGCTCCATCATTAATTCAGAAAATTGGTATAATGACACGCAATATATCTCAAAAACTATTCGGTAAAACACGAGGAATATAATATGGATAAACAACAAGCACTTATCAACGCAACACAAAAATTTGTTTATGCTTATCATCAGTCGGATAATACAGGGCATGATGCACATCATGTCAGACGTGTTTATGAAAACGCCTGTCAATTATTGAAATCAACACCACAGGCAGATGCGTTTATTGTTCAGATGAGCGCCTTGTTACATGATGTTGACGACCATAAATTAAACACAAACGGAATGGTTGCTCAAAATTTTTTAAAAACACTTGATTTATCAGATACACTTATTCATCAAATCGTACAGACCATATCAAGTATTTCTTTTTCAAAAAGCGGAAGTAATCCACAATTTGAAACATGGGAGCAAAAGGTTTTATCTGATGCAGATAAATTAGATGCCATTGGTGCTATTGGTATTTGTCGGGCTATTCAGTTCGGAACGGCAAAAGGGACTCCATTGTTTGAACCGGATGTTTTTCCAAAGGAAAATTTAAGTAAAGAAGAATATAATGATTTAACCCGTAAAGAAAATACAGCAATTAATCATTTTTTTGATAAGTTGTTACGATTAAAAACGGCGTTTTGTACATCGGCAGGACAGGCAGAAGCTCAAAAGCGACATCAAACAATGGTTATGTTTCTAACGTCATTTTTTGAAGAACAAAATTTGAGTAATTGGCTTGATTATTTAGAAAAATTTAAATGATTGGAGTGCGATTAAATCAAATGAGTATTACGGAATTTAAAAAGAGTTTATATTATGCGTTTCAGGGAAGGGCGGATAAATTATCTCGTTTTGAATTTATGCGTGCCGTAACACAATTAACCGCCTTGTATCATAAAGCATATAGTGAGCAGCGTTGTGCTGATAAAGAACAGATTAATGCGTTTGTACGCAGATTTTTATCTCAATTAACGCACGATAATACAAAAACCCCTCAAATGCTAATGATTGATTTAGAAAAACAACTCATTGATATGAAAGAAATTACAGGTTTTGGCTGTAAACAGGAAGATTGTGAAAAAATCAGTCATTATACGGATATTAAAACAAAACAAATACGACAAGCTTTTGAAGATAACAATTTGCTCCGATTAGAGTTCTTATTACAAACCAGTAATACACATCCCAGAGAGTTCTGGTGGGAATTACTACAAGCTGGTGAAAATGATAATTTTGAAGCTTTGGATATCTTTTTTAAAAATGAGTCAAATGTTGAAATAAAAAAATTATTAAGTACTGAAGTATTAATCCAATCTGTTGAAGACAATAATATACCGATGGCTCGTCAAATGATTGCTTATGGGGCTGATGTGAATGTCCGAACAGGAAAATGTCATTTGTTGGGTTGTGCTATCTTGAAGACAAAACCGGAAATAATAAAATTGTTACTAGAAGCTGGTGCTGATGTTACGTTAAGAACAAAATACGGTAATTCACTTTTACATTTAACAGCCGGATATTATCGTGATAATCCGATATTGCCGACAGAAAAATTGATTCAAATGCTTATATCAAAAGGATTAGATGTTGATGTTAAAGGTATGGCAAAACATCCGCCTTTATTTCATGCGGTTGCTCATAATAATTATCCTGCCGTTAAAGCATTGTTGAAAATGTATGCGAGTGTTTTCAATTATGATATAGTAGGAAATTCTGTGTTGCATCACGCTGTTATGCATCGTGGTAATGCGGTGGCAGTGATTGAAGAACTTCTCAAAGCCGGTGCCGATATTAATGCACGTAATCATTGGGGGAGAACCCCTCTGTTTTCTGCCATTGAGCATGAAATGTCAGAAAATGTACGTATTTTACTGAATAACGGTGCAAAATCCAGCATTAGTGATTATGAGGGCATAACACCATTAAAATGTGCCATAAAACAAACTCGCACAGGGTTAAATAAACAAATAACTAACACCAGATTAGTTGAAATTATTGAAATGCTTAAAGCTCATAATCCGTCAATTATTCAAAAAGCGGGTAAAGTGTTGCAAGAGGTTAAAAAGTTATTTGAGAAAAGTCGTTAATATTGATTTGACAAATATCTAAAAGTAACTATAATGGCGATTAATCGGAGAATTATTAAATGGAAGATATTATTCAAAGCTACAAACTTTATTTGTTAAATCAATTTGATTTAAATGAGGCTGAAAAAATGTCTCGTATTGAATTTATGAAATTGGTTTCTACATGTGTTGTTTCATATTTAAATAAAACAGATTCATCTCGTGCGATGCCGGAGAAACAACGCATTTTAAACTATACAAGACAGATGTTATGGTCATTTCATAAGAATGAACAAGAAACACCTAAACAGATTGTTGATACGTTAAAACAAGAAATTTGCCCCGATTTTTCACATGATATACAAACATCGTTAATGGTTTGTGTGCAAAAATCTACCCCACAAGTGATTGAAACATTAATCAATGCCGGTGCTAACGTGAATCATAAAGATGCTGATGGCAAAACACCTTTGATGTATGCTGTTGGCAATATTCATTCTCATACACCTGAAATTATTGATTTGTTGATAAAAAATGGTGCAGATATTAAGGCAGAAACAAATAAAAAAGCCACTGTTTTCCATTGTTTGAAATCATCTGATAATATTGATGAAACAATAGCAGTTTTTGATAAATTACAGATGCAGGGTGCTGATATGTTTGCTATGGATGAGTATTGTTATACCCCATTAATGCAAATGGTTCGCAGAAATAATCTTTCGCTTGTCAAACGAGTAATGAGCCGTGCTGTTCATACATTGCCAAAAGCTGACCGAACCAAAATTCTTAAAAATTATATTAATCAAAAGAATGCTTTTGGGTATGATGCTTTATTTTATGCTATTGTCCGAAATCAACCTGATATGATTAAAGTTCTGGTTGAAAATGGAGCAGATTTGAAAAACAAAGATTCCCGAAACAGGACACCTTTAATGGTGGCAATAGCCGAACTTAATCTGCCCGCTGTTCAAACATTGGTTGAATGTGGGGCGAAAATTGATGAAGAAACTTTAAACTTTCTTCAAGATGTCAAAACAAAAACAAAAAGAGATTTAGTTCGGTATGGTCGGATGCAATATGTTGAAAGATATCTGAAAAATCAAATAAATCCAATGCAAAAAGCCATTCGTTGGTTTGTACGTCCTAAAATACGGGAAAAAGAATAAAATGAAGCAAACACAAAGCGGATTACGGCAACGGATATGTCTTATCGGAGAAACAAATGTCGGTAAATCGTCTTTGATGAATGCATTAACGCAAGAAAATGTTTCACTTGTTTCTGATATTGCCGGCACAACAACAGATACGGTTATCAAACCGTTTGAGTTGTTAGGCTTGGGTGCCGTTACCTTTTGTGATACGGCAGGGTTTGGTGATACAACACCATTGGGGCAGATACGTTTACAAAGAACACTCGAAAATATACGAACAGCAGATTTGATTTTGATTGTTCGGGCAAACAGTGAAATCACGCCATTAGATGAAATGATTTTAAACCACGTTCAAGAAGTAAAAACACCTTATTTGATTGTTTATAATAAATCGGATTTATATACACCACCGCTCAATTCATTGACTGTTAATACATTGACGGGTGAGGGAGTTAATAATTTAAAAGAAAAAATAAAAAACACATTATTATCAAATGATAACAATGAATTATTAAAGGGATTAATTAAGTCAAAAGAACGCATTTTATTGATTGCTCCAATAGATGATTCAGCACCAAAAGGACGTTTGATTTTGCCTCAGGTACAGGTGTTGCGTGAATGTTTAGATAAGCATATTTTGACAACTGTTATTCAACCTGAAGAATTGGAAACAGCGCTGGCTATTCAGACGTATGATTTAATTATAACGGATTCCCGTGTATTAAAAGAGGTAGCTCCTTATATTTCGGATAAAAGCAAATTAACAACTTTTTCTATTTTATTTGCCCGAGCTAAAGGCGATTTTGATATATTGACAGAGGGTTTAAAAACGCTTGATAAGCTGACAGATGGGGACGTCATTTTAATTGCAGAAGCGTGTTCACATACAACGGCACAAGATGATATTGCAAGAATGATGATACCCAAATTACTCAAAAAGTATACGCAAAAAGAGTTACAGATTGAATTTGCCAAAGGAAAAGATTTTCCTTCTGATTTAAATCGCTATAAACTCATTATTCAATGCGGTGGCTGTATGTTGACCCGTCAAGAAATGCAACAACGCATTCAAATGGCAAAAAATCAACAAATTGCTATCACAAATTACGGATTGTTAATATATAAAATTATACTTAACGAAAAAAAAGGTATATCGGATGAATAAATTTGTTTTTCTTATCTTCTATATTTTTAGTAGTGTATTAACTTATGGTGTTTGTTCTCAAATTTCTTGGTTTGAAGTCAAATGGCAGTTTAATCATTTGCTGTATCAGGCGGGTTTAACAGACGTTAAAATCCCTAAAATTATCCATTATGTATGGATGGGTTCTGACGAGCCCAAAAGTGTAAAGAAATCACTTGAAAATTGGCATAAACATTTACCAGATTGGAAAATTATGCGTTGGGATGAAACAAATTGTGATGTCAATGCCAATGATTTTGTTCGGACTGCTTACAGTAGAAAAAAATGGCAATGGGTGGCTGATTGGTGCCGTGTTCAAGCTTTGTATCAATATGGCGGATTATATTTAGATACGGATCATCTTTTAACTAAACATCTGGAACCAATTTTGAATAATTCTTTAATTTTGGCAAAACAAAGTAATTCTAGTATTAGTGGTTCCTTTGTTGGAATGAAAGAAAAACATCCTTTGATGAAAATGATTATGGATTATTATCAACAGAAAAGGTTTTACCATCAAAATATAACGTCTGTTGTGTCTAATAAATTAGATGAATATATAAAAAAAACGGAACATTATACCGATTTTAAAATATTGCGTGAAAACGAAATTATGTTTGATTTTGGCGGTCCGGAAAATTATGCCGAACATTTGTATGCAAGCGGAAGTAAGCACTTTTTTAAAATAGGACCTTATTATCATTATTTTTCACGGTATTATATCAATAACAATACATATTCACTTCAAAAAGGAGAAACAGACAAACCATATGCAAATGTTATTATTGCAAATGGCAGACAGTTTTATTTGGTTCGCTGGCAAAAAACAAGAGGTGAGTGGCGTTTTTACAAGGACAACCCTCCTCGGGAAGGACGTTATAAAATAACGAGAATTGATAAAGGAAAATCATCGTTGGAGTTACATTACACAACGGGGAAAACAGAGCAATTTGTTTGTAATTATCTAAAATGCGTGCTTCAATCAGAAAAAGAAAATACTACTCGTTAATTGATTGTGCTATCGTTAATACATAAACAGCTTTGGCACCATGCTTCTTAAGTATTTTAGCACAACCGGTTACCGTTGCTCCCGTTGTAACGACATCATCAATCAATAAAATAGATTTCCCCTGAACTTGTTCCGGATTTTTCAAAATAAACACATTTTTCATATTTTTATGCCTGTCTTTTGCCGATTTTCTGGTTTGCGTTTGTGTATGTCTTATTCGGCATAAATTGGTAGCTGAATGAGGAATTTTTGTATGTTTGGCTAGGAGTTCTGCCAAAACAGTTGCCTGATTGTATTTTCGTTTCACTCTGCGTTTCCAATACATTGGGACAGGCATAATTAAGTCGCTTTTATCAAACAAATCCACTCCGGCACGCATCATATAATTAACAAAGAAATGACGTAAATCAGACCGATGTGCATATTTTAATTTCAAAATAGCTTCTCTTGAAAATGAATCATAAATAAAAACGGAACGCACCAAATCATACGGCGGACGTTTACTCATACATTTCGGACAGAGGAGTTTGCCGTCATCATTCGGAAAAGATTGCGGTAACGGACGACCGCAACGATAACATTTATTACCGGTAATAAATCGGATACGACTGAAACAGTCATCGCACAAAATTTGTTGATCGTCAATGATTTTATCACAATAAGGACACTGAGGCGGAAAAATATAAGATCCGATGTTTTTGAATATTTTTTTAAAATTTTGAATAAAAGAGCTTGTTATTTTCATAAAAACAGATTACTTTATAATGGGTATAAAATCAAGGATAATTTACAATGATACAACAAAAAATAAAAAACAACATTCAAAAGACAATCGTTTACGATTATATTTATAACGAAAATCAGCCTTGTGTGATTTATTTGCATGGTTTAAATTCATCACGACACAGTCAAAAAGGCTTACGCACAAAAGCATTTGCCGAA
This sequence comes from Alphaproteobacteria bacterium, assembly GCA_045638265.1. Classification (GTDB taxonomy): domain Bacteria; phylum Pseudomonadota; class Alphaproteobacteria; order CAAHEQ01; family UBA3637; genus RGIG4140. The sequence goes on along the minus strand of JAZUBA010000047.1, from coordinate 6,044 downwards.
CAAAACGGATATAGTTATTTATCTGTAGATTACACGGCACATGGTGAATCGGAGGGTGAACCGTCTGATTTTAGAGTAGGGCGGTGTTTGCAAGATGTACTGGATGTCATACAAGCTGAAAACATAACGGCTCCGTTATATTTATTTGGCAGTTCGTTAGGCGGATGGATTGCTTATTTGTTGGCGGAAAAATTACCGCAACAGGTTAAAGGCGTTCTGACCATTGCTGCCGGTGTTGATTTTTTACAAACAGTATGGGAAAAAATCTTTACCCCTGACATTCGTGAATTATTAAAAAGCGGTGTTGTTTTAGGACCGAATGAACAGACAAAAGGATATTGTTTTGCCTATCCGATGTTTACGGAAGCCGAACCGTATTTATTGCTTCATCGACCGATTGAGTATACTGGTTCTGTTGTATTGGCACATGGCGATAAAGATACGCTTGTTCCTTGGGAAAATTCATTAAAAATAAAAGATATATTAAAATCTGAAGATGTTGCGGTTGAAATCATCAAAAACGGAGATCATCGGCTTTTATCTTATCCTTTTGAAGAAATACTGCAACGTCTGATTAACAAAGGAGAAACAAAATAAAATGACAGATAATCAGACCATTCAAAAAGAAGATACGTTGCTGAAAAAAGTGTTTCGTTTAATCTTTTTACTTGTATGTGTGAATGCCGTTGGAGCGGTTGGTGGTTCATTTATGACAGAAGAGAGTATGATGTGGTATAAATCGCTACCATTGCCAAGCTTAACCCCACCTGACTATATTTTTTCAATCGTATGGCCGATTTTATATATATTAATGGCAATATCTATGTTTTTGGTATGGAATAAAGCCAGTCCACGCTTTTTTGCTTTACAACTGATGTGTACTGCACTATGGCCGTTTGTGTTTTTTTATTTGCATAGTGTACAAGGGGGTATAGGCGTTATTATTGCATTAATTGTATTATTGGTTTTAACAATAAAAACATTTTATCCCGTATCTAAAACGGCAGGATTGTTACTTGTTCCGCAATTGCTATGGAGCTTTTTTGCACTTTATTTAAACAGTGCTATTTTGTGGGGCTAAAACCATACGTTGAATATGAAAAACATACCCTAAAAGAAACGGCTAAAAAGGACGGAAAAGTTATCCGCCCTTTTTTATCTGTCATATCTTAATTTTATCCGAAATTGGCACGTAAAAATTCAATTTCTTTTTTATAACCGTCAAATTCATTAGGTGTTTCCAAGACAAACGGCAAATGTTTTAATTTCGGATGATTAATAAAGCGAATAAGTGCTTCACTACCGATGGTCCCTTCACCTAATTTTGCATGACGGTCTTTATTGGAAGCAAATGGCATCAGACTATCATTTAAATGTACCATTTTTAATCTGTCCAACCCGATAATGGTATCAAATTGTTCCAATACCCCGTCTAAATTATTCACAATATCATATCCGGCAGAATAAATATGACATGTATCAAGGCAAACACCTAATAATTGACCGTTTTCACATCTATCAATAATTTGTTTTAATTCTTCAAATGAACGACCGATTTCAGATCCTTTTCCGGACATGGTTTCTAACAATACGGTTGTTTTCATATCCGGTTTTAACAAGGTATCCAATAATGCAACAATATATGAAATACCCTGTTCAACTCCTTGACCGACATGCGAACCTGGGTGGAAATTATAGTATTGATTTGGGATCCAATCCATTCTTTTCATATCATCATGCATCGTATTTCCGGCAAATATACGATTTTCTTCTTTATCAGAACATGGATTAATCGTGTAAGAGGCATGAGCTAAAATAGAGTCAATATTGTTTTCTTTCATGAGTTGTAAAAAGGCTTCTACATCTTTTGAATTGATTTCTTTTGCTTGTCCGCCACGAGGATTACGGGTAAAAAACTGACAGGTGTTTGCTCCCATGGCAAGCATTTCTTCTCCCATGGCTAAAAACCCTTTTGATGATGAAAGATGTGCGCCTATTTTTAACATATTTTCTCCATTATTTCATATTGTTAACAAAAGCTATTTATTTTCTGCTTTAACTGTTTTTTTGCTTTTTTTAGTTGTCTTTTTTGTTTTCTTTTTGGCCTTTTGTTGTGCTTTTTCAGCTTCTGCTAAACGCTCGGCTTCCATTTGTTGCTGTTGAGCTAACATTTCTTCTTTTGTCGGCCACAGATTCGCACGCATACATGCCTCTTTGACAACTTTATTTTCAGAGGCCTGATACAATTCAATACGGTAAGTACGTGTACATTCCCATTTCGTAACAGGATATTTTGTTGCCCATTCTTGCATGAGTTTACGTTGAGAATCACTCAATTTGTAACGAGGTGCATACGCTTCTTCAAAATAGAGGGTTGTTCTGCCGACAATACCACGAGCCGATTCAGGCGGTTCGGCTTTTCTGTCTGCAATTTTAAACGGACAACCGCCAAAGGAGGACGGGATATTTTCGGGTAATTGTGTAAATGTTAAATTAGAACGGGCTCCGTTTACCGAACCGATAGCCGGATATAAATTATACATATCTGCTTGCATTAAGCCGTAAATAATATTGGCTTTTTCGGCACACTTTCGTCCTTTGTATTTGCGGTTAAGGGAATCCCGACATAAAATACTGCCTTCACGCCATTCCGAAAAGAAACGACCAAAGTTTTCTGTTGGTACAATATGTTCATATTCAATCCGTTCGGCTCTGTCCGGTAAAACGGTTTTATTAAAATCATCGGGATAAGTAACGATTTTTTTTGTTTTTGGGTCATATGTTGCCCCGCAATAAACTGTTTGAAAATAATCGGTATAAATGTTTTTCAATAACATTTCTTTTGCTTTACTGAAAGATGAATTACTTGTATTTTGAGCTGTTGCAGACATTGTTATCAAACAAGCTGAAAGACACATTAACGGAAAAATCTGACGCATAAAATCCTCACTAGAAATTAAGTTTTATCAAATCATAACGTCATATTTTTCGTTTGTCAATGATAAACGACTATTCTTGCTGATAATAACAATTAATCGGGAACAGTCCGTTTTTTAATTTATATATTTCTGCACGATTAAGGGTTGCTTGCTGTCCAAATGTTGTATAGCAGACATTTTTGATAACCGTATCGTTTTGAAATGTTAAAATAGCCAATGTTTCACCGGTTGGATAATAGAGTTGAACATCACCTTCAATCACACCGTTTTGATAAGGAATTTGAGCTTGTAAAACACCGTCAGCATAATACATTGTTTTAATGCCGTCTGTTTTGCCGTTTTGTGTAATTTGAGAAATATGCAAATTGCCGTTTGAGTGATACATTTGCCCCCCGTTGACACGGATATTATTCTGATATGTTTGACGCATTTGAACATTACCGTTAATATGGTAAGTCATAACCGTTCCGTTCAGCATATCATTTTGGTATGGTAAAATACCCGCTAATATACCGTTTTGATAATAAATTTTCTGATTTCCGTTACGCGCATTGTTCGTAAAGGGGATTTGTGTCATCACATTTCCGTTTTCATAATAAACATATTGAATCCCCGAGTTGTCGGCATTGATTTGAAAATTAACCATTACATTTCCGTTGGGGTAATATTGTATTGTTCGATTCGTTTTAAACATCTCAAAATCAGGCATATTACCATACAAGACAGATTCTTTTAAATCGTTTTTGAGTATTGATAATAAAGGTTTTTGTTCTAAATTATAAATCGGATTTTTATCATATAACAAATGATACGGAATGCCATCTGAAATCGGTTCGGAATGTGATGCAATTGACACAAAAAAACAAAAATAAAGCATTAAAAATTTTTTCATACAAGTTATGTAAGCATATTTACAGGTAAAACAAGTTGTATAAAAGTATATTTTTATCTTTTTTTGGGTATTTTGATTGTAAAAACATACGATAATATATAAAATATCAGGCCGAAAAAAAATCAAAAAAAAGCTTGAAAATAATTATTAAGTATGCTTTAAATTTTATGTGAAAGAAAACGAAAAGTTCGTTTTTTGGGAATAACAAAAGGAGAATGTAATATGCGTTATTCAAATACTGCTATTACGGAGCTGACTAAAAGATATAGAAACGTCTTATTAAAATGTGCGATTCTGAATCTCGCTATGTTGTCTGTTCCTGCTATGGCTGCAACAACAGGTTTAAATTTAAATAATTCAACTTATACATTGACTCAAGATGAAACTGTTTATACTGATATTGCTTCAACAGATGGAGCAGGTCGTTATGCGGGTATTTTGTCATCAGGTACATCAAGTGTTGATACGGGTGATTATACCTTAACGATTCAAAATGATGCCAATGCAACCCCTTCCAGAAATTACGGTTGGACATCAAATGATTCAAACGGAGATTTTACTTTTACGGGTAATTTGAATATTGATATTGATAGTACAGGAAGCACACAATCTCGCGGTATTCGTCAAAATGCAGGTGGTACGGCAGAATTTGACGGTTCGGTAAAGGTTGATGTTTCGGGAAAAAACGGTCTCGTCTATGGTGTAGATGTTTGGAGTGGCGGTTCTGTTGAATTTAAAGGAGAATTAACGGATATTACGGCAACAGGTGGTGATGTTACGCAAAACGGTGTAACCGGTTCAAGTGAAGTTTTTGGTGCTTACATTTCTGGTGGCGATACACTTGATTTTAATGCAACGACAACCAATATTACAGCTTCAAATTCTACTAAAAATTTAGGGGCTGCCATGGTTTATGGCGGTACGATTAATTTTGCCAGTGACAACACAACCATTACCTCTCAAAACAGTAATTTGGTGAACCATGCTCTTGATATTACCGGTACGGAAGGACAGACATCTACGGTTAATTTAACCGGTAATTCTGTTACAATTAATGCAAGTAATGAATATGCTTATACAGGAACAAAAGAATTAAGATATGAACCCATTATTGGTGCATTTGTATCAGGCGAAGGTGCAACACTTAATATTGAATCAACAACAACGGATATTAATGTTGAATCAACAACAATGGCGTCAGCCGGTATTGTTGCTCAATATGGTTCAACAACCAATATCGGTGCTGATTCAACGGTTAATTTAGATATTGATTCATCCGGAACATCCGGTTATGCCTATGGTATATATACAACAACTGATGATGCTACAACAAGTGGAACAATTATATCCAATGGAAAAATAAATGCGACAGTTGACGGGTCAACCAGAGCAGAAGGTATCAGAGCAACAACAGGTGTTCTTGATTTAGCTCATTTTGACGGAACAGTCAGCTCATCAAATGGAAAAGGTATTGGTGCTAATATCAAGAATGGTACAGAATTAACAGTTTCTGATTTAACATTAGATGTAAATGGTAAAGCAGGTGCTTGGGGTGCTGATGTTACAAAGTCCAATTTAACGACAAATGGCAGTCAAACAAATATTTCGGCAACCAGTGAAAATGCAACGGCAACAGGTATTTATTTTAATATTGGGGATATCAATTTAAATACAGATACGACAAGTATTGTTGCAAATGGTGCGACACAAGCATATGGTATTCAATCCTTGTCTGATCCAAATCTGATTTCAAATGTTCATATTAACAGTTCAGATGTATCAATTACTGCCAATGCAGGCACAGGTTTGGCACTTGGTATTCAAGCCAGCGGACCGTCAGAAACAGTTATTGAATCAGATACAACAAGCATTACGGCAACATCAACAAATGGTTCTGCTTATGCTATTTCAGCACAATATGGTAATCAATTATCATTAGGCAGTGGCGAAACAACATTAACGGCCGAAGCTGAAAACAGTTTTGCCATAGGTTTGATGACAGCTGATTTGGCATCAGATTTATCATCTGAAACAAGTGTTACATCAACAGGTAAAGTTGTAATGAATGTTAGTGGTGCCGATACTTATGGTATTTATAATGCAGATAAGTCAAAAGTTGATATTGAATTAGCCGATGTTGATATGACGATTAATGCCACAGGAACAGGTTATGGAGCATATTTGCAAACGACAGGGACTGTTTCATTAGGAGA
>JAZUBA010000046.1:0-2924 GCA_045638265.1 Alphaproteobacteria bacterium | reverse complement strand
TATAAGTGTGAACGGGTGTCATAGCCCAAGAACCTTAACTGATAATGTCCCGACCTTGGTCGGGATGCTGTTGCTATACAACAGGGCTTGTCCCAAAGGCAACAGAGTTCTGTTCTTGAACCTATGAACTCCCGACCACTCATTTTTGAGTGGTCTTTTATGTGGGGGTCGATGAAAGACAGTGGCGTGCTTTTAATCGTTCCAGCTCTGTTCTTGCTAGGGTTCTATACCGGCAGACGTGAACCGGTGCGACATGTTGTTACTGGGGGCGAAGCCTATTTCGCACCAGGTGTTCAATGTGAAAATCGTATAATTGAAGAAATCGCAAAAGCCCAGGATATAGATATTGCCATATATTCTTTAACCAGTCCCAGGATTTCAAATGCTCTAATTGACGCAAGCAAACGTGGTGCTGATATTCGCATTGTTGCGGACCGTGGTATGGCTGGGAATAGATATTCACAAATTGATGAATTGGCTGATGCCGGTATTCCTGTGCATAAAAGCCGTAAACATAAAATAGAGCATAATAAGTTTGCGATATTTGATGGCAAGCGCATTGTCACAGGTTCGTACAATTGGACCAAAAATGCCGCTAATTTTAACAGCGAAAACTGTATTTTTCTGGATGTCTTTGGTCCCGATTATTCCAAGCGATTTGAGTATCTGTGGGATTTGTATTCTGATTAAATTTTTGGAGATATTATAAATCCCTGTCATTCATGTTTTTTAACAGTATGTTGCTGATGTTTGGTTTGAAATTATCTCTCCAAACTTGCATCAAATCGCAATTGTGGTCCGCACCAGTGGTAAGAATTGACATGTTTTTCTCATCAAATATACCACGAGTGTATTTGACGATATCTTGTAGTGTGATTGATTCTTTTAACTTTCTTTCGGATTCAAAATCATATAACTCATTATTACAATGATAATGATTCAATATTTCGCTTTCTCGGTCTGATCGAGAATCTAAAAACTTTGCATCGTTTAATTTAATACGTGTGTTCAGCAGGTCTAAATCTTCTTGTGTCATCGTGTTGTTAAAATATATGTCTGCACATGTTTGTGCAATCAAAGCAACACATTTCTTTACGTTATGTGGTGCTGTTTGGGTTTGAATTCCACCGATTGAAAATTTATGATTGCCATATGCGGTATTGCTTACACTGTAAACTAATCCGTTGTTGTGTCTTAAACATTGTTGCAATTTGTCTCGGATAAAGTTTCTTAATCTTTGTACGCAAAACACTTGAAATTTATATTCTTTGCCGTCTGGATATATATTTTTGAAGAAAATGCTTATAGTGGTGTTGTTATGGCCAGGCTGTGTAAGATGTGCTTGTTTTGGGGTGTATGCTACATCTGTATTTTCTGGCACATCAAATGGTTTCAGAAACTGAAAGTGCTGTTCCAATTTTTGTAAAATCTGTTCTTGGTTTTCTATTTTACCAGAAATAATTATTGTGCAGTTCTTTGAGGACAAGCGACTCTTAATGAACATCAACAATTGGTTGCGCGAAAAAGATTTTATTGTTTTTGAGGAACCAAGATTTTTACTGCAAAAAACAAAGTTTTTATTGCCAAATAATTCTCGGTCCATTAAATCTTTGTATTTTATTGAATCCTGATCTAGATTTCTGTTTAATTCATCCAGAATTGCACCACGTTCAATTTCGATGCTATCTGGATTAAATGATGAATTCTGTAATCTGTCTGCCAGGAAATCAATCAATATATCAAGCTTTTCTGGTAGACAATCGCCATAAAACTGAACAAAAGGGTTACCTGTTGAAGCATTGGTGTTTAATCCGTGTTGATCTAAAAATCTGCGTATGGTTTCACGGTTTGGAAATCTTTGTGTGCCACAACAAAACATATGTTCACAAAAATGAGTAATGCCGTACTGTTCTGGTTTTTCATCCCGTGATCCTGTGTTAAATCTAATTTTGACACTGGTTGTTTCCATGTCCATTGGATCAAAAATAACAGTGATGCCATTTGATAGCTTATGCAAACTTGGATTGTATTTCATTTTTATGCCTTATCTACACCACTCTTATGGATATCATAATTTTTGAATGTTTTCAATGAATTTGTCTATGCTGGTAATGTTTGTCTGTGGCATGCGTTGAATGTTGTTACCAGTCAGATGGTTTTCTGATTATGCGACCAGTTGGAGTTGTTATTTCTTCTGGTAATTGTGCATTTGCAAAGGCGGTTGGCCCCAGCCGTTTAATGTGCAACACATGTTCTTTCAAGCTTTGATACGATGTTGCCTTGCGTGCAACATACAGTCCGATTTGTTTATTGCACTGCTGGGTTGCAATTTGAATCGCATATGCCATATCGGAATCATTACTGAACAACATTGCATAATCAAACAGGTCATCCTTGGCATCTGCAACCATTTGCACCGCCAGGTTCACGTCTGTGCCTTTTTCCTCTGTTTTGATAACATCAACCATTTTGATTTTGCCTTTATTCCATGCTGCTGCATCTGGCATCTTGGTTGTGTGTACAGAGAAACGTCCCAGTCGTGTTTGAATCTTTGGATTTAGAGATAGGGCCTCTAGATATACGTGCTGTTTTAGGGCTTTTTCTGGTTCGTTTTTATTGGAACTGACTTTTGCTGTAAAATATCGTATGCCGACTAATACGTCGTTTGGTTTCAACATTGCAGAAACCAATTTTTCCAAATCCAACCACTTGTTTTCTGTGCCTTTCAAACTGGAATAAAATAGATTAAATCCATCAATATATGCAATAACTCTGCGTTGTTTTGTCATACCCCATCCTTTCAAGAACAAGGGGGAGCATTGAGCCCCCCCTAATCGCTGCTACGAATAACAGCGAGCTTTTGTATCGTTATTATGTTCTATAAAAAGGACAATGTCAATAAAAAATATGGGACATGCCCATAT
>JAZUBA010000045.1:0-1170 GCA_045638265.1 Alphaproteobacteria bacterium | reverse complement strand
GTTTGCAAGAAATTCAGGGATTGAAGCGGCAACAGGTGAATATATAGGTTTTGTCGATTCTGATGATTATATTGAGCCAATAATGTGCGAAACATTATATAATGCGGCAAAAAAATATAATGCCGACTTATGTTTATCAGGGATCTGCTTTGTTGGCGGAAATATGTTTTCAGAGGCTGGTGGTGACACAAAAAAATCGTATTTCGAGGAAGAGACTCTGTTTGAAAAAGAAGATATGAAACAACTTCTTTTGGGTGTCATTGGCGCATTACCTCACGAGCCTGACGACAGCCGTTATGGCGCAAGTGTATGTAAAAATATATTTAAGACTTCGGTGATTCGTGAAAGCAAATTAGAATTTTTATCCGAGAGGAAAATACTGTCTGAAGATACATTGTTTATGGTGGACTTTATTAAAAATTCTCGAAGTGCAGTTGGTGTTCCGGGTAGTTACTACTGTTACCTGCGTAATGAAGATTCTCTTTCAAAATCATATAACAAAGAGCGCTTTGAGAAAAGCATCGTATTTTTAGATGAGCTTGAAAAACGAATTGCAGATACTGTAAAAAAAGAAGAATATAAGATTTATTTAGATAGATTAACACAAGGCTTTGGAAGAATTTTATGTTCTCAGGAAATTATGCACGCAAGACAGGAGAAAATAAAGTTTTCTGTTCTCAAAAAAAGATTAAAAGAAATCTGCACGCAGGACAAAATTCAAAATGTGTTAAAATCATACCCTTGGTATAAATTGCCCGTAAAACAGGCGGCATTTGCTTTTGCCATGAAGTATAAATTGTTTTTACTTCAAAAGTTAATGGTGATATTAAGAGAAAGATAGGAGTTTTTGCAATGCTTTTTTCGGTAATTGTTCCAATTTATAATATTGAAAAATATATAAGAAGATGCATTGACAGTGTTCTTTCGCAGACATTTTCCGATTTTGAACTTATATTGGTTGATGACGGTTCGCCTGACAGATGTGGCGCAATTTGTGATGAATATGCGAAAAAAGACCTGAGGATAAAAGTAATACATAAAGAAAACGGCGGTTTGGTAAGTGCAAGACAAGCAGGGATCAAAGTGGCAAGCGGAGATTATATCTTTCATCTTGACGGCGATGATGCAGTACTTCCCGATGCGCTGGAAAACGCATATAAAATAATTTGT
>JAZUBA010000044.1:0-337003 GCA_045638265.1 Alphaproteobacteria bacterium | reverse complement strand
TTTCTGATATGAACATATTAAACGGATTATCTTCAGATGATACCAATGTTTCTGCAACAAACATCTCATTGACAGCGGGAGAGGGTAAAGATATTGGCTCAAGTGACCGCTATTTTGTAGTATCAACTACATCAAACAAGGCTGGTGACGGCTTGAAATACAAAACAGAACAAGCATACATTAAAGGAGTTGGTGAAGTTTTAAACATCAATGATGGCACATCAGTTGGTAATGCACTGATCGAATCAAATAATGTTATGGCCAACAAATTAACATCAGAAACAGGTAGTATTGATATCTCCGCTGATGCAACAGCTGAACTGAACAATGTTTCTGTTAATAAGGATTTAAATATCACCGCATCTGATGTTGAAGTTAAGGACTTACAAGCAAAAGGTATTTTCAATGCAGTTGCAGATAATCTTTCGGTGGGTTCATCACAAGATTTGCATATAGGAACAATCTCTGGTCGTTCGGAAGATTTTGCCAATAATGTTGATATTGTTTCTGATATGAACATATTAAACGGGTTATCTTCAGATGATACCAATGTTTCTGCAACAAACATCTCATTGATAGCGGGAGAGGGTAAAGATATTGGTTCAAGTGACCGCTATTTTGTAGTATCAACAGCATCAAACAAGGTTGATGAGGGCTTAAAATACAAAACAGAACAAGCATACATTAAAGGAGTTGGTGAAGTTTTAAACATCAGCGATGGTACATCTGTTGGTAATGCACTGATTGAATCAAATAATGTTATAGCCAACAAATTAACATCAGAAACAGGCAGTATTGATATCTCTGCTGATGCAACAGCCGAACTGAACAATGTTTCTGTTAATAAGGATTTAAATATCACCGCATCTGATGTTGAAGTTAAGGACTTACAAGCAAATGGCAATTTCAATGCAGTTGCAGATAATCTTTCAGTGGGTTCATCACAAGATTTACATATCGGAACAATCTCTGGTCGTTCGGAAGATTTTGCCAATAATGTTGATATTATTTCTGATAGTGATGTTAAAATACAAGATATAAACACAGAAACTCTTTCTTTGACAACCAAAACATCAAATGTCAGCATGACAGGAGATATTAAAGGTAAAGGAATAATTAAAACAGCAGATAAGAAAATCGTAATTGGGGATATAAAAGATGCTTCTGATCATAATGCAACTGCACAGTTGGTTTTAATTAAAAAACCAATGCATTTAACTTTGGGTAAGGGTAACATTATTGAAACAGATGCGCAAAATGTTATCCGACATGATAAAAGTGTATTTATTAATAAACGACAACATGGAGTAAGTATAGAGGATAAAATTCAATTTGAAATCGGAACACTTATTCGAAATAAATTTTATTCTGTATTTGATAACAAAGTGACATATCCATATCTAAAAGGTCATCATGATTATATAACAGAATTGATTAATCAAAATAATATAACAAATCAGTATAATGATGTTATTGATGATTATAATGTTTTAGCCGTTATTAATCAGAAAAAATAAGACCGTTTAAAAGCCCCATAATGTTTTTTTTATGGGGCTGTGTTTGTCTTTACATAATGTTGCTAATAATTCCTCTCACACTTATCGGTTACTTTATCCGTTATAGAGATATTTGTCTTAATCTTTTTATAATGTTGACTCCGGTATTTTTGATAGCATTGAATAACATCAGTTTAGGTCATCTGATTAAATAGATGGAAAAAATTTAAAAAAGTACTTGACATTACGTTTTTTTTTCTGTATATTGTCTGCACAAACATCAATAAAATTTAGGAAAGGGTAATACAATGAAAAAGCGTTCATCTTTAAGATCAGCAAAAATGCGTGATAAAAGCTGTCAAATTGTTAAACGCAGAGGTGCTGTTTTTGTTATTAGCAAATCTAAACCAAAATTAAAAGCTAGACAAGGTTAATAATATGTGAAAGAAAGCCCGAAAGGGCTTTTTTCGTATTTAAAACAATTATATTGTTAAAGAATGTTTGTTTTTGATTTTTATATTGTTTTTTTACTTGCAAATATTTGATAAATTATATATAATATAGCCAATTATTATTTTTTTGAGGAGTTTTTATGGCAAAAGAAGAAGTATTACAATTTACAGGTACGGTTACAGAAGCATTACCAAATGCAACTTTTCGCGTAACATTAGAAAACGGGCACGAAATTATTGCTCATACATCCGGAAAAATGCGGAAGTTTCGTATTCGTGTTATGGTCGGAGACAAAGTTGAAATTGAAATGACACCATACGATTTATCAAAAGGCCGTATTGCTTTTAGACACAAAGCATAATATTATGCAATAAACACTATTTTTAGGGAGATGATGTATGACACTTTTAAGTGCAGGAATATTGCTGGTTATCAGTCTTTTTTTCTACGGAAGTGTCAAGTGGTTCATTTTACCTCGCATTCTTAAAAAAAAACCGGACACACAAATTATCACCTTTTCTTGGATAACGGGTATTATTTTCCTGATATCCTTGGGTGTATTAAATTTTGTTTTTTCAGTTGCTAATTTATCAGTTGCTGATCCGTTTTTTGTTTCTTTCTTGTTTTTGACTGGATTCGCTTTTTTATTAATGCCTTTTTTGCTCAAAAAAGACACAAAATGGCAAATATTGGTTTTGTTTTTATTGTGTTTGGGTGCTACCTTTTTAATTCCACCTCCAAGTGGTGAGTTTATAACACCTGTTAATGTAGCTATACGTTTGGGGGGAGCCTTATTTTGGTGTGTCATTATTTTAATTAATACTGTGTTGGATAGAATTCCGTTGTTTTCATATATTACCAATACATGTGCTTTTGTTATTTTGTCCTTGTCCTGTGCAACGTTTGTCGGTGTAGTGCCGTACACCTATTTTTGTAGTTTTATTTTAATTATTCTGTTAAATATGTTTGTGTTTTGTATTTACAGAAAAACGGGCATTTTGGTTTACACATTTCCGCTAGTGTTTTTGTTTAATTGGATTATCGGTTATGTTTTACTCCACTTTATGTATACTGTTCAAGCCGTTTATATTCCTCTCTTTTTTGGTTTTAGCCTTATGGAAATATTGGTTGCAATCGGATTTAATTTATATACATATCGTCGATTATTCCCCGTAACCGTTTCATTTGTAACAGAAAAGGCTTTTGAGTTAAATATTCCGTTAAAAAGCATTGTCAAAAAATTGTTTTATACAACCTTTGTGATTATGTTTTTATCTATGCTTGCCATTAAAGTTGCTGAAATTAAAACATCTGTTTTGTATATATACCTTATTGCACTTGTTGTTTTATATAGTAGTTACAGACTTTTATCGGGAAAAAGTGAAAGTACATCTGTTTGGGCGGCATTAAAAGATGTTAAAGAAGGTATGGGTGTTTTGAAAAATGAATTATCAACGGTTGTTTCTCAAAAAGCAGAAAAATTAAAAAATAAATTACAGAAAAATCAATCATCTGATGAAAATGATTCTGATAAAACATCAGTTGATGATAATAAACAATAAGTCGTTTTATTAACAGGAGTTTGTGATGATTCCGTTATATCAACGTCCAAATTTGTCTGGTGATGCAGGTTTTAAATTGCATTCCGATTTTCAACCGGCAGGCGACCAACCAAGAGCTATTCAAGAATTGGTAAAAGGGTTAAATAATAATGAACGCAATCAGGTATTGTTGGGTATTACCGGTTCGGGTAAAACATTTACAATGGCTCATGTTATTCAGCAAATTCAGCGTCCGACTCTGATTTTAGCACACAACAAAACTTTGGCTGCTCAATTATATGCTGAAATGAAAACATTTTTTCCCGATAATGCCGTTGAATATTTTGTTTCATATTATGATTATTATCAACCGGAAGCGTATATTCCCCGAACAGATACATATATTGAAAAAGACTCGGCAATCAATGAACAAATTGACCGATTAAGGCACGCTGCGACTCGTCATATTTTGGAAAGACGAGATGTTATTATCGTTTCGTCTGTTTCTTGTATCTACGGTTTAGGTTCTGCCGAATCCTATTCTTCAATGGCGTTTTCACTTAAAAAAGAGACAACCGTTGATTTAAAAGATATCACACGCCGATTGGTTGAATTGCAATATAAACGGAATGATTTGGCATTTGAACGGGGTTGTTTCAGAATTAACGGTGATGTGTTGGATATTTTCCCTTCTCACTATGAAGATTTAGCATGGCGAATTAATTTTTTTGGTGATGAGATTGAATCTATTTTTGAATTTGACCCGTTAACAGGTAAAAAGAAATTAGAATTGCCGGAAATTACTGTTTTCCCTGCCAGTCACTATGTTACACCTCGTCCGGCATTATCTCAGGCAATTAAAACGATTAAAGCAGAATTAAAAGAACGTTTGGCTTTTTTTGATTCAAATAATCAACTTTTGGAGTCGCAACGGTTGGCTTCTCGTACAAAATATGATTTGGAAATGTTGGAAACAACAGGTTCTTGCAAGGGTATTGAAAATTATTCCCGCCATTTAACCGGACGAAAAGCCGGAGAAGCCCCGCCGACATTGTTTGAATATTTGCCTGAAGATGCTTTAATTTTTATTGATGAAAGTCATGTAACGGTTCCACAATTAGGTGCTATGTATCGGGGCGACTTATCACGTAAAACAACTTTGTCAGATTATGGGTTTCGTTTACCCAGTTGCAAAGATAATCGTCCGCTTAAATTTGAAGAATGGAATGCCATGCGTCCTCGCACAATTTTTGTTTCGGCAACGCCGGCACAATTTGAACTGGAACAAACGCAGGGGGTTTTCGTTGAACAGATTATTCGTCCGACAGGATTACTTGACCCCGAATGTATTATTCGTCCTGTAACGCATCAGGTGGAAGATTTGATGGCGGAATGTCAAGAAATCAGTAAACGAGGCGGGCGGGTATTGGTTACAACCCTGACAAAAAAAATGGCAGAAGATTTAACTGAATATTTACGGGAAAACGGGATTAAAGTACGCTATTTACATTCGGATATTGATACACTGGAACGTATCCAGATTATTCGTGATTTAAGATTAGGGACGTTTGAAGTTTTGGTTGGTATTAACTTGTTAAGAGAAGGTTTGGATATTCCCGAAGTGGAATTAGTTGCTATTTTAGATGCGGATAAGGAAGGGTTTTTGCGTTCGGCTACGTCTTTAATTCAAACAATCGGACGAGCCGCCCGTAATGCAAACGGTCGTGTTATTCTATATGCCGACAAAATAACACGTTCCATAGAAACAGCCGTTAACGAAACAAATCGTCGTCGGGAAAAACAAATGGCATTTAATAAAGAACACAATATTACGCCTAAGGGTATTTCAAAAGCCATTCCTGATTTAATTCAGGATTTTAATGATTTGGTCGGTGGTAATGATAAGAACAAAAATCAAAATGTGACATTTAGTGTTGATAAAGTAGAAAGTGTACCGGAACTCATAGAAACATTACGCAAAAAAATGTTGAAAGCGGCTGATGACCTTAATTTTGAAGAAGCTGCTGCTTTGCGTGATAAAATTCATAAATTAGAAGAAATGATGGTACAAGATTTGGCTTAATAATTAGTAAGTAGGGTAAAATGAAACAATTTTTCAAAAAAAGTATTGTTATCATCATTTGTTTGATAATAATGTATGTTGCTTTTGGTATTATATTATATGTTCAACAAGATAAACTTATTTATCATCCGACACAACGAGATATAAGAGAATTTATGCAACAAATGCCGAAATTTCAGGAAGTATCCTATTTTTTGCCCTCTGGTAAAAAAGTATATGCGTGGTATCTTAAAGCAGAAAAAGGGAAACAAACACTTGTTTATTTTCACGGAAATATTAAATATGCCGAATATCATGCGTCACGATTAAAAGCTTTTTATGAGGCAGGATATGGATTATTGTTAACGGAATATGTCGGATATGGGGATATAAAAGGAATTCCCTCTCAACAACAAATGGAAACAGATGCTAAAACAGCTGTTAAATATTTAAACAGTATTGGTATATCAAATCAGCAAATTGTTGCCTATGGTCATTCATTAGGGACATATAGTGCTGTTTATGTGGCTGCACAACAACCTAAAAGTAAACCGTTAAACGGTGTCATATTAGAAGCGCCCTTTTTCTCTATTGAACAAATGGCTAAGGAGTATGTTAAAGGATTATATCCTATCTCTGTTATTTTAAAAAACAAACACCCGTCAAATCAATATATCAAACAAATTAACACACGTTTGTTTTTAGCTCACGGACAAAAAGATAAGACGGTTCCTTATCATCATGGATGGCAATTGTATGAAGAAGCAAATCATCCTAAAATGTTTTTTACATCAGAAAATGGGGAACATTCTAATTTATCGCAATATGGATTTATTCAATCTGTCGGCGAATGGTTGCAGGAAAAATAAATATTTCTAATGTATAAAAAATCCTCTCGTGTACAGAGAGGATTTTTTTATACCATCAATTATCTAAAAGACACAATAATTACCTTCTACTTTTCTGTTTAAGCAAATAGTGCATTTTGCTTCATCACCGGCAACATCTACCGGGGTGGCAATATTGCAAGGATAGCAATTACCGCCAACATCTTCAAAATAGCCATCTTGACATTTGAGGCGAACGCATCTTTTATCTACCGTATCACGATTAATACATGTTTTAGAACAATATCCTGCCGGTAAACCATCCATATTCACATCAGAAACATGGTTGCACGAATAACAATTTCCGGCAGCATCCTGTAACGGTTTATCTGTCGGACAGGGTGGCATACAGTTATTGGGATAGAGCGAACTGGCAATTGTATGGCCTGAACACAGTGTAGAACAATCGTTTGGATTTAATAAATCTTTAACCGGACCTGTTGTTCCGCAAGCAACACAAGTACCGTTTTTTAACCGCAATGGTTTATCTGACGGACAATCTGCTTTGACACAATAGGCGTTATTGCTTCCTCCGATAACTCGATTCGGACATAATGTTGAACACTCGCCATTAAGTGTTTTTATCGGAATGGCTTTGTCTGTATTACAGTCATTACATAGGTAGCTTGTATCCATAAGAGGAGTTGTTCCCGAACAAGATTTGACACAATAATATTCAGGACGGACAATGCGATTTGGACAATCTTGATTACATGTACTTTCCCGATTGTCTACATCAATAGCATCATTAACATTACAGGCGTAACATTTGCCATAATAACTCATTAACGGCGTTTCTGCCGGACATTTGGGTGCACAAAAGGTATAACCGTGTTTGTGTTGCGGAATGACACGATTAGGACAAGATTCAACACATTTGCGGGCATCTACAACATTTTCTAACGGTGGGGCATCACAAGGTTTACATTCTCCTGTTTGTAATAAAATCGGTTTATCAGCCGGACATTCTTTTAATATACAGTAAGCATTATTTGATCCGCCTACTTTTCGGTCAGGGCATAAATTGGTACAAGTATCACTTAAAGCAGAAATCGGAATAGATACCGATGTATCACAAGGATAGCATTTTCCTGTTGAATCAGATAATGGTTTTTCCGATGTACAAGTTTCTTTAACACAATAAGCCATATCTTTACCGCCAATTTGACGTGTCGGACAAACTTCGGTGCAAGTACCTCCAATAACGCCTGATAATAAGATAGCTGTATCTGTTTCGCAATCATGGCAAGTTCCATCTAGTGCCATTAATGGCTTGTCAGCAGGACAGGGAGGCATAATACAATAATACGGATCTTTTAAAACACGGTTAGGGCAAGTTGCTTTACAGGCACTTGTTCTGCTATCAACATCAACAGATGCCGTTGTGGTACAAGAATGGCAATTTCCATAAAAATCCATCAATGGTTTATCCGCAGGACATTCAGGCGCACAAAAGGTATAGCCGTGTTTTGTTTGAGGGATAACCCAATTTGGACAAGAGGCAATACATTTACGAGAATCAACAACGTTATAAGACAAAGGGCCACTATCGCAAGGCATACATTCGCCTGTTTTTAACAAAATCGGTTTGTCTTCGGGACATTCATTTAAAACACAATAAGCATTGTTTGTTCCTCCAACTTTTCGGTTGGGGCAGAGTGTTGTGCAATCACCGTTTAAAGATGAAAGTGCAATCGGTTTGGGTGTATCACATCCGTAACAAATTTTATCGGTATGTAACATAGGTAAATCTTTTCCACATGGCATACCACATTCTTTGTTGTTTAATAAAAATCTGTCGGGGCAAACTTGTGTACATCGTTCGCCGATACCTGTCATATTATACCAAGCCAAACCATCACAGGGTTGACATCGGCCATTGGCATCTTTTAATGGTGCGTCAGGCGGACAACAAACATTACCGGTATCACAACAAGAACCATTTGCATCAACAGACTCACAACAATAATCTCCGGATACTTTTGATTTAGGGCAACATTTATACCAACGGGCATCATTAATGTCTCTGACGCATGCTTCACTGCTTGTACAATCCGAAAAACACAATCCTGTTTGTTGATCACACGAACCGCATTTGCAGTGATTGGCATGATTACACCGTTGTGTTTCGTGTTGTTCATTTTCCGGAACCTCTCCGTCAGGTAATAAATCTTTATAAAACTCATAAGCAATGGTAACGGTTGGTTCTTCTTCACAAATAGATACATCACCTTCAAAAGGTGTAACGTTCACAAAGGTAGAATAAGGCAAATTCCAATTTGATTGCAACATTTGTTTGCAAATATCTGTTGGTACATTGGAAACAAATAATTCAAAGTAATCAATATATTGAGGATGAGTTCGGGCGACAACGGGATAACCGGTTTTGGTGGTGTCTCCCATATCCATATCAATTATGCCGACAAAATTATTTTCAATTAATTGCTCCATGCGAAATGAAATATCATTTACCCGAATATTTAATTCATTAATGGTTTCGTTGGCCTGATATTTATTAAACGCATAGCGATAACCTTGAATCGCACCAATTGAAAGAACACCTACAACGGCCAAAACTCCCAGTATTTCTACCATTGAACGACCTAATTCATTGATTTTTTGAAACATTTTTATATTTAACTCCTTGATAAATATATGAATAAAATAATTTTATCAAAAGATACGTTTATGTGCAACATTTTTTTAAAGATAAATTCATTTTTATTTCAATAAATATTAAAAAAAAATAGATTATAAAGCCGATATAAGGAAAATAAAGGTATGCTAAATTTCAATGAGATTATAGCGTGTATAAAAAAAACGGCAGATTGTGTTTCTGCCGTTTTGTATTGTTAAAAATGAATTATCTTATGCTCGTTCCAATTCTTTTGATTGCGTTTGACGAACAATATTATTGTGTATAATGGTTTTGGGTGTATGTGTTTCCCCCATTTTTTGACTTAATGTCGCTTTGATTTCATCAATGGTGTATTGTGAAATACTGCGTGAACAAGCAGACCGTCTGTTGTGTAAATTTTCGCAACAATCCCATGCTGTCCGATTGTGATTATCACGAACGGTTATATCAATGTTTTGTGCTTGGCATAATATTTTAACACAATCCGCATGTCCGCATAAAACAGCCATATGAAGTGGTGTTTCGCCGAAACTGTTTGTTATGTTCGGATTCGCATTGAGTTGTAATAATTTGGAAACAAGAGCTGTATTTCCGTCAACTGTTGCAAAATAAAGGCCTGTACAATTGAATATATTAGGGATGTCATAAGTTGCTCCGCCTTGTACTAATGCATCAATAATATTATCATCAGCATTGTGTTTGATTGCCTTGATTAATGGTTGCATTTCCCATAAGGATTTAATTGTTAATAAGCTTATATCAGTCGGAACAGTTTTGGATTCTTCTAATGCACCGTTTTGAATTGCTTTTTGTACTCTTTCAAAATCATTATCTAATATAGCATCGGATAATTCGTGAATAGGTTTTATTTTTTTACTTGTATTTGTCATTTTAGTATCATTATTCTTTTGTTTATCACAAGTTAGTAAATTTAGCAAAAGTTTTACAAAAAATCAAGATAAAAATTAATATTTCGTTAAATTTTTTCAAAAAACACGGATAAATGTTTGTTTTTTTGAAAAAAATATATATGTAAAATGAAAGTGTAGGCTATTTGAAATTGTTTTATGTATAAAAAAACAACCTAAAAACTATTTTACAATAAGTAAAAATAATTTTTAAGTTGTTTTAAAAATATGATTAAATTAGTCTTCAAAAACGTATAAACTATCAAAACGGGCAGCGTACATAACGTCTTTGACCTTACCTTTAACACCACGAATTGATAATGATACAGATTGTGAAGATGCTTCATCGTGAGCAATAACAAACATACCTAATGCAGCTGAATCAATAAAATCACATTCAGTCAAATCAAATACAATTTTGCGTACTTTGGCTGATTTGATTAATGAAACAATTTCAAAAAATGTGTCATGATCACGAAATGTAAACGAATCAGAAAAAAAGATTTCTTTACCGTCTTGAATGTCTTTTGATTTATATTTCATTTGGATACCCTCCTTAATTATTATTGTTGCTTATTTTTTTATTCCCGTCAACTATTATTTCGTGTTTTTTTTGGAAAAAACAAGATATATCGGTTGTCTGCCTGCTTGAATACCTTTTTTTTCATATCGGGTCGGAACCCAATCAATCGGCGCTTGAGATGTGTCTGTGTTGATTTGTTCAAACTGTCCATCTAATGTAACTTGTTCAACCGCCCACTCGGCATATTCCGCAACATCTGTTGCGACAAAAATCTGACCGTCATCAGCCAACAAACGGTATAAATGTTTAAGATTATGACTGTTAATAAAACGTCTTTCGGCATGACGGGCTTTGGGCCATGGATCCGGATATAAAATAAAAACACGTTTAAATAATCCATCTGTAAAATACGGAAACATATCCCGTACATCATCCGGCCATATACGAACATTGTCAGTGCGACCTTCTTCCAAATCAGCGTGTTTTACCGGTGCTTCATGCGAACCGTTTAAATGAGCCAATAATGAAGCAACACCATTCATAAACGGTTCTGCACCGATATAGCCGACTTGCGGATTTTGTTTTGCTAATTCAGCGACGTGTTCTCCTCCGCCAAAACCGACTTCCAACCATACTTCTTTGGGTTGAATACCGAAGAAAGTTGTCATATCAAACGGTTGTTTATCTGTTGGTAAGATTGGTTTCAGACGGGGTAAAAGTTCGTCTATCAGCCGTTGTTTAGATTGTTTGATAGCTTTCCCTTTACGCCGACCGAAAAACCGTAATTCTTTTGTTTCGCTCATTTTTATTTCTCCAATGATGTGCGAACATTCCATATGTCTTTGGCATATTCGGCTACCGTTCTGTCAATGGAAAATTTACCTGAACGGGCAATATTTATTAATGCTTTTTTAGCCCATGATAAACGATTGAGATAGTCTGTGCTTAATCTGTCATGTGCTGAAATATAAGATTCAAAATCCCCTAACAACATATAGTAGTCTTTGAACATAATATTTTGGAAAATCGGAGCAAACAGATTTTTATCTTCACCAGGGGTAAAAATACCAGATGTCAATGAATCCATTACACGGCGAATCTTGATGTCATTATTGTAGAAATCCCATGGACGGTAAGTGTCTGATGCGTGTAATTGTTCTACTTCCGGAGCGGTTAAGCCGAACAAATAGAAGTTCTCGTTACCGACTTGTTCCAAAATTTCAACATTGGCACCGTCTAATGTACCGATTGTTAAAGCACCGTTCATCATAAATTTCATATTGCCGGTACCTGATGCTTCAAAGCCAGCCGTTGAAATTTGTTCACTGACGTCTGAACCGGGGAAGACAACTTCGGCAACCGAAACTTTATAGTCCGGAATGAAGACAACTTTTAATTGGTCTTTGACGCGTGGATCATTATTGATGACACGAGATAAATTGTTAATGAACTTAATGACTAATTTTGCGAAGTCATAGCTTGGAGCTGCTTTACCGCCAAAAATATATGTTTTAGGAGCAGGCAATTGAATGCCGTCTTCAACAATAGTTAAATATTCATAGACAATATGTAAAGCATTTAACAACTGACGTTTATATTCGTGAATACGTTTAACCTGACAGTCAAAAATAGAAGTCGGATCAACACGAATGCCTGTCATACTATCAATTAATCCGGCCAAACGTTTTTTGTTTGATAATTTGATTTGCATTAATTGATCCAAAGAAGCATCATCATTGACGTAATCTTCTAATTTGCGGATTTGTGCAAAATCCGTAATCCATTCTTTTCCAATTCTGTCTGTAATGAATTTTGATAAACCTGTATTTGAATCCAATACCCAACGACGAGGTGTTACGCCATTTGTTTTATTATTGAATTTTTCCGGCCACATTTCATAGAAATCAGGGACTAAACGTGATTTAATCAAATCAGTGTGGATGGCTGCAACCCCATTGACGGAATGACTGCCGACAATTGCTAAATTTGCCATACGGATTTGTTTTTGCGGACCTTCTTCAATAATAGACATACGACTCAATTTGCCGATATCACCCGGGAAACGGTTCATCACTTCTTTCATTAAACGGTCGTTAATTTCATAAATGATACCCAAATGACGTGGTAAATGTTTTTCAAACATAGAGACCGGCCATTTTTCCAAAGCTTCCGGTAACAATGTATGGTTTGTGTAAGCCATTGTCCGTTTTGTAATATCAAAAGCCTGATCCCAATCTAAACGATAGACGTCAATTAAGACACGCATTAATTCAACAACGGCAAGTGTTGGGTGCGTATCGTTTAATTGAATAGCTACTTTTTCAGGCAATAAATTGAAGTCTGTATGTGTTTCCAAGAAACGACGCATAATGTCATTGATAACACAGGAGGTAAAGAAATATTGTTGCATTAAGCGTAAGAATTTGCCTTGTTCAACAGCATCAGAGGGATACAACACTTTTGAAATGGTTTCAACTTTAATATTTTTTTCAACCGCTTCAACATAACCGCCTCTGTTAAATTCTTCAATATCCAAAGTGTTCGTTGATTTTGCCGAAAACAAACGTAAATAGTTGACTGTTTTGCCACCGTAACCGACAATCGGCATATCATACGGTACACCCAATAACTGATCTGTGCCAACCCAATGGGGTTCACGAGTGCCGTTCTTTTCTTCATAAACAACACGACCGTTAATTTGAACCAAACAGCTTCTGTCTGCCCGTTCAATTTGCCATGGAGAAGAACGTTCCAACCAAGAATCGGCTCTTTCTTTTTGCCAGCCGTTTTCAAAATATTGTTTAAATAATCCGAATTGATAGTTAATGCCATAGCCGTAACCCGGAATACCAAGTGTTGCAATAGAATCTAAAATACAGGCAGCTAAACGACCCAAACCGCCGTTACCTAAGGCTGGATCGTATTCACAATCTAAAACATCTTTCAGTGAAATCGGGTTGTCTAAATGAATATCATCTAATAAATCCATAATTTCAAAATTGTATAAATTGTTTGGTAATAAACGACCCAACAAATATTCTAATGATAAATAGTAGACACGTTTCGGATCTTCTTTTTCGTGACGGGCTGCCGTTTCAAACATACTGTCAATACACAAATCACGAACGGCCATTGCCAAAGCCGTGAATAAGTGATCTTTATCGGCTTCGCAGACGCGTTTTGATAAGGAATATTTGATATGCCATTCAATGAGCCGTTGTAACTCGGCAGCTGTTGTTTTGCGAGAGATTTGTGTTGTTTCGGTCATAATGATTTCCTTTCACTAATTAAAATTTTTTTTAGTATACAAAGCAAAAGATTAACAGAATGTTAACAAAGTGCATTTTGTTTGATTGAATTTTCAAAAAAAGATAAAAAGAATAACTCTATATGACACACAAAAAAGGCACCTGTTTTATACAGATGCCTTTTAGCTATTGTAAATAAAGATTATTTTGAGAATAATCCTTTAACACCATCTTTTAACGAATTAGCAGAGTCCAAAACATTGCCTGCTTGTTCTTTTAACGCATTCTTGGCATTTTCAGCAGAATCTAATAATTTTAAGGCGCCGTCTTTTAATGCTTTTTGTGTTGCTGTTACCGTGTTTTTAACGGATTCGGTTGTAATGAGGTTGAAAATATAAGCAATCGTATCTTTCCAAGTCATTTTTTTCTTTTGTTCGCCAATATTCTTTTGTTGAATGTTCGGTAACGGAATATCTATTGTTTGTTTCATAACACCAACGGTTAAACTGCTGTCATTAATTTGCAAATCACGAATGACAACTTGTTTTGACGATGTGTTTGAAGATGTTGTTTCTTTTTTCGTTTCTTTTTTTGTTTCAGTAGAGCTTGAAGATTTTGCCAAATAAGCATTGACGTTGTTTTGTAAGTCTGTCAAGTTAGATGAAATTTGACCGTTTTGGTAAGTTGCTTCGGCAGAAACGTGTGTGCCTTCAATTAAAATCTGATTAATCACAATTTTATTTTCTGTGATTGTTTTCGGATCAAACGTAACAACAATATTCTTTAATCCGAATGCTTCTTTGGCACCGTAACCGTCAGGATTGCCGATAGATAAACCGTTCAAGGCAACACGACCTTTAAACAAAGAAATATCCACATCGTTGAGTTTGACACTTGTTTTTGTGATTTCAGGTACAAATTCTTCAACGGCTGTTTTAACAATATGTCCGGCATAATAATAAGCAACACCGACGGCAATTAAAAGTAATACAAGCAGTATCAGAATTAATTTTAAAATAAAAGAGATTAGTTTTTTGATGAATTTTAACATTTTTTTATCCTTTCATAAATGTTTTTTGCATTGTATCATTAAATAAAATAAAATCAACTTTTTTTTAATAATCATTGAATTATACTTTTTAAAGCTATCTTTTGGATGAAGGAGTGATATGACACAAAAACGTTATTATATCGGTATAATGACCGGCAATTCAATGGATGCCGTTGATATGGCTTACGTTTGTTTTGACGGACGAATCAATTTGCTTTGTTTTGACAGTATTCCGTTTTCGGCAGATATGCAAAAACAAATGGCAGAATTGAGAGAATTTGTTCGTTTATGCAAAACTCGTGTGGAAATTGAAAATAGTTCTTTGTTTCAATTTGTTCATCAGGGGTATATAACGCAGGTTGCTCAAGCCGTTACATCATTTATTGTAACGCATCAGATTGATTTAAAAACCTTAAATGCTATTTGTTTTCACGGTAAAACGTTAGATCATTGTCCGCCTTCCCGAGTTGTTAAAGAAAAAATAAATGGTAAGCCGTATACCATACAAATGGGGTCCGGACAACAATTGGCTGATTTAACGGCACGATTATTGGCGGAACAAACTGGGGTTGAGCATAGAATATCCGTAATATATGATTTTCGCTCGGATGATATTTTTAATGGTGGGGAAGGGGCTCCGTTGATTCCTGTTTTTAATGCCTTTATGGCAAAACAGGATGGTGTTTTAAACCGTATTGATATTAATGCCGGTAATACATCTAATTTATGTGTTATTCAAGATGGCAAAGCCAAAGGCGGTTGGGATTTGGGTCCGTGCAATGAATATCCCGATTATTTAATTCGCACATATACCGATTTGCCGTTTGACAGAAACGGTCAAATCGCCAAAGGGGGACGAATAAACCAAGATTTGCTTCAAAGGTTATTTGAAAAAGGGCAAAATTTTTATCAGACAAAACCTCCGAAATCAGGAGATCCGATGTATTACAATACGCAAGAGATAATTGATTTTCAATGTGCTGACGGATTAGCTGATAAGGTGAGAACCTGTTTGTATTTTTCGGCTTATTTGATGGTTTATGGTTTGCAGTTTGTTAAAGGAACCATTCCTGCGAATTTTTCGTTGTTTGGAGGTGGGTGGAAAAATCCCGTGTTGTTCGCTGATTTTCAAAATATTCTGAATCAGCAAGGATTGATATTGCCGACACATCAAACAGTTTTTGCAGATATTTATGCACGATTAGCTGGACAACCGATGATTAGACAACAACAAAACGGTCAGGCGACTGAAAGTATGCTTATGGCTCTGATGGGCGCTTATTTTGATTTAAATTATCCGTGGACAGATCCTTGTTTAACCGGTTGTCAAACACCAACGGTTTGCGGTCTGAAAACAACATCAGATACCCATCGCATAACATATGCTGATTGTTTGTGTCGGGCTTGTTTTGATTAATTATTTTTCAGACAAGATGGTTTGTAATTGCTGAATGGTTGATTGTGCATCTGTATGTAAAATACCGATACCACCTGCTTTTTCCCATGCTCTGATGTTTGAGGGATAGTCATCAATTAAAATATCACCTTTTTGGCAATAAACAGGTTTGTCTTTACTTAAACAACAAATGACATGTAGATTTTCATCAATTTTATCTTTAACCCAAGCACGTTTTTCTACTTCGGCTTTATCATAACCGCTGGCTGGTAAGCCTGTTAAAATTTGATAAGATGCCTTGTTTAAGAATGTCAATAAAACATCGGC
Source organism: Alphaproteobacteria bacterium (assembly GCA_045638265.1). Classification (GTDB taxonomy): domain Bacteria; phylum Pseudomonadota; class Alphaproteobacteria; order CAAHEQ01; family UBA3637; genus RGIG4140. The sequence continues at coordinate 320,473 of JAZUBA010000044.1, read as the reverse complement.
ATCAGGCATTTTATCTAGCTGATACCAATATAACGGCGTGTTGTTAATGGTTGTCCAAAGTGCTTGTCGATCAACTTCATGGGGTAATTTTCCTGTTAATCGTTGAAAAGCTTTGTTAAAATCGGCTAATACACCGTCTAAATCACAATATATCATAAAACACCTCTTTCTTATTGTATGCAATAAAGAAAGACACTTGTCAAAGTATTTTTTTTATTATCGTGAATTTTCTGTATTTTGACGTAATTTAAAGATGTCACCCGATACAATTTTTTCACAAACAGGATTGTTTAACACTTCCGTTTCATCTTTTGATTTGTTATTTTTGGTTTGTTGTGCAAATTGATAATAAGAAACGGCAAATTGATTTAACATTTCATCTAAATCACCGGTCTTATTTAAAGAAGCATTGATTTGTTCCATAACATCACCGATTTCGCTTTGCGGTAAAGGTTTGGTCCCTGTTTCATCAACACTTAAAAATTGCGGTTTTTCAGAATCAAGACAGACGTAATAAACCAGATTACCTAATTTGCCAAAGAATTGCGGAACCCCTTGTTCTGTTGGTTCATAAACAGGTTCAATATGTGTGTTTTTATCTAAAATACGTTGAAATAATCGTTTGCGTGCTTGCAATTTACGTTCTTTTTCTGCTAACAATGCTTTTTGAGCCATTTCCTCGCGTTGGCGTTTAATCCGTTCTTCATTTTGAATACGGCGTTCATTTTTTTCTTGTTCTAACTGTGCCAAACGTTCTTTTTTGAGTGCTTCTTTTTGTGCTTTGCGTTGTGCGGTTTTTTCGGCATATTCTTCTTTTAATTGTGCTTCTTTAAGTGCTTTTTTCTTTTCAATAACCTCTTTTTCGTTTCTGTTACCCTCTGAAATATTATGATATCCTTCTTTTAAATAATCAATGCGTTCACTTAAAATATTTTGAATATTGATAATGCGTTGACGGGCATCGTGCAATGCTTCTGTTTCAGGTATGCGTTTCAGAATGGCATTTAACAGTTTTTTTGCCCCTTCATTAGATAAAGGAGGTGTTGATAAAGGATTTTTGTTTTTATGCCACCGAAAATAAGTTGATAACAGATTGACAGGGTTTAATTTTACGATAAATCGTTTACCTTCAATTAATCCTGTTGCGTGGTTTTCATCCATACGGATAAATTCTGTTGGAGACCGATAAACTTCAATCGGATTTGTTTGATTTGTCATGAGAACCTCCTCAAATAAAGATAATACGATTATATCGTAATATTTGACAAATATCAAGAAGTTTATCTGCATAAACTAAAAATACGGTAAGTACAGTGCGTAATTACCGTATTTTTTTAAGTTTTTTTAATCGTTATGGTCTATAAATCAATGTGTCAAATGCATTGCAATGAGGGCAGAGAATGTCCCAATTTAAGGCTTTTTGATTGCATTTTGAGCAAGCCCAACCGGATTGTTCTTCTGTTTCAATGGCTTTTTGTTCCCATTCCAAAGCTTCTTCTTCATGATGCCAACCTTCACGAATAACTGTTGCCATTAAATGAGCAGCTTCTTTTGTTAACGGATAGGTTGCCATATAAACCTGCATTGTTTCTTTAGCTTCACGCCATAATTCTAACCGGATAGCTGTTTCTGCCTGTGCCAAAAGCGCTTCCCGAGTCGTCGGATTGTGTGCAATCAGCTTTTTTAAGGCTTTCATTTGTTTTGTTGCCGTTTCATTTTGAAATAAGTGCATATAAGCTTGATAAATTTCTTTAGCCGGTGTTTTTTGCCATGCTTCTAAAAGTATGTTTATTGCTTTTTTAGGAGATTCTTTTGAAGCTTCTATGGCAAATGTCGGATTGGTATTATCTAATGAAAATGCTTCCGTAGGTTTGTTCAGTTTAAACAAAATACCAGCTTTGGCTTTGGTATAATCTTCTTTATCAATCAATTTGTTGTTTTTGACTTCTTCCAACAATTTTAAGGCTCTTTCCCAATCGTTTTGCAAAATGGCTAAATGAAAACGATTTTCAATAACCCAATGTAATTTCGGATTCTTTTCAAAAGCGATGTTTAAAATACGTTCTTGTTCTTTTAAATTGCCTTGTTTTTGAGCAATAGCAAATAATCCGTGTAAACCGGCTAATTCAGTTTCCGGATTTTTACTCATTTCTTCAAATACAGTGTTTTCAGGTGAAATAAGAGCCTGTATTAAAAGATGCTTATTATCGGCTTTGTGAAACAATCCTTTTTTCTGTTTGAGTAATTGATTCAATGCTTGTTTATCGTTTTCTAAAAGTGTTTTAATTAAGTTTGTTAAATATTTTTCCCGTTTAACAAATTGAGCCGTTGTTATTTTTTGACGGATAATGCCACACCATACCAACGGTTTTTTCAGTAGGTGAATAAAATAGAAAAACAAAATAACCAAGGCGAGCAAGAGAATGCTTGATATGGTAATCTCATAGCCGAAACCCGTCATGGTAATCAGCATATTATCATTGATAATCAGGTAGCCGATTGTAAATAAAGAAATAATAAAAACAATAAGTTTTAACATAGTCGGTCTCCTTTATTTTTCAAATGATAAAATTAATGATGTTAAGCTTTTATCAGCACGTAAATATAATTCAGCTTCACGGAAAAAATCCAACATGGCTAATTGCATATTTTCTGGTAATTGTTTTAATATTTTATCAGCTTGTTCAATGTTGTTTTGATATAATTCATTTTGTGCTTTATAGATTAAATCTTTTGGTTTTGAACCTGTCGGATTTAATTTGCGAATTTCAACTAGATAAACGGGAATGGTTTTTAAATAAGATAGCCAAAGCGGACTTTTCATCTGATACATAGCAACCAATGCATTCCGTTTATTCTTTAAAAATGCTTTTCTGACATTTTCGGCAGCATTTTGATGATTAAGACAATAAGGTGATAAATTGTTAATAGCTTTTAACATGTCCGGTGTTTTATTTGTGCTGTCTGTTAATGCTAAATAGTCGTTTCGGCAAGAATGACCGTTTAAAAAGTTTTCTTTAAAAGTCAAAGCTTGTGCCAACGTATAGTTTGTTTTTGTATCTATAACAATCGGTTCAGCTTCAGGGACTGTCTCTGTTGGTGTTTTGTTTGAAATAGGGACAGATAGGTTCGTGTCACTGATGGAGTTGTCAATTGTTGATACGGTATTAATAGGTGCCGAAATAGTTGGGATAACCGGTGTGTCGGGGATTGTTTCAACAAAAGGTGTTTCCGTCGTATTTTTAACCGGTTCCTTTTTTAATAATGGTATTTTTTTTGAAATAATGTTGTTAATGGTTTGTGGGGCAGTTAATGTATCGGCATGTGTTTTTTGATTGACTTTTTTTATGAGAATTAATCCGACAACACATAATGCTGTTAAAACCAAGATTAAAAATGACTTTAAAATACGGCGGGTTGATTTTTGTTTGGTAGGTGTCTCTTCTGAACCCGTTTCTCTGGTACCGATTTCATCAATTTCTTCCATATATTTATGTTTTTTCATTGTTTGAACTCCTTTAAGTGTCATAATTGAAAACAGTATAAAAAGAAGAAATCAAAAAATCAAGTAAAATCACATAGCTGATGGCAGATAAAATGAAAAAAAGACGAAATAATGATCGTATTACTCTTCATGTGCCAAAGCCGGATTATCATCATCGGCTACCAAATGCAAATCGTCTTCTTTTGAAACATGTTCGGGTGATACGAGATTTTCGGCAATATCATTATTGATACATTTGATAACCCAGATGTCATAAATCGGGTGTTCCATGGCTGATAAAGCCGGATTAGATGAAAACATCCATCCTTTAAAAACTTCTTCATTCGGATCTTCGGGTGTATTTTCATAAATAGTTAAAAATACAGCGTTTTCAGGTGTTTCTTCTTGCGGTTTTGTTAAACAGCGATGAGGCACAATTGTTAAAGCGCCAAAGTGCAACGGTTGATTAACGGTAGCTGACATTGTACTGACCCGTCCCGTTATTTTATCGACCCCACGCAATACGAGTTGCTTGGTGGCAATATCAGCAGAATGGGCTGAAAACGAGAACAAACAACAGGCAAGAAGAAATAAGATACGCATGAGACACCTATTTTGTTGATAAGAAGATAAATTCTGAAATACTGTCTTCTAATGATTTATAGTTGCGGGTATTCATTATTGTGTCGTTATTTTTGAGAATGGCTTGACTTTTGCCAGGTTCTAAACGCACGTATTTACCGCCCATGACACCGACATCAGCAATGGCAGCAACTGTGTCAATCGGTAATTTAACATTGTTATCAATGCTTAATTTGACATCAGCAGTATATGTTTCCTGATTTAAGACCGTTGAAATAACAGAACCGACCTTAATGCCGGAAATACGAACATCTGAACCGACTTCTAATCCGCCGACTTTCATAAAGTTTGCCGTAACATTATAACCTGTAATGTTTTTTGTTTCTACACGAGAAGCGGCGAAAAACAGAAATACGCCCGTAAAAATAAGCACAAAAAAGCCTAAAATTGTTTCAACCGGATTTTTTTTCATTCCATATCTCCTTCATCACTGCTTAATTCATCTTTTTTCTTTTCACGCATATAAGCATTTACTTTGTCCATCAATTCCGTTAAAATTAAGGCGTCTTGTGTGTAAAAAATTTCATCACCGTTTGCCAACATATCTTCACTGCCACCTGGAATAATTTCTAAATATTTAGAACCGAGTAGTCCATCTGTTTCAATAACGGCAGAGGAATCGTCGGATATTTGTACCGGTTTGTCAAATGCCAATTTTACTTTAACACGATAACCTTCGCTCAATGATTGATTGATAACTTTCCCAACTTTAATGCCGGCAATACGTACTTCAGCTCCTGTCATTAAACCATCAGCTTTTGTAAAAGGGGCGTATAATATGAAGCCGTTATCTGTATTATCTGTTTTGCCTTTTGAATGGACAAACAACAAAGAAACGGCCAGTAAGATAACCAATAATGTACCGGCAATTATTTGCTTATTTTCTGTCTTAATTTTCATTTTATTTTCCTTTTTGTACTATTTGACTCAAAAATAGTGGTTTTGTCAAGTAAATTTCAATTTTTTGCATGGAATAAATTGACTTTTGATAAAAATGATTTAAAGTGAATAGATAAAAAGAGGAGTTTATATGATAAAAAAAATAGCCGTTTTTTGTTTGACTTTGGTCTTGTTGATGTATAATTCGTCAGTACATGCAATATCCGTTATTCGTGATACGGAAATTGAAGCGGTCATCGGTACCTATTTACGTCAGATTTTTAAAGCGGGCGGATTAAATCCTGATAATGCCGAAGTTGTATTGATTAATGATTCGTCTATCAATGCATTTGTTGCCGGAGGACAAACTGTTTTTGTTCATACCGGTTTGATTACACAATCGAAAGCCGTTGATGATTTGATTTTTGTTTTAGCTCACGAAACGGGACATATTATCGGCGGACACGTTGTGCGTGGACAGGGGATTTATGATAAAGCACAGGTTACGGCTTTAATTTCTACTGTATTAGGCGGATTGGTTGCTGTTGCCGGTCGTCCGGATGCCGGATTAGCCGTTATGATGGGCGGAACATCATCAGCAACGGGAATTTTTACTGCTTATCGGCAATCAGAAGAAAGTGCGGCTGACAGAACGGCCGTTGATATTTTGAAGAAAACGAATTATTCAATGAAAGGGTTTGATAATACAATGAAAACAATTCAGGCACAGGAACGACTCGTTTCGTCTGATGATTTTTCATATATGCGAACCCACCCGATGACGAAGGATAGAATTAAGTCTTTGGAACGTTTTTTAGCCCATGCCAAACCGGTGCGGCAAGATGTACGATTTGATTTAATTAAAGCTAAACTTATTGGTTTTTTATATGAACCGAAACAAACATTTGCGTTGTATCAAAATCAACAGGGGATGGCGCCTGATTATGCTCGTGCGGTGGCGTTATACCGTCATCGTCAATTTTCACAAGCACAGGATTTATTGGATAAATTGATTCTTCAAAAATCTGATTACCCTTATTTTTATGAGTTAAAAGCACAGTTTTATTTAGAAACGGGACAGATAGATCAAGCGATTGTGTATTATCAAAAAGCAATTGATTTATTACCGAAAGCTCCGTTATTTCGTTTGTCGTTAGCACAAGCTTTATTGCAAAATCCGACTCGGGAAAAGGCTGAACGAGCTGTGGATCATTTAAAATATGTGTTGCTTGATGAAAAAGAGACTCCTTTGGCGTGGCAGTTGTTAGCAACAGCTTATGAACAATTAGGTAATAAAAAAGAAATACCATATGTTATGGCTGAATATTACAGAACATTAGGTGATATGAAAAATGCAAAAAAACAAGCTCAAAAAGCTTTAAAAACACTACCTGAAAATTCTCCGAATTATATTCAGGCACAAGATATTTTATCTTTGCCTGAAAAATAACACGAAAATAAATTATTTAAAGATGTGTGTTGTTAAGACGGCCTCAACATCCTTGAGTGTTTCGCATGAAAAATGACACGGTAAATCGGTTGCATCCGGACGATGAACCAAAATAGCCGTGGCATTAATATTTTGAGCCATAAGCATATCGGAAATACCATCTCCGATTAACACAATTTTTGATGGATTAAATTTTTCTAAAATCGGTTCAATAAAGGCTTTATCCGGTTTGCCCAATGGCCCTGAAGTGCCGAGTATGGCATCAAAATAATTGGTCAACTGATGACGGGCAACTTCCTGAACCAGTGAAGCATGATTTTTGTTACTTAAAATCACTTGACGAATGTTGTTTTCTCTGACACGATTTAAAACATTCAGTGTATGTTCAAAAGGTTTTACCAAATCAGCGTGTTGTTGATAACATTGAACATAGTAAGCAACAGCATCGGGAATATTATCACCGAAACGAGCTTTCCAGAAATCACCCCGATGAGATGTCATAACATTAAAAACATCTGCATCTGTTATCGGTTCTAATTGATGATGATTGACCAAATCCTGTAAGCCGGCTTTGACGGCAGGTCGGGTATTCATAAGTGTGTTATCCCAATCCCATATAATTAATAAAGACATAAGACCTCTGATGAAAAGAAAAAATAAGCTTTTCTCCCAATGAAAGAGAGAAAAGCTTTTGGTTTAAATTAGTTTTGAGTTGTTTGTTCTTCCGAAACAGACGGTTCAGCCGATGTTTCAGAATTAGTTGAGGGGTCATCCGTTGATTCTGTTTCTGTATCGGAATCAGTTAATGTGTCGGTTCTTTCTGAAATTGTTGTTGTAATAGAATCGATTAAAACGGTTAATCTGTCAATTTCAACTTTTAATTGTTGAGCTTTTTCTGTTTCTTCTTGACCTTGTTTAATTAATTCTTCTAATTGTAATTCTAATTTTGCTTTTAATGCTTCATATTGTGCTAATTTTGCTTCCATTCCCTCGGGTGTATTTATTTTAATATTACTTGAATTAACAGGATCGTTCACATCAAAGTTAACAGTAGTACCCGGTTGTATAACAGTCTTAATTTTATCGGCTTTAAATGCTGAATTGATATTGAGTATGCTATTTCCATTTGATTTGATATCTAATGGTTTTTGTAATAAATCAGCACAGGCACCGCTTGCTATGAATAATGCTGTTGATAAAATAAATATTTTTTTCATTTGTATTCTCCTTGTAGTATATAAACGAAAAAAAGTATAACTGTTTTTTTATAAAAAGGCAATCATTTTATGATTGTTTGGTATGAATAGAATTGTTTTTTTGTTTTAATTTATGCGCAGTCGGAATTAAATCATGAATGGCGATAAAACACATGATGCCGGCTATAATGCCAAATGCAATACCCAATATATCCGATGAGATATAAGACTTTAAAATAAAATAACCGGTAACGGCACCCAATGGTTCAGCAAGTCCGCTGCATAAAGTCAATACAAAAGCCTTTGTTTTGCTGTTTGACAGAATATATACAGGAACAGCAATAGCAATGCCTTCGGGAATATTATGTAATGCGATGGTTAAAGCAATCGGTATGCCTAATGTCGGATTTTCTAAAAAACTGATAAATGTGATAAATCCCTCCGGCAGATTATGGATGGTTAAAATAAGAAAAGTGATTAACCCCATGTGTTGTAAATCGGATTGAGGTTGATATTTTTGTTGAACATAAGATAAAACGGTGTCAATGAATGCAATACAGATAATCCCGACTATAAAAGCAGAAATGGTTGTTGGTCGTGGTGAAAAAATATGATTTATTTGCAGTTGTTCAACGGCATTAGGCAGAATTTCAAACAAAGATATATATATCATAATTATACCCGATAGCGCCAGACTAGCAGATAAAAATATAACATTTTTGTTGTTGGGAAAAAATATGAATAATCCACCGATACATGTTGCCAGTCCGGTCAAAAGCGTGATTGAAAATGCAATCAAAGGCGTTGTCATACGAGTCCTTTCTTTCTATATAAGTAAATCGTAAAAGTAATTTGGCAAGGTAGAAAAACAATTTAATTGTTAAAAAATGATTGACAAAATAAAACAAATAAAGTATTTAGAACATAATCATAGGGTTGTTGAAAGGAAAGAATATGAAAAAAGATAAAAGTATATGTGAAAATAAGTGTGTTGATATTTTAAAAGAAGTTTATCCGAATGCAAGTGTAATAGAGAAAACAGCCGATTTTATTTTAATGCAAAAAGATAAAACGGGAGAAGAATTTTTTGTGTTGCCGAGAGAATATATGGAAACATGTGAAACTTTTAAAAAAAGCGCTCATCGATTTTTGACTTTTATGCGTGCTTTGGGGGGATTATGTCGCCAATTAAATAATCATCAAAATAATTGGAATGGTCAGGAGAAAAAAGGTGATTATTATGCGAATGTCGCTTTGCCTGAAAAAGAAGTTGGCGGATATGTTGCCCATATTTATTTTTTACCTAAAAAAATAAGTACACAGTCACAGGATTTGTTTCGCTGGTCAAATACGCAACGGACTATTAATGGCTATTATCGCCGGGAAGTATTACAAAACGGCTAAAATTTAAACTTAAAAAGCGGAACCTGAACGGCTCCGCTTTTTTTATATCTTAAAATTTAAACCTGATGAATTTCAACTTCTTTTGCTTTAAGCATTTCATCTAATTCTTTAATACCTTCATCAGTTAGTTTTTGAATTTCAGATTCATAACGTTTTTGTTCGTCTTCTGAAATTTCATTTGCATTTTTCAATTTTTTAATGCCGTCTAAGGCATCACGACGTAAGTTACGAACGGATACACGAGCTGTTTCTGTATAACGACCGGCAATTTTGGTTAATTCAACACGACGTTCTTCGGACAATGGTGGAATTGGAATACGAATGACAATGCCGTCATTCATCGGATTTAAACCAAGACCTGCTTCTACGATGGCTTTTTCTACTTTTTTAATCATAGATTTATCCCAAACGGAAACAGATAACATACGGGCATCTGAAACAGAAACGTTACCGACTTGATTAAGCGGAACGATAGCACCGTAAGATTCGACCATAACACCGTCTAATAATGCTGTTGTGGCACGACCTGTTCTTAAACCTGAAAAATCTTTTTTTAACGCATCGGCTGTTTTACCGAGACGTGTTTGCATATCTTCTTTAATTTCTGCGTAACTCATATTTTTTATCCTTCTGTTAAAAATGAATGTGAAAACAGTTTATAATATTTTTGTTTAAATTGCAACCGTTTTTTCACAGATTTTTAAAGCCTACTTTTTTATTTTGTATCCGGATAGAAACATTTATATAAAACTGCCATACGAATATACAATCCGTTATGGGCTTGTTGAAAAAAGATAGAACGAGCATCCGTATCTACATCATTATCAATTTCGTCAATACGAGGTAATGGATGCATTAAATATGTATCGGCAGAAAAAGTATCTAAAATTTGTTTGTTAATGATAAATGAGGCTTTGTGCGGATGAATGCCTTCATTTTGTAATCGTTCTTTTTGAATGCGTGTTTGATATAGAATATCAATATTGCGTGGTAATGTATCCATAGATTCGTGTTTAATATATTTTACATTTTTTTCTGTGAATAAGTGATGAAATTCAATTGGTAGTTCCAGTTCTTTTACGGACAATGAATGTATTTCAATTCCGTCAAAAAGTGTTAAAAGTTTCAACAATGAGTGGATTGTTCTGCCGTATTTTAAATCGCCTATGAAAGCAATTTTAAGATTATTTAAGCTTTTTTTGTATGTATTGATTGTATATAAATCTAATAATCCTTGTGTCGGATGTTCTTTGCCTCCACTTCCGGCATTTAAAATAGGTACAGATGCAACGTGTGCGGCTTTTTGAGCGGCATCATTATCGGGATGACGCAAAACAATAGCATCAGCATAGCCTTGAATAATACGAATGGTATCTTCTAATGTTTCTCCTTTATTGGCCGATGAATTTTCATGGGCATTTTCTGTACTGATTAAGGAAGCTCCTAATCGGACAATTGCTGATGAAAATGATAAACGGGTTCGGGTAGATGGTTCATAAAATACCGTTGCAATGACTTTATTTTTAAGTGCCTCACAATACAAAGATGGGTTGTTTTTTATTTTATCTGCCAATTCAAATAAAGATAATATCTCTGTTTTTGTAAATTGATTGCAAGAAATAAGATGCTTCATTGTTACTCCTTTTTTATGAACGTATATGCATTTTTTCACGTGCCAGTAAAATGCATTTGGGTGAAGAGGCTATTTTGATTTTTTCAACAAACAGACTGTCTGTTCGTACCCCGACAACCCGATTCTCTTGCATTAACTGATGTTCGCCATCATTATAATGGCTATCACCGGCAAGTTGTGCGTTTCTATCTTCGTATGGATTGTTGACATCAACGGTAATGCGGGCATGTGCCGGTACAATGGTTTGAAATGCTTTATCACAGGTTGTATCGTTATTCATAGCATGAAGTGTACTCATTCGCCAATGTGCTGTATCGGGAATGGTTAAAATTGGTTCGGGACCTGTATAATTACAGGCATTCATAGCGTTTTCGCCGATTTTAGTAGCAACCATGATTCCGCCTCGTATGTTTTTTTGATACCAAATGTTATCTTTCCAGACAATTTTTAAATTTGTAACATTACCTAACGGTTTTAACAAAACTTCATTGAAAAACGTATGATACATAATTTTTTCACGGAAAGTAGCTTTAACTTCTAACGGATAAACGGCTTGATAAGCTGTTGTTGCGATTCGTTCGGGTAATTTTTGAATATCGCCGATCGGATTGGATAATGCGCCGATATGTCCGCAATTTAAACCGAATACAATTGGCGGTTTGCCGGTGTTGTCCTGTTGTGATAATTCATGAGCGATTTTCATGGCTTTTAAACAGGCGCCATCACCACCGACGGCAACAAATTGACGTAAATGCTTATAATTGGATAATTGTGTTGTATCAGCCATATTTCCCGAAAATGTAACATTCACAATTTCAGCCGGTAAAATTTTTAACAATTCGCCGGCTAATTGTTGCGCTTTCGGGTTTGGGCTGATAATAATGCCTGTTGTTGTCTGTGCCATAAAAAAACACTCCTTTTCAGAAAAACAAGTATATCATACTTTTTGTTTTTTGTAAAGGAGCGTTGTTTTGTTTATTGATTTGAATACTATTTTTGCGGTAATTTATGCAAATAACGTTTTGCCATTTTAACGGCATTTTGATAATTACTTGCTGTTGAAATCGTATGCCAATCCAGTTTTTCACGCAAGAAGGTATTATGTAAAATGCGTCGAGGTTGTTTTTTGATGTTACATAAAATAACCTTGGTGTTGTTCTTTTCTAACTTGTGGATAAATTCCACGATTAAATTAGCACCGCTTGCATCAACTAATGGAACTTGTCCCATACGCAAAATCAATATACGAGGGGTGATTTGCATATGGTTGAAAAATTTTGATATTTCATTGACACCACCAAAGAATAATGGTCCGGATACACGCAAAGCAACAACACCTTGTTCTGTTAAATTTTCGGGTAAACTTTCGCCACCGAAAATTTCTTTTGACATTTTTTCTTCCGTTTCAATTTCAATTTCATGACTCATTCTATGCATAAAAATAACGGCCGCCATGACAAAACCAACAGAAATGGCAGTGTTTAAATCAACAAAAACCGTCAATAGTAATGTTGCCAGTAATGTGTTTCGATCGCCGGCTTGTGCGCCTAATAATTTATAGACTTTTTCCAATCCTAACATATTCCAGCCAATCAGAATAAGTACAACTGCCAAACAAGATAATGGAATATATTTGGCAACAGAACCAAGTAAAAGCATAAAGATTAAGATGAAAACGGCTTGTAATATACCTGATACAGGTGAATAGGCACGGGCTTTAAAATTGGTTGCTGTTCGGGCAATGGCACCGGTTGCCGGAATACCACTGAAACAGGCAGAGCCGATATTAGCTATACCTTGTGCAATTAATTCCACGTTTGAGTTGTGGTTGTCACCGCTCATACCATCAACAACTTTGGCACTTAATAATGATTCGACCCCTGCCAAAAATGCAATGGTAAAGGCACTGGGTAACATTTGAAGTGCTAAAGAAAAACTGAATTCCAATTTCGGCATTGGTAAGAAACGGGGTAAATCACCAAATTGTGAACCAATTGTTTCAACAGGTAATTTGAATAGAACAACAGCTAAAGTTGCACCAATGACACCAATTAAATAAACAGGGCTTTTCGGGAATAGTTTTTTACTGCCTAAAATAAGAACAAATGTTAAAATGGTAATACATAAGGCATATAAATTGGTTGTATTGATATGCGTTAAATAGGATTCCCATTTCGGAATAAAAGCAGACGGTACTTCACTAATAGTTAACCCGAACAAATCTTTTATTTGTGTCGAAATAAGAATAATACCGATACCGGTTGTGAATCCTGTAACAACAGGGAAGGGAATATATTTAATATACGTTCCTAATTTACAGATACCGGCAATAATTAAGATTAAACCGGCTAAAATCATTGTTGTTAATAAGGCGGTATAACCATATTGACTGATAATGCCAAAAATGACAACGACAAAAGCTCCGGTCGGTCCCCCGATTTGATAACGTGAACCACCAAATAATGCTGTTAAAAAACCGGCAATAATGGCTGTGTATAATCCTTGTGCCGGTTCTACACCTGATGCAATTGCCAATGCCATAGCTAACGGAATGGAAACAACCGATACAGTTAAAGCAGCAATGCAATCACGTTTGAATTCTTTTACTGTATATTTTTTTTTAAGTACTTCCTGTAATTTCGGAACAAAATGTTTCCGATAGGAATAAACAAGATATGCCCATGATAATTTTTTCATTTTCTAATCCTCGTATATCAATAGATATGTTTTTGAAGTCGGGCAATCTACACCTAAAATTGTTTTACGTCAAGAGGATTTATCAAAAAAAATAAAAATTTTAAAAATTATATTTGACATGACAAAGTTTATATGATAATAATTCCTTATTGATAATAATTACTGATAAGAATAAAATGTATAGAAATACAATACAAAAACAGCTAATAGAAGAAGCAACCCAAATGCTTCATCATCCGACAGCTCAGGAAATATATCATTATGTTCGAGAGCGTTGTCCGAATGTCAGTCAAGGGACTGTTTATAGGGGGTTGACATTTTTGGTAAATATCGGTAAAGTACATCAAATAGAGATTCCAAACGGTGCTGATTGTTTCGATTTTAATTGCGAACAACATTACCATTTGGTCTGTCAAAAGTGCGGTAAAGTGTCGGATACAGATATTCCTTATATGAAGGAGTTAAATGATATAAAGGATAAATATCAGTATATTCAGACACATACGTTGCTTTTTTATGGGGAGTGTCCCGTGTGTTATCAACAAGGAAAGGAAAACAAAAAATGACAAAATCTTTAAAAGGAACAAAAACAGAAGCTAATTTATGGGCAGCTTTTGCTGGCGAATCTCAAGCTCGTAATAAATATACATATTATGCTGCCAAAGCCAAAAAAGAAGGTTATGTTCAAATCGCTAATATTTTTGAAGAAACAGCTGCTAACGAAAAAGAACATGCTAAAATTTGGTTTAAATTATTGCATGATGGTGATATTCCTTCAACAGCTGAAAATTTAGCAGATGCTGCAGCTGGTGAAAATTACGAATGGACAGATATGTATGCCGGTATGGCTGAAACAGCTCGTGAAGAAGGCTTTACACATATTGCTAATTTGTTTGATATGGTTGGTAAAATTGAAAAAGAACACGAAGAACGTTATCGTAAATTATTATCAAACGTTGAAAACGGTTTGGTCTTCTCTCGTGAAGGTGATATGATTTGGCAATGCGGTAACTGTGGACATATCGTTATCGGTAAAAAAGCTCCTGAAGTTTGTCCGGTTTGTGTTCATCCGAAAGCTTACTTCCAAATTAAAGCTGAAAATTATTAAGCTAAAAATTGCCCTTATGTTGAAAAGAAAAGTGTTCGTTTTTGCGAACACTTTTTTTATGAGGGATATAAATTTGAATAATAATTATTTTAATTCCATTAAAAAGGATTAGGTATAACCGGAATATCCTGAATGCGAATGTAATTTTCATCCGAGCGAATAAAAATATCCTGCCAATCATTGGATAAAATCAGATTTGCCATAAATCCTAAATCAGGGGGAATGAATTGTTTAACAAATGTGGCTAGTTTAAGGCTTTTTCCTTGCAGTTTTAAAGCTTTGCCCAAGACATCCACTGAACCGTTCAGTTCGGCTTTAAATTGCTTTTGTGCTAAATTTAACTGTTCAATTTGCCAATGATATAAGGTTCCCGTTGTGTTTAAATCAACGTATATTGCAGAGGGAGAAACATTGTTTTGAGAAGAAGTTTTTGTTTGGATATAATATCCGCTGAATAAACTTTTTTGGACCGTTAGTGTACCGAAATAAAGAGGCGTTTGTTTTGATTGCGGAATGATTATTTGTACATTTTCAGCCTTTAAACAAATCTTAAACAAACAATTTTCCGATAACACGCCATCATAATTGATTTGTGCCATAGCAGGGGAAATGCGTTTGAGTTGATTCGGTATTTCTTGTATAACCCGATGCGCAATCAATGTGTGAATACCCCATGATACAAGAGTCATCGTTACAACAACAGTCAACAATATTCCTGTTAATTTTAACCAAAAACGCATTTCTTTTCCTGTTTGTCAGATTTAACCTAAAAAGGCAAGACCTTGTGAAACACCGTCTTTATTACCGACAGCGATTGAACGGGCATCACCATTAATGCGTTTGATTAAACCGCACAATACTTTACCGTTACCGCATTCAACAAAATCCGTAATCCCTTTGGAAACCATATATTCAACCGATTCGGTCCAACGAACGGAACCGGTAACTTGTGCAACTAATAACTCTTTGATTCGTTCCGGATTTTGTTCAAATTCTGCCGTAATGTTGGCAACAACGGGAACGAGTGGTTTTTTGAGTTCAATTTGTGATAAAACAGCTTGCATTTCTTCGGATGCTGATTGCATTAACGGGCAGTGGAATGCTCCTGATACCGGTAATTTTAATGCTTTTTTTGCGCCTTCTGTCAAAGCGGCTGCAATTGCTTTATCAATCGCACCGTTGTGTCCGCTGATAACGATTTGACCGGGACAGTTGTCATTGGCAATAACGCACAATTCTTTATCATCTGTTGCTTCCATAACGATTTTAGATACTTGCTTCATATCTAATCCTAAAACAGCAGCCATAGCACCTGGGGCAACGTCAGCAGCTTTTTTCATAGCTAAACCACGTGTACGCAATAAGCGAGCCGTATCAGCAACGCTTAATGCACCTGAAGCACATAAAGCACTATATTCGCCTAATGAATGTCCGGCAACACAGTCTGCTAATTCATTAATTTTTCGACCAGTTTCTTGTTCTAAAATTTTAACAACGGCCATGCTGACACTCATAATTGCCGGTTGAGCGTTTTCTGTTTGTGTTAATTCAGCCGAATCACCTTCAAACATTAAAGCCGACAAATTGAAATTTAAAGCATCATTGACTTCTTCAAAAACTTCTTTGGCAATGCTGAAATTATCATATAAATCCTTGCCCATACCAATGCTTTGAGAGCCTTGTCCCGGAAAAATAAATGCTGTACTCATAAAATAATCCTTTCAGTTAAAATTAAAATTTTTGCTATTATACATATAATTTAAAAAAAAGAAAGTAATTTTTTATCTTGTAAATAAAATGTATTTCATTTATACTGACATTATGTCTTTTATAAAATCAGTAATGACTGTCGGTGGAGGGACAGCTGTCAGTCGTGTTATAGGATTTGTCCGAGATATTTTGATTGCCCGTTTTTTAGGGGCAAGTATGATGGCTGATGCTTTTTTTGTGGCTTTGCGTTTTCCAAATCTATTTAGAAGTTTATTCGCTGAGGGAACGTTAAATGTTGCCTTTGTACCGTTGTTATCCGAACAATTACACACCAAAGGACAAAATCATGCCCGTTGTTTTGCCCGTTCTGTTTTTAGCTTTTTATTTTATATTTTGCTGATTTTTACATTGGTGATGGAAGTTTTAATGCCGAATCTGATGTTTTTGTTGGCTCCCGGATTTGATGCCATAGATGGAAAAATGGCGTTAACAACAGAGTTAAGTCGTATTACATTTCCGTTTTTGTTGTTTGTATCTTTGGTATCTCTTTTTTCAGGAATGCTTAATTCAGTTGGTCGTTTTTGGGCTGCGGCTTTTACACCGACAATATTAAATATTGTAATGATATTGTCTTTGTTTGTTATAACGCCCTTTATTACTAATCCGTATGCACCGGCATATGCATTGTCGTATGGTGTTTTGATTGCCGGTGTAATTGAATTTGTTTTTTTGGGATACCATATTAAAAAAGCAGGTTTGACTATCGGTCTGGTGAATCCGATAAAAGCATTGTTTCATTTATCCAAAGGTGTGAAAACATTGTTGCGCAAAATGGCGCCGGGCGTGTTGGGTTCAGGTGTGTATCAGATTAATCTGTTTTTTGACACATTATTTGTGTCGTTTGTCGGAGCAGGGGCGATTTCATGGTTGAATTATGCACACCATTTATTTCAACTGCCTATCGGCATTATCGGAACGGCTATCGGAACGGCGTTGTTGCCTGTGTTGTCTAAACATATTAAATTAAATGAAATTAAGGAGGCAAATATACAACTGAACAGAGCGTTGGAAATATCATTGGCAATGTCTGTTGCTTCTTTTGTCGGTTTAATTTGTTTGGCAGAACCGATTGTTCGAATATTATTTGAACGAGGTGCATTTACAGCCTCTGATTCGGTTAGAACAGCTTATGCGTTAATGGTGTTTTCTATTGGATTGCCGGCATATATGATGACGAAAACTTTATCGCCTTTTTTCTATGCTCGTGGCGATACATCTACGCCTGTAAAAATAGCTGTTGTCGGTGTTGTGTTAAATGCTGTTTTGGCTTTAACATTTATGCAGTTTTGGGGATATTTAGGGATAGCATTGGCAACAGGGATAACCGTTTGGGTGAATGCTTGCCAATATTTAATACGACTTTATAAAAAAGGATTGGTATCAGCAGATGATTTGTTTCGTTGGCGATTGCCGAGAATTTTGCTTTCCTGTGCCTGCATGTGTGCTTTCTTATTATTGGGCAGATGGGGATTAAATATTGTTTTCCCTGATTGGATAAAAGAATCATCTGTTTTGTCTGCAATCTTATTGTTTGCGCTTATCGGGAGTGCTATGGTTGTGTTTGGCGGAGCCGTTATTTTAACAAAGAGTATTCGTTTAAGTGAATTAAAAGCATTTTTACGAACAAAACGAAAAGGATAAAAAAATGAAGAAATCAACATCAGTCAGATTATTGTTTTTTTGTGGGATAACGGCTTTGGTTGTTGCCAGTTTCGTTGTTCAAAAATATTGGTTAGGTGCGACCCAAAAAACACCGACGGTTAGTAATGTGCATACAGAAGAACAAGTGATAAAATCTGAATTGCCAGATTTGAAACCTATTCCGCCGGATAAAGTTTATCCTGAAAAAATGGTTCGTCCGAAAACACAGGCTGAGGTGGAAGAAATTTATCATGGAATTAATATGGTGCAAATTCCGAGAGTGTTTATTGAAGAATTACCACCCGATTGGCAAATTCGTAACAATGAAGACAAAACATTGTTTATGAAAATTATAACAGCTTTGATTTTGCGGACAAATGAAAAAATTAAAGCCGAAAAGAAACGTCTTATCCGGTTACAGGAAAAGTTTTTATGGCAGATGGCATGGACGCCCGAAGAAGAAGCATTTTTTAATATGCTTGTGCAAAAATACGATGTCTTTACTAAGAAAAAACGGGAAGGTCAATTACAGGAGTTGATTGAAAAAGTAGATATTATTCCGCCATCCATTGCCGTTGTGCAGGCTATTTGGTATACTGATTGGGGACAAAAAAATCAAAAATCAATTTATGGTGAATATGGTTGGATAAAGGAAGAAGCTTATCAGCCGTTAGAATTTGAGTCTTTGGCAGATGCAACGGATAGCTTTGCGTTGCAAATTAATTCCCGTTCACAATTACATCAGTTTCATCAGATACGTCGTCAGTATATGTTTTTTGCCCATAGAAAATCAATCGGGTTGGATATCATTGATATGATGGCTCAATTTATGGATTGGGATAAGCAATATGTTGAAAAAGTCGGTAGGACATACGGCAAAGGCTTTATTTTGGAATTAGATTTGGCAAAATTTAAAAATGAGGACGAATAAAGTTTTCAAAAGCTTTGTTCGTCACAAAAAAGTAATAAATTTGTACTTGACATTTTACTAAAAAAAAGATAGAAAACCTATATCGTATTTATATTTAGGAAAGGAATAAGCGATGATTAAATCAGAATTAATTACAAAATTGTCTGAAAAAACAAACTTGAACAAACAAGATGCTGAACGTGTTGTTACAACAGTTTTTGATGAAATCTCAAAAGCTTTAATTAAAGGTAACCGTGTTGAATTGCGTGGTTTTGGTGTTTTGTCTGTTCGTAGCCGTCAATCTCGTTTGGGTCGTAACCCGAAAACAGGTGAAAAAGTACAAGTTGCAGCTAAAAAAGTACCATTCTTTAAAGCTGGTAAATCAATTAATGATGCTTTGAATAAAAAGGCAGGTTAAATATGAGTTGGCTGAGTCGTCTCACGCGTCCGACCGTTAAGGTTGCAGCAACGCAAAAAGAAATTCCCAATAATTATTGGGATAGATGTCCGACGTGTGGGGCGATGCTTTATCATGCCGAAATAGAAAAAGCGGATTTTGTATGTCCGTATTGTGATTATCACTTTCGGTTGCCTGTTTTAAAACGGATGGATTTGTTGTTTGACAATCAAGAATATACATTAATTCAATTACCGAAAGTGAAAGAAGATCCGTTAAAATTTGCGGATTTGGAAAAATACACCGAACGGCTCAAAAAAGCACGGAAAAAAACAAAACAAGAAGATGCCATTGTTGTTGCTCATGGTTTAATTGGTGGTCATCCGGCTGTTGTGGGTGTGTTTGATTTTTCCTTTATGGGTGGGTCAATGGGAACAGCTGTCGGAGAAGCTATTGTTACGGCTTCACAGTTAGCCTTGTTGCAAGAAGCTGCTTTGATTTTAGTGCCTGCTTCCGGTGGTGCCCGTATGCAGGAGGGGATGCTTTCGTTGATGCAAATGGCACGAACAACAATTGCCGTTAAAAAGTTAAAACCGAAAAAATTACCGTATATTACGGTTTTATCTGATCCGACAATGGGTGGTGTTACAGCCTCTTTTGCTATGTTGGGAGATGTTGCTTTGGCTGAACCGGGGGCTGCTATCGGTTTTGCCGGTAAGCGGGTTATTGAACAAATTGTTCGTGAAAAATTGCCTGCTAATTTCCAACAATCCAGTTATTTGTTGGAGCATGGTATGATTGACCAAGTTGTTCATCGCAAAGATTTGCGTTCCGTTATTATCAATATTTTAAATTTATTACATTAGTTTTGTGAACTTGAAAATAAAAATTCGCATGCTTACATGATAAGCGTGAAAGGAATTTTTATGATGAAAAACATACTTTTTTTTGATGTGGATACGCTTTTTTGTGATTTTGTAAAAAAGCAATCCGTTGATGGATTTAATTTTGTGTTTTTTGATGAAACTCTTAATCAAGTAGCTTTAAAAGAATTGGAAACGTATCAAAATACTCAAATTATTTCTTTGTTTGTCCATTCGGAAAAAATAGATACGAAACGATTGGATTTGTTTCCAAACTTGAAATTAATTGCCACACGTTCAACGGGGTTTAATCATATTGATTTAGATTATTGCAAAAAACGGGGTATTACCGTTTGTAATGTTCCCCGATATGGTGAAGCAACGGTTGCAGAATTTGCATTTGGATTGTTATTGGCTTTAGCTCGTAAGATTATTCAAGGCCGAAACGGTATGGCTCATAATCATGTGGAAATAGAAAAATATATCGGTTTTGATTTGCAGGGAAAAACGGTCGGTGTTATTGGGACGGGTTCCATCGGTCGTCATTTTATTCAAATTGCCAAAGGGTTTCAAATGAATGTGTTGGCTTATGATTTATATCCGAATCCTGAGTTGAAAGAGTTATATGTTCATAATTTAAAAGAGATCTATCAAAAATCGGATATTATTTCTTTGCATGTACCGTCAACGCCTCAAAATTATCATATGTTGAATGATGAAGCTTTTAATATGATGAAACAAGGTGTTGTGATTATTAATACAGCAAGAGGAGATTTGATTGATACGCAAGCGTTATATGAAGCATTACGGTTGGGAATCGTTGGTGGCGCTGGATTGGATGTTTTGGAAAATGAAGATTTTTTACTTCATGATGAAGCGATTACCTCTTCTCGTATGAGTGATTCGGATTTCTTGTTGGATTCGGCCATGAATTTAAAATTATTACAATTCAAAAATGTGATTGTAACGCCCCATATTGCCTTTAATTCTGTTGATGCCGTTCATCGAATTAATCAAACAACGTTGGATAATATTAAACATTTTATTGCCGGTGATGTTATAAACAGTATTGTTAAATAAGCAAAACAGTGAGTATTATTTTTATTTCAAATGATACAATATTATGTATCTGTACGGAGAGAGACTTTTTTTTCAAAAAATTGATAAAAAAGTCTTTTCTTTTTATAAAAGATGTGTTATATAGAAGCCCTGAATGTGCGGTCGTGGTGGAATGGTAGACACGACGGTCTTAGAAGCCGTTGCCGAAAGGCGTGGGAGTTCAAGTCTCTTCGGCCGCACCAAAGTTATTGATATAAAAGGGAATTATTTAAATATGACAAAATCTACATTACAACATTCTTTTACCGTTGTGATACCGGCAAAAGAATTTGCAGATAAACAAAATGCAAAATTAGAAGAAATCAGAAAAGAAGCAAAAATTCAAGGTTTTCGTCCGGGACAAGCACCGTTAAGCTTAATTAAAACAAAATATGAAAATGCTGTTAAAGGTGAAGTTTTAGATGATTTAATTCAATCATATACGGAAAAAACATTAGCAGATAATAAAATTAAACCGGCTTTGCGTCCAAAAGTTGAATTGACAAAATTTGAAGACGGTCAAGATATTGAATATACAATTGAAGTTGAAGCATTGCCCGAAATTAAACCGGCAGATTTAAGTACATTGTCTGTTGAAAAAATTGTTACGACAGCAACGGAAAAAGACATTGATGATGCAATGCAAAAATTAGCCGGTGCCCGCAAAACAACAGAAATCGTTGATGAAAAAAGAGCAACAAAAACAGGTGATGTTATCGTTATTGACTTTGTTGGTTCCATTGACGGTAAAGAATTTAAAGGCGGTACAGGTAAAGACTATTATTTAGGTTTGGGTACAAACACCTTTATCCCAGGTTTTGAAGAACAATTAACAGGTAAAAATATTGGTGAAACAGTTGATGTGAATGTAACATTCCCTGAAAATTATCATGCCAAAGAATTAGCTGGTAAAGAAGCATTGTTTAAAGTTGATGTTAAAGAATTACGTCAATATAAAGATGCTGAAATCAATGATGATTTTGCTAAAACATTCGGTGCTGAAACAGTTGAAGATTTGAGAAAAACCATTGAAACCGAAATGAATAAAGAATATGCCCAAGTAGCTCGTATGCATACAAAACGTGCCTTGTTAGATGTGTTGGCAGAAAAGCACACATTTGAAGTTCCGCAAGGTATGGTTGATTTGGAATTTGATGCTATCTGGAAACAATTTGAAGAAGCTAAAAAAGCAAACCAATTAGATGAAGACGAAAAAGCAAAATCAGAAGATGAATTAAAAGCAGAATATAAAGATATTGCTGTTCGTCGTGTTCGTTTAGGCTTGTTGTTGGCTGAAATTGCAAACGAACATAAAATTACATTAACACAAGAAGATTTAACAAAAGCCGTTATGGCTGAAGCCCGCCGTTATCCGGGTCAAGAAAAAATGGTTTTTGAATATTATCAAAAAAATCCAAAAGCATTGGATGCCATCAAAGCTCCGTTGTTTGAAGAAAAAGTTGTTGATTTTGTATTAGATACAATTAAAACAACAGAAAAAGTTTTATCAGCTGAAGAATTGTATGCTTACAATCCGGATGATAAAAAAGAAACAAAAAAGGCTAAAAAAACAAAATAGAGGCTAGATATGCGTACAGATTGGACTTCCCCTTTGATGAATACACTTGTGCCGACGGTTATTGAACAAACCGGACGAGGTGAACGGGCTTTTGATATTTATTCCCGTTTGTTAAAAGAACGTATTGTTTTTTTAACAGGTCAGGTCAATGATGAGGTGGCAAGTCTTATCTGTGCACAGCTTTTATTTTTGGAAGCCGAAGATTCCAAGAAAGAAATTTCTTTTTATATTAACTCTCCCGGCGGTGTTGTTACAGCAGGATTGGCGATTTTGGATACAATGAATTACATTAAATGTCCGGTTTCAACGGTTGTGATGGGGCAAGCCGCCTCTATGGGAAGTTTGTTGTTGTGTTGTGGGGAAAAAGGTCGTCGTTTTGCATTGCCGAATGCCCGTGTTATGATACATCAACCGTCCGGTGGTTTTCAAGGTCAGGCAACGGATATTGAAATTCATGCCAAGGAAATTCTTTCTATTAAAGCCCGTTTAAATCAAATTTATGTTGAACAGACAGGACAAGATTTGCCGACAATAGAGCGTGCTATGGAACGGGATAATTTTATGACCGCAGAAGAAGCCAAAAAATTTGGTTTGATTGATGAGGTTATTTCAAAACGTCCGACAACGACTGAATAAGGATATAATATTCCATGATTAAAGATGATACAAATTCAAATAAAACAGATATAAAATGTTCATTTTGCAATAAAAGTCAAAATGAAGTACGTAATTTGATTGCCGGAAAAGCAATAAAAGGCCAAAACGGTAAGGATCAGATGGTTTTTATCTGTGATGAATGTGTTGAATTGTGTCGTGGTATTATTAAAGAAGAATCCGGTACACAAGGGACTAGCGGAACAGTTCAAAAAGGAGCATTAAAAACAGACGGTTCAGAAAAATTTGAATTGCCTTCTGCTGATAAATTAAAAACACCGCAGGAATTACATCGGATTTTAGATGATTATGTTATCGGACAGGAACGGGCTAAAAAAGTGTTATCCGTTTCAGTTTATAATCATTACAAACGCTTGCTTTCCAATAAAAGCAATAATGACGTTGAAATTGAAAAATCAAATGTGTTGTTATTAGGACCGACCGGTTGTGGTAAAACATTATTGGCAAAAACATTGGCTCGTTCACTTGATGTGCCGTTTGCCATTGCCGATGCAACCACATTGACTGAAGCCGGTTATGTTGGGGAAGACGTTGAAAATGTGGTGTTGAAATTGTTACAAAATGCCAATTATAACGTTGCCAAAGCAGAAATGGGCATTATTTATATTGATGAAATTGATAAAATAGCTCGTAAAAGTGACGGACCGTCTATTACCAGAGATGTTTCGGGCGAAGGTGTACAACAAGCCTTGTTAAAAATGATTGAAGGAACAGTTGCTTCCTTACCGCCACAAGGGGGGCGTAAACACCCGAATCAAGAATATATAAAAGTTAATACGCAAAACATTTTGTTTATTTGTGGTGGTGCTTTTGCTGGACTTGAAAAAGTCATAGAACGACGTGAATCAAAATATGCTATCGGTTTTGGAACGGATACAAAATCGGGTGAAGAAAAAAATATCGGTGAATTACTTGAAAAATTAGAACCGACGGATTTGTTAAAATTTGGTCTTATTCCGGAATTTATCGGCCGTTTGCCGGTTATTGTCAGTTTGACGGAATTAAACGAAGATGCTTTAATTCGTATTTTAAAAGAACCGAAAAATGCGCTTGTAAAACAATATAAGGCTTTATGTGATATGGAAAATGTGAAATTAACCATTACGGATGAAGCTTTAAAAGAAATTGCCAAGAAAGCGATTGAGCGTAAAACAGGGGCTCGTGGATTACGCTCCATTATGGAAAATACATTGATGGATTTGATGTACGAATTACCAAATATGAAAGATTTAAAAGAGGTTATTATTGACAAGGAAACAATTGTCAATAAGGAAAAACCGACATTTGTTTTTAAAAGTGAATAAAAAAAGTATAATCCCTCTTTACTTTTAAACATTCAATACATACATATATATCATTCTATGTTTTAATAAAAGGAATTGAATATGACAACAGAAGAATTGACAGATGGTGTTTATCCCGTATTACCGTTGCGTGACATTATTGTATTTCCGCACGTTGTTGTCCCTTTGTTTGTCGGACGGGATAAATCAATTGCCGCCTTGGAAAATGCTATGGCAAACAACAAACGTATTTTGTTGACAGCGCAGGTTGATGCGCTTGTGGATACACCGTATGTTGGTGATTTATATAAAACAGGAACGTTGGCTACCATTTTGCAATTATTGAAATTGCCGGATGGGACGGTTAAAATATTAGTTGAAGGAATAACGCGTGCCCGTGTTGTTGAATGGACTCAAAATAATGTTTTCTTTGAAGCACAAGTAAATATTTTAAAAACAGAAAAAGGTGATGAAGCTGAAACAGAAGCCTTGATGCGTTCTGTTCGTGAACAGTTTGAAAATTACGTTCGTTTAAATAAACGCATTGGACCCGAAGTGTTGGTTGCTATTCAGCAAATTCATGATGCAGAAAAATTGGCAGATATTGTCGTAACACATTTGTTGTTGAAGGTTGAAGATAAACAACGCATTTTAGAAGCACCGACTATTCAGGAACGATTGGAAAAATTATATACCGAAATGGAAAAAGAAATCGGTGTTTTGCAAGTGGAACGAAAAATTCGTAAGCGTGTCAAACGCCAGATGGAAAAGAGTCAACGGGAATATTATTTGAATGAGCAAATGAAAGCTATTCAAAAAGAATTGGGTGATTCGGAAGAAGGTGGCGAAATTAAAACACTTGAAGCTAAAATCAAAAAAGCCGGTATGCCTAAGGATGCCAAAGAAAAAGCTTTAAGTGAATTGCGTAAATTACAAATGATGGGAACGATGTCTGCCGAATCTGGAGTTGTACGCAATTATTTAGATTGGTTGACGGCTATTCCATGGCGTAAAAAATCTAATTTGCAATTAGATTTAATAAAAGCTAAAAATATTTTAGATGAAGATCATTATGGTTTGGAAAAAGTCAAAGAACGTATTTTGGAATTTTTGGCTGTTCAAAAACGGACAAATTGTTTAAAAGGTTCTATTTTGTGTCTTGTTGGCCCTCCGGGGGTTGGTAAAACTTCTTTGGGTCAATCTATTGCAAGAGCAACAGGACGTCATTTTGTTCGTGCTTCATTAGGCGGTATGCATGATGAATCCGAAATCAGAGGACATAGACGGACATATATCGGTTCAATGCCGGGTAAAATTATCCAAGGTATGAAAAAGGCAAAAACAATCAATCCGTTGTTTTTGTTAGATGAAATTGATAAATTGGGAAATGATTATCGGGGTGATCCGTCATCAGCATTGTTGGAGGTTTTAGACCCTGAACAAAATACCTCATTTAACGATAATTATTTGGAAGTGGATTATGATTTATCCAATGTTATGTTTATTACAACGGCTAACACATTAAAAATGCCTCGCCCGTTGTTGGATAGAATGGAAATCATTGAGTTGTCCGGTTATACGGAAGATGAAAAAGTTCAGATTGCAAAACAACATTTGATTGAAAAACAAATGAAAATGGCAGGTTTGAAATCTGAAGAAATTACGATAACGGACGATACGTTAATCAAATTAATTCGTAATTACACACGAGAAGCAGGTGTGCGTAATTTAGAACGTGAAATTGCCAATATTTGTCGTAAAGTGTTAAAAGAAATTCAGGTTGATGATGTTAAATCCATAGTTGTTGCTCCTGATAATCTGAAAAAGTATGCCGGTGTTGAAAAATATTCATTCGGATTGGCAGAAAAAGAAGATCAGATTGGTACAACGACAGGTTTAGCTTGGACAGAAGTCGGTGGTGAAATTTTATCTATTGAAGCTGTTACAATGTCTGGTAAAGGTAATATTCAACTGACAGGTCAGTTAGGCGACGTGATGAAAGAATCCGTTGGAGCGGCTTATTCATTTGTTCAGGCACATGCCAATGAGTTTGGTATTAAAACAGCTCAGTTTGAAGAGAATAATGTTCATGTTCACGTTCCGGAAGGTGCAACTCCAAAAGACG
This sequence comes from Alphaproteobacteria bacterium, assembly GCA_045638265.1. Lineage (GTDB taxonomy): Bacteria > Pseudomonadota > Alphaproteobacteria > CAAHEQ01 > UBA3637 > RGIG4140. The sequence continues at coordinate 293,639 of JAZUBA010000044.1, read as the reverse complement.
GACCTTCTGCCGGTATTGCAATGATGACCTCGCTTGTGTCAGCCTTTACAGGTGTTGCCGTTCGTAAAGATATTGCTATGACCGGTGAAATTACGTTAAGAGGTAGAGTGTTACCGATTGGTGGTTTAAAAGAGAAGTTGTTGGCAGCTTTACGTGCCGGTATTAAGACTGTATTAATTCCCAAAGACAATGTTAAAGATTTGGAGGAAATTCCAAACAATGTTAAAGAGGGATTAGAAATTATCCCTGTTGAACAGGCTGAAGAAGTTTTGAAACATGCTTTGGTTCAACCTTTAACACCAATTAAAGAAGCACCAAAAGAAAAAAAGAAAAAAGATAAAGAATAAGTATTATCTAAAAATAAAAAAAAACATCGTTTTCAGGTAAGAATGCGATGTTTTTTTATGATAAACAAATGATAATATTTTTTTAATCTAAATCTTCAATAATGACAAAAGCACAAGCATAAGCGTCATCGGATAAAGTTAAATGGATATGGGGATTTTTTGCTTTTTGATATAATGTTTGAGCTGTTTTACCCGTAATACGAAAAGACGGAGCCCCTTTTTCATCTTTAATGACTTCAATTTCCTGCCAGGTTGCCAAAGCACTGATGCCACAACCCAAAGCTTTGACAAAAGCCTCTTTTGCCGCATATCTTTTCGCATAAAAAGCATCTTGAACGGTTGGTGTTAAATTTTGTGCCGATGCTTGTTCATTTTGTGTAAATATCCGCTTGATGAATTTTTCACCAAATCGCTTTTTTATGATGGCAATGCGTTTAATTTGAATGATATCTGTTCCGATTCCGACAATGTGTGCCATTGATTATGCTTTCAGTCTATGAACGGCTGTAATGTGTTTGTGTGCTCGTAAGGCTTGCAATAAAACATCTAATTGACCGCTGTTTTTAACTTCCACTTCAATGATAATATCAGAAAAACCGTTACTTCTGTGTTGTGTACTTAAATTTGTTAACGGAATATTGTGTTGTGCCACAATGTTTGTTAATTCCGTTAAAGAAGATGGTTTATCATCTAATACAATCTTGATTTTTGCCGGAAGTACTTTGTCATGGACAACATTCATGTTCCAATCAACATCAAGCCAACGTTCCGGTTCGTCTTGATATTGTCCCAATGTCGGACAGTCTTGCGTATGAATGGTAACGTCTTTACCCGTTGTAACAATACCGACAATGGCATCACCGGGGACGGGATGGCAACATTTTCCGAATTTGAGTGCAATACCCGAAATTAAACCGGTAACAGGCATTTTTCTATCTAATGCAATATCAGCTTTGCTTTTTTTGAAAATGGAGATCGCCCGCTTAAAACCGGATGGTGTACATTCAGGGTGCATTTGATTAAATACTTCCCGAAATGGAATCAATCCGGCCCCGACAGCAGCCAAAAAGTCGTTGACGCTAGATTGTTTATATTGTGCCAAATACGGTTGTAATTCTTTTTCATTCCAAGTAATACCGTATTCTTTGCAGGTATTATTGAAATAATCACGCCCGAGTGCTAAATTCTTTTCAAATTGTTGTGTGCGTAAAAAACGTCTGATGCTGGCTTTTGCTTTCGCAGTAACGGCTAAATGTTCCCATTCAGGTGAAGGTGTTTGGTTTTTATTTGTCATTACTTCAACCTGATCGCCGTTTTCCAAAACAGTTCGCAACGGTTTTATTTTGCCGTTAATCTTAACGCCGACACATGTATCACCAACCCGTGAATGAACAGCATAAGCAAAATCCAATGGGCCTGCTCCACGAGGAAGTGTAATTAAATCACCTTTAGGAGAAAAACAGAACACCTGATCTTGATACATTGCAATTTTCGTGTGTTCCAAAAATTCGTTGGGTGAAGATGAATGATTCATCAAATCTAACAAATCACGCAACCAACGATATTGTGTTCCTTCTTTGTGAACGCCTTGTTTATATTCCCAGTGGGCAGCGACACCGTATTCGGCAACTTCATGCATGTCTTTTGTGCGAATCTGCACTTCAATACGTCGATTTAATGGACCGATAACGCCTGTATGCAATGAACGGTATCCATTGGGTTTAGGTGTTGAAATATAATCTTTATATCGACCCGGTATCATCGGATATTTTGTATGAATAATGCCCAAGACCTGATAACATTCGGCCAAAGAATTGACGATAATCCGAAACGCAATAACATCACAAACCTGTTCAAACGAAATGTTTTGTTTTTGCATTTTACGCCAGATAGAGTAGGGATGTTTTTCCCGTCCCGTAATTTCAGACGTAATGCCGTTTTCATCCATATCTTTTTTTAGTTGCTCAATGACATTTTCAACGTCTTTTTTCCCTTGTGTACTTAAAAAATGCAAACGGGATTGTATGCTTTTAAATGCTTCGGGATAAAGTGCCTGAAAGGCATGTTCTTCCAATTCATCTTTGAGTGATTGCATACCGATTCGTTCAGCCAAAGGAACATAAATTTCCATTGTTTCTTTGGCAATACGTTGTCTTTTTTCCGGTTTTTTACAAAAATGCAATGTACGCATATTATGCAAACGGTCTGCCAATTTAATCAGTAAGACCCGAATATCCGTACTAATGGCTAAAACAAGTTTTTGAAAGTTTTCGGCTTGTTTGGATTCTTCTGAATGAATTTGAACTTTTGAGAGTTTTGTAACACCACGAACCAAGTTAGCAATGTTTTCGCTGAATAATTCTTTAATGTCAGCATATGAAGCCGGTGTATCTTCTACCGTGTCATGTAAAAGAGCTGCAATAATGGTTGAACAATCCAAACGGTATTGTGTCAATATTGCAGCTACTTCTAATGGATGTGAAAAATAAGGGTCGCCCGATTCACGTACTTGTGCCGTATGCATTTTCATAGCAAATACATATGCCCGATTGAGTGCTTCCTCATCAGCATCGGGGTCATAAGACTTGACGCGTTCAACAAGTTCGTATTGACGCATACGAGCCTCCCTTTTTGATTAATTAAGCGTTGAGGTCTTCAACAACCTGAAATGAATCGGATTCGGCAAATTCGGCATCGCTGTATAATTGTTCCAAACCGCCTTCCATTTCAATGGATTTTGAATCGTCAATCGGTTCAACAGGAGCTTCCTGACGGACAAAACGTTGCATACCGGCGATGATGTTTTCTCTTTCTTGATTTAAATTGATTGTTTTTTCTTCAATTTCACGCAAAGCAACGATTGTGTTTTTATCATTATCACGAGAAACGGTTAACGGAGCACCTGTATCAAGTTCTTTTGCACGGTTGCTTGCCGTTAAAATTAAATCAAAACGGTTAGGAACGATTTTAACACAATCCTCTACTGTTACACGAGCCATATTTTTTCCTTTCAATGCTATATCTTAATATCAATTTTGATACTATACGATTTTTTTTTGAAAAAAGCAAGACTATTTTTAAAGAAGTCCTTGCACTTTTGTTGCTTTTTTTATATACTAGCAAAAAAAATAACAGAACAGAAAGGAATAATATGAAAAAATATTTAATTACCAGTGCATTACCCTATGTGAACGGTTTGCCTCACTTGGGACATTTAATCGGTTGTTTGTTGCCATCAGACGTATATGCACGCTTTTTGCGTGAAAAAGGCGAATCGGTTTTGTATATTTGTGGAACCGATGAACACGGTACACCGTCAGAAGTCGGTGCAACTAAGGAAAATATGTCGGTGGAAGATTATTGCAAAAAATATCATGATTTGCATGTTGAAATGTATAAAGGATTTAACTTGTCTTTTGACTATTTTGGTCGGACAAGTTCTGAACAAAATAAAGAAATTGTCTATCGTATTTATCATGAATTAGATAAAAAAGGATTGATTACCGAAAAAGTAACAAAACAGGTTTATTCACCGGATGATGGTCGTTATTTGCCTGACAGTTATGTTATCGGAACGTGTCCGCATTGTGGTTATGATAAAGCTAAAGGTGATCAATGTGAAAACTGTACCAAAGTTTTGGACCCGACAGATTTGATTAAGCCATGTAGTGCCCTTTCCGGTAGTGATAAATTGGAAATCAGAGAAACAAAACACTTGTTCTTACAATTGCCTCAACTGGAAAAAGATTTGGCTGAATGGATTGAAACCAAAAAAGGTGTTTGGCCGGATATTGCTTATTCCATTGCTCAAAAATGGATTAAAGAAGGTTTGCAGGAACGTGGTATTACCCGTGATTTAAAATGGGGTTTTTCCGTTCCGAAAGAAGGATTTGAAGGAAAAGTTTTTTATGTCTGGTTTGATGCACCAATCGGTTATATCGGTATTACCAAACAATGGGCTGATGAAAAACCGTCTGAACGCAATTTTGAAGACTGGTGGTTAGATAAAGAAAATGTTATTCATACGGAATTTATGGGTAAAGATAATATTCCTTTCCATACAATCACATTCCCGGCTACATTAAAAGGAACCGGTGAAAATTGGACGGAAGTTACAATGTTGAAAGGGATGAATTATTTGAATTTTGCCGGTGGTAAATTTTCAAAATCAGCTCACAGAGGAATCTTTTTAGATGATGCCATTAAAGAATTTCCAGCCGATTATTGGCGTTATTGGTTGATTGCCAATGCACCGGAATCAGATGATTCAAATTTCAGTTTTGATCAATTTGCAACAGTGATTAATAAAGACTTAAACGATGTTTTGGGTAACTTTATCAATCGTGTTTTAAAAATGACAACCAATAATTTTGGTCAACAGGTGCCGTTGTTTGGTCCTGTTACGGATGCTGAAACGGAATTGTATGCCACATTAGATACTTTAATTGCTCAATATACAAAATATATGACGGCATTAGAATTCCGTAAAGCTATGAGTACGTTACGTGAAATTTGGGTTTGCGGTAACAATTATTTGGCAAAAACAGAACCGTGGAAAGTGGTTAAAGTTAATATTGATTATGCCGGTACAATTTTGAATACAGCCTTGAATTTGATTCGTTTGTATGCGGTTTTAAGTGCGCCGATTATGCCTCAAACAGCTGACAGAATGCTTGATTTGTTTGAAATTACAATTGATATTGAATGGCCACAAGCAAAAATGTCAGAATATTTGACCGGTTTAAAAACAGGTACACCGTTTAAATTGAGTGAACCATTGTTTAAGAAAATTTTACCGGAACAATTAACTGAATTGAAAACAACGTATAAAGAAGATTGTTAATTCTTTAAGGGGGAAACGTGAATATAACGCAAAAATTATATATGTTATACTGGATGTTGCTTAAAACGTTCAGTCCGAAGTCATTAAGATCTTTATTTTTATGGGGAATTCAAAAAAAGATATTTTTTGACCATGTTAAAAAATATAAAAATTTGAATATGAAACTGTTTGGTCGTGATATGGCTACACCGATAGGTATCCAAAGTGATATTTCGTTGGATATTGCAACAATTGACAGTTTGATTCAGCATGGTGCCGGATTTGGTACTTTCGGTAGCTTTACACAGAAGGCATTGCCGACCGAATTTCAGACAATGTTTTTTTGTCAGGGAAGAACGCATTATATTTTGGCTGATAATTATGCGCACAGCAGTTTGTCGGATAATTTAAAACCGTTAATTGCCCGTCGTTACTTGCCTCATTTAACCGGTATCTCTTTGTTGTCATTTAATGCTGAAGAAAGTAAAGGCGGAGATGCGACACGACCGACGTATATCATTGAAAATGAACAAATGGTTGGCAGTATTGCCCCTTATTGTGATTTTATCGTTGTAAATGTATCGCATCCGTCTACTTGTTTGTATCAGTTGCTTTCAGATGAATCTTCATTAATGCCACTGTTAGAAGCTATACGTCATAAAGCCAAAGTAACGGCTCCGATTAAGACACCGAAAATTTTGTTAAAAGTTCCGTATGATATTTCGGATTTAGAAATTAAATCTATTTCACAGTTAGCTTTAAAAATGGATTTATCCGGTATTGTTGTTTCGGGTCCTGCTGTTTATACGCGTAACAGAAATATCATTAAATCAAAACATTTGGCTGAACCCGTTCCTGAATCAACTTTTGTTTATGGTGAGCCTATACATGCAGGTGTTGAACATTTAATTCGGGAATTCAGAAAACGGACAAATGGTTTGATTCCATTGATTGCTTCAGGTACAGCATTGACCGGTAAAGATGTATATGATTTGATTTGTGCCGGTGCTTGGGTGGTTGAGGTTGGTCCGTCTTTCTATTTGAATGGTCCGAAAGCCTTTTTAGATATGCAAGCGGATTTATCAAATTTAGTGAAAAAAGCGGGTGTTGCTTCCGTAGAAGAATTAATTGGTCGTTCTGAACCGATTAATCCGAATGCAACAATGGCTGATTTATTAAATTCATAATCAAACAGGTTTGTTTAATGTCCATCGGTTTATCGGCAAAATCAAAATATTTTTTAAAACGGATTTTATTAATACCGATGACCTTGTTTGGTATTATGGCTCTTAATTTTTTGTTTGTTCAATTGGCTCCAGGAGGGCCTGTTGAACAAATGATGATGAAAATGGAACAGGGTAATACCGGTGGTGTTGTGAATCGTATTGGTGGCAGTGGCGGGCAGGAAAGTGTTGTACCGAGTGATGACGGGCAGTCGTTATATCGGGGAACACAAGGTTTAAAAGACCAGTTACGTAAAGAATTAGAAATTCGTTTCGGTTTTAACAAACCACCGTTGGAACGTTTTTTTCTGATGATATGGAATTATTTGCGTTTTGATTTTGGTAAGAGTTTTTATCAGGATAAAACCGTTATTACATTGATTTTAGAAAAAATGCCTGTCTCTGTTTCTTTAGGTGTGTTCAGTACACTTTTGATTTATTTGATTGCTATTCCTTTGGGGATAAAAAAAGCATTTAAAAAAGGCAGTTTTTTTGATGTTTCTTCTGGATTTCTATTAACCATAGGGTATGCTGTTCCTGCATTTTTGTTGGCTATATTTTTAATTGTTATGTTTGCCGGCGGTCGTTATTTAAGTTGGTTTCCGCTGAAAGGCTTGACTTCGGACGGATGGCATGATTTTGTCTGGTGGAAGCAGATTTTAGACTATTTATGGCATATTACGTTACCTGTATTGGCTATGACTATTGGTGGTTTGGCTGGATTGACGTTCTTAACTAAAAATGCATTTTTGGAAGAAATGGGAAAACAATATGTTTTAACAGCCAAAGCAAAAGGGGTATCTGATAAACGTATTTTATACGGACATGTTTTCAGAAATGCCATGCTGATCGTGATTGCCGGTTTTCCCAGTATGTTGGTCGGTATGTTATTTACGGGTTCTGTTTTAATTGAAGTGATTTTTTCTTTGGACGGATTAGGTCTGCTTGGTTTTGAAGCCGTACAAAATCGGGATTATCCCGTTGTTTTCGGTACATTGTATTTGTTTGCCCTTATCGGTTTGATTTTAAATTTAATCAGTGATTTTGTTTATACGTTGGTTGACCCCCGTATTCATTTTGATAAAAGGATGAGTTAAATGAAACCGATGACCCGACGTAAATGGCAAATATTCAAGAAAAATCGACGTGCATATTGGTCGTTGTGGATTTTTGTATTTATTTTTATTGTATCATTATGTGCACCGTTTTTAGCTGACAGTCGTCCGTTGGTATTGATGTATAAACATACATTGTATTTTCCAAGTATTCAATTTGTATCAGATGATATGATAGGTGGTAATTTACCGACAGAAGCTGTATATGGTGAAGAAGATAAAGTGCGGATTAATGCAAATGGATGGGCAATATATCCATTAGTGCCATATAATTTTGATACAGTGGATTATTTTAGTATAGAGCCGTTTCCGAGTAGTCCGAATCGTAAACATTTATTGGGTACGGATGATCAGGGTCGCGATGTGTTATCTCGTTTGTTGTACGCTTTGAGATTGAGTTTAATCTTTACATTGTTGTTGACTTGTTTTTCAGCTTTAATCGGTATTATTATTGGTGCTGTTCAAGGATATTTTGGCGGACGAGCCGATTTAATTATCGGACGTTTTTTGGAAATATGGAGTTCTTTGCCACAACTGTTTATTTTGATTATTGTATCTAGTTTAATAGAACCCGGTTTTTGGACGTTGTTATTTATATTGTTATTGTTTGGCTGGACAACATTGACCGGTGTTGTTCGGGCAGAGTTTTTAAAAACCAGAGGATTGGATTATGTGAAATCGGCAAAAGCATTGGGCGTGAGTGATTTTCGGATTATTGTACGGCATATTTTACCGAATGCATTGGTGGCAGCCATAACATACATTCCTTTTATGTTAGCAGGTGGTATTGTTGCTTTGTCAGCATTAGATTTTTTAGGTTTGGGTTTGCCGGTTGGAACACCGAGTTTCGGTGAGTTAATCCGTCAGGGAAAAGAAAATTTGTCAGCTCCTTGGTTGGGTTTAACCGCTTTTGTCGTGATGACAACCTTGCTTTCGCTGTTACTGTTTATTGGTGAAGGTGTGCGGGATGCATTTGATCCGCATCAGGAGGAACACGAATGAATATTTTGGAAATAAAAAAATTATATGTCGGATTCCAAAAGTTTAAAGCGGTACGAGGTGTGTCGTTAGCGGTCAAGTCAGGAGAGTTTGTGGCACTGGTCGGTAATAGTGGTTCGGGTAAATCAACAATTGCACATGCTGTTTTGCGTTTGCAAAACCATGCTCAAATTGAAGGGCAGATTTTTTTTAAACGTCAAAATTTGTGTCAGCTTTCCGATGAAAAAATGCAAGCATTCAGAGGGTCTAAAATTGCCATGATTTTCCAAGAACCGATGACAAGTTTAAATCCGTTGCATACGGCGGGAAAACAAATTGCCGAATCATTGAAATTACATCATCAGCCAGCCGATAAAAAGCAGGTTTTAGATTTGTTAAAAATGGTTGAATTGAAGTCGCCGGAGCGTATTTATGATTCTTTTCCGCATGAATTGTCAGGTGGACAACGGCAACGGGTCATGATTGCTATGGCGTTGGCTGGTAAACCGGATATTTTAATTGCTGATGAACCGACAACGGCATTAGATGTTCGGGTTCAGGCACAAATTTTAAAATTATTGAAAGTATTACAGCAAAAATTGGGTTTGGCAATTTTGTTTATTACACACGATTTAAACATTGTTCGTAAAATGGCGGATAGGGTTTATGTTTTACGAAGCGGAAAAGTGATTTCAACGCATTTGCCGGAAGTTGAAAAAACACACATGCGTGTGTCTGTTGAGAATGAAGGAAAACCTATTTTATCCGTTTCTCATTTAAAAGTATGTTATGGATCTTTTGAGGCCTTGCAGGATGCTTCATTTAAATTGTATGCTGGACAAACACTAGGTGTTATTGGTGAAAGTGGTTCGGGTAAGTCGTCATTGGCACAAGGTTTAATGCGTTTGATACCGGCACAAGGGCAGGTTACATTAAATGGAACTGATTTTTTTGCGTTGTCAGGACGGTCATTGGTTACGGCTCGTTCACAAATACAAATGGTGTTGCAAGATCCGGCAGGGTCTTTGAATCCCCGTATGTCTGTTTTGGAAATTATTGAAGAAGGTTTACGGGTTCATGCGCCAAAATTATCAAATGAAGATCGTTTAAAGCAAGTTAAATCCATTTTAAAATCGGTTGATTTGAAGCAAGATGTATTAACACGATATCCGCACGAATTATCAGGTGGACAAAAAACAAGGGTTGCCTTGGCAAGAGCATTGATTTTAAATCCGGCGGTCTTGGTTTTGGATGAAGTAACGTCTTCGTTAGACAAGGTAACGCAAAAACAAATTATTCAGTTGTTGATTACATTGCAGAAAAAATATCAGTTGGTTTATGTGTTTATTACACACGATATGCAAATTTTAAAAGAAGTGGCGGACATGTTGCTTGTATTGAAAGACGGTAGAGTGGTGGAACGAGGAAAAATGGCGGATATATTACAAAAACCGAAGCAAAAATATACGAAAGAATTATTAGAGTCTGCTTTTTTAACCGGTGAATTAAATTTATATCAGTTGCCTGTTTAAGTGTCGTGAAACGGCAAACAGAAAAAGAAAATGCTTTTTTTTAATAAAAAATCTTGATTTATTGTTTGGTTTCTTTTATGCTATATATAAAGAAAGGATGGTCATATGCGTTCTGTTGTTACTTTTTGTTTAATCGGAATGATTGCATTTTTAAGCGGATGTCGGAGTGAGAGTATTCAACCTTCATTTAAGTCTGAAAACACGTTTGAAAACGGTATGATGCAGTCAACACCGAATTTTGCACAATTTCGGGAAATTCCCATTCCTGAAAATGCAACAATGAATTTAGATAAAACATTATTGTTCGGAAATGATCCGCTAATAGGTCGTTTGGCATTTAAAGTGCCTTACAATCAGGCCAATATGTTTGATTTTTATATGCAGGAAATGCCTAAATTCGGTTGGCGTGAATTAACAAGTATACGGGCAACAAACAGTTACTTGACGTATTCCAAAGACAATCGTGTAGCAATGATTATGTTGACTTCAACATCTTTAAGCGGAACAGAAGTGTTATTTGATGTATCTATCACTAAAAATCATAATACCTCAACTTCAAAAAGTTATTATTAAGGCAGGGAATAATGCGTTTTTTTAAATTGCTTTTTTCTTCAAAAAAATACAATTCTCCTGATGTTTTAGGGGTTTATCCCGAATATATGCAAGTCAAAGCTTTGCCTGAACGCCGATATATGAAAACGGCACGCGTGTTAGCTATTTTTATTATTTTAAATTTAGCATGTGTGATAGGTCTTTCAGGTTATTTTGTATATAATGCTGATCGGGTAGATGTGACGATTGGCAATCGTAATAAAGCTTATTTATATACGATTGATTCTTCACGAAAAGTGTTGTTGCCGGCAGAGTATGCAAAAGTGAATATGTCAGCCTACAAATTGTATGTTGAACAAATATTACGTGAATATATTAAAAATCGGCATGAAATTATATGGGATAATACCATTATGCAATGGCGATGGGACAGAACAGGTCCTGTTGGTAATTTATCGCATGGAGATAATGTTTACGGGCCATTTCAGGAAGAAGCCCGATTGAATTTTGAAGCTTCACGTTCAAAAGGATTTGTTCGGGATGTGCATTTGTATGAATTAACAAATGTTTATGGTTCTACCTGGGAAGGTGTGCTTGATACATTTGATATGCCGATTCCCGATCCGTTTAATCCATTGTGTGCTTGTTCGGATAATTCTAAAGCCTGTATTGATTGTAAGGCAAAAAATGCGTTTGATCGAAAAAGATATCGTGTGATTATACGCTTGGACAGACGAGGAATACCTAATAGTGCCAATCCTCTCGGTTATTTAGTTCAATCATATCATTTATTGCATCTGCCGATTGATGAAAAAGAAACATATTGGGGTGTGCCAACAGCTTTAAAGCCTGATTTGTAATGTTTTTATGGTTGACAACGACCGTAGATGTCTTCAAAACGGATAATATCTGTTTCATCTAACAACTCGCCTGTTTGAATTTCAATGAAGCAAATGGATTCGTCCGTTGGGTTTTCTAAACGGTGTTTTGTTTCTTTCGGAATATAAAGGTGAGTGTTTTCGGATACGGTTTGTAGGCTATCTCCGATGGTAACAAGAACTGTTCCGGATACAATAATCCAATGTTCATTGCGATGGTGATGCAGTTGCAAAGACAGTGTTTGATGCGGATATACCGTTATTTTTTTAACAATATAATTTTGCCCGATGTCTATGATTTCCCAGTTTCCCCAATGACGCGTGTCTTTTTCTCCGATTTGATAATGAATAGTCATTTGTGTGCTTTCCAATCAGTTAAATGATTTAATATTATAAAGGACTTATAAAAAAAATCAATAAAAATAAAAAAAGACTTGCATAAATCTTTTTTTTGCTTATCATAAAGATACTGATAATTTTTTTTAAGGAGGATATTATGCCATCAGTCGTAAACGGTGATAAATGTATTTTATGTAAATGTTGTGTTGAAGTTTGTCCGGTCGGTGCTTTTCATGAAGGTGAAACACAAGTCGTTGTCAATCCGGATGATTGTATTGAATGCGGTGTTTGTATTTCAGAATGTCCGCAAGGTGCTATTACGTCATCTGACGAAGCTGATGCAAAATGGATTCAATTCAATGCAGAAAAATCTGCTGAATGGCCAAAAGCATAACATATATGTAATTTATATTGCTGAATTAAAAAAAACGTTGTTTCTGTTGGAAACAGCGTTTTTTTTTGTTATTTAATTCATCTTTTGAAACAGAGTAATGATATATTTTTTTGAAAAAACATATTTTCTATTTACTTTTTTTAAAAAATAGCATAAAAAGAACATATTTTAAATAAGCAAAGGATAAGTAAATGAAAATTACATTGGATACAGCTCAATTATTAAACCCAAATAAATGGTATGTTCGTCAATTTGATATGATTGCCTCGTTATTATTGACGTTAATTGCGTTTTTTTATTTGTTTGGTTTTACTGTTTTAAATGTTTATAATACATCATTCGTTGTTGGTGGTGGTGATTTTACCGTTTCGTATTTAGGCAGTGTGTTTTATCGGATGGATGAATGGCGTTGGCCGTTGTTTGCCCACCAAAATTTGGCGTTTCCATATGGTATTTCCGTTCATGGGACGGATGGCAGTCCGATGCTTTCTTTGATTTTTAAAGTTTTTCACAAATTCTTTGGTTTGCCGGCTGATGTGCAGTTTGTCGGTGTTTGGATGTTGATTTGTTATATTTTGCAATCTGTTTTTTCTGTGTTAATATTCAGAAAATTTATTAAAAATAAGTTCTTAATCGCGGTTGCTTCGTTATTTTTGGTTTCGGCACCGATTATGATGATGCGTGTGTTTGTTCATATCAATCTCATGTGTCATTTTATTTTGTTGTGGGCAATTTATTTGTGGATAGAGAATAAATTAACGACAAAAACATGGATTGCTATGGGCGTTTTGATTACATTGGCAACATTAACCTGTCCGTACTTTTTACCGATGGTTGGAGGCTTTTTTGCCGTCTTGATTTTGAAGAAATTGTTGATAGATAAAGATGTATCTTGGTTGCCTGTTCTGATAGGTGTTGTTTCTTTGGGTGGTGTGTTTGGTTGTTGGTTTTATTTGTTGGGTATGTTAACAACAGAGCAAGTCTTGACAAGTGGCGGATGGCGTGGATTAGGCTTGAATTTGACAGCTTTATTTAATCCGATATGGAGCCAATCCCGTATATTTACTTCTATTACGCCAAAAGCTGATTTTGATGCCGATAATTATTTTGGTTTCGGATTGATTATTTTGTTGTTGATGTTATTTCCACAAGTCAAAGATTTGTTTAAAAGAGAAAATTTAAAGAAAAATGCTTTAATTGCCTTGTTACTGTTAGGTTTCTTTGTTTTTGCTTTGTCATCACAAGTGAAATTAGGAACAGCAGTTGTGTTAGATTACAAGCCCGGTGAAATCATTAATTGGTTGGGTAGTGTCTTCCGTTATTCCGGACGATTCTTTTGGCCAATTTGGTATTTATTGGCAATTTTCCTTTTGTCTCGTTGCGTTAAAACATTCCCAAGAGGGGCGTATTTGATTTTGCCGGCTTTGTTATTTGTTCAAATTTGGGATTTATATCCGACATATCGGGCAAAATCAGATTTTGTCATGAAGCCGTATACACCGAGTGAACCGTTTGTATCTGCTGAATGGGACAGATTGGATAAAATGTATCAAAATGTCTTTATTTTTGCTCACAACGATAATTATCGGGATATGTGGCGTTGGGCAATTCGTCATAAGAAAAACGTTAATTACGGTTTCTTGAACAGACCATCTCAAAAAACACATAAATTGGTCAATGAAGCACGTGAAGCGATTTTGTCCGGCTATGTTTTGAGAAAAGAATATTTTTATTTAATAGATTCCGAATTGATGAAACGTATTGATGACACCGCAAAATTAAATCCGGCGGTTGCCAAATTAAAATCAAAAATTAAAACCATTGATGGATTTAAAATTTTAGAATACGATGAAGAATTGGCACAAGTAACCAAATCGTTTAATCAGGTAAACATCCCTGTAACACATAGATATTGGTCAGATAATATTGTCCAGATGTCAGAATATCGTGTGTTTAGAAATGTCAATAACGAATTTACCGATTATGCAACAATTCTGCATTTGGATGATACTTATTTGATGATTCGTTGGGATAAATATGGCGAAGAATACTTTAAAAAGGAACAAGATGGACGTTATCATCAAATTATGGAAAAACCAAAAATTGAAGTGGTTACAACTGTTAAGCCGGTTATTGAAACAACGACTTCACAGATGAATAATCCACCGGTTCAACAACAGCCACAGGCAAATGTTCAACCGCAGGTACAAGGTGGTGTAGATCCTAACAAGTCTCCAAAGCCAAAGGTAAAGGGAATTGTTAAAAAGAATATGAAAGCGATAAAACAATAAGTTAATGGGGGATTTCATTAATGCAGACCGAATTGAACGATTCGGTCTGTTTTGCTGAAACAGGAATGCTGTAACGACACATACCAAAAACACTGAATACTGTACTGATAAGTAAAAGTTTGATAAATATTTTCATTTTTTATTCTCCTTGTAATAAAATAATAAAAAAAATGTATTCTTTCGTCAAGAATTGTTTTTTCTCTTTTTAAAAATAACGAAAAAAAAGATAAATTCAGAAAAACAAAGCAAGTTTCTGTTTCTTTTGATAGGTATAGCGAAAGATAATTTTTACAAAAGTTTGTTGTATGTTTACAAGATGGCTTGTAAGTCTTTACCGTTTTTGCGAAGCCATATTTGTGCTTCTGCCTGTTCTACGTTTAATTTGGCAACCGTTTTCCAAAAATTTTCACCATGATTCATTTCAATTAAATGTGAAACCTCATGTGCAACAATATAATCAATGACAAATAAGGGAGCAAAAGCTAATTTCCAACAAAAATTTAAATCTTTTAAAGAGGAACAACTGCCCCATCGGGAGGATGTGTTTCTTAATGTGATTTTTCGTGGTTTTGTGCCGAGGGTGTCTGCCATTTGAAGGGATTTATTTTGAATGTAATTATATAATTGTTTTTTTGCAAAATCAGTAATACGACGATGTATAAATTCCACTTCTCCACCGACAATTAATGTGTTGTCTATCAGTTGAACACCTGATTTATGTTCGGGATTATGCGTAATGGTATAAGAGTTGCCAAGTAAGATAATACAATCACCATTTTTAAATTGCTTTTGTGGTACATAATTATTTTGTTGTTTCGTCATCCATTCTATGTTATTTTTTGCAAAATTGAGTGCCGTTGATTTTAAGCATAAATATGGGGCGGTTAAAATAAATTCACCGTTTTTATCCAATCGCAAACGAATGCTTTTTAATCCCTTTTTTCGTCTAAAAGTGATAAAATAGTTCCCGATTTTGATTTTTTCCATTGATTCTTATTTCCTTTTGATATAAAATACACTTGCTTTGTTTATATGTAACATAAAAGAAAGGAAAAATAAATGTTTTCATTAAAAAATATTTCTAAAGCCATTGTTTGGTTGGTTGTTCGTACAATTGCTTTCTTTGTTTTAGTTTGGATTTTGCTGGGTATGAATCCGACAGAAACATATCGTACAATTGCTGACAGAGCTACAGCTTTAAAAAGTGGAACGTTTTCATTTTCACAAAGTTTGTCCAAAACGGCAAACAGTATGAAACGTGTTGCCGATCATCATTTAAATGAAGCTTCTGAACGAACAGATGGTATTGATCCGTATCAACGTTATAATTCAACGTTAGATCAGAAAACACGCAGTGGCGGAACAGACTTAAATAAATTTTAATATGTTCTAAATGAAAACGGCATTTGTTTCGGCAGATGCCGTTTTTAATTGAAAATAAATGTTATCGGTTACTTTTTTGTTTTGATATATAAATCAGAA
Organism: Alphaproteobacteria bacterium; assembly: GCA_045638265.1. GTDB lineage: Bacteria > Pseudomonadota > Alphaproteobacteria > CAAHEQ01 > UBA3637 > RGIG4140. The sequence goes on along the minus strand of JAZUBA010000044.1, from coordinate 277,686 downwards.
ATCATAAAGAAAAATCTTGCAAATGAGAGCAGAGTATGGTAAAGAAAAGTAATTATTTTTTTAAAAGGATGATACGATGACAAGAGAAACTCAAACAGAAACATTATTTACCATTAATGCTCCCAAACATGTTGAAGTGGAATCAGCTGTTGCCTTGACGGAAAAACAGTTGGATGGTTTGCGTAAACGTTTGCAAAAAGTGCTTAATTCCGATAATTTTATTTTACAGGTTAAAGTTAATCCCAGCCTTTTAGGCGGTTTGTCGTTAAAGGTAGATTCTTTGTTGATTGATGCGTCTGTTAAAGGTCAGTTGAAATCTTTTGAAAAAGAAATTGAACAAAAAGTATCTTCGGCGATTGATATGACCCGTATTGCCGATTTCTTTACACAGGAAGTGAACAATTTTAAAGAAGAAACGGTTATTTCGGAAGTAGGTGTTGTTTTGTCTGTTTCAGACGGAGTTGCCAAAGTGGAAGGCTTAAAATCCATTGCCTCCGGTGAACGTGTTGAATTTGAATCGGGTGCACAAGGGATGGCTTTGAACTTGAATCCGGATTCGGTTGATGTCGTTATTTTTAACAATGCACAAAACATTCGTGAAAGAGAAACGGTAAAACGGACTGGTATGATGAATACTGTTCCAGTCGGCATGGAATTGTTGGGACGAGTTGTTAATCCGTTGGGTGAACCATTAGACGGAAAGTTTGGTTTTGCTGAATTGCCTCATAATCCCGTAAATGCACCAGCTCCGGGGATTATTGCCCGTTCTCCTGTTAATGTTCCTATTCAAACAGGGATTAAAGGTATTGATGCATTGGTTCCGATTGGACGGGGACAACGTGAATTAATTATTGGCGATCGTCAAACAGGTAAAACGGCCATTATTATTGACACAATTTTAAGCCAAAAAGAAATGAATGCAACTTTGCCTGATAAGGACAAATTATTCTGTGTTTATGTTGCTATCGGTCAAAAACAATCTACCGTACGGGATATTATGCGTGTGTTAGAACAGCATGGAGCTATGGATTATACCGTTATTGTTTCGGCAACAGCTGCCGATAGTGCCGCTATGCAATATTTAGCACCTTATGCCGGTTGTACGATTGGTGAATATTTCCGTGATAATGGTATGAACGCCATTGTATTCTATGACGATTTATCAAAACATGCCGTTGCTTATCGTGAAATGTCCTTGTTGTTGAAACGTCCGGCAGGTCGTGAGGCTTATCCTGGGGATGTTTTCTATTTGCATTCTAAATTATTGGAACGTGCAGCTCAATTAAGTGCTGAAAACGGTGGTGGTTCGTTAACGGCTTTACCTGTTATTGAAACGCAGGAAGGTGATGTATCAGCCTATATTCCGACAAACGTTATTTCTATTACGGATGGTCAGATTTTCTTGGAAACAAATTTGTTCCATCAAGGTGTTCGACCGGCTATTAATGTTGGTTTGTCTGTCAGTCGTGTCGGTTCAGCGGCTCAAAGTAAGGCTATGAAAAAAGTGGCCGGTTCATTGAAATTGGATTTGGCACAATATCGTGAAGTGATGTCTTTCTCGCAATTTGCTTCTGATTTGGATCCGGCAACACAATCATTGTTGAATCGTGGAGCCAGATTGACTGAAATTATGAAGCAAAAACAATATCGTCCGTATTCAATGGCTCAGGAAGTTGTTTCTATTTATGCCGGTGTGAATGGTCATTTAGACGAAATTGCGTTGGATAAAGTTGCTTTGTTTGAACAAAGTTTGCAGAAAAAAGTGGCAGAAGACTATCCTGAAATTTTGGAAAATATCACACGAACACGTGAATTAACGGATGAAACAAAAGAAAAATTAAATGCCGTTTTAGCTTTGTTGGTAGAAGAAATGGCTGAAAGTGCGAATAAATGAGTTCGTTAAAAAAAATATCCGAACGGATAAAAACAATTAAATCCACACATCAGGTTACATCTTCCATGAAAGTGGTCGCTGTTTCCCGCTTACGCAAATTACAGGAAGCATTTTTGAAAACGACTCCGTATATGGATGAAATGAATCGAATGATTCGTCGTTTGATTCGCAGTGCAACATTAAGACAAGATAATTTAATGTGGGAAGGCAGTGATGAAGTGTTACCTTTACCCCCATTGTTGAAGGGAAACGGTAAGGATAATCATTACATTGTTGTTGCTATTACGTCTGATGATGGTTTAAGTGGTTCTTCCAATGTGCAGGTTGTGAAAAAAACACAAGAATTGGTAACCTATTTAAAGAAAGAGAATAAAAAAATTACGCTTTTGAGTTTTGGTACGAAAGGTGCCGAAATTTTAAAGCGAATTTATGCCGAAGATAAAACAATTCGTGTTATTACACTTAAACGTAAAATGTCAAGCAAAAATGAATCGTATTTAGATGCCGAACGCTTATCTATTGATTTGATTGAAGCTTTCAATGCTGATAAATTTGATGTCTGTCTATTTGTTTATAATCAGTTCAGAACGGTTGTTTCTCAACGTCCGACTATTGATCAGTTAATCCCGAGTAAAATCTTTTCGGGTGAAAATCCATGGCAGTTTATCATTGATACAAATGATTTAGACTATATTTCCCGAGATGCGTTGGGGCAGAAAAAAATTTCATTAAAACAATCGGCTTTCTTAAAAGCTTATGGCGGGGTCGGTATGTTATCACCTATGGGGGCTTTGGATGCGGATTTGTTAAAACCGGCTACCAGACCTGCTGATAATTATGATTATGAGGGTGGAGATTTAGCGATTTTGGAACACGTATTGCCTCAATATATGACAGCATATGTGAATCGTGTTTTGTTGGAAACGGATGTGGCTGATAATGCCGCTCGTTTGATGGCAATGGATAATGCAACACGAAATGCAGAAGATATGTTAAAAATGATGCAAAAAATATTCCGCCGAACACGTCAGGCAAAAATTACAACAGATATTACCGAAGTTGTTTCGGGTGCAATGGCACAACAACAATAAATGAATGAGGAAATGAATAATGACAGAAAACAAACAAGAATTTATGGTTCAGGGAAAAATCAATCGGGTTACCGGTTCGGTTGTTGATGTTCTTTTTGATGAAAAAGATTTGCCTAAAATTTATGATGCACTTGAAACGCATATCGGCGATAAAAAATTGGTCTTGGAAGTTGAACAGTTGTTACCGAACAATATTGCCCGTTGTTTGGCAATGTCCGACACAGATGGCTTAGAAAGAAATGCCATTGTTGTGAATACGGGAAAACCGATTTCCGTTCCTGTCGGTACAGGTACTTTGGGTCGTATTATGAATGTAACAGGTGATCCGATGGATAACAGAGGGCCGATTAAATCCGATTTAAAAGAAGGTATTCATAAGGCTCCGCCATCATTTATGGAACAGGCTCCGAATACCGAAATTTTGCAAACGGGTATTAAGGTGATTGACTTGTTGTGTCCTTATCCGAAAGGCGGCAAAATTGGTCTTTTTGGGGGTGCAGGTGTCGGTAAAACCGTTATTATTATGGAATTAATTAACAATATTGCCAAAATGCATGGTGGTTTCTCTGTCTTTACAGGGGTAGGGGAACGTTCTCGTGAAGGTAATGATTTATATCGTGAGATGATTGAATCGGGTGTTATTGATTTAGAAGGCGACAAATCAAAAGCCGCATTGGTATATGGTCAAATGAACGAAGCACCTGGTGCTCGTGCCCGAGTTGCTTTAACCGGTTTAACTGTTGCTGAATATTTCAGAGATAATATGGCTCAGGACGTGTTGTTATTTATTGATAATATCTTCCGTTTTACACAGGCCGGTTCAGAAGTTTCTTCCTTGTTGGGACGTATGCCGTCTGCGGTGGGTTACCAACCGACATTGGCAACGGATATGGGTGCTTTGCAAGAACGGATTACATCAACTCGCAAAGGGTCAATTACTTCCATTCAAGCTGTTTATGTGCCGGCTGATGACTTGACGGACCCGGCTCCGGCAACAACATTCTCTCACTTGGATGCAACAACGGTTTTATCTCGTCAAATTGCAGAACAAGGGTTGTATCCTGCTGTTGATCCGTTGGATTCAACGTCTCGTTTGTTAGATCCGCAGTTGGTCGGTGAACGTCATTATGAAGTTGCCTCCGAAGTTGTTCGTGTATTACAGGTTTATAAATCCTTGCAAGATATTATTGCTATTTTGGGCATGGATGAATTGTCTGATGAAGATAAGTTGACAGTTGCACGTGCCAGAAAATTGCAACGTTTCTTGACACAACCGTTTGCCGTTGGTGAAGTCTTTACGGGACGGAAAGGGGTAACGGTTGACTTAAAAGACACAATTGAGGGATGTGCCGCTATTATTGCCGGAACATATGATGATTTACCTGAACAAGCATTCTTTATGATTGGTAAAATTGAAGAGGCTGTTCAGAAAGCCAAAGAATTTCAAGCAACAGAGGGAAAAGTAAAGAATGCCTAATAAAGAAAACATCAAAACATTACGACCGGAGCCTGAAAAAGCCCCAGAAAACGGAAAAATTCGGGTTCGGTTAGTCTGTCCGTTATACCAAGTGGCAGAAATGGAAGCAGACAGTGTTTTGATACCGGCAGAAGAGGGTGATATTTTGTTGTTACCTGAAAGAGCGCCTATCTTTTTCAATTTGCGATCTGGTCGTATGATTATTTATAATAAAGGCGAAAAACCGATTAGCTTTTTAGTTTCCAGCGGTATTTGTGAGTTTAGACGGAATTTGTGTCCTGTCTTGGCGTGGGGTGGATATGAAGATAAAATTGATGCCTCCAAAATTGCCAAACAGTTAAAGAATGCCGAATCTGTTTTAGCAGGATATCGTTCTGAAATCGGTAAGCATGAAGTGATTTCCCGTATTGACTTTTTTAAGACAATTTTGAAGGAATTGGATTATAAAGAAGAAACAGCAGAAGAAAAGAAATAATCGGATAAAAAATAAAATTAAAACGGCAGAATGTTAAATTTTTGCCGTTTTTTTGTGGTTAATTAACATTTTTCAAAAAAAACAAACAAAACATTAAAATAAAATCTTGACAAAACAAAAATGACGTGTATAATATAAATTATAGAATGAAATATAATCATAAAAATTGTTAAAATATAATATCGGGGAGAATATAAAATGGATATACAAACATTAGATATTATCAACAAAATATGTGAAGGTACAACAGTACTTGGTGGGTTGACTTTTTTAGGATGTTTTTTTAACTCATTGATAAATGACGGAAGTTTAAAACCTGCAATTATAGCTGGAGGTGCAACAGTGGCAAGTGTTTTCGGTCTTGCTTATTCAACTCCAAAACTTCAAGATGCAAAATACAAAGAAATTCCCGCTACCTGTCTAAAAATAACAGAAGGTATTGAAAATCACAGATCATACGGTGTTGCTCCGATGACGGGTATTTCCAGTAGCGGTAATGTTGTGATGGGGCAGACAACAACAGCCTATGGCAGTTCAGTTCCTTACCGCTATTATTACTTTGATACGGACAATAATCCAAAGACAACAGAATATATCGGGAAGGTTAAAAATACACCTCAAAATACAGTAAAATTGGAAAATGAAGGTGCTCATGTTGGTAAAAAAATGCCTTTATATCAATGGCAACAGTTAGGTTTGCAATTAAGCAGAGTTGATTAAATTGTTTTAGTTGTGTTTTTTATGTAAATTCAAAATGGCAGAGTAAATAAATACTCTGCCGTTTTTTATAATTGAACTATTCTACTTCATGAGCTTCAAGGAAAAGAGACTGTTCTAAAGCATTAAAGAAATTTTGGTACGGAATAGGATCGTCTAATGCGTGTAATCCGATTTGAGCATTCGCTCTGACAATTAATTGTTTTGAATTTTTACTTCTAATAGATACAGTTAATTTTGAAGCATGACTATAATCAAATGATGTTCCACTAATTGTTCCTAATTTTTCGTCGGCTTTGTCAATAATAAAACCCAAGTCTTGCATGGTTGAAATAACAGCACGAAGAACTAATGCTTTATCATGAGTATCAAAAGCTCTTGATTGATAATTTCTCATGTGAACTTGGGATTGATTTGTTCCCAATACATCATAATGTGTTGATGCACAACCTGTTAAATTAAATAAAATAATTAAAGATAATAAAACTTTTTTCATTGATACACCTATATGTTATGAGTTGTTAAAAATACAGATTGACTTAATTTATCAAAGAAATCTTTGTAAATTTCTTCATCTTGTATTTTTTCTATACGAGCTTGATTCATGTTGTTCCAAATAATACGGGCAAATTCAACCCTGATATTATAGCCTTTGTTATGATGGCTTTTTGTTGAAACTAATGTTACATAAATTTTTTGATTCGTATCATAAACTGCTTGGGTTCCGGCAAAAGCAGCTAATAAAATTATTCCGACCTTTCCAGCGGTAGAACCGGCTTCTCGGTCTTTACTAGCTGTGAGGAGACCTAATTTTGTTTCGCTTTCATTTAATGTAAACCCTAAATCTTGCAAAACTTGTGCTGACGCAATTAATAAGGCTTCTTCATCTTGTGTTTCATATCGTCTTGTTTCTAATTGGCGTCTGGCCAGATATTCTTCATCTAATTTATAGTAGTTCTCGTAAGAAACGCATCCTGACAAAACAAAAGTCATAATAAAGAATAAGATAAATGTATTTTTCATTCCTTACTCCTTAAAAAGAAGATGTTCTGTATGCAAAATCTCTAACTAAACCATTTTTATCAAATTTAACAATGATGGTTAAAGTGCGTTGATTTGAGGAAGCTTGAATATTGTGGTTGCCTGTTGCAAACAGAAGTAACCATACGCCACTGTTAGAAGAAGATGACTGTACATTTGTAGAAACTTTATCGTAAACCCAAGTTTCTCTACGCTCTGTATCTGTCGTTACCATATTTGGTGAACCAAGAGCTTCTATAACAGCAGAAGACGTCATACCAAGCTTAATTTCTCTTTGAGCTTTGGCGACAGTTATTTTTTCTTCGTTTAAAGAATAATTGGTTGTAGAACAGGATGACAAAAATGGTATTGTTGCAAATGCTATGGTTAATAAAATAGTTTTGTATTTCATAATATACCTCTTAATAACTAACAAGTCGCCTTGATGAGAGGCGACTGGAAGTTGAGAACAATACCACAAGTTATTGTGCGATATATTGACTTTATAAGCGTATTTTACCGCCTTCCAGTCAAAAACTGGTAGGCGAAAATATCGTCATTCGCGACGCTTGTGGATATTAGGTTCTCACACCTAAGTCAGACCATCAACTCTGACAGATTTAGTATATACAAAAATAAATATAAAATGCAAGTTTTTAATTAAGCGATTGAAAAAAAATTCACAAAAAAAACACTCTTAAAATAAGAGTGTTTTTGTTTTTGGTGCGGTTAAGAAGACTCGAACTTCCACGGATCTCTCCACAGCGACCTCAACGCTGAGCGTCTACCAATTCCGCCATAACCGCAAAAAGTAAATTTATATTAGCAAATAAATTAATATATTGCAAGTGTTTTTTGCGTTTTCTGATAAATATTTTAAAAAATTAAAAAAAATTCCCTCTTTTCTTTTTTTTATCTTGTTATTATTTATAAAGTGTGTATAATCTCAACAACAACGAAAGGATAATCAATGACAATATATTTATCAGAATTACCCTATGCTGAAAATGCATTGGAACCATTTGTTACAAGACAAACCATTCAGTTTCATTATCATAAGCATCATGCAGGGTATGTGCAAAAGGTAAATGAATTAATTGTCGGTACGGATTTGGAAAATCAATCATTGGAGGATATTGTTTTAGCTTCTGCCCAAAATCCTAATTTAAAAGGTTTGTTTAATCAATCGGCACAAGTTTGGAATCATACGTTTTATTGGAACAGTTTATGTCCCGAAACACAACAAAAGCCGTTGGATTTAGCATTTGAAGAAGCTATTAATCGTGATTTTGGCTCTGTAGAAGCTTTAAAAAATGAATTAGTTAATAAAGGATTGGCTCAATTCGGTAGTGGTTGGGTTTGGCTTGTGAAAGAGAATAATCATTTGCGTGTTATCAGTACCTCAAATGCCGAAACACCACTTACAAATGATAATCAGGTTCCTTTGTTGACAATAGATGTATGGGAACATGCTTATTATTTAGATGAACAAAATAAAAGAGCGGATTATTTGAAAAACGTTGTTAATCATATACTGAATTGGGATTTTGCCGCTCGAAATTTCAAGGCAGTATAAAAAGGAGTAAAAATGCGTATTTTAGTCATTGGCGGTGCCGGATATATCGGAAGTCATGTTGTGAAATCATTATTGAATGCCGGTATGGGTGTTCGTGTTTTTGATGATATGTCAACAGGGCAGGAAGCAAATTTATTTCAAAATGCTGAATTTGTAAAAGGTTCTATTTTAGATATTGAAGCGTTGGAAAATGCGTTAGAAGGAATGGACGGTGTTGTTCATTTAGCTGCTAAAAAAGCTGTTGGTGAATCAATGGAATATCCGGAAAAATATGCTGTTAACAATTTAACAGGAGCTATCAACTTGTTAAATGCTATGGCTAAAAAGAACGTTAAATATTTGGTTTTCTCCTCATCAGCAGCTGTTTACGGGACACCGCAATATCCGCAGATTGATGAGGCTCATCCTGTTAATCCGATTAATTTTTACGGGTTTACAAAACTGGAAATGGAACGTTATATGCAGTGGTATGATACCTTAAAAGGTATTAAATTTGTTTCATTACGTTATTTTAATGCCGTTGGTTATGATGCTGACGGAGATATTTTAGGATTGGAACAAAAACCACAGAATTTGTTGCCGGTTATTATGGAAACATTGGTTGGTGTGCGTGAAAAAATGGCAGTTTTCGGTACGGATTATGATACACCGGATGGTACTTGTGTTCGTGATTATATTCACGTTTCCGATTTGGCAACGGCACATACATTAGCTTTGCAATATTTGGCAAAAAACAATGAAAGTCAAATTTTAAATTTAGGAACAGGAAGTGGTCATACGGTTTTGGAAATGATTACCAGAACGGAAGAATTACTCGGGCGTAAAGTGAATTATGAAAAAGCACCGAGACGTTCAGGTGATCCGGCAAAATTAACAGCTGTTTCTACAAAAGCAAATCAAATATTGGGATGGCATCCGCAACACAGTGATTTGGATAATATTATTCAAACAACCTGGGCAGTTTATCAAAAAGAATATAAGTGTTAACGAATATTGCTTATGATAAAAAAAGAACACGTTTTTTTTAACGTGTTCTTTCTTTTTGTTGGCGTTCGGTAATGATTTTTTCAATGTCCATATCTTCCCGAACTTTTTGACAATAATATGGTGAAAAATAACGATTTGCCGTTTTTAAAATTTCATCTCGTAAATAACGTACAATCGTCAATGACAGATGAATGTTGATAATGGCTTGTGAGGGATTATCGGCACTTTTACGTAAATAATTGCATATTGGGCTTAATTTTGGCATTAAATCTTTGACCCGAATAAATCCCATATATCTGTCTTCAATAGCTTGCGCATATTTTTGAAACGCATCAGATGGTTGTGGTATGAGTTTTTTGCGTTCGGATAAAGCAGGCAATACCTCATCTGTAAAAATATTTCTTGTTGCCTTTGTAAAAGGTTTGTTTTGTAACTTGTTGACGGTTATGTATTTGTCTTTTAAATAATGAATTAGAATGTTATAAGATAATTCCCGATATTCTAAATTATCAACCATTGTTGAAATAACATCTCGTGTTCGGATGGTTTCGTTGAGTGATAAATTCATTTTTTTGATGTTTTTAAAGTCCATTATCGGACCAAACATTGTCATTTTACATTCGTTGTAAACGGCAGGAGGTAATTCTTTAAAATAAGCCGTATAAGGTTTTAAAAAGCGTTTCATATAGGCGCATTGTGCCTCTAATGAGGCATAATATAATGCTCGGGTGATATTTTCTTTGTCTTGTTCCTGCTGATTATTGATTTGCGGATTGATTTGGTTTTTAAATGTCTTTAAATGTTTGGTAAATGCTTTTTCAATGAGTGGATTATATAAAGTCGGTTGGCGTAATGTATCAACATTTGTTTCAAACGCCAGTTGTGCGCTTAATGCGGCTTTTTCGGCTTCATCAATTAAGTGCATTTGCATATATTCCATCTCACTCATATCTGTTTGGTGTGTAATATATTCTGCTTCACCATCATTGACGGGAGTGTATGGATAGAGTGATAAAGAACAGATGTTTTGGCGGTCAATCAAGTGTCCTGCTTCATGAATAAATGTCGGGGTCAGGACAGCTACGGGAAATTCCAGTTGTTGACGGGCAAACTGTATATAATTGTCAGCCGTTTGAGCTTTCACATCTGTTCGGTCCGTAATATCCAGAATAATATCATTAGGAATTAAACGGAGCCACAAACGAGCTGTTGGTAATCTGTTAGCAAATGTTAAAATTTCTTTGATTAAATCTTTATACTTAATTTCTCTTACTGTACCATCCATTGTGTGATTATGAATAACAGTCTCCCCGTTTTCTATTGTCAAAGAATCGTAAATAGCTTGAATTTCTTCATCCGTCAATCGTGGATTAACTTTGCTTGAATAATCACAAAAATTGTCCGCTTTGGGATTAAGTTGATAAAAAATACTATTTGTCGGGGGATAAATCATCAACCATCACCTTTAAAAATTTTTACCGATTTCTTTAAGGGCGAGTCGGATGAGTTCACCTGTTTTGATTTCGGGATTGTCTTTAACAATTTTAGTAACAATAAGCGCACTTTCGGTTCGGGCATATCCTAAATTTGTTAACGCAGACATAGTTTCTTCAAAGGCAGGGTTGACAGTTTGATTTTTCGTACCTGTTTGTAAAATCTGCATATCTTCATGACAACCGAGAGAGCCGAGTTTGTCTTTTAATTCGGTAACCAAGCGGGTTGCCAGTTTTGGTCCGATACCGGATACACGTGTAAAAGCTTTGGCATCTCCGGCCATAACTGCCATTTGAATTTCCTGTACGGAAAGAGCGGATAAAATAGCTAAACCAACTTTGGCACCAACTCCTTGTACAACGGTTAACGTATTAAAAAGTTGTTGTTCAGTCGGTGTTGCAAACCCAAATAAACGAATGGCATCCTCACGCACTTGTGTTTCAATAAATAACGAAACCGATTGATTGAGTGCCGGTAAATTGCTAATGGTATTTGTTGAACAAAAAACACGATAACCGACACCGGAGACATTTAAAATAATATAACCATCCCATATGCTATCTAAAATACCGATAAGTTTTGCAATCATTTCTTTATTCCTTTCTGGTCAAATGGTATCAAAAAATGCAATAAAAAGCAAGTGTTTCTGTTGAAAAAATAAATTTTAATCAAAGTGATTAATTAGAATGAATAAAAAGACATGGTATATATGAGATGTGCATTACACATAAAAAAGCGGAGTAAAAACTCCGCCTTTGAACGTCCCCCTGTTTTAACTTAATATTAAGCTAAAGACTTTTTTAATTTTGAAGCACATGATTTTGCTGCTTTAACAACAGAAGATGCTGATGCGCATTTTGTTGATTTAGAAGTTGATTTTGAGGATGTTTTTGAAGCACATGATTTTGTTGATCTAGATGATGATTTGCATTTTGTTGTTTTTGGTGTGCAACAGTCATCTTCACCGCAACAATAATCGTTGCTGTCACAACAACAATCGTTGTTGGCACCGGCAGCAAATAATTGTTCACAAGCTTTAATCCAACATTCTTTTTCTTTACCTTCCGGACGACCGGCTTGTTCCCAGATGTAATATGCGGCTACCCGAATATTATCCTCGTTCATTTGATTTTTCATTATTAAAACTCCTTAACTGAAATTGAAAACCCACTTAACAATATAAAGCAAATTTTTGGATTTTGCAACGGTATTTGCTTGTTTTTTTTAAAAAAAGTGTGATTTTTAATATGTTTTAGCCGATAAATTGCAAAATCAGTCAAAATGATAAAAAACAATGATTTACGTGGTTTATTGTATTGTTATCAGATATATATTTTATTAACTTTTATAGTGTCTTGCAAAACTTTGAAAGTCCGAATCGCTTTTTGATACCCCTGATGCCTATATTTATATGATTTTTAAGCATATTTTTTTTTATTGATTTTAAAAGTAATCCGTATGGAATAAATTGAATAATTCAATGTGTGTAAAAAGGCTTGTTTTTGTACAAAAAATATATCCAAATAATTGAATTTTGGATTTAAATTGTTAAAAAGATGAACAAAGTGAAAACATTGTCATGCGTAACATAAGAAATCTTTGAAAATTTAGGGGTGGGGAGCATATTGTTTTTTTGTTATTATACTTTTTCAGCAACGGCAATCAACAGTTTTTCAATGCCGTTTAAACGTGTTTTTAAATCCCCCCAAGGACGCATAACAACTAATTTTTGGTCAGGTCGTAAGCGTACCGTTCCCATTTGCGTATTAATAAAGTCAACCAAGCCTAACGGATTAGGAAAGGTATTATTCCAAAATGAAATCGTAGCGCCTTTTTCGCCGGCATCCAATCGTTCAATATAAGCTTTTTTGCAAAGTAATTTTAAATGTATGCTGGTAAATAGATTTTCTACCTCTGTCGGATATTTTCCGAAACGATCAATAAGTTCTGTTTTAAAATCTTCTAATTCCGTATCGGATTCAATATTTCCGATTTGTGTATATAATTGCATGCGTGTTTCTAAATCACGAATATATGTTTCAGGAATAACAACCGGCAAGCCAATGGATATTTGAGGTGAAAAATGATCCGCTGTTGTTTGTGATTGACCTGATTTAAGGGCACGAATAGCATCGGATAACATTTTTTGATATAAGGCAACACCGACTTCACGAATATGGCCTGATTGCTCTTGTCCTAAAAGATTGCCTGCTCCCCGAATGTCTAAATCATGGCTTGCCAAGGTAAATCCTGCCCCCAAGCTGTCCAGACTTTGCATGACTTTCAGCCGTTTTTGTGCTGTATCATTCAGTCGTTGATGCGGTGGTGTTGTTAAATAAGCATAAGCCCGCAGTTTTCCCCGACCGACACGTCCACGCAGTTGATATAATCCGGCTAATCCGAACATATCAGCCCGATATACAATAATGGTGTTCACAGATGAGATATCAAGTCCCGATTCAACGATACTGGTTGCCAATAGAATATCGTATTTTTTATCCGCAAAATCAGTCATAATTTGTTCTAATTGTGAGGCAGGCATTTGTCCGTGTGCTTCAACAATGCGAATATCCGGTACAATTTGTGCCAAGATTTGTTTGACTTCGGGCATATCCGATATACGTGGACAGACAAAAAATATTTGCCCACCTCTGAAATGTTCCCTCAAAATCGCTTCTTTGATAATAACGGTATCAAAAGGTGTTACAAATGTTTTGACGGCTAATCTGTCTACAGGGGGAGTAGCTATGACGGATAAATCCCTGACACCTGATAATGACAGTTGTAATGTTCGGGGGATAGGTGTTGCCGTTAAAGTTAAAACATGAACGCCTTTTTGCAATTCTTTTAAACGTTCTTTATGGGTAACGCCAAAATGTTGTTCTTCGTCAACAACAACCAATCCCAATCTTTTAAACCGAATGTTTTTAGAGAGAAGGGCATGTGTGCCGATAATAATATCTAATGTACCGGTTGCCAGTTCATCCCGAATCAGTTTGGCTTTGGATGTTGATACCAACCTTGAAAGGGAAGCGACTCGAATCGGAAAGCCTTTAAATCGCTCTTCAAATGTTTTGGCATGTTGCAGAGCCAACAAGGTTGTCGGTGCAATAACGGCAACCTGAAAACCATTCATAGCTGTTAAAAAAGCAGCTCTTAATGCCATTTCCGTTTTTCCGAATCCGACGTCACCACAAACCAATCTATCCATTGGACGACCGCCTGCCAAATCTGTTTCAATTTCCTGAATGGTTCGGAGTTGGTCATCTGTTTCGGCATAAGGAAAACGCATACAAAATTCTTGATATGAGCCATGTGGGGCTAAAATTTGTTCTGTTTTATTTAAAGCTCGTTGAGAGGCAATACCGATTAATTTTTCAGCCATGGCAAATAAATCTTTTTTAACCCGTTCTTTTCGTTGGGCAAAAGATTGTGAACCAAGCGTGTCCAACGTGACGTTTTCAGAGCCGTATTTTGATAAAATATCAATATTTTCAACAGGTACAAACAATTTATCGCCATGGGCATACTGTAAAGCCACACAATCATGGGTAACTGTTCCTGTTTGTATGGGGATCAGCCCGATATATTGTCCAATACCGTGTATTTGATGTACAACATAATCATTGATATTAAGTGTACTGACATCGGTTATAAAATTTTTAGCCCGTATTTTGCGAGCGGTACGAATTTGACGTTCACCTAATATATCGGATTCAGTAATTAGACAGATGTTTTTATCTGAAAATCCGGTTGTAAACGGTGCCGTTAAAACAGATGGTGCATTTTTGACTGCTTCTTTCCAATCATGAGCTTCATATAATGATAAGTGATGTTCTCTGAATATACCGAGTAATCGTTGTGTTGCTCCGAATGTTTGTGCCGTTATAATACATTTGCGAGATTCATTGTGAATAGTATCTGCAACACAATCAAAAACATCTTTATCGGTTTGAAGGCGGATATCAACATAAGATTGCCCCAATCGGGCATTTTTATCTGTTTTGTTTGGTTCAATAAATGGAGAAAATGTGTAGCATATGTGTTGTTGTAATCGTGTTTGAATGTCATCAGGTGTTAAGAAAAACAAATCAGGCGGGATAGGAAAATATTTATCGTTGCTATCCGTAACGACAGTTGCCAGTGCTGTTTGACGTGCTTGATAATATTCGTTGATTTGTTCATAACGGGATTGAATAGCATCAAATGCCTGATAATCTAAAATAAAAACAGATTCTTTCAGATAATCAAATACGGTAGCCGTTTCTGAATGTAATAATGGTAAAAAATGTTCAATACCGTTAGGGGCAATGCCGTTTGAAACACTTTCGTAAAAATAATCATGCGTGCCGAAATTAAATAAGGAACGATAACGTGTTCTGAATAGGGCAATATTTTCTGTTGTTAAGCGATATTCAGCTATTGGGTGCAGATGAATTTCCTGTACGGTTTGAAGTGTGCGTTGTGTTATTTCGTCAAAATATTTAATAGAATCAATTTCGTCTCCGAAAAAATCAATTCGAATCGGGTGTTGTGAACCAGACGGAAATATATCGGTTAATCCGCCCCGTACAGCATATTCACCATGCTCCATAACCGTATTGGTTGCATGGTAGCCGTTTGTATTTAAAAATTTTTTTAAGGCCTCAAAAGGAAGTATTTCGCCGACTTTTAATGTTAATGAAGCTTGCTTGAAAAAATCAGGTGAAGGTGTTTTTTGGAGTAGAGCAGAAGCCGTTGTCAAAACAACAAGCGGATTTTTGTGTGATTGATTGGCGAGTTGAATAAACGTTGCAATCCGTTCGCTGACAATATCGGCTTTGGGTGAAACACGGTCGTATGGTACGGTATCCCAATTCGGCAGACATAAAACGGATAAATGAGGTTGTAGCAGATTGATTGTTTCTTTTAAATAAATCAGTTGTTTGTCATTGGGTGTAATGATGCAGATAAGCGGGTGTTTTTTTGTCAATTCACTTAATACAAATGCTTGATAACCATTCGGAACACCGCAAAAATCCGTTTGTGTCATACGAATCCTCTAAAAGAAATTAAACCCAACCGTAAACAATTTTTCAGCATCACGCACTTTCCCTTTGGCAACAAAGAGAATAACCGTGTCTCCCGTTTCTACTTGTAAGTCATCATGTGTAGGTAAGAAAATATCGTTTCTGATAACACCGGCAATCACAACGCCTTGCGGAATTTTTGTTTTACCTAACGGTTGATTTGTTATTTTAGATGTTTCCAAAGCTTCTACTTCCAAAATTTCACCAATTCCCGATTGGATGAAGTAATCGTTTTTCACACGTCCTTTACGAATATGGCGCAAAATGGCAGATACCAAAACGGCATTTGGTTCAATGGATATATCTACGCCTAATCCCGTAACTAAATCTTCATAAAGCGGATTATGCATTAAGGCACATGTTCGCTCAATGCCATTGCGTTTGGCAATTAAGGATAACAAAATATTACTTTCGTCAGATTGTGTCGTGGCAATAGCAACCTGATAAGTTGATAAATTTAAATCTTCAATGAGTGTGTCATCTAAGCCATCCCCATGAATAACAAGGGTGTTTTCTAATCGTTCGCCTAAAAATAAAGCCCGTTCTTCTTTTTCTTCAACAACCGTTACATTTTGCGCTAATGACGTTTGTTCCAAAATTTTTGCTAACTGATATCCGACTTTTCCGCCACCGAAAATAACCATATATTTTGGGGAAATTGTTTCATATCCTAAAATATCAAGCGTTTGCAAAAATGAATCGCTTTGAACGATTAAATAAAAATCATCACCGGCTTTGAGGGTTGTTTCTCGTAACGGCATACGGCGATGACGACGTTTAATGGCAATAAATCGGACAGGAATGCCAACGGTCATTTGTTCTAAATCAGCAATCGTTTTGCCAATCAGATGCGTGTTTTTTCGGCATTTTAACCCAACCATTTTTAATTTGCCTTCTGCCAAATTAACCATATCTACGGAGGAGGCAACCGTAATGCTTTCTAACACCTGATGCGCTGTTTCAACTTCGGGTGATAAAACCACATCAATATTTTGTGATTGTAAGAATGCTTTATATTTCGGAGATAAATATTCTGTTGCACCGATACGGGCAATTCGTGTCGGAATGTTAAAAACAGAACGGGCAACACCGCAAGCAACAATGTTAGTTTCATCTGAACCCGTAACGGCTAAAAAAACATCGGCTTGAGAAGCACCTGCTTTTTCTAAAATTGCCGGATAAGATGAGTGTCCCTCAATGGTTTGAATATCCAGTTGTTCGCTTAAATTACCCAGTTGTTCTATGTCGGTATCAATTAAGATGATTTCGTTGTTTTCGGCTCTTAAATATTTTGCCAAGCCGACTCCGACTTGTCCTGCTCCTGCAATAATAATTTTCATAGAACCTCCTTATCGTTTGTTTGACTGAAAAAAGATTTAATCAGTTGTTGTACAACCGTTACTGAATCTTCTCGAAACATTTGATTGCAAAAATCAGCTGAACCGACCAAGCCTTTTGCATACCACGCCAAATGTTTTCGGGATGCATATAAGCCTGCCTGACCATAATATGACATCATCTTATCCAAATGTTCCAAGACTAACTCCGTTAAATGATAAGATTGTTTTTGTCCTGTTTCAATTTCATTTAACAGCCAAGGTTTGCCCAAGAGTCCCCTGCCAATCATAACACCGTCGGCATTGGTTATTGTTAATGCTTGTTCTTGTGTTTCTTTGGAAACAATATCCCCATTGACAATAACGGGAATGTTAACGGATTCTTTAACTTTTTGTACCATTTCCCAATCGGCTTTTCCTGAATATCCTTGTTCTTTTGTTCGGGCATGAACGGTTATTTGTGATATACCACAATCAGCCAATCGTTGAGCAAACGGCAGAATATTGATATGTTCATTATCCCATCCTAAGCGTGTTTTGACAGAAACGGGAAGTGATACACTGTTTTTAACGGCTTCAACCACACGAACGGCATTGTCAATGGATTTCATAAATGCGCAACCGCTTCCGTTTGTAATAAGTTTACGTACGGGACAACCCATATTAATATCAATACCGATAGCACCATTGTCTTCGGCTATTTTTGCGGAATATATCATTGCGGGAATGTCAATGCCGACTAACTGTACAATCAGATTTTCTTCATCTTGAATACGCATCATTTTTTGCGTTACAAGGGAGTGGTTATATAAAGAACTGACCCCGACCATTTCCGTAAATAAAACCTGATTGCCGAATTTTCGGCACATCTGACGAAACGGTTTATCTGTAACGCCTGCCATTGGTGCACCGTAAATGATTTTGTTTGTCATCAGCGAACCTTTGCCGGAGAAAGAGGTTGTATGCAATTTTCATGCAGTAACAGGTTTTTAACACCACGGGCTTTCATTTTTTCTTGCAATTTAGCCATATTTCGCCAGTGAGTTAATTCCGGTGCATGATCTGCTAAATCAGAAGCTTCTGGGAACAACGTTTTAACGGCTTGTTCCATCCATAAAACAGCAGATATATAATCGTTTTGTTCTTCGTATAAAGATGCGACTTTAAATTGAGCCGGTGTATATTCTTCTTTGGCGGCTTTGGTATACCAATACAGCGCTTTTTCTTTGTCCGCTTTTAACCATTTGTTTTCTAAATAAATGGCACCTAAACGCATACAAGCTGAAATGTGTTTTTGATCGCATGATTTCTTATAAAAAGCAACGGCTTTTTGAGGATTTTTTATAACATCTTTTCCTTTTTCATACGCTTCGGCAATAACAAACTGACTTTCTTCATCGCCTTGATCAGCTAAACGGGCATGCCATGCCAAATCCCAATATTCATCATCTTGCGGAGTCATTGAGTTCGGATTTTTTTGATAGAATTTATTCAATGACATTTCATTTTTTTCTTGTTCTTTATTATGTTTTTGTATTTTTTTGATTTCTGCCTGAACTTCGTCAGAAAAATCAGACATATCCGCACATACGGGTGAAACAGTTAAACCCGTTGTCAAAAAAACAGAAAATATAAAATAAAAGAGTTTCTTTTTCATTTGAAATGTGGTATAGCATATTTTCATTGAAAAGGAAAGTAAAAATGACAAAAAAAGTAATAATTATCGGTGCCGGTTTGGCAGGTAGTGAAGCCGCATGGCAATTATTGAAACGGGGAATTGCCGTTCAGATGATAGAAATGCGCCCTCAAAAGACAACACCGGCTCATACAAGTGATTTGTTTGGTGAGTTGGTTTGTTCCAATTCTTTACGTTCGGATGATTCGGAAATTAATGCTGTCGGATTGCTTCATGCCGAAATGCGTGCTTGCGATTCGTTGATTATGCGGTGTGCCGATGCCACACAAGTGCCCGCAGGCGGTGCATTGGCGGTTAACAGAACAGCTTTTGCACAAATGATTACCGATACATTAAAAGCACATCCCTTGTTTTCGGTTGAATATGCCGAATCGGGTTTGCCTGATGTAACGGATTGTCCGATTATTATTGCTACGGGTCCGTTGACTTCTGATAAAATGGCAACGGATTTGCAAAATTTAACACAAACAGATTCATTACACTTCTTTGATGCAATTGCTCCGATTGTTTATACTGATTCAATAGATATGAATTATGCGTGGTATCAATCCCGTTATGATAAAGGCGACGGAACCGATTATTTGAATTGTGCGTTATCAAAAGAAGAATATAATTTATTTTTAGATGCTTTATTGGATGGAGAAAAAGTTGCATTTAAAGAATGGGAAAAAAATACGCCGTATTTTGAAGGATGTCTGCCGGTAGAAGTGATGGCCGAACGAGGCAGACAAACATTATTGTTCGGACCGATGAAACCGGTTGGTTTGTCTAATCCGCATGAAGACGGTCGTCGTCCGTTTGCCGTTGTTCAGTTGCGTAAAGAAAATAAAGCCGGTACATTGATGAATTTAGTCGGATTCCAGACAAAATTGACATATGGTGCTCAAAAGGAAGTGTTTAAATTGATACCGGCACTTAAAAATGCTGAATTTGCGAGATTTGGCGGTATTCATCGGAATACATTTGTTTGCGGACCGAAAGTGTTATCTGAAAAATTATGTTTAAAAGCTCGTCCGAATATTCGTTTAGCCGGACAGTTGACAGGTTGTGAAGGTTATATTGAAAGTGCATCAATTGGTTTGTTGGCTGGTTTGTTTACGGCTTTACCGAATTTATCTTTGCCCCCTCATGAAACGGCATTAGGTTCTATGTTGCGTCATATTACCGTTGAAGCAGAAGAAGCCGTTTTTCAGCCGATGAACATTAATTTCGGATTGTTTCCTGAATTAGATACAAGTGCTTTCCCTAAAAAAGTTAAAGGACAAGATAGAAAACGCCTTTATACAACCAGAGCCAAAGAAAAATTGCAGGAGTGGTTACCTGAAATTGCTTAATGGTTGTTCGGGCTTGTATTAATGCAAAATCCCCCGCATATTGATGTTATCATGGGCGAGGGATTTTTTTTTATGTTTAATAATGAAAAACTTATTTTTCAGGCGGATAGCCAATGGCTTGTACGATAAGAGGTGCTTTGTCATCAGATAAATTAAGTGCTTTTGTTAAATTTTCTTTATCAAAAGAACCTCGTACGACATTGTTTAATCCGACAGATGCACAGTAAAGTCCGGCATTTTGATACATAGAACCGGCATGCATAGCAGACCAAGGCTCTTTTTGAGTGCCGACATAAACGAGATGAATCGGTGCTTTTAAAGCAAATTCTTGAGCTGATGCAACAATAGGGCGAACATCTTTATCTGAAATTTGTTCTAGCAGATTTTTTTGTGCATTGTACAGATAAATACCTGTTTTTGAAACAACGTATAAATCCATATTTTGTTTATTCAAAGCTGTCGGAACAGTTCTTTTTCCATCTGATGATGAAATACCCCAAGTAGCCCATAATAATTCGGACAACGTTTGCTTATCCAGTTCTTTTTCAGAAAATGCACGTGTTGAACGGCGTTCGGATAAGACTGTCATTAAAGGTTTGCCACCAGTTAAATCAGGGGTTGGTAATGTGATATTTTCGGCAACAGCTGTTAATGACAATAAAGAAAGTGTTGCGGTTAATAAAAGTTTTTTCATGTGTTATTTCTCCTGATATTTTTGATAAATAGCAATGCCTTTTAATAAATCCATGGCTCTATCAAGTTGATAATCTTTTTTCTTGTCATCTTCTTTTTTATTGTCGGAAGATTCTTTTGAGACTTTGTCGTCTGTTTTCTTTTTATCGGCTTTTTTATCTTTTTCTTTGGTGTCTTTGGCTTTTTTGCCTTCTTCGGCACTGATTGCACCCGGTAAATCTCCTTCACCAAAACCTTGAATGACCGGTAATTCTTCTAATTTAGCCCGAGGAACAATAACATCAGGTTCAATGCCTTTTGCCTGTATGGAACGACCGGATGGTGTGTAATATCTTGCCGTTGTCATTTTCATACCGCCAAAACCGGGTATTTCTTTAACTGTTTGAACAGAACCTTTCCCGAATGATTTTAATCCGACAATTAATGCCCGATGGTGATCTTGTAAAGCTCCGGCAACAATTTCAGAGGCAGAAGCAGAGCCTTCATTGATGAGAACAATTAACGGTTTTCCGTTGGTCATATCTGGGGTTTTGGCAGAAAATGACATTGCTTCTTCCGGATTTCTGGAACGGGTTGATACGATTTCCCCTTTATCAATAAATGTATCAACAACGCCGATGGCTTCTGTTAATAAACCGCCGGGGTTATTGCGGACATCAATAATAAAACCGAGCAATTTCTTTTCGCCGATTTCTTTTGTTATTTTTGAAACAGCTTCTCTTGTTTTTTCAGCTGTATGGTCGCTGAATGTGATGATGCGAATATAACCGATATTTCCTTTGGCTTCATATTTTACCGGCTGAACGTGAATAATGGCACGCGTCATTTTCACGTCAAACGGTTCTTTATCTTTGCGTGAAATCGTTACTTTAACTTTTGTTCCCGGTTTGCCACGCAGTTTTTTCACGGATTCTTGTAAAGACAGTCCCATAACCGATTCGCCATCAATATGAGTGATATAATCCCCCGGTTGAATACCTGCTTCATAGGCTGGTGTGTCATCAATCGGAGCGGTTACACGAACCAAGCCGTTATCGGCAGAAACTTCCATACCTAAACCGCCGAATTCGCCTTTTGTTTGTTCTTCTAAATCTTCAAAATCAGATTGATTCATAAATGCTGAATGCGGGTCTAATGATGAAAGCATACCATTGATGGCATTTTCAATCATTTGTCTGTCGGTTGTTTCTTCCACATAATCTTTTTTAATGACCTGATAAGCAGCTCCAAACAATTCCATTAAAACGTATGGATCGTCTTTTGCATCAGAGAAATCTTTTTTTTGCGGTGCGGCATATCCGCAACCGGCTGACATAAAACATAATGCGCCTAATAATAAAGCTGAAAATTTCATAGTAACTCCTTTTTTGATATGTTTCATTTATTTAACACAAAACAACGTACAGGTCAATGTAAAAAACAAACAAAAAAGGTGTTTTTATCGGAAAATTAATTAGAAACGGCAGTATCAGTTGTTTCAGTCAGTTTTTGAATGATAGGTTTAAATTCGTGAATGACCTTGCGATAAACATCTCGTTTAAACGGAACAACATGTGGAATAATATCGTTGATATCATGCCAATCAAAAGAGGTAAATTCAATTTCTTCGGGATGAACTTGCAAGTTAAAATCCGAATCGTCTCCGTTATATAAAAACAAAAACCATTTTTGAGATTGACCGATAAATTGAATTTTACCAAATGAAATCGGTTTAAAGAAACGATAAGAATACCAATGGTCAGAAATATGAATTAATTTGACCTTGTCTTTTGTTAAACCTGTTTCTTCCCATAACTCCCGATAAGCAGCTTGTGTAATGTCTTCACCGCTATCTATACCGCCTTGAGGCATTTGTTTTTTATATTTGAATTTTTCACTGTTTGTCCGTTCGCCTAACCAAACTTTACCTGCCGGATTAATAATCATTAACCCAACGTTTGGACGATATTTTTTTATTGCCATGATTTATTTCCTTTTCTTACCTGTTGTTTCGCATAAAATTATCTGATTGTCAAGGGTGGCAGATAAAATAATCGTCGGGCTTATGTATTTTTTAGTAAAAAAAACACTTCCATCGTTATTGGATGAAAGTGTTTAAAGAGGGATAAAATTTATCTGCCTTGATTGTATTCCCACGCCTGTTGAATATCTTGTTGATAATCATCATCAACATCAACTCTTTGTGCACCACTTTGGCGGAATGCCATTATGAGATTTCCTTTTATAGATGAATCTTGTTCTTTGGATTCTTTTGTTTTTTCCTGTTCATGAGAATCATCCATTTCTTTTTGAACGGTATGAGCATCTTCACCTAAGGCAACATCCAACATGCCGGATAAAGCCGATTTTCCTTTGGTTTTTTCTTGTTCTTTGGATTCTTTTGTTTTTTCCTGTTCGTGAGAATCATCCATTTCTTTTTGGACGGTATGAGCATCTTCGCCCAACATAACGTCCAACATGCCGGATAAAGCCGATTTTTCTTCTCTTTCTTTTCTTTCTTCTTCCTGACGGCGATTTGTTTCTTCAATGTTTGCCGGGTCAAAAACATTGGTAATGTTGATTGCCCCTTTTAATCCGTTAAATAATGAAATCAGCATTATACAGCTCCTATGTAAAACTCAATAATATATAGTATATCATAAAAATAACATCTGTACAAGTTTTTTTTGAAAAAATGTTAATTATTTGTTAGTAAATAAGATTATTGTTAGAAATCGTACGTTTTTATACCGAAAAATCTTGAAATACATAAAAGAATAGTCTATATTATACATGAGGGAGATGCATTAGAGAAAGGAGTATGTTATGTCAGAAGAAAGTCAATATACGGCACTTGTTCCCGAATATTTAAATCGTTCAAGAATGCCGGTTTTAAGTCGTTATCGGGATTTAATAACTTATGTTAAAGCGGCTTTTTCAGACGGTAACATTACACCGACAGAATTAGCAACAATTGAAATGATAGAAAAGGACATTTTGTTAGAATATCAAATTGCGGCAGATGTTTTTTCTAAAATGAGTGTCGGTACGCCTGAATATGCATCGGCACGTAAATTGCTTAATCATTTACACAGATGTAATGTGTTTATGCGTTTTGCCCGTGATCAGGCTCGTTTGAAGTATGCCGATGTAAAACAAAAGCATATGAATATCAATATGCACGTTATTCAAGACCAAAAACAAAAACGGGTAAAACGGGCAGCGGCAACCGAAAGTTCAACAGAAACGTCATCTTCTTTTACCAGTCCTGTTCGGGATAAAAAACAGGAAATTTTGGCCAGTGATCAAAAAGTGATTCAGTTTACAACACAAATGATGGGGTTGGAATTGTTGAAACAATTGGATAATCAGCATGAACGTATACAGGCAGAATTACCTCAAATTCGTCGGGATTTGGCAAGGTTGAGTCCGGAAGAACGGGCTGAATTGGAAGCTCGTTTAAGTGCAATGATTGATCAAATCAGAGACAGACAACTTGAACATTTAACCATTGAAGAAATGAACCGTATTATCGGTTTGGAAAAATATTTGATGGAAGAAAGAGAACGTGTTCGTGATTCATAAATAAGGTTGTTTATCATAAATTGATTTTGGTTATGTAAAAATATTTATTTTTACTTGACGAACGGTTTATTTGTGTTTACAAATACGATAAATAATCAGGCAGGGAAAAAATAAATGTTTTACTATGATGCACATTGTCATATTCAATCATCGGCACGTATTGCAAAAGCAATAAATGCCGGTATTCAATGGTTTGTTTGTAACGGAACACATCCGGATAATTGGGATGCGGTTTTGTCTTTGGCAGAACGATTTCCTTCCGTTATTCCGTGTTTGGGTGTTCATCCGTGGTTTATTGATGATTTACCAAATGATTGGTTGACAATTTTGGATGAGCGGTTATCTGCAAATCCGTTATTAATGATTGGTGAAATCGGTTTAGACGGAACACGTCCTGATTTGCCACGGCAAGCTGAAATTTTTGAAAATTGTTTAAAATTAGCACAAAAACATCAACGTCCCGTTCATATTCACGGTCATAAAGCTTGGTTTTTAGTCGCACAATTATTAAAATGTTTTCCCGATGTGGTCTGTTTGGTTCATCGTTATACGGGTAACGAACAGCAAACACGCCAATTTGAACCATTGGATAATGTTTATTTTTCGGTTATGTCTCGTAAACCGACAACATTTTTACCCAAAGATAAAATTTTGATTGAAAGTGATGCGCCGGATGGTATTCATTATTCAGAAAAAATAATTGCTCTGATTGAGCGACTGAATTTGGATGCTGAACAATTATGTTGTAACTTTCAAGCATTTGCAAAACGATTTACGCCTTTGGATAATTTAATTAATCAAACAACGGCAGAGTAGGTTATGAATAATATTAATCAGGATAGAACAGATACGGCACAAGCACGAACGGCATTAATGGTTGGTGAAATCGGTGTCAATGTATTAAAGCAATCACATATTTTGGTTGTTGGTTGCGGCGCTGTTGGTGGTATGGCAACGGAAGCATTGGCTCGTAGCGGTGTGGGAAAAATTACACTGGTTGATTTTGATGTTTTTTCTGCTAGTAATTTAAACCGACAGATTTTTGCAACCGTTGATGTATTGGGTCAATTGAAAACAAGTGTCGCCAAAAATAGATTACAAGCCATTAATCCGAATATAACAATTATTGAAAAACAAGTTCTGGTAAATGCACAAACAATAGATTCTTTATTTGATGAAACGTATGATTTTGTGATTGATGCAATTGATTCATTAAATCCGAAAACCATTCTTATTGAAGCACTGGTTCAACGCAATATTCCGTTTATTTCGGCTATGGGCGCTGCCTTAAAAACCGATTTGTCACGTGTGCGGGTCAGTCCGATGAAAAAAACAATTCAATGTCCGTTGGCCTCTTTTGTTCGTAAACGATTACGCAGACGGGGAGTGGATATGAATTTTCCGGTTGTTTGGTCAGATGAATGCGTTGCCGATAAAAAGCATTTGGGTTCAATTGAAGAATCGGCAGATGGAAAAAGCAGTCGTCATACAATGGGTTCATTGATGACAATGACAGGTGTGTTTGGTTTAATGTGTGCGCACGAAGCCTTATTATATTTAACAAAAAACAAGCAGAGTTAAGACAATGGATATTTTTGATTTACAAGACCCAATGGAACAAAACAGTTCAAAATTGTCAGATGATTTCAATCCGTTTGACGATATGGTTGCACAAATTCAGCAACGGCAAATGTTGGCTGAACAAATGCCGCCACCGGCGTTTATTGAGGAGTTAAATCCGGAACAACGTCAGGCGGTAGAACAAACGGAAGGACCGTTACTTGTTTTGTCAGGTGCGGGAACAGGAAAAACAAAAGTATTAACGACCCGTATAGCCTATATTATTCATCAACGAAAAGCTAAACCATGGGAAATTTTGGCAGTTACTTTTACAAATAAGGCCTCTAAAGAAATGAAATCCCGTTTGGAAAGAATGATAGGCGGAGATGCGTTTTCTGTTTGGTTGGGTACGTTCCACTCTATCGGTATTAAGATTTTGCGTAAACATGGCGATAGAATCGGTTTGGATACCAATTTTATTGTCTTGGGATCAGATGATCAAGAACGTTTGTTGAAACAAATTTTAACCGAATCCGGTATTGATACGAAAAAGTATGAACCGAAAACATTGTTGGAAATTATACAACGCTGGAAAGATAAGGGATTACAACCGCATCAGGTAACGGCTAATGAAAATTCAGGTTGGTGTAATGGGATGGCGTTACCGTTTTATCAACGCTATCAACAACGCTTAAAAGAATTAAATGCCGTTGATTTCGGTGATTTATTGTTGTTGCCGTTAACATTGTTGCAAAATCACGCCGATGTGTTAGAACAATACCAAAATAAATTTCGTTACATTTTGGTAGATGAATATCAGGATACAAACGTTGCTCAATATTTGTTATTACGTTTATTGGCAAAGAAATGGCGGAATATTTGCTGTGTCGGAGATGATGACCAATCCATTTATTCATGGCGTGGGGCGGAAGTGGAAAATATTTTGTCTTTCCAATCTATTTTTCCTGATTCAGCTGTAATTCGGTTGGAACGTAATTATCGTTCAACAGGGCATATTTTAGGTGCTGCTTCGGGTTTGATTGCACACAATTCCGGACGATTGGGTAAAACTCTGCGACCGGCTGATGAGCAAGGAAATAGAGGTGAAAAAGTGCTTGTTAAAGGCTTTTTTAACGGAAAACAAGAAGCTGAACAAATTGTTGATATGATTGAAACGGAACAAAGATCCGGTACAAAATTGTCAGATATGGCTATTTTGGTTCGGGCGAGTTTCCAAACCCGTTTGTTTGAAGAAGTTTTGATTCAACATGGGGTACCTTATAAAATTATCGGTGGTTTTAAGTTTTATGAACGGGAAGAAATTAAAGATGCAGTTGCATATTTGCGTTTGGTTCATAATCCGCAGGATGATTTGGCGTTTACCCGTATTATCAACAAACCTAAACGGGGGATAGGTGCACAGGCGTTGGAAGCCTTGCAAACAACGGCAAGAGAAAAGAAAATCAGTTTGTTTGATTCTATTGCATGGGCTCCATTGCGACCGGCAGTGCGTAAAACATTGGATTCTTTTGTTTTGTTGATGAAACGAGCACAAGAAAAATTACAAACGGAAAGTTTGGAAGATGTCGCTCAAATGATTATGGAAGACAGTGGATATCTTCAAATGTGGCGTTTGGATAAATCGCAAGGTGCCGAAGGTCGGGTGGAAAACGTACAGGAATTGTATGCCGTTTTAAAAGGGTTTGATTCTATTCAGGCCTTTATTGAACACGCAACGCTTGTAACAGATACGGATGACACTCCGACCGATGAACAATTAATTGTGATGACATTGCACGCATCCAAGGGATTGGAATTTAAAAATGTGTATTTGCCGGGGTGGGAAGATGAATTGTTTCCGCATAAAAAAACATTAGAAGAATCAGGTGATGTCGGTTTGGAAGAAGAACGGCGGTTAGCATATGTCGGTATTACGAGAGCCAAGCAAAAAGTGATGATTTCGTATGCAAATAACAGATTTATGTATAACCATTGGGTCAATGCATTGCCCAGTTCTTTTATTGATGAATTACCGGAAGAGCATATTCAAAAAAGTGCAACACATAGCCAAAATAATTACGGATACAATATGACACAGCCCGCTTGGGGACGTTCTGAAACAATGTACGATAATCATTATGCTTCTAAAAAGAAATCGTATAATCGGTATGATGACGATGATGAGATAGAAGAAAAAGAATCAGAAAAAAGCATTTTTGACCGTGGCCGTTGGGGGCGTGAAAATTCGGATGAAATCAGTCATTTTGATCGCAGTTATGTTCCTATGCCCCATTTTAAAACGGTTCAAACATCACGCCGAATTGGACGACGGGTGCGACACGAAACATTTGGAAACGGCACAGTTATTCGGGAGGAGGGTGAACGTTTGGATGTTCGTTTTGATTCGGGACAAGTGAAAAAGATTATGGCTCGTTTCTTGACAGAAATTTAGATTGACAAATTTTAATGTGATGGAGATGAATAAAAAAGCCCTCGCATGAGGGCTTTGCTTGTTTCATCAAACAGTTTATTTGGGAACACAAACCGGATATGAACCGTATTGTGTTGTAACAGAAGTTTGTGCATCCACATATATACTATCATTTGACCAAGAAGCTTCATAATCATCAAAAATAGTCCAATCATGTGGATGTAGATTTACAGTAATGTTACAGGTGCTACTAACAATATTGGTACAGCCAACATCTGCAACTTTTGCCAAAACACCACCGTTATTTTCACAATATTCTCTGGCAGCAGTTCTTGAATAAACTTCATTTGGACCCAACCAAATTGACGAGTGGGTAGGATTAGTTACAACATATGATGCTGTTTGGTATGGTGTTGTTTCAAAGATTGTAGCTGTTACTTCTTGATTCAGATTGTAGTAATCATTTTTACAAAGTGGTTGTTGGTTATCATTTGCCCAAGTAACCCATACTTCTGAATTAGAATAAACATTAATACCGTAAGGGAGTTTACAATGAGCAAACGTACTATCGCCTGGCAGATATATGCCTATAATATAATATTTATTTGCTTGGTTCTTAACATTTGTTGCCCAGCTTTGCAAACCCTCACATTTCCTGCCGGTTCCATTACCTTTAACTAAATTGCAATCAAAATAAGCAGCTTCCATAACACCACCTCGTGAGGCACAATATTCATAAGCATATTGTACTTTGTCTGCATCATAAGCATTAGCGCAATCAGCGGTAGCTGTTTGTGTATATGTAGTTGTTGCATATTGAGTTGTTGTGGTAGGTTCAACCCAAGAAGGATTATCATCTGTACAAATAGCGTAAAGAGCATTACTTAAACATCCACTTCCACAAATACCAGCACTTTCAGAAATAATGCAATTTCCATATTCCTTACAATTTGAAGTAGTCCAAGCATAAGAATAATTATAAGCTTCACCCATTGCGATAGCTTTTGATGTAGCACACCAGCCATAACCACTTGCATAATTCGAATCCGGACAATCAAAATCGTTTAATGAGACTAATCTCATACCCTTTGCTTGACATAAGTTATTAGCACTCCAATAATTTATATTGCTATATTTTGAAATCCAAAACGGAGCCGATGAAGATTTTTCACGCAACATTGAATCTATTTCCCAGCACTCTCCATAATTGGGTTTAATATCACAATTTCCACCACAGAAATGGCAATAATAACCATTACCACAATCACTATTTGTTTGACATTCACCACCTACGCTATATGTTCCCGTTTCCGTTCCTGTATGTGTGGTCGTTGTTTCAAAGATCGTTGTTGTTTCTTCTTCATATTGTTCTGTTGTATCCGGATAATGTGCATCGGTTACATCGCCATTGTCCCCTTCTTCTCCTTCGCCATTTTCAAACCCTTGTCCCTCGTTGGCGTCAAATAAAAAGACGAGTTGATTATCACCGTCTTGACATAAAATGCCTTTGTTATCCGTATGTCCGTTAATGCGTTGTTCCACTAAATTCATCATATTCGCTGTCATTTGGGATGCTGATTTACAAACATCTTCTGGCACACCATCTAATGTCATATAATAACCCGTTTCATCTAAATCACAAGGAGTCGTTGAATCAGGGTCTTGTCCGCATCCGTAGGAAAAGGCATATCCGCCTGCGTTAATTGTTTCACCGTTATCGTATGGTTCGCCTAATGACATAACCGCTTCATCGTCATGAATACCATTCATAAACACAGCGAGTTGTGCATTGAGTAAATTGAGTTCATTAATGACTTCATTGGAATGATATTTATTCATGGCATACCGATACCCTTGCACCCCACCAATGGATAAAACCCCTAAAACCGCCAATACGCCAAGCATCTCAGTCATTGATCGCCCGTGTTCTTGCGGATTGGTTGCATCGGGTTGTGATTCGTTTTGTTGCGAATCGGATACAACCTTGTTTTTTGTTTCATCAGATACTAATGATTGATTTTGTTTGTGTTTTTTCTTTGACATATAAGCTCCTTATGTTGAAAATAAATCTGCAACCATTGTAATTAAAGGTACGTTTATGTGCAACGATTTCACATATAAAAGGAAAAATAGGAGAAAATAAGGAAATATCACAAACAAGCCAACAGTTGCTCATCACAAAAATCAAAAAAAATGCAAAAAAGTGAAAAAAGTTGTTGCAATTTAACGTACGTTTAATTGCCTACGCAACGCACAAATTTTTCTTGACAAAAGCAAAGAAGAGTCATATTATCCCCTACCTTATTATAGAGGAGTATATGGGTATGATGTCATTTTTACAACAGTTTAATTTTCAACACTTTGCCAGTGCTTTTTTGGTTTTGTTTGCTGCTATTGACGCTGTCGGTGCTATTCCTGTTATTTTAAACAATAAAGAAAGAGGTCGCATTGTTAATCCGAAAACAGGAACGTTATATGCAACAATAATGATGTTTAGTTTCTTCTATATCGGAGAAGCCTTTTTGTCTTTGTTCGGATTAGATATTCCGACTTTCGCTATCGGTGGTTCTATCATCATTTTCTTTTTCGGTTTGGAAATGATGCTTGATATTGAAATTTTTAAAGGTGGTGGACCAAGAGGTTCAAAAGATGCAACATTTATCCCGATTGTATTCCCATTGTTAGCCGGTGCCGGTGTTTTAACAACATTGTTGACCATTCGGGCACAATATGCCGATATTAATATTTTACTTGCCATTGCTGCCAATGTTGGAGTTATCAGTTTTGTATTGTTCTTTGTGGAAAAAATTGAAGCCGTTCTTGGTCGTGGCGTCATTTATATGCTTCAAAAGTTTTTCGGTATTTTATTGTTAGCCATCGCCTTTAAGATTTTCATTACAAACGTTACACTTATTGTAGAACGTATTAGTAACGGTGGTTAAGTAAGATAAAAAAGGGGGAAGATAAAAATTCTCCCTTTTATAATATTTTTACATACCCCATAAGGGCAGTTTTTCGTCTTTCTTAAACAAGTATAATAAGTAACGCAAGGCTTGTCCCCGTTTTGTTTTTAATTGAGGATCGCTGTTTAAAATCATTTTAGCATCTTGTGTAGCAGTATATAATAAGTCTCCTTGAACGGATAAATCGGCAAATTTAAAACACATCATACCCGATTGTCTTGCACCTAAAATTTCGCCGGCACCACGCAAACGCAAATCTTCTTCGGCAATTAAAAAGCCGTTTTCCGTTTCTCGCATAATTTTGAGTCGGGCTTGTGCTGTTTGTGTTAATTTGTTGCCGTATAACAACAGACAAGTTGATTGCGTTCCGCCACGTCCGACACGCCCACGCAGTTGATGTAATCCTGCCAATCCAAATCGTTCTGCTTGTTCAATAACCATAATGCTTGCCGTTTTTACATCTACACCGACTTCAATCACGGTTGTTGCAACCAAAACATCTAATTCGCCACTTGAAAATTTATCCATAACAGCGTCTTTTTCCGTGCTTTTCATTTTGCCGTGAACCAATCCGACACGAGAACCGAAAACATTTTGTAACGTTTCAAACCGTTTTTCAGCTGCCATCAAATCGCTTTTTTCGGATTCCTCAACTAATGGACAAACCCAATATACTTGTATCTTTTCACTGGATTTTTGAATTTTGTCATACAGTTTTTGAGCAAGCTCATCTGCTTTTGTCATCGGCATAACACGTGTTTCAATCGGTTTTCTGTTAGCCGGTTTTTCATCCAAAACCGAAATATCCATATCTCCGAAATTTGTCAATGCTAATGTACGGGGAATCGGTGTTGCCGTCATCACTAACATATTAACGCCTTTTTCTTTTTGAGATAAGGCTAAACGTTGATGAACACCGAATTTGTGTTGCTCATCTACAATTGCCAAACCTAATGAGGCATATTTGACATCATCGGTAAAAACAGCATGTGTTCCGATGAGAATGTCAATATCACCGTTTTGTAAATCCGTTAAAATCTTTTCTCGTTTCTTCCCTTTATCCCGACCGGTCAATAATGCCAAGCGAACAGGTATATTGCCTAACATTTTTTGTATGGATTCAAAATGTTGACGGGCTAAAATATCTGTCGGTGCCATTAATACACCTTGTTGTTTGGCTTCAACAGTCTGCAATAAAGACACAAGTGCTACAACGGTTTTGCCACTACCGACATCTCCTTGTAATAAACGCATCATACGGTTATCACTTGCTAAATCATCAGATATTTCCCGAATAACTCTTTTTTGGGCATTTGTTAAAGCAAAAGGCAAATTTTGAAGTAATGCAGAAATATGAATATCTGTTTTAGCGAGAATTTGACCGTTTTGTTTTTTTTGTTTGGCACGTACAAGCAATAAAGCTAATTGATTAGCCAACAATTCATCATAAGCCAATCGTTGACGAGCAAGATTTGTGAGTTCTAAATCTGATTCATTTTGCGGATGATGTGCTTTTTGAAGTGCTGTTAACCAATCAGGCCATTGATTTTGAGTTTGGTAAGGTTTATCCAGCCATTCCTCTAAATGAGGTGTGTGCGATAAAATGGTTTGAATGGATTTTACCATACCTTTACTTGTTAATCCGGCGGTTAAAGGATAAATTGCCTCAAATTCAGGAATGCGGGTTTTATCTGTTGTGATATAATCCGGATGCAAAATTTTCAGCCGACCATTGTCCCGTTCAATTTTGCCCGATATAAAATACACCTTTCCAACAGCAAGTTGTTTTGTCAGATAATCGGCATGATAATTAAAAAATATCAATTCAATCTCTTGTGAGAAATTAACTATTTCCCCGAATATACGATAGGGTCCCCGTTTTCTCGGGGGTGCCAGATGTTCTTGAATTTGGACTTGAACCGTACCATATTGTCCGAATTTGATTTGAGAAGCTTTTTCAATAAAGGGCCGATGATTAACACCAACCGGTAAATGAAATAACATATCAATTAAATGCGGTCCGCATAGTTTTTTAATAAAAGATGCCGTTTTATCACCGACTCCCGCCAATGATGTGACTTCTTTAAATAAAACATTTAAACTTTCCGGACGCATAAATTAAAGCATGTTTTATTGAATGACTTTTGGACGGAAAGGCTTTTTTTCTTCCTTTTTATCAGCCGGTTTAACTTTAAACGGTTTCATCTTGCTTTTTTTGGCAGATTCTTTTTTCTTTTCAGTTTTTGCCTTTACATCACCACTTTGTTTAATCGGGCGTTTGGGTTTAATTGTTCTGCCGTCCGGTAATTTAATCGTACCGTCTTTATAGACAACAGATTCAAAAATCGGCAAACTATCAAAACGACGCAATACTTCCTGACAATCCATTTCAGGGGCTTTCTTTTGTTCTTGATAGACTTGTAATTTCTTTTGTGCATAAGCAGTCAACACTTCTGTTTCTTCTTTTTCGCTAACGGTTGGATTGGCCAAAATACGACTGACAATAACTTCATAATTTTTCAATTTGTCTGAATCCGCCAAACAAGCTTGTGCGGCACCGGCTGTAATGGCTAATTTGTCTACTTCGGTTAAACCTTTGCTTGTGCGACTTTGTGCATCGGCAATTGTTGATGTTAAAATCAGAGTGGTTGCTAATAAGAAACTTAATTTTTTCATTGCTTTTTTCTCCTTTATATGACTATATAAATCAGAGTATACACAATTCAAATCAACATATCAAGGAGAATTTTATGTTATCAGATGAGAAATATATCCCTCAAAATGCCAAAAATGCCGTTATCTTCATACACGGATATGGGGCTGACGGCAGAGATTTAATCGGTTTAGGGAAAGAATTAATGCCTGATTTGCCTGAAACAGCCTTTTTTGCACCAAATGGCACTAAACAAATGATGTTTGGCGGATATGAATGGTTTTCATTAGATGATTATATTCCCCGTGAAGCTATTTCAGTAGATTATTTAGATGTTTTGACAAAACGAGCATACGAATCGGTACCTGTACTTGTAGATTACGTAGAAACAATTTCAAAAACATATCATATTCCACTGGAAAATATGACACTTGCCGGATTTTCACAAGGAGGATTAATGGCATTTTGGACGGCATATACGCTTAAAAATCAGATAAAAGGTATTATTGGTATGTCCGCCGTTCCGCTTGTCAGACCAATTGAAACATTATATCATTTACCTGTTTTATTGACACATGGTGATATGGATGATGTGGTTCCTGTTAATGCATTATCTATCAGTGCAAGTACATTAAAACAAATGGGGCAAGATGTGAAAACATTTACCAGTCCGTTTATGGGACATGGCATTGATGAATTATGTTTTGATGAAATTAAAATATTTTTAAAAGATTTATATCGTTAATCAGCCAATAGTAAAAAAAAAGGGGACGTGTTACCGTCCCTTTTTTGATACCTTAATAACTTATGCTGTTTTGCGGTATGATATAATAATATGTTCCCGAATAAGCAGAAGATGGTTGATATTGATATTGTGGTACTTCATGACCTGTATATCCGTTTGGTGAAATAACAGGCGCATTAACCGGCACTGTTGTCG
Organism: Alphaproteobacteria bacterium; assembly: GCA_045638265.1. GTDB lineage: Bacteria > Pseudomonadota > Alphaproteobacteria > CAAHEQ01 > UBA3637 > RGIG4140. The sequence continues at coordinate 242,715 of JAZUBA010000044.1, read as the reverse complement.
GTACGGTATAAATTGTACTCGTTACTTGTTTTTGAGTATCTTTAACCGCTTTTGGTTGTTGAGTTTTCGGTTGTTGAGTCTTTTTTTCTTGAACAATCGGTTTGACAACTTTTCCTTCTGACACCTGATGTGTCCGATGTGTGATGTGTTTTTCAGGCGTACTGTGAACATGCATAATTGTTTCATGCGTGATAATATTACCTTCCGCATCTTCCGTTGTTCGTTTTTGAACGTTTTTACCTTCCTTTAAAGATGTATCGGCAATAATTTCGTGATTGGCATTGTAAATGCGAATATGACTGACGCCACTTTCATTTTTGACAACTTCAACAAACAATTCTTCCTGACGAATAACCGATTCTTTTTTTGGTTGCGGTTCTTGTTTTTCGCTTGTTGGTTTTTTATCAGATTTCTTTGTTTTTTCAGTAACCGGTTTTGCAATCTGAACAATTTTTGCCTGTGTTTTCTTTTGTTCTTTTTCTTTCAGTTGGTTTTGCCGAATTTCCTCCAATAAGGCATCAATTTCCTGATTGATTGCTTTCGCTTTTTCTGATGACTGATTGATTTTGTCGTCTTTTAACGGTTCTAAAACTTCAATAATGCCTTGAATATTTGTATTATTTATCGTTTTTTTAGGTTCCTCTTTTTTAACGGGAATACTCTCTTTGTTCGGTTCCATTCTTTTCGGAATAACAGGGAGGCTCTCTTTATTCGGTTCCATTTTTTTCGGAACAAGCCGTTTTTTGACTTTTGGTGCATTCATCGGTTGTACACGTTCTTCTTGTGTATCTTTTTGAAGTTGTTTTTGTTGTTCAATCACTTTTGATGGTTGAGGTTTTACTTCTGCCATACTGTCTTCTTGCGAATTAATATGTTCTATGACTTTGCGAATGTCAATTTTATACGGCTTTTCTTGTGGTTTTGCCGATTCAGTTTTCGGTTGAACGGGTTTTTCAACCGTTTCTTCTTTTTTCGGCAAAACAGGTTCTTGTTTTGGTGTTGTTATCTCTTTATCTGCCAATTTTGTCGGTTGAGTTTCTTTCTTGATAAACGGATTGGGGTTATCAGATTTACTTGATTTTTTAACAAAAGGTAATAATACTGTTTTGTTTTGCGTTGGGTTATCAGATACGTTTTTGGCTTTTTCTGATATATTTTGCGTATCAGAAACATCTGTTTTTGTTTCTTTTGGCGGTGTATCCGGGTCATTGACTTTCATAATGTTTGAGAGTGTAGACGGTAAATTTTGAGGGATAGAATTTAACCGAATGACCGTAATTTCAGCCGGAGCAAACAAACGCATTTGCGGACCCCATTGTCCTGAACCTCGTGAAACATATAATTGACCATTTTTGGTTTCATACAATCCTGAAAGATAACCATTAACATATTTCACGATTAAGTGGAACGGAAAAATTTGTCCTCCGTGCGTATGACCTGATATTTGTAAATCAATTTGTTTTGGTTTCAATGTGTCAATAAAATTCGGACGATGAGCCAATAAAATTTTGTAATTATCTTCACCGGCATCTAACAATGCTTTTTCAACATGTGCTGATTCATCCCCATGACGTGTGGATATAACATCAGGAACCCCAGCCAAAAAGACGTTAGGTGTAATTTGAATGCCGGTGTTTTGTAAATAATTGATTTCCGCTTCTCGTAAAGATTCTTGTGCTTGTTCAATACCAATATGATATTCATGATTGCCCGCTATGGCATATTTGCCCAACGGAGCCCGTAATTTAGATAAAATGAACAGTTGATTATGCAAATATGTCGCATGGTCATCTACCAAATCTCCGCCAAAAACAATGACGTCCGGACGAATGGAATTGACTTTGTTGACAATTTTTTCAACCTTTCTTTCCGATAAGGCACGGTGCAAGTGCATATCATTTAAAGCAACCAAAGTGATGCTTGTGTCAATTTTATTGGAATATAATTTGATTTCTTTAACAGCTGGTGTTTTTAAACCCGCATATAACGCATAAAGTGTCAGTATCAACGCTACAATTCCCCAAAGGCGATTAGAACGATTTAATCGTTTAGCTTCTTTCCATTCCAATGTAGGTTGAGATTCTTTTTTAATTTTTTTAATCAATGTACTTATACTGTACATGATATCTCTGATAATCATAAAACAGAAAAATAAAAATGCCCATACATATAAAAAATATAAACAATGATATAAGAATGAATATGTTGTTCCCGTTACTAAACAACTCTTTTTAATCAGCAACGGTGTGAGCCAAATTAAAAAGAAACCTATCCAAATACCGATTCTTTTTTGTCGGGATAATTCTGTTTTGTGTGTCAAACGATAGGTTGTCCAACAAGAAGTAATAAGTGCAAGAAGAATAATAAGAGTATAAAACATTGATTCATCCTTTCTGTTTATAAATGCTTTCTCTATATTACACAAAAAACAAGACAAAAACAAGTATTTTTTTCTGTTTAAAATAAAAAAAATTAAGTGGACAAGTTAAAAAAAATCGGCTATAATTAATAAAAGTAATATTCTTTGGGAAGGGGATATGAATGGGGAGAAAACTCACAACATTGGAAGCAGATGTACTTGCTCCTAATTTTACGGGGGCAACTCATTTTAATATTAAATGGACCGGCACGGAAGGAAACAGTACAGCGGTCGCAACTTCAATGAGTGATGATGGGAGTATCCGTAAAACAGTTTCTTATCAAGATGGCAAAAAACACGGTCAGGAAATTACACAAGAGAGTTTTGACGGCTCAACAGTAACAGCTATTTATAATCATGGTGAATTAACGCAAGTTACGTATGAACAGGTTGCGACATTCCCTTATACCATTTATTATAAAGACGGTCAACCTCACCATACGGATAAATATGATGCTGTTACATTTGCTGCCATTCAGGATTTGGGTGTTTTAGGCAATCCAAATATTGAAACGTCATGGTCAGGTAAAAAAGGCGACAGTGTTTTATCTGTTTTTAATGAAGATGGCGAATTATTACGCACCAGTGAGCATAAAAACGGATTACGACATGGTGAGGAAATTACATATGATTTTTCACGTTCTACCATGCAACGTTTACCACAAAACAACGAAATGTTCTTTGACAATGGTTACGATATGTCAGATGATAAGTTTTCTGTTCGATATTATCAGAACGGTGTCATAGCACCTGTTCGTCAAGTTGAGAAAACGGATACAAATGAAAACAAAGGCAGTACTTTGACCAAAACATTAGGAACGCTTGGAAACAGATTTGTAGATGAACAAAATGTATCTATTGATTTAATGGCGTGGTTGGGTACAAATTATAATAATAATTCTATGGAATAAATTGTTTGAATTTTAATATTGTTGATAGATAATTTTATTGAACATTAGATTTCAACGGTTTATTAATATTTAATTTTACCTCTCATATAACCATAAAAATTCTTTTAAAATAAATCAAATACATTTTATTTGCGTTTTTCTGTCAGATAATAAAAAAGGAGCCGAAACCGACTCCTTTTTTTACCATTTTTCTGACCCGTTAATACGGATAAGAAATTTGCGGTGTGCGGTAAAGATGAGCGCGCCAGACAACATCACAATATTTTGACCAGTCACTGTATGGTTGTAAAACAATTGTTTTACCTACACCAACATTAATATTTTGACAATGGGTTGTTATATTTGCTGTTGTTGTACCATCTAATACCCAAGAGAATGAACCTTGTTTCCCAGAGCAATTATATCCGTCATTATTCCAAGCTGAACGGAGATATAATTTAAATTGTTGTGGTGTGCTATAAGAGAATGTTCGAGATGTTTCAGTATGTTCGGAACCTAAACGACCACCGCCACATTTATTTAACGGATAATCCCCTACGTCAATTTCCGATGCTGCTCTATAATAAGCATACAAAGTTATATTTGAGGTCACTTTTAATGGGAAAGTAACCGCACCACCGCCTTTTGTTGTAGACCAATGGTTGAATGTGAAATCCGGATAAGAAGCAGATGGTTTTGCCATTGTATCACCATCTAATACGATTTGTGTTGTTTTTGTGCCGACATTGTTAATTGTAACTGTTCGTTGAACAACGCACTTATTCTGAGAACTGCTAAATCCGTATCCGCTTGGACAAGCTTCACACACATTTGATGAATTACATACAGGTGTTGTACCACTACAATGTGAGTTTTGTAAACATTTCACGCATTGTTGTTTTGTGTTATTCCAATAAGGTGTTGCACTGTTAGAATCATAGCATGTAATACATTTTTCTTCATCAGCTTTCCAAAATGGTGTTCCAGTCGGACAAGCCTCGCAAACACCTACTTCGGCATCGCATTTTGGCTTTGTATTCGGACAGTGTGGATGTGCTGAACATTCCCCGCAAGTTCCATTTCCGGCACAATATTTCGGTTCGCAATCACCATCGGTTGCACAAGGTTTACATACACCTTCATATGTGTCGCAAATCGGTCTGAATTCATCTGTGCAATGCTCGTTTGATGAACATTCTCCACAACTACCGTTTGTCGCACATTTGTTCGGATGACATTCATTATCGTTGCTACACGGCTCACAAGCACCGCTGTATTTGTTACAAATCGGCTCTGTTCCATGACAATCCGATGGTTCACACGCTTTACATTGTCCGTTTTTACAGAACGGATTATGTGTTCCCGCACAATCACTATCATTTTGGCAGACAATATCCGTCCGAATGGTATCAAATGCAAACGCCATATCCATACCGCTATCACATTCATCTGCTGATGCAGGCGCCATAATCGTAATATTAACAGAGGACAAGACATCTTTTTTATTCATTGTCAACAGACAAACTCGTTTATCAACCTCTTTCAGCGTAACGGTATAAGTCATTTTTTGACCGTCCGTATCAGGGTTTCTGATTTCCGTCTGTTGAATTTGAGGGTTATATTGACCGACTGTTTGACGTAACAAACGTTCCACTTCACGAATATGTGTTGAAGATTGATTAACATCAGCCAAATTTTTGGCTTTGCCGAGTGAATCTTGAATGTGATTGGCTTCATAAAATTTTGAAGCATAATCATATAGCCATACACTACCCAGACTCAACATTCCGATAATGGCTAAAACGCCCAATATTTCCACCATAGAGCGACCATGTTCGGATTTGATGAACTTGTGCGGAAATTTCATATCATTCTCCCTTTTTTGTGAAAAATTATGTAATAAAATCAGTCTAATTATATTGTAACAAAAGGGATGTTTGTTTGCAACACTTTTTTTATATTTTTGAAATTTTTTTTGATTTTAGGTTATTGGCTGATTTGTACGGATTGTCTTGAAATATCTGAACAAGGTGGTTTTAGAGTGAAATCGTTGCAAATAAACGTCCGTTTATCTGTAACGCAACTTGTTTAAAAAAATAAAAATGTTTCACTCAAAACAGTTTTAACATATTTAACGATTTAAATACATAAATATTGAAAATCCGATATATATCAGAACATCTAAAACGGTTATACCAATATACAGACTTAATTCGCTTTTGGGTAGCGGTAGAATATCAGATTTATTTGCATGCACGCTGACCGTATCATAAATTGGTTTATATAGTTTGGTTATACCAATACTACTGATAACACAAGATAAAATAAAACCAATCAGAATAACGGGGATGTTAATGATTTGACTGATATTATCGGGAAATATACCATCTATTGTTGTTAGTATGACAAACAGTAACAAATAAAGAGGTAAACAACAAAAAAGAGTTGATAGGAGAATACATTTTGTTTTGTTTGCGGATGCTTCGGATTCTTGCCATTTGTTTTCAGTAATCATTATTTGAGACAGTTTGTTTGAAACAGGATGAGCTAAAAACCACATCCATCCGAATTTTGATAATAATGAAAATTCTTTTTCAGAAAGATTGTATACAGGTTGTTTTGTCATTTTATTATTTCCTTATGCCATAACTTCAATTAAACTTAACGGATAGGTTTCTTCTACGGTATAATATTTCCCTTCGCCCCCTTCTCGTGCATGACTGGCGAATAAGCAAAAAGAATCAACTAAAAACGGCTTGCTGCGAAATAAATTATTTTGAGCAATATATGAAAATACATCATCTATACTGCTTCCATGCAAGCGAGCCAATGAAACATGGGGAACGAATTTAAATTTATCGGCATTTCCGGCACCGGCCCGAATAATGGCTTTATCAATTTTTTCTTGTAATTCTCCGATGAGTTTGGGTGTGTCAACACCGGTCCAGATGTGATGCGGTATATCGCCGTTTGCAAAATAATTTATGCCTTTAAACGACATATGAAAAGCAGGAAAACGAATGTAACGTAATTCTTTTAACACTTCTTCGGCAACAGGTTCTTCAACATTGCCGATAAAACGAAGATTTAAATTTAATCTTTCTTTTGTATGCCAATTTGCACCAAACAATCCACCCCGTAAGGCATATAATTCTTCTTTGGTTTCTTCCGGTAAGTCCAATCCGACAAATAAGCGTAACATAAGTCCCTCCTTTTTATGTTGTTACAAATATTATACGCTTAAAAATCTAATATTGCAAAATAAATTTGTATAAATAGGTAAATTTAGTCTTGTTTTGACTTAAACGGACAAAAAAAACTTTTCAAACGCTAAAAAATTGTATATAATGAGAAAAAATAAAATAAGTAAGGAAAGGATACAATGACAAAGTTAAAAGTATATGAAATACCATCTCCTGTTTTACAGGAAAAAGCATTACCTGTTGAACAGGTAACACCTGAAATTCAAAAAATTTTAGCTGATATGTTAGAAACAATGTATGCAACACATGGTGTTGGTTTGGCCGGTAATCAGGTTGGTTTGTTGCAACGTTTGGTTGTGATGGATTGTGCTTCATCCGAAGAAGAACCGAATCCGATTAAAATGGTCAATCCTGTCATTATTGAACGCTCAAAAGAAATGGTGTTTCATAATGAAGGGTGTTTATCTATCCCTCGTGAATATGCCGATGTGGAACGTCACGAATGGGTAACGGTGCGTTATTTAGATGAAAACGGTAAAGAACAAACCTTAACGGCTGACGGCTTGTTGGGTATTTGTATTCAACACGAAACTGACCATTTAGACGGTATTTTGTTTATTGATCATTTATCACCGTTAAAACGTCAACGGTTAGTAAAACATTTGGAAAAACGTCGTCGCAAACAAGCTTGTGAAATTGCAGAAGAAACAACAACGGAGTAAAATAAGATGAAAGTAATATTTATGGGGACACCTGATTTTGCTGTTCCTGTTTTGGAAGCATTAGATGAAAATTACGAAGTGATTGCCGTTTATACGCAACCACCCAGACCAGCAGGAAAAGGCTATAAATTAACACCGTCTCCCGTTCATCAAAAAGCGGAAGAATTAGGCATTCCTGTTTATACACCAACGTCGTTGAAAAAAGAAGATGAACAAAAAATCTTTTCAGAATTAAATGCCGATGTCGCCGTTGTGTGTGCTTATGGATTAATTTTACCGAAAGCTATTTTGAAAGCACCGCAAAAAGGATGTATTAATGTCCATGCTTCCTTGTTGCCTCGTTGGCGTGGTGCTGCTCCTATTCAACGCTCTATTCAGGCGGGTGATAAAGAATCGGGTGTTACGATTATGCAAATGGATGTCGGGTTGGATACCGGCGATATGCTGATGAAAGAATCTTGTCCGATTACAGCCGATACAACCGGTCAAATATTGCATGATGCATTGTCAGAAATTGGCGCTCGCTTAATTGTTCGGACTTTGGCAGATAATCCGACACCGATACCACAACCAAGTGAAGGGGTTACATATGCCGAAAAAATCCAAAAAACCGAATCGTTAATTGATTGGCAAAAATCAGCTGATGAATTGGCACGTTTGGTAATGGCGTTTAATCCATATCCGGCAACATATACCATGTTTAATGAGGAACGGATTAAAATTTTAACAGCTTATGCAACAGACAAAACAACGGATAAGCCCGCAGGAACTATTTTGGATTCTGACTTACATATTGCCTGTGGTAACGGTACGGTTTTGAAAATAACAATGTTGCAACGAGCTGGTAAAAAAGCTATGACAACCGATGATTTTATGAAAGGTAACGGATTACCTGTCGGAGCGTGTTTTGCGGTATAAATTATTGATAGAATATGACGGCACGCCTTTTGTCGGTTGGCAACGTCAAAAAGATGGCTTATCTGTTCAGGAAGTGCTTGAAAAAGCTTTAACTGTTTGTTTGCGTCAAAATATAACCCTTTTTGGTAGTGGTCGGACAGATACAGGTGTTCACGCACGAGGACAAGTTGCTCATTTTGATTCGGATGTTGACGTAGATTGTTTTAAAATCCGTGAATCCATCAATGCTTTGGTTCGACCACATCCTGTTAGTGTTATTTTGGCAGAGCAGGTGGCAGATACATTTCATGCCCGTTTTGATGCCAAAGAAAGAACATATATTTATCGTATTTTAAATACACGTTATCCACCTGCGTTAGACAAAAATCGTGTTTGGTGGTATAGTCGGGAGCTGGATGATGTCAAAATGAATGAGGCGGCGCAGTTGCTTATCGGTAAACACGATTTTTCAACATTCAGAGCTTCTGAATGTCAAGCTAAATCACCGATAAAAACCATTGATTTTATAGAAATTAAACGTCTAAACAATGAAGTTGTTATGACCATAAAAGCCCGTTCGTTTTTACATCATCAAGTGCGTAATATTATCGGTTCTTTGGTGAATGTCGGTAATGGTAAATGGCAGATAGACGATTTTAGGCGGGCATTTGAAGCAAAAGACAGAAAAGCAGGTGGACAAACGGCGCCGGCAGAAGGACTTTATTTTATGTCTGTTCAGTATGAATAAAAACAAGTTTTTTGGAATAATGAGATAAACAAAAGAATCCGAAGATGATTACATCTTTCGGATTTTTTTGATAAGAAAAATTTAAATAATTAATCAATATTTGATTTTTAACTTGAATTTGCTTTTCATATCATATATATGTATGTTGTTTAGCATATAATTTGATTGAAAGGGTGAACCTTATGCCTAAAATTTCTATTATCATACCTGTTTATAATGTGGAAAAACGATTGTCTTATTGTTTGGATTCGCTTATTCAACAAACATTTACGGATTTTGAAGCCGTTTGTGTGAATGACGGTTCTTCTGATAATTCGCTTGATGTGTTAACAGCTTATGCACAAAAAGATTCACGCTTTAAAGTTATCTCCCAAGAAAATAAAGGGCAGGCTGAAGCACGCAATACAGGGCTTGAAAATGCCACTGGAGAGTATATTTGTTATTTGGATTCAGATGATTATTTTCATCCGCAATATTTAGAAATTTTACATGACTATGCTGTTAAACATAACGCTGATTTGGTTAGTGTCGGTTATGAACGTGTTGAGGGTTATGAAACTCATTATTCCAAAATTGATAAAAACACCATAGCTTATCAAATATATGATAATCCGGTTTTAGTGGATTCTATGACAGCTGAATTTAATGTTTGGGCAAAATTATATCGTAAGGACTTTTTTGCTGATATTAAGTATTTTCCGTATTCTATTATGGAAGACGGTATTTATATTTATGAAGTGTTTTCCAAAAAGCCTAAAACAGTAGATTTAAAGTTGAAATTGTATTTTTATGTCAATAACCTTATATCCGTTTCACATAAACCCAGAACACAGAAGCAATTGAATGAATATAATAAATCTCTCCAATATATATTAAATTTATACAAAGATAAAAATTTAACGGCAGAATTTGATGTGTTGATTAAAACATTTGTTCCCAAAATTTTAGGAACGCAGTTAAAACATTGTCGTCGGGCGCCTCAAAATATCCGTAAAGAAATGTTTGATATATTAAGAGCAGAATTAAAAGACTTAAATAATCAGGGATTATTGAAACGTCAAGGACATAAATTAAATCGTTATATTATGTATAAATTATTGTTATGGGGATTGAAATAAAGAGAATTTATTTATAAAAAAAGCCACTTGTTACAGTGGCTTTTTATTTTGTGTTACATCTGTTATTTATGACGGATATAATGTAACAGACCGGCACAAATACCACCAATACTCGGACAAACGAGGAAAATCCATAAGTTTGCCATTTGATTGGCTAATAAAGCAGGTCCGAAACTGCGAGCCGGATTCATAGAGCCACCTGTAATATAAAATCCGAGTGTTAAGAAAATACCCAATGTTAAACCGATAATTAAGCCGGCCCCTTGGAATTTTTCTTTTGTTACTTCCAAAATAACGCTGACAAAAATAAATGTTGCTAAAGCTTCATAAATACAAGCACTTAATACGTTAGCTGATTCATGAACAGCGTTTGAACCTAATCCGCTGTCAATACCGCCGGCCATAATCATTAATAAGAAAGCGCCGATAATAGCTCCGATAAATTGTGAAGCAACGTATCCGAAGAAATCAACGGTTGACATTCGTTTAGAACACCAAAATCCAAAGGATACGGCTGGGTTGACATGACAGCCTGAAATAGCGCCTAAAAAATAAGCCAAAGAAGTTAAACCCAAACCAAAGCACAAAGAAATGGTTAAAGCATCAATATGTCCATTTGCAAATACAACGGAACCGCAACCGATGAAAACCAAACCGAATGTGCCAAACATTTCTGCTAAATATTTTTTCATAAGATGTGTCCTTTCAGTTAGATGAAATATGTACAACGTCACCTTACACCCAATTCTTTTATTTGTAAAGAAAAAAGAAAATCCTTAAATTGAACAACAAAAACACAGACAAGTTCGCCTGTGTTTTTATTGATATGATTTGAATTTAGCGTGTTGTGTTTTTATCAATTTGTTGTGTGTTGCTGATGTTTTGAGTTTCATCGTTATAACATTCGGCAACATCTTTTAATCCCAGCGTTAATGTTGGTTTCTCAACAACCTTGTTGTTTTCTTTTTTATCTTCTGATGTTAATCTTTGATAAGCGAACAAAAGATCGGCACTTTTTATATAGGCTTCTGCTGTTTCGCCATTCTCATCTCTAATAGAAACATCGGCTCCGTTTCGGATAAGTGTTTCCACAACATCTCTGTCACCGTTTAACATGGCGTACATTAACGGCGTACGACCATACATATCCTGAATGTTGGGATTGGCTCCGTTTTGTAATAATTTTTTTGTAAAAATACTGTTATCATTACAGTGATGTAATAATGTTTTTCCCATTTCATCAACAGCATTTAAGTTCGGATTAAAATTCATTGCTAAATCAAAATATTTTGGCGTGTTGGTGTAAATGGCTAAATCAATTAATTCGTTTGCTTCTTCTTGTGAAACAGTTCCGTCTTGAAGGACATCTTTTAATCTGTCATCAAAATACAATGCCGCATGCAAAATTTCGTCTTCTTCTGATTTTGGTAAATCGTTTAAATCGGCAGATGTACGCCAATTATCAGGAATTTTAAATCCTAATTTCGTATGTTTTGAAGAAGAATTTAATTGTCCGCCGGACCATAAAGCCAGTTGAATGATATCTTTATTCCCTAACGCCAAAGCGTGAGAAAGAACGACATTCATATCTTTAACAATAAAGTCTGTATTATCCCGATATGCTTTAATAGCGTTAATCATCCACCATGTATCTTTTAAAATATTTTCTGATTCAGATAAAGCATAATCATGTAAATATTTTTTCTTACCGGTCAGTTCAGCTAATTCTTTTGGTGAACGCATAGCGCTTTCGTGTTGTTTCATTTTTATTCTCCTATTTTAATGTGATTTTAGTTTATTTACTACATTATAATATACCATGATTAACATCTTGTCAAGCAAATTATAACAAAATAATGCAAGAAATATGATATAAAAAACGCCCTGCCAAACAGAGCGTTTTTTGTTTTTTGGTGACCCTATTACCTATTATTAAGGTCTATACACCAAGGTTGCGTGTGGATTTTGAGTTGAACGAATATATCCTTGATATGAGTCAATATATAAATTCCCTCTAACTCCGGCTGGAACAACGCCCAAATAGACATTTGTACATCCCCAACAATCTTTTTTGGCAATAATGGTATGATTGGTTGGAACAGAACAAATATTTGTTTGTTGCCATACAACACCCGTTGCCAAAACAATATAGTCATCGGCATATCCGCTCCAATATACGTGATATGGTGCTTCGTAAGTTCCTAATCTGTCAGGAGTGGTGTCATATAATTGACCAGACTTACTCTTACTACCCCAAGCACTTTCCGGCGTATATACTTCCAAAACACATGCTCCCCAACTTGACGAATATGTACTTGTATCTGGACAAGCACAAGCCCCTGTTGATTTACAGAACGGTTTTGTTTGGTCCATATTCACACATTGACTGTTAGAAGAACATTTCTCACATGTATTTGTTGATGTATTACAAATTGGTGTTGTACCGCTACAATGTGAGTTTTGTGTACATTTCACACATTGTTGTTTTGCATTATTCCAAATAGGTGTTCCGCTCGGACAAGCTACACAAGCCGATCCATTCCAATACGGTTTCGTACTGTTAGATGCGTAACAACTGATACATTTCTTTTGCGTTGCATTCCAAACAGGTGTTGCACTATTAGATGTGGCACAAGTTATACATTTTCCTTGACTTGCATTCCAGACAGGTGCAGATGACGGACAAGCCTCACAAACACCTAATTCAGAATCACATTTAGGTGTTTCAGTCGGACAATGTTCATGGGCTGAACAATCACCACAACTACCATTGCCGGCACAATAATCCGGTGAACATTGTGCATTATTTGAACACGGTTCACAAACACCTGTTCCCGTATTACAAATCGGCATTAAATCGTTTGTACAATGCGTGTTTTGTGTACATTCCGTACATTTTTGTAAACTCGTATGCCAATATGTGCCACTCGGACAAGCCTCGCAAACACCTAATTCAGAATCACATTTTGGTTTTGTATTCGGACAATGCGGGTGAGCCGAACAGTCTCCACACGTTCCGTTTCCGGCACAATATTTCGGTTCGCATTCGCCATCTGTTGCACAGGCATTACATACCCCTTCGTATGTATCACAAATCGGTCTAAATTCATCTGTGCAATGTTCATTTGCAGAACATTCGCCACAACTGCCGTTTGTCGCACATTTGTTTGGGTTGCATTGGGAATCTTCACGACATGGCTCACAAGCGCCACTATATTTGTTACAAATCGGCTCTGTTCCATGGCAATCCGATGGTTCACACGCTTTACATTGTCCGTTTTTACAGAACGGATTATGTGTTCCCGCACAATCACTATCATTTTGGCAGACAATATCTGTCCGAATGGTATCAAATGCAAACGCCATATCCATACCGCTATCACATTCATCTGCTGATGCAGGTGACATAATTGTAATATTAACGGATGACAAGACATCTTTTTTATTCATTATCAACTGACAAACCCGTTCATCAATTTCTTGCAACGTAACGGTATAAGTCATTTTTTGACCGTCCGTATCAGGGTTTCTGATTTCTGTTTGCTGAATTTGAGGATTATATTGACCGACTGTTTGACGTAACAAACGTTCCACTTCACGAATATGTGTCGGCGATTGATTAACATCAGCCAAATTTTTGGCTTTGCCAAGTGAATCTTGAATATGATTGGCTTCATAAAATTTTGAAGCATAATCATAAAGCCATACACTACCCAGACTCAACATGCCGATAATGGCTAAAACACCCAACATTTCAACCATAGATCGACCATGTTCGGATTTGATGAACTTGTGCGGAAATTTCATATCATTCTCCCTGTTTTGTGAAAAATTATGTAATAAATTCAATTAAATTTTATTGTAACAAAACGGACGTTTATTTGCAACGATTTCACACTAAAATCACCTTGTTCAGATACTTTAAAACAATCCGTACAAATCAGCCAATAACCTAAAATCAAAAAAAATTTCAAAAATATAAAAAAAGTTGTTGCAAATAAACGTCCCTTTATTTGCAACGCCTGTTCTTTTTGCTTTTGAGATTTTAGGGTTTTTTTATCTTGACAAATAAATATTATATGCTATCATACAATTATTATACAAAAATATAAACATATTTTAAAAGGGGGGAGGATATGAAATTGAAAAATACTTTATTAACAGCGACAGCCTTAACGCCGATTTTGTTTTCTGCTTGCAGTTCAGACATCAATTATTTAACAACGGCAAATTCCTATATTCCGGAAGATGTTGCTTTTGCTGTTAAAAAAGCAGAAATGGAAAATTCTATTAACAGTTTGTCTGCTACACAAGAGCGTAAATCAGAATTAAGACAAATATTGCATTCATTAAGCGAAACATCTCACGGACATCATATTATTGCCGGAATTCGCCCACATACACAATTTGCTACATCTGACCGTATTATCGGTCTTGCCGGTTATTCTCCCTCTCTCAATAAAGTTGTGTTAAACAATGGCTCACGAACACAACATATGTCTAATCGTGATTGGTATGCAACCATTTCACATGAATTGTTACATAGTTATCAAACTAATCATGCTTTGGGTTTGATTTCCGGTATTTCACCACAACAATATATGTTTATGGTTAAATTGTATGAAGCAGAAGCGCAAGCCTTGGAACAATTTCCGGAAAGTTTATGGCGGGCAGGCAGAACCATTAAACAACTGATGGCACGTGATTGTGATGACTTAACATGGGCTTCATTTTATGAACCGACACTTATGGAAGATTTAAAACGTGCGGGCGGTAGAGGGCTTTTAACCTCTGTCGGCAATCAGAAAGCCGTTCAACATGCACTTGATTATTTTGATCGGGTTTATGGGATAAGTTTTGACAATGATGATATTGCAAGAGGTGGTCTTTCTGACCGAAGATTCCCTGAATTTAAAGCTATTTGCGATCAAATGCAAAACAGCGGTGTTTTAGAGCAGGGAAATCGGGATTTTGCTCTCAGACAACAAATGGCACAAAAATTTGCACAATATGTTGAATATGCACCATCGTCTCAAGCCATTGTGAATTATTTTTCAAGTTTTGCAGTTATTGACCCGACACATGTTGAAGAAGCACAAATTTTGTTAGACTCAAATAATCCTCATGCGATGGAAGCCTTGACACTATTAATTACAAACGGTGCCATTAAAGGGAATTTGGATGGTTTAAAGACAAAAACGGAATTAAAAAAAATAGAGTTGAATATTATTAAACAAGGTGTTCAGGAAGCTTGGCAAATGCGACTGATACAATCACAGCATACCCGATAAGATAAAATAACAAAAAATACCGGCATAGAACTGCTGGTATTTTTTTTTGAATATTTGTTTTATTTTTATATTGTTTTCTATATTATGATAAAAAAAGAGGGCTCATAATTAATAGTCAATGAAATTATATTTGACTATAAAAAAACAATGTGCACTTAAAATGTTGTTATTCTCTTTGTCTTGGTTTGGCAATAAAAAGGCCTGATTTTTCATGAAATTTGGCATTGAATCCGTTTTTGTTAAAACAATCAAGCCACCATTTTTGACTTTTAATCACACGTGGACCACTTGCTTCACGATAAGAGGTCCCTCCTGCTTTTTCGTCATCTTCGGTTGTTAAATGAACGGCAACCAACATTTTTGTTGATTTGAATTTATCTAAAACAGCAGGGATTTCTTCTTCTTTAACACAAGTAAGCACTTCGTTGCAATAAACAAGATCATGATTAATTGGTTTGTTATAATCTAAAATGGAACCGACGGTTACATTTGGATGCAAGGACTTGTATTCTTTAATATCAATACCGTTAACTGTCATACCCATTTCTTCGGCTTGAACCAATAGTTGTCCGCTTGCACAGCCACAATCAAAAAAGGATAGTGGTTTTTTACCAAATTCTGTTTGATATAGATTGGTTATTTTTTTTAATGGTTGAGTATAAATAATCCACCAACACTTATTTTGCTTATCATAAGCCTGATAAGTGTAGGGACATTTAATTTTATAATAGCATTTTGGTATTTTTTTCCATATATATTTTTTTTTGAATTCGTGAATTAACTGTTTTAAAAAATCAAACATTAGAATTTATACCTTTATAAAATTTATAAAAAATCACGATTTTTGTGCATATAAAATACCATATTTTTTTTCTGTTTTCAAGCATAAAATGTGTTACTGTATGGATGAGTAGAAGAATCCACGGATGAGAGTTGTTTATGCATAAACAAAAAAACACGTATTAGACGTATGGTTTATTGAAGTTTAAAGAGAAGGGTTTGAAAAAGTGTTCTAATCAGGTTAGGATTTTGTGGTTTGTTAATGCTTAAAATAAGCCAATTTCTTTTCTGTTAGTTGAAAGAAATAATCTATTTTTATTTGGATATTTTATATTTCTTGATTGTACACCATAAATGAGTAAATTTTGTTTGATTTTTAAATTAAAAACTGTTAAATTAAAGTCCTTACTAAAATAAATGGAGATAACATGAAAAAAATACTGTTTGGAATAGTTCTTTCAATAATACTTCCTTGTTGTGTTTTTGCTGATGATAGTGTAATACCACAATGTGAGAGCGGTTCTGAAATTTTAGGAAAAAATAATCACTATTATTGCATGAGTTCTTTTGGTATGAATTGGTGGAGTGCGTTTAATTGGTGTCGCTCACAAAGTAGACGTTTGGCATCTGTAAAAGAGGCTTGCGATAGAGAATCAATAGGCACTAAATGTGATAATTTAAATCGAGGCGGTGGATTGATTGCTGTATGGACATCTATTGCTTCGGATGCTGGTAAAGCTTACGCAGTTCAATTGCAAAATGGATCTGTTGCTGCAAATAACCGTTCAGCTAACAATATTAGGGCATTTTGTTACTAACTTATTTGTGATAAGTTCCAGTTATTAATCATTTTTAAATTTCTTATTTGATTTGCGGACAAACGAGTTTGTTTGTGTTTTTCTCTAAACATAAACCGTAAAAAGGGTTTGAACCGTTTGTACCAACAGTATTTGAACATCCTTTTGATGAATAATTTAAATAACAATATTGTGTTTCAGGACACGGAACAACGGGTGACATGATTCCCTCAATAGTCGTTATTTTGGGAGAACAGGCAACACTGCTTTCATTCTTTTCGGCACAAGTTCCAAAAACACGACCGACATAATCTGTTGGAATTGCTTGATTGCATGAATTATTTGTATATTTTAACAAACAATATTGTTTATTATTGCATCCTTTTACTTCATTCATTATCATTATATTTGAATTTTTGACACTGCATTCAGCAGAACTTTCATTTTTTTCAACACATGTACCGTAAATAATACCTGTTTTCTCTTTATCAATAGTACCGGTGCAATCCTCATTTTCCGATTTTAAAAGGCAATAACGATTTTTGTCACATCCTTTGCCTTCTTGTAATGATAAAACAGAACCTTCACTGAGTGACGGGATTGTATACCAACAATCAGCTTTCCGAGTATTATCAAGCGGCAAAATTTCATAAATACATTCGGCAGATAACTGAATTTCTGTTTGTTCCAAGTGATATTCACAAAAACCATCTGAATCAAGACATTCATTTAGATTTTGACCACAAATTTGAGTGTTAGGACAACACCATTTTGCGTCCTCTAACCAACAACTTGTTTCTTCATCTGCTGTGCAAATTGGATTACAACTCAATTTTGACGGACTTAACTCTGTGTTTTCCGGACATTTTGAACAAACTTGTTTATCAATATCGCAATACCCTCCTTGTGTGTTTTGACAATCTTCATATGTTGTGCAGTTTTTACCGGGAATTGTTCCTTTATTAAAAGAAACAACAATATCTATAGGTTCAATCGGACAGGTAAATATTTCTTCCCATTCTGTTTCTTCGGAATTTAACGCCCTAAAAAAGCGTAATTCATTATGTCCACCTAAGGGAAGAATTAATCTGCATATTTCTTGTTCTACCTGTTTCACACGGACAAAAATATCACCGTCCTCATCTTTGCGGAAAAACATATTATATCCGCTTTTAGGAGAAAATTGAACGGAATCCCAATTTCTTTGTTCTTTCATAGACCCAAATGCATCAGCATAAGCTATATGCATTTCATGAACGAGAGTGTTTGCTCGTTGTTTTTCCATTGCATATTTATAACCGATAACACCAAGGATAGTAAGTATACCAATAATTGCAAGAACACCCAACAGTTCAACCATACTACGACCGGATTGAGTGATGTTGTGCGTATTCATAATTTTCTCCATAAATTTTGTGAAATTTTTATAATTATACTTAAAAATAATTTTGATTGCAATATTTTTTTAGAAAATAGATTGTTGTTGATATTTTATCTTTATTTGAATCAGTAGGTTGCTATCCAATATCTATAAAAAGTTCAACATCTATGATGCAAGTCATTTTGGAAGATATCTATTTGTGTCAAAGTTGCTTAATAGTGGTATCAATATCTGTTTGGTTCAAAGGTTAGCAAATCACAGGAATATCAGCACAACTCAAAGATACTTCAACTATAATCCTCAAATGCTATCCAATGCCGTAGAAAGTTTAAAGATATAAGGTCTAATGGGGGTATAAGTGTTAAAAGTATGTAAAAGGCAATCGGGCAAAAAAATGATTCATGTTCAATCATTCGAAAAATCCAATTGGGTAAAAGGTAAAAATGTCTGATGAATCCGTTCGGGAAAAGTGGTTATAAAATCTTAAAATATAGGTGTGTCTAAAAGTCTTTATCGGGCAAAGTGACGGGCAAGTGTGACGGGAAGGAAAAAAGTCCTAAAAAAAGGGTAAAAAAAATTCCACAAAAACAATGTCTTGTGGAATGAATGGCGGGAGTGAAGGGGAATGGGGTTTAAGTCATTGAAATCATTGAAAAATCTATAAATTTTTTCTTGATTTTCTAGGAATATTTTCCGGTGACGGGAAGGCTGTGGAGAGTTTGAAGATATAAGGTCTAATGGGGGCATAAGTGTTAAAAGTCTGTAAAAGGCATCCATCCTTTGCTTATAAAACTAAAAATCATATTCACCTTTCTGACGAATAAAAAGGTGAATATGATATAATATATGTGAAAAACCTATTCGTCTTCTAACAATACATCTTTTGTTTTTGGATGAAATGTTTTAAAAATAATAGGGGTAATCAATAAATTCAAAATAGTGGTCATTATCAGTCCGTATGACATAACAACTGCAACAGGATATAAAATTTCTTTTCCTGTTGTGTTTCCTTCAATTAATAAAGGAATAAAACCGATTACAGATGTTAATGTTGTCATCAGTACGGGTTCCAACCTATCTTGAGTCATATCTATCATTTCTTGAACAGATAATTTTTTCCGATTTACTTTTTCTTTTTCAGTATATAAATCCATTAACAAAATACCATTTCTAATTCCGACCCCCACTAATGCGACCATGCCGATGATTGATGCAACAGAGATAACCTTTGATGTCATCCATACACCAATGATACCTCCAATTAATGATAAAGGTATCCCAACCATTAACTGTGTTGCCAAATTCAAATTACGATAGTTCACATATAAAGCGCCATACATCAAAAGAAAAGAAATTATTCCGAGTAATAAGATATTTTTTGATGCATTTTGTTGCGTTTTATATTGACCATCTATTTGGATAAACATATCCTGAGGTAAATCGATTTGTTCATCAAAAATTTTTTGAAGGTCATTAATAATCTTTGCTTGATTTCGACCTTTTGTATTCGCTTGAACGACAGTTCTTCTTGAAGAGTTTTCTCGAACAATTTCATTTTGAGCCTTTACAAGTTCAACATTTGCCACATTACCTAAAGCTATAAGAGTTCCATGGATGGTAGAAATGGGTAAGTTTCTGATATTTTCTATGTTGGAACTTTCATCATTTGAAAAAAGCAAGGCAACATCGTAAAGAAATTCATTTTCCATAATTTGAAAAACCGTTTTTCCTCTTAAAGCCATTTCAACAACATTAACAGCACTTCCGATTTGAACACCATATCGAGCGGCTTTTTCTTTGTCAAATTTGATTTGGATTTGAGGAATTTGAACTTGCATATCTCTTGTAACATCAACCAAATCCGGGTTCTTTTTCATAATTTGTTCTATTTTCTCTGTTACTTGGTTTAATACTTCGGTATTACGTCCAAATATTTTAACAGCAATTTGAGCTTGAATTCCAGAAATAATGAAATCAATTCGATGAGATATGGGTTGTCCTATGTTAACAACAATACCGGGGAAATCCAATTTATTTCGGATGTCTGCAATAATTTCATCTTTACTGCGTTTTAAATCAGACTTTAATCGAACCTCTATTTCATGGACATTGACATCTAATGAATGTTCATCCAGTTCTGATCGTCCTTGTTTACGTCCCGTTGCTTCCACTTCAGGAATTTCCAGTAAATATGTTTCAGCCAATTGTCCTATGCGAAAACTTTCTTTTAGATTAGTTCCCGGTGGTGTTGCTATTGTTACGTTAAAATTACCTTCATTAAACGGAGGCAAAAACTCTTTTCCAAAAGAGCAAAATAATATGATTCCGGCAATAAAGACCATACATAGACCCAATAAAACTGTTTTACTGTATTTAAAAAACAAGTTTAACAAAAACGCATGTCCCTTTTTTAAGTATCGGACAACAAAAGTATCTTGTTTCGTTCCCAATGACTTTACTTTAGGAAGTAAATATGAACTTAATACCGGTGTTAATGTAACAGCAACGACAAAAGAAGAAATCATTGATAAAACAAAAGCCAGAGCTAATGGTGTAAAAATTCTACCTTCAATACCTCCAAGAGCAAATAAGGGTAGAAAAACCAAAAATATGAGTACTGTCGAAAATACAATTGGATTTCTTACTTCTTTTGATGCGTTATAAACAACTTTTAATACTTTTTCCGGAGAACCTTTGAGTTTATTTTCTTTTAATCGCTTAAAAATATTAGATAAATCAACAATTGAATCGTCAACAATAGATCCTAATGCCATTGCAATACCACCCAACGTCATTGTATTTATATTCAACCCAAAAAGATTAAACATAACAGCTGTCATGATTAAGGTTACTGGTATAACAGTTAAGACAACGAATGTTCCTCTAAAATTGAGTAAAAATATAAATAATATGATAGAAATGAATATCGCACCTTCCACCAATGCCCGAGATATATTATCTATCGCATTTTGAATAAAACGACTTTGTTTAAATATATCTTTTTCAAGAACAATGTTATTTGGCAAACTCTTTTCAATAGCTTCAAGTTCTGTTTGCAGGGTTTTAGTTAATTTTATTGTATCTATATCAGGTTGTTTAGAAATACCAATTAAAATACCGGCTTGACCATTTATACCTGCCGCTCCTCTTTTGAAGGTTTCTGGTGCAATCTTAATATCAGCAACTTGTTCCAATGTAATCGCCGGAATATCTTTCCTTGAAGTGTTAGATTTTATCACTATATTTTTCAAGTCATTTATATTGTTTGGCCTGCCAACAGTCCTGATTAATTGTTCTGTATATGGCATGAGTAAAAATCCACCTGTTCCATTTATTCCGGAATTTTCTAACCCTGATAGTATATCTTCAAGAGAAACTCCCAAAAGTTGCATTTGCATCGCATCAAGGATGATTTGATACTGTTTGACATCTCCGCCGATAACAGAAACAGAAGAGACGCCTTCAATAGAAAGAAGTCGTTTTTTTATCTGAATTTCTGCTATTTCTCTTAATTTCATAGGTGAGGTGGAATTGTCTTTGGTGGTCAATCCGATAAACATTACTTCACCCATAATAGAGGAAATTGGAGTCATAACAATTTTTGTTCCCAAAGGAAGATATGAAGAAACTTGCCCGATTTTTTCATTGATAATTTGACGAGCCTTAAATACGTCAGTATCCCAACCAAATTCAGCTTTAACAACGCCATATCCAACTGCTGCTATTGATGTTGTTCGTTCAACACCTGTTGCTCCATTTATTGTATTTTCCAATGGGATAACAACTAAATTTTCAACTTCTTCTGGAGCAAAGCCGTCTGCTTCTATCAATAATGTAACATTTGGTTTGTTTAAATCAGGGAAAACATCTACGCTTGTTTGTGTTATTCGTTGATAACCAAATACAAGCAATATTGCATATAAAGCCAAAATCAGCACTCTATATTTCAATGAAAATGATATCAATTTATTTAACATTATTTTAACCTCTTGTCTTTTGATTAGTCATGAAGATGTTTATCATGTTCATCATGCTGGTTATGCTCATCATATTCATTGTCATACTCATGCTCGTCGTGTTCATGTTCATCTTCATGTATTCCCGTAACATATTTTAATTGATATGAACCCTGAGTTACAATAACTTCATTTAAAGCTAATCCTTTGATAACTTCTATTCTATTGCCTTCTTGTTGACCGATTTCAATTTCTCTTTTTTCAAAATGATTACCTTTCATGACAAAAACGTAATAATGCCCAAACTCCCCTTGTAAAGCAGAAGAAGGGATTGAGATTGCTTCTTTGACAGATGTAATTTTTATCTGCATATCGCCTTTCATTCCTTGCCAATTACGAGGTAATTCATCGTTAAGTAATGCGTAAACACTGTACAAACGGGTACGGGGATCAATCATTTCATCAATCATAAAGATTTTTCCATGGTATTCTTTATCAGGAGCAGCATCTATTTTAATACTGACTTCTTGATCTTTTTTTATTTTTGTAATTAAAGCACCTTCCAAAACAAAACCTTGTGATACAAGATTTTCTTTTATTTCAGAATGCTTCTTCAATACCATAGGAATTGTGATAACAGAATAAAAGTCTTCATATTTTACAAATTCTTGTTTTAAATGAAGATTTTTTATTTGTTTATCGCTTAAAACAAAAAATGAACTTGTTTGTGTATTTGCAAATCCGGAACTGCCATGGTCATGTCCAGGACCTGCCTGAACATTTGAAGTTAAAAGTAAAATTGTTAAAATAATAAATAATCCTTTAATCATTATAAATCCTCCAATCTGGAACCAATCAGTGTTTCTAATTCAATTTTTGCAATCAGCACATTGTTTAGCGATAATAAATATTTTTCATACGTTTCATAACTTTTTTCTCGAATTTGCCAAACATCAATAATTGTTGTTTGGCCGTTTATGAAACTATCTTCAATTTTTTGAACACTTTGGCGATACATAGGAACTATTTGATTGTGGTATTTTTGAAAAATTGAAATTTGTGTTTCTAATCTGTTATATGCATTTTTTAATATTTCTTCAAAAGAGATATTGTCTATTGTTTCAATTTCTTTTTGTAAGTATTTTTCATTGGCTTTTAATGCAATGTACTGACCGTCTTTTTTATTCCACAAGGGGATAGATAAGGTAAGACCAACACCAAATTCACTTTTTCTGTTGTCTTCTAGTTGACCGTAAATAATTTTTGGTTGAATTTTGGGAAAATAACGGTCTTGTTGTAAAATGTTAACCATTTCTTTTGTTTGGTTATGACGCAAAGCAAGCATATCACGATAATTGGGCGTATGTTGTATTGATTTTAGTAATTGATCAAAAGACATAGACAGTTTAATGGTTGGCGGTTCTGAAAGTACCAGCGAGGTATCAGAAAGATTTAATGTTTGCAAAAAATCTAATTTAGATTTTTTAACTTCTGCTGATAATTGTTTTATATTCTCCTCAATAGACAATTTATCGGCATCAAAAGCATAAATTTCTGCAGATAAAAGACTATCTTGATTCATTGAATTATGAATTTGTTTGTATACTTTGTTTAAAAAAGACAACCGTTGTTGTTCGTATTTATGTTTTTCTTGAATTATATATAAGTCATAATAAATCAAAGATATTTGATGGTATAGTTTTAATAAATCAAGTTTTTCTTCGTTTGCAACCAATTTATCAAGTAGTTTTTTATAAGATTTTCTTGATAACGTGATGTCAGATAGTCTAAAAGATTGTGCTAACTGCAAACTGTTCGTATTGTTTTTTAAATTATATTCATATTCTATTTCTGGGTTTTCAAGTTTCGTATCATCAAATTCAAACCCAAATTTTTCAGTTCTTTCTTTTTCAAATTTATCTACAAAAGTACTGTTGATTAAGCCATATGAAAGAGCTTCATCAAAAGTAATGTTTTTTGCATAAGCTACTATTGATAGCAGACAAAACGCAAACATATACAAAATGTAACGCATAATTATCCTTTCTTAATTTGTTTAGCATTAAAAATTTAAAATCTAATCAAATTAAGCTTTTGGCGGACGTTCGATGAAAAAGTTTAAGTATGAAATATACGAAATATCAAAGTAATCATAAAATGACCGAGAACCAATTAATACAAATACTGTTTCAACATTTGGCAAGAAATAGTCCAATCCACAATGTGTATGTGAGCAACAATCTGCTCCATTATGTTTATGATGTTTTGTGTGTTGCTTTGTTTTGTTGTGATGGAAAAGAAATGCAGTTTCTGTATTTGTATGCAATTCATGCGCATGCAAATGTGTTATAGGTAAAACCATAACATTTATAAAAAAAACAATCAATAACAAACGTTTTATTATAATCATACGTTTTTATTAACATAACTTTAAAATTTTTGCAACTTTTTTTAAGATTTTGATGTACAAAAGTAATAGTCAAAGAAATTTAATAGGCCCTTATTCGTGTCCAAGTTGGTTAATAGTGGTGTCAATATTTGTTTGGTTCAAAGATTAGCAAATCACAGGAATATCAGCACAACTCAAAGATACTTCAACTATAATCCTCAAATGCTATCCAATGCCGTGGAGAGTTTGAAGATATAATGTCTAATGGGGGCATAAGTGTTAAAAGTATGTAAAAGGCAATCGGTCAAAAAAATGATTCGTGTTCAATCATTCGAAAAATCCAATCGGGCAGAAGTCATAAAAATCCTAAAAATCCGTTCGGGAAGAATGGTTATAAAATCTTAAAATATAGGTGTGTCTAAAAGTCTTTATCGGGCAAAGTGACGGTGGGCTGTGACGGGAAGGAAAAAAAGCCTAAAAAAAAGGGTAAAAAAAATTCCACAAAAACAATGTCTTGTGGAATGAATGGCGGGAGTGAAGGGACTCGAACCCTCGGCCTCCTGCGTGACAGGCAGGCGCTCTAACCAGCTGAGCTACACCCCCTTGGGATGTGTATCTTTTTATCAGATTTTTTTTGACTTTGCAAGTGTTTTTTTATCTTTTTTAAAATTATTTTATAATTCTTTAATTTTAAAGCATTTTTTTATCTTTAAAATTGGTTTTAGAAGGACTATTCCTCGTTTTAAAATGAATTTTATCTGAATTTTGATGCTTCATTTGAGCCTTTTTGGTATAAAACGAATCATAGTTTTGTTTCTTTTTCAAAAAAAAGCTTGTTTTTGTGTGAATTTTCTTTATAATAATTTTAATATACTATAAAAGGAGGCAAATCATGAGTTTGATGACACAAAAATTAGAAGAAATTGCAAAGTTAAATGAGTTAAAAGAACGTGGGATTCTCACAGAGGCGGAATTTGAAGTGCAAAAACAACGTCTTTTAGGGCAGGGTTCACAATCTTCTATTTGTACGATTCCTTCTATCGGTTTGGTAGAAGCATATAAGTGTTTTTGGAAAAAATCGTTTGTTTTAAAAGGTCGTGCGACTATGGCGGAATATTGGTATCCGATGTTGGTTAATTTTTTAATTTTTTCTTTCTTGTATTTCATAAGTGCTTTTGCCGATTTTGTGGAAGTTTTATCAGTTCTGTTTTGTATTGTTTCTATTGTACCGACTTCAACGGTTTTGGTACGTCGGATTCACGATACAGGTCATAGTGCCAAATTTTTATGGGTACCGGCTATTTATTTGATAGTAACGGTGGGATTGGCTTTTGTTTTTGCTCTTATTAGTTATCTTGGCGGGAATGTTGATGGTATTCGTTCCGTTATTTTTATTGTATTGGGATTTTTGGGTTTTTTCTTATGTTTAGGATTTGGGATTGCTGCCATTGTTTTTGCATTAATGCCGTCAGAAACAAAAGCAAATAAATACGGTAAGTTTTCTTAGGATGATAAAATGAGCGTTGTAACAGATAAATTTGCTGAAATTGAAAAATTAGATGAAATGCGAAGAGGCGGGTTTTTGTCTGAAAAAGATTATGAACTGCAAAAAACGGTGTTGCTGAAACAAGTAGGAAAGTGTGAGACGGAGACGTATGTGATACCAACTTATTCATGTTGGGAAGCAATTCAGCGTTTTTGGGGAAATTCATTGGATTGGAAGGGTCGGGCGACTCGGGCCGAATATTGGTGGGGTGGTTTAGGCACATTACCTGTTATAGTGATTATGATGCTGTTGTTTGGTGATACGGATTTTACGTTTACAATGGTTAGTGTCATTTTATTTATTCCAGTCACAACACTTATAATTAGACGAATACATGATACGGGTCGTAGTGCTAAATTTTTATGGGCACCTATCATAGCCGCCTTAATAAGTGTTATTATGTCTTTTTCTTTGTCTTCTGCAATTATTGCACGTATTTTTGAAGGTATTGTCAACTTGGTTGTAGATATTATGGTTTTGGTATTTGCATTTATGCCCAGTCAACCCCATAAAAACAAGTATGATCCAGAGTTTGAATAATAACAAAAAAATCGGACGGTTGAAAGATTGTCTGATTTTTTTTTATTTCTGTTTAGGATTTATATTCTTAAAATGGTTTTTATCAGTGCATCGGATATCACTTGCGAAATATCATAAATCTGAATAAAATCATCTTGAATTTGCGTTGTACGACTATGTGAATTGGTACAATAGATTTTGTCAATCAACCCACAGGATTTGAGTTGGGCTATGGCATTGGGAACAAAAACACCATGGACACA
Source organism: Alphaproteobacteria bacterium (assembly GCA_045638265.1). Lineage (GTDB taxonomy): Bacteria > Pseudomonadota > Alphaproteobacteria > CAAHEQ01 > UBA3637 > RGIG4140. Next base: position 215,796 of record JAZUBA010000044.1, on the reverse strand, counting down.
TACAACCGAAATTTTTTCTGCGCCGATATTTCTATATCCTTCAGCTGCTTTGATGATAGAAGAACCAGACCGAATCATATCATCAAAAATCACAACATTTTTGCCTTTAACATCTGCATTTAAGGCAAGTACTTCCGTTTGAGAACCGGAAATGCGTTTTTTCATAATGTAAGCCGTGTTCATACAGAGTTCTATCCCCATTTTTTGAACCCATTTTGCCCGTCCCATATCAGGGGCCGCCAAAACGGTATTTGTTCCTAAATTCATAATGATATTTTTAATAACCTGCCACGACGATAAATGTATGGGATGAATGTTTGTTTCAAAATAATATTGTGTGCCGACAGAATGTAAATCAAGCATATAAATATGATTGCCTCGTGCCGAAGTCGGGATGGAACTGAATAATCTTGCAATGTTTTTAGCTGTAACGGCTTCTCCGTCTTTGACGGCTCTTTCCATCGTGGAATAGCCAAAATAAGGAATGACCAGATGTAATTCCGAACAGCCCTCTCTGACTAATGTGCAACACATATTATAAGCGTCAAAAATAGCCGAATCATCAGTTGTTCCGCAAATATAAACAGCCGGTTTTCCGAGAATGTCAGTCGGATTTTCTATCCGCCAATAATGTTCATTATCGGGAAAAGTCAAATGCTGTACATCTATGTTTTGAAAACACGAATGATGTGATAAGATACGTTGTTTTAAATAATCGTATCTGTCTGATGATAATATATTTATTTGCATTCGCATTCTCCTTCGTGTTAACATATTCCATAAATCAGTTTAACACAGGTCAGAAAAATGTCAAGACGGGAATGTAATTTTAAACGTGTGTGTGTCTTTATACCGATAGAGTGTTTTATCTTCATCAGGAATGCGTAACCAATTAAATTGATACGTTTTATATTTGTCTTCCACATCAAATGAGGATATGGATTTATATTGACGATTGCCTTCTGTTCGCAATCCGTTTGTGTAAAATTTTAATTGTGTGAAATCTTTGCCGTAAAAATCAATCTGTTCTTCCGATAACATATTAAAGGCTGCTGTTGAAAAGAACGTAACGACTTTGTTTAAATTCGGAACGGTTAAAGATAACATTTCTGCCGGTATGTGATTGGATAAAATACTGACATTCGGAATAATATCGGCCCAATTTGTTATTTCTCTCGGATGGGCTTTAATAACCAGTTTTGTTGGGTCGTATTGAGATACAATCCGTTGATAGATTTTGATTTTGTCTTCTGTTGAACAAATGTTGTCTTCACTGAGCGGTTGAGTTAATAATAGTGTCGTTTTTTCTTTTAAAACAGCATAGTCGTTTGGTGTAACATTGAAAATAGACATTATTTTTTGATGTGCTTCTTCATCTAACGCATCCCATGTTTTTCGGATATCAATGTATTCCAGATTTTTGTGTTCCATATCCAATCCGCCTTTGTATCGAACAGTATAACATTTCGGGAACAGATTTTTTTCTAAATAATGCGGATAAGTTACTGTATCACGCAATCCGTCTGTCATGGGATAAAATTCAAAATAACGAACGAAAAAATCGGAAAAAACGGTTTCAACATTACCGTAACACGGTACTTTTCGTCCTTGTAGCAATAAATAAACCTGTTGTTGTAATGCTTCTTTAACAATTTGCATATTATTAATGTTACGAGGAGCGCAAATCGGCAAACAATGGTTGACATTAGCAAATGTACAAGACGGACCTAATAAAAATAATGTTTCATCAATTTGTTTATAAAATCGTAAGCAATATAAAAACAAAGCATAAACCGAGTTGCCGATAAATATATATTGTAACATTATTTTCTCCTTGTTAGATTGATTTTTTGTTTCGTTGTGTGCAACAGAATAAAATTGCAATAATTAAAAACGCAAGTAAGGGTTTATTGCCATAATGACCATAAATGGTTTGTTCTGCGGCACGAGGCAGTTCTGAATCAATGATTCCTTGTGTGTTTAACGGTAATTGTTTTAAAATTTCACCATATGGACTGATAACGGCACTGATCCCCGTATTTGCCGAACGAATAACAGGTAAACCTTCTTCAACGGCACGCATTTGAGCCATTCCTAAATGTTGATGCGGTCCGGCCGAATCACCATACCAACCGTCATTTGTGACGTTGACAATCCATTGCGGACGTCTTTTTTTATTGTTATCCGTAACTTCGCCAGGGAAAATAATTTCGTAACAGACAAGTAAAGAAGCCGGAGGAGCTTTGGGGATTGTGGTTGTTTTTATGCCTTGACCCGAAACAAAATCGGCACTGATAGGCACAATTTTACTGATGGGTAGTACATCTCTTAAAGGGACATATTCGCCAAACGGGACTAAATGTGATTTGTCGGCATAACCGACAACTGAAGCCATATCATTGATGAGAAATACACTGTTTGCCAACATTTTTTGTTCTCTGTTGACAACACGCAACCCTCCTGTAATTAAAGTTGCTCCTTGACGAACGGCACTCATTAAACGCAAATCGGCGACAGTTTCAATGCGATACGGGATAGCTGATTCGGGCCAAATAACGTGTGTAATGTTGTCATTGTGATTTGCAGAAAGACGAATGAGTGTATCTATGTTTTCTTCAGCTTTTTGAACGTTCCATTTGAGTGTTTGAGGAATATTTGGCTGAACAATACGCAAATGAACACCGATAACGTTTTCAGAAATATGTTGATATAGCCGTATGGCACCGCCACTGATAAGGCATAAGCAAATGATGGAACAGATAATCAATGGCTTTTTATACGGTAACAAGGCAAAAGACGTAAAAAATAAGAGTGTTATTAGTGATAATCCGTAAACACCAAAAATAGAGGCACTTTGGAGAACAACAGGATAATTTGTCCATATAGAACCGATTAAATTCCAAGGGAAACCTGTTAAAAACCAAGAGCGTATCCATTCAAACAAAACAAACCAACAGCAAAAAGCCAACCACCGCCAAACGCCTTTTTTTGTGAAAGAAGCACATAGGGCAGGGCAGGCAAAAAATAAGCCCATAAAAATACCAAAACCGATCAGACTGACAGGAATTAAGAAAGCAAATTTTCCGCCATCAATCATCAGTGCCTGACAAATCCAAGATAAAGAGGTTATTCCTAATCCGGCTCCAAAAAAGAACGCATAGAAAAATGAATGTTTTTTTGAGTCGCATTGATTAAGAACATACATTAAACCGGCAAATGTCATCAGACAAATCGGAAAGCAAAAGTAGGGTGCAAATCCTAAGAAACTGATTAATCCGCATAAAAATAAAACAAAACTTGTTTTCCAAAACGGTAACGGATGTGAGAGAAAAGATAAATTGATTTTCACGATAGGTCCTTTATGTTAATTGTTTATTGCCGAGAGGATAACCTGATGTCCGACGGCTATTTTGTGCGTATTTACAAAACCGGCGTTGACTTCAATCACGCCTTTTGCAGGGTTTTCTGATGAAATGATTGATAAATCATGGGGCTTTGCATTTTGGTGAATATGTGTAATTTTGCCTGTCTCATCAAAAAATATCATATCTAACGGGATATATGTGTTTTTCATCCACATATAAATTATTTTTGTTTCAGGAAATAAAAAAATCATGCCGTAATCATCAGGAATTTTTTGACGATACATTAAACCGATGGTTTGTTTTTCTGGTGTATCGGCAACTTCATAAGATAATCTGATTTTATGTTCAGGTGTTTGAATAAAGATAGCATCGGTATATTGATGATGCAGATAATATAATCCAATTCCCAATAAGGTAAAAAGCAAGATAATCAGACAATAAAATGAAGTTTTTTTCATGTTTTATTGCTCTTTCATTAAGTTGCCGAATTTACCGAATTCTCCGTTAAAATAAAGTTTAACCGTACCGACAGGACCATGACGTTGTTTGGCAATAATGGCTTCTGCCTGATTAGCTAATTCAATTTTTTTGGCTTCCCATTCCTGATAACGTAATTGGAATTTTTCCGGTGTTTCATTCCCTCTTTGAACGGGAACGTCTGATTGTAAATAATAGATTTCACGGAATACAAACATAACAATATCGGCATCTTGTTCAATAGAACCCGATTCACGCAAGTCAGATAATTGCGGGCGCTTGTTATCCCGTTGTTCAACCAAACGGGAAAGTTGGGATAATACCAATACGGGAACATTGAGTTCTTTTGCCATAATTTTAAGCTGACGTGTCATTTCGGATAATTCTTGCACACGATTTTCAGACCGTCCGCTGGCACCGGAAATCAGTTGTAAATAGTCAATGACAATTAAACCCAATCCTTTTTCTTTATCTCGTTTCATACGGCGGGCTCTGTTTTTAATGGCGGTAACGGTAATCCCCGGTGTTTCATCTAAATAAAGGGGTAATTTGCTTAACAAGGCAACACCGGCAGCCAGTTCATCAAATTGTTCATCCGTAATTTTCCCTGAACGCATTAAATGTCCGGGGACTTGTGCCTTTGCCGATAAAATACGGGATGCCAATTGTTCGGCAGACATTTCCAATGAAAAGAAAGCAACCGATTTTTTTTCTGCTCCCGGTTTTTTATTATCTTCTTCAAATTTTACGGCGGCATTATAGGCCATTGTTAATGCCAAAGCTGATTTACCCATGGCAGGACGACCGGCAAGAATAAGTAAGTCGGAATTATGTAAACCGCTTAACATATTATCCATATCTACCAACCCCGTTGTTACCCCTGACAGACCTGATGGTGAGTTCATGGCATGCTGAACGGATTGAATAGAGGATTGTAAGGCTAAATTTAATGCTTGCGGACCACCGGACATTTCGCCGGAGTTGGCAATTTCATATAATCTCTTTTCGGCATGTTCAACTTGTGAAATGGCTTCTTCATCAATAGAAATGGCAAAAGCATCATTAACAATATCTGTTCCTAATGCAATCATTTGACGGCGAACATACCGGTCTAAAATCTGACGACCGTAATCAGTTGCGTTGATAATGTTTGTTGAATTAGCAGCCAGTTGTGCTAAATAAGAGGCACCGCCGACATCTTTAAGAGCGTCATCACCTTCAAAAAATGCACTTAATGTAATCGGATCGGCAATACGGCCTTGTTCAATATATAACCGACAAGCATCATAAATTTTGCCGTGAACGGGATTTGAAAAACATTCGGCACGCAAAAATTCAGAAACACGTTCCAATGCTCTGTTATTTGATAAAATAGCTCCGAGTAATGCTTGTTCTGCTTCCAAGTTTTGTGGGGGGATACGCATTGTATTTTCCAACATACCGTTTAATCCTTTCAATAAACATTAATTTTATATGAACAATACACAAAAATAAGAATTTTGCAAGCAAAAAAATAAGAAGAGGGATAAGCAGTTGACAAAAGAATGGGTTGTTTCTTTGTTTTTTGAACTTATATAAACAAGAGATTTTTTTTATTGAATGAAAGGAGAATAAAATGGCACAGACAATAATGCCTGATACCATAACAAACGGCAAAAGTTTATGGTTGTTAATTATCAGTATATTACTGATGTTGAGCGGAGTATATGTTTTATTTAATCCCATCAGTGCTTTAATCACATCGGCGATTTTTTTAGGGATTATTTTTATTGTTATCGGAACGGCTTATTTGTTGTCGTTTAAGCAATTAAATTCATATATGCTGTTGGCATTAGGTATTTTGGATATTATGATAGGGGTTTTGTTTTTAACCAATATTGCGGCAACGGCAACAAGTATGCCTGTTATTTTTGGATTATGGATATTATTTAACAGTATTGCTGAAATTGTAATGGGCGTAGAAATGCGGTCAAACGGTATTGCTCATTGGCGGTATTTATGTGGTATGGGTATTGCCGGCTTGATTTTCAGTTTGTTGGTTTTAATTATGCCGACAATAGGAACGGTTGCCATTACTTTAATTATCGGTTTGTATCTGATTATTTACGGGGTGATGGAAATGAGACGTTTTATTAAAGCATATTAATCAATATATGTTATTCGGATAAGAAAAAAACAGTGGACTTGTTCACTGTTTTTTCTTGATTTTAAAAATGTAATATTGTATGCTACATATTCATAGAATAAAGGAGTTGCTTATGTTTGTAAAATCATTTTCTTATGTGTTGGCTACGATGGGCGTGTTGACGCTCTCTTTGCCGACAATAGCTGAATATTATGTGGTAGATAATGATACATTTAAATTGGGCGTTGGCGGATATGCCCGTGTATATAGCGGTAAATTAGAAAGTATGCAATATAACACCGTTTTAAAAGCTGAACCGAAAATAACGGCTCAATATAATATTACGGATGATTTATCGTTAAAAGGTAAGTTTGCTTATCGGATTGTGCGTGATGACAGATTTGTAGATAAAAAAGTTTCAAAAGTTTATGATGCGTATGGTACAATCGCTTCTAAAAAATTGGGGTCATTAGATGTCGGTAAATTACGCAGTGTCGGATATGCTTTGCATCAAGGGGCTGTTGATGTATCCAGTTTAGATGTTGATGATTCGGATATTTCTTATTTCTACAAAACACCTAAAAACTTTTATGCTCCGACATTAACCTATTTGTATACAGATTCCCGTGATCCGAAAGTTTCATATACAACTCCCGAAATAAACGGATTGACATGGGGACTTTCCGTTGTTCAGCCTGAAGACAAAAAAGCAGATTCAATAGCGCCGTACAGCACAAAAATTGATCATGGAAAAGGCATTATTACGGCGGCTAAATACCAATATGATTTTGGAAATGATATCTGGGCAACGGCATCGGCCGGATTTGCGTATTATCATAATGATACCTTTTTTAAAGGTGATTCACAAATTGATGCCAATCACCGAGAATATAGTTTAGGAGCTAATGTCGGTATTAAAAACATCACATTGGGAGCAGCTTATAAGCGAATTATGTTCCCTGACAAAATTGCGGTGAAAGATTCGCAGGCATTTAGTACAGGCGTTGCCTATAAATGCGGTAAATACAGTACATCATTATCTTGGTTGCATTCACAAGCAGAATTAATTGATAAAGATACATATAATCATATTATGTTTTCTAACAAATATGAGTTTACAAAGTATTTAGATGGATTTATTTCTGTCGGACAACTTGAATTTTCAAATAACAAAGGAATGGATGACCGTCGTTGGTTTGGTATAGCCGGTATTCAGCTGAAAATTTAAGTGTAAAACAATGTATTTGAATAGCAACGCTTTCTGTTTAAAGAAGGCGTTGTTTTATTATCTGAAAAATTAAACAATATATTAAATATAATTATTGACAAAATTGATATTTTAGGATACAATGGGGATAAATTTAAATATCATAAGGAGACTGGAACAATGTTAATGAATGAAGAAGATATTGTATACGAGGCAAAATCACACAAAAATAACACAATATTGTGCCATAATTGCAGTAGTGGTAATTTTGAAAAGATTGATGATTTGCTTTTTTCAGGTTGTGATATAAATGAAACCAATAAAAACGGTTATACACCTTTGATGTGTATTTTTGATGATGGTAATAAACATAGTGACGGTTATAATTGGAATCGTCATATTCGGAATAAATTAGCCTATTTTTTACTTCAAAACGGCGCAGATGTAACAAAAGTTACGCCAAAAGGTGAAAATATCTTAAATATAGCTTTAAAATCTCAATTTAACGTCTCTCCTAAATTAATTGAGGAATTGATTGTTGCCGGTGCTGATATTGAAAATCGGGATTCGGAAGGTCGTACGCCTTTAATGAATGCTCTTGGCGGTGATATGAAAACAAGTTATTATGAAGTGATTAATACGTTGATTGGGAACGGTGCTGAATTAGATGTCAAAGATAATCAAGGTAAAACGCCGTTGATGTATGCGTTGGAAAATAATAAATTTATTATTGCCGAAAAATTAATTGAGTTTGGTGCTTCTTTGACGGAAGTAGATAACGCCGGAAATACCGTTTTAATGTATGCCATGAATTTTATGGGTGAATTGGATGAAAAAGTCGTTGATAAGATACTTTCTTGTGAAGAAAATATAAATGCTGTGAATGTTGACGGTCAATCGGCTGTCCATATAGCAAGTCAGAACGGCTTAATCAAACTGACCGATAAATTAATGCGGGCAGGGGCAGATATATTTAAAAAAGATAGTTATGAACGAACGCCGTTAATGTATGCGCTTTCTAATCAACAGTATGAAGTTGCGCAATATTTGATTGACTATGATGCCGTCATTGATGATATGGATAGTAACAGAAATACAGTTCTTATGTATGCCATTCATCCCAAAATGGAAAATAATTTAACTTTTATGAAAGAAATTATTAAAAAAAGTACAAATATCAATGACCAAAATAATTTAGGGCATACGGCACTGGATATGGCAATCGGTGCTCAATCCGTTCATTTAATTCATCAGTTAATAAAACAAGGGGCAACGGTTGATTCAAAAACATTGTCAACAGTGATTGAAACCGAGAATATGCCGTGTATTATAGAAGTCTTTAAAGATAGTTTAAAAAAACACAGCACTTATCCGCAACCAATGAATATAAATGATATGTTAGATTGTCGTTATACAGGCTTAAAAGAGGGAACACTTTTATTGACGGCAATTTCAGCAAACAAAACAAAATTAGTTGAAAAGTTGTTAGATGCCGGTGTTGATGCCAATTTAATTTGTTACGGTAAGTCGCCTTTGGAAACAGCTGTTATGGTAAATAATCCGAATATTGTTGATTTGCTTATTCAGGCAGGTGCAGATGTTTCACAAACAAATGAAGAGGGTAATACACCGTTAATGGTTGCTTTGGAACAAAATAAATCAAAATCAATTATGACACGTTTATTACGAGAAGAAAAAAACATTCATTATAAAAACAAAAAAGGCATTTCTGCTCGTAAAATGCTGTTTCAGAAAAAAGATAAAGAATTATTGCGTTTGGTGTCCAAACAATTATCGCTGATGCAAAAAACACATATGCGTTTGATGGCAGATAATAATCGTCAAAACGGGTAATAAAAATCAAAAAAATGAAGCAACAAAACAATACAACGCCATCAATAAATGTTGATGAAACATTAGATTTGATTTGTTATAATCTTGCACAATATCAATATTTAGTCAAACGATATCAATTAGTTCAAAATTTAACGGATTTTGATACGTTTTTAAATATTGCGACAGAACGCGCCCAAAAATATGCTCAAAAAATGCGTTGTTATTTAGGTGAATTGAAAAAAAGAATTAATCAAGAAAAGAATCCTCATCTGAAAAAATATTATGAAATGGACGTTGAGCGGTTGTTGAAACAAACATCTTATAATATTTATCAGATTGCTGATAATAAAAGTCTGGCAAAGTTAGAAGTTAGAAAAGCGATATTGATGGGAGATTTTGAAATTGTATTGGCTTCGCAAAAAGAAAATGCTCGTTCCTATGATTCTGCCGGACGCCTTAATTTATATAATCGTAAAGCAAAAGTGCCGGTCGGACAACGATGTTATGGTTTGAATTATACGGTATTTGAATCGTTTTTTCCAATATGGGATACCAATCAATTAGGTCTGTATGCATCTCAGGAAAAAGTGAGTGTTTTGGCTTCACGTTCAAAACCGTCAAAACCGGTATATCATCAAATTTGGATAAATGATGATTTAATGGTTCGTGCAACTTTTTTAACGGATAAAAGTTTTTTTGATTATTTGTCAAAGAATAAGCTTGTGGCAGATAAGTTGTTTTATATGATTGCTTTTGCACAACAAATCTATCAGAAACTCGGAAAGAATTGTTCTCAAAAAATGATGGATGCAGAAAGCAAAAAAATGAGAATGGAATATGCTAAACGACAAGGTGAAAATTTGTTGGAGCAGTTTAACATTCTTGCCATAGAAACATTTTGTATGCTTGTTCAGAAATTAAAACAAGATTCAGCACTTGCCAATAGTACTGATGTTTTTGAGGATATCAATAAAATAAACGGATTAAAACAGTTGTTTTCAACAACAGAAATTCAACAGATGCAACAATATTTGACTATTCGCAATCAATTAGCTCATCCGATGGAATATAATTTCAGACCAATGGGTGATAAAACAAATAGTGCGAATGATATTAATTATATGACGAATTTTGTTTTGAATATGTCAAAGTATTTAGCTAAATTGTTAAATAAAGATGAAATAGCTATTCAGCAAAAAATTCAATCAATTAAAGAAGAGGATTTTACAGCCAGTGCCAGAATGTTGATTCTTTTAATGGATGCACGAAAGGCTTTACGTGATATTTGTGTTAAACAGGCAAATTTAAACCCGAATCAACCAAACATTTTTTTAAAGTTAGGTATGATTACGGCAGATGAAAATAAAAAATTAGCAGATGCCGTGGAATTAAGAAATACATTGTGTCATACAAAAATGGATAAAAATTTGGCTCAAAAAGCACAAGATATGTATGGCGAAGTTTTTTGCATTGTTGAAAAAATTTCAGACAATATTGAAAGAAAATATCAAACTGGATTATATGAGTATTATCCCAATCAAAAGACGGTTCAAAATGAACCGATAGATTTTGAAAAAATGTATCCCTTTTTAACTGTATCGGTAGATAACGATCCCGATAAGGATGTTTTTTTGTCGGCATTTCAATATAAGCAATCAAAAAACAAAGAGAAATTAAATCCTCAAATTTTGCAGGATTTATATCTGTTTGCAATTACATTTCAAGAGATGTGTTTGTCCGGAGAATCTTTAAATGATAATTCGTATTACGAAGTGAAAGATTTAGAACCATATATTATGTCTATTAATAATGCACTTCAACTACCATCTCAAAATGTCAGGCGAAAAGTTTTAAATGGTATTGTTTGTGCTTGGATGTCAGGATGCCCCATTCCGGTATCAAAACAACATACCAAAGCTTGATGTTTTAATTTTAAAATTAAAAATATGAATTTTTTTTATAATTTTTCTTGTTGACAACTATTTAAAATTTTTGTAAATTTCTCCTTGAAGCATTTGATGAGTGCTTTGGGGTGTCGAAACCTCTTATTCCTGTCTTGTGAAGGACAAAAAAAATTCACACCTTTCAGTTATATGACTGGAAGGTTGTTTAATAGCCATTTTGGTCAATACACAACACTATGGAATAATAGTTTCGAACTTCCAGTCGCCTTTCATCATGGCGATTTTTTTTATAATTTATAAGAAAGAAAGGAAGAAATTATTATGAAAAAATTTTTATTAATAGGTGTCGCTTGTTTGTTATCTACATCGCTTTTGGCAGCAGAAGAACAAAAAGTCGGACAATCAAGTAAAGCTTATGTATCTGTTAAAGCTGGTATATCTGCTATGGATATGAGTGATTTTAATGTTGAGGATCATAATGTTGCCAATTTAGGTATTGGTGCAGGATATAGAGTCAATGATTATTTAAGAACAGAGCTAGATTATACATTTAAAAGCGGATCTATTGAAGGATTAGCAGATATAGACTGGAACACAAATGCTCTTACAGGACAATTATATGTTGATATTCCAACACAAACACCTGTAACACCTTTTGTTAATGTAGGCGGTGGTGTTGCTTTTAGTAATTATGAGGCAACAGTTTTAGGCTATAAATTTGAAGATGGTAACGACACCACGTTCACATGGAATGCCGGTGCTGGTGTCAATGTTAAAGTAACAGATAGAATCAGTGTTGATGCGATGTATAAATATGTTGATTACGGTAAACCGTTTGATATAAAAGTAACATCAAATGATTTCCTTTTAGGTATGCGTGTTCAATTTTAATTCATTGGATAAAGCGATCGGCAAGTTTTTCTTGCCGATTTTTTTTACTTATTTTGTAAAAAAGATAATCCCATTTGATACATCGCATTTTTTAAATTTTCATCTTCAATATGAGCGACTTTTTCTTCCAATTCTTTGAGTTGTTTTTGTGTCGGGCGTTTCTTCGCTTTTTCAATCGGTTGTTTCGGAAAATAAAGTTTCCCTTGTGCAATTTGAATGCGTGAAACAGCCGGATAACCGAAAAAAGTGTTAATGCGTTCAATTACTTGTTGTTTTTGATGTTCAAAAATAACAGCAAATGCGCCACCGGCACTTTTGACATGCAAGGTCCCGTTTGTGCGTTTATCTCGCTCAAATGTTAATTTTTCAGGACGAATGCCCATAGATAATTCAGGTCCGACAATATCCGTCCAAGCCTCAATAATATCTACACCGGCGAAACCTCTTGTGCCTAAAATCGGTTGTGTAATGGCACGAATTTCTTTTGTAAGTCTTTCCAATCCCTCGTAAGTGCGTTTTTTATAACCGGCATTGTCCCGTTTAATTTGAGACTCATTGATTTTGCGATATGTTACCGGATGTGGTTTTGCCATAAATAAACTCCGAAATTACATTTTTCGGTCGTTTGCAAATCGTTGCATAAAAGAATCATGGAATGAATCAAATCGGTTTTCGTCTAATGATTGACGAATTTGTTTCATTAAATCCTGATAGAATTGAATGTTATGCCATGTTAATAACATACTGCCTAAAATTTCACCCGCTCTGAATAAGTGATGAATATATCCACGTGTGTAATTTTTACAAGCCGGGCAGGAACATAAAGCATCTAATGGCGAATGGTCATCAATGTGGCAGGCATTACGCATATTTAAAACCCCTTGTGATGTAAAAGCTTGACCTGTTCTGCCTGACCGTGAGGGCATAACGCAGTCAAACATATCAACACCTCTTTTGACGGCACCGACAATATCACTCGGACGTCCGACACCCATTAAATAACGAGGTTTGTTATCAGGTAAAGCACAGGCTGTATAGTCTAAAACGGAAAACATAATTTCTTGACCTTCGCCAACAGCTAAACCACCGATGGCATAACCGTCAAATCCGATATTGGTCAGGATATCAATGGATTGTTTTCTCAAATCTTCATACATACCGCCTTGAACAATGGCAAACAAGCCGTAACCGTCTCGGTCAATAAAGGCTTTTTTGGAGCGTTCCTCCCAACGCATAGAGCGTTCCATTGATTTTTTTACCACTTGATATTCAGCAGGATATTTAACGCATTCATCAAATGACATTGTGATGTTTGAATCTAATAAATGTTGAATTTCCATAGACCGTTCAGGTGATAAGAAGTGTTTTGAACCATCAATATGGGAATGGAACGTAACACCGTCTTCCGTAATTTTGCGTAAAGCAGATAAACTCATAACTTGAAATCCGCCGGAATCTGTCAAAATCGGTCCGTGCCAATTCATAAATTTGTGTAATCCGCCAAAAGAAGCGACTCGTTCGGCTGTCGGACGTAACATTAAATGATAGGTGTTGCCTAAAATGATTTCGGCGCCGGTTGATTTCACGGATTCGGGTAACATTGCTTTAACTGTACCGACTGTGCCAACAGGCATAAAGGCGGGTGTTTGAATACTGCCGTGTGCCGTATGTAATGTCCCACGACGAGCTTTTTGATTTGTTGTATGAATTTCAAATTTTAACATGGACAAATTTTTCTTTCTGTGATAGAGTAGGTTAAATTTTGAAACAGCCTATCATATAAAAGGAAAAAATTCAATGAAAAAAGAGAGTGAACAAAAACAAAAAAAGAAAAAAGGTGCGTTACATGATGTTGTCGGATTGGTAATTGCTTTGTTGATTGCTTTGGGAATTCGTTCATTTATGTTTGAACCGTATAATATTCCGTCAGGATCTATGTTCCCGACGTTGTTGGTCGGTGATTATTTGTTTATTACCAAGCATGATTACGGTTATTCACGTCATTCTTTTCCGTTTTCATTGCCACTCATTCCCAAAGGACGTTTGTTTGGCAGTCAGCCACAACAAGGCGATGTTGTTATTTTTCGGATGACACCGCAAATTAATCCGCAATTAAGTATGAATATTGATTATATTAAACGGGTTATCGGATTGCCGGGGGATACCGTTCAAATGAAAGATGGCCGTTTATATATTAATGATGTTATGGTCGAGCGTGAATTTGTCGGTCAGGAAAAAATGAATACGGAGCAGGGTGAGATAATATATAATAAATACATTGAAATATTACCTAACGGTTTGAAACACCCTATTTATGAAATTAATGACGGATTACAGGCAGATAATACGCAAAAATTTGTTATTCCGGAGGGTTATTTTTTTGCCATGGGTGATAATCGGGATAATTCTTTGGACAGTCGTTTTTTCGGACCCGTTCCGCAAGTTAATCTAGAAGGTAAAGCCCGTTTTATTTTTTATTCTACAACGGGAGATGGTTGGTTCTTTCAATTTTGGCGTTGGGGTGAATTTATCCGAAAAGAACGTCTTTTTACGGGGATAAAATAAACAATGAGTATTGAATTTCAGTTATCCGATTTTATCAAAGATACGCCGATTTATCGTAAGGCATTGACGTTGGCTAATTATGGAAAATCTGCCCCTTATGAACGATTGGAATTTTTAGGAGACAGAGTTTTGGGTCTATACGTTGCTAATTTGTTGTATCGTTATTTTCCCAAAGAAAATGAAGGCGATTGGGCTATGCGTTTTACCTTGCTGGTTCGTGAAGAAATGTTGGCCAAAATTGCCCGTCAAATCGGTATCCCTCAATTATTACGAACAAAAGACAATCCGTTGCGTGACAATAATTCTATTTTAGCAGATGTATGTGAAGCTTTGATTGCCGCTATTTATTTAGATCAGGGAGAAAAGAAAGCTCGTCAGTTTGTTGAATGGTTGTGGACACCGTATTTGGAACAATCACACGAAACAATTAAAGATTCTAAATCAGCCTTGCAGGAATGGGCGCAAAAAAAAGGAAAAATGCCTGTTTATACAGAACTTTCCCGAACAGGCGAGGATCATTGTCCGACATTTGTTATTCAGGTTGAAATTGACTCTTACGGTCAGGCAACAGGAGAAGGTCATTCTAAAAAAGAAGCAATGAAAATGGCAGCACAGACATTATTAGATATATTAACACAATCAAAAAAATAAAAGGAAAAGTTTATGGAAACAGAAAATATAAATGACATCAATAATCAACATTTTAGCTTTGTTGCCGTTTTAGGCGCCCCTAATGCCGGTAAGTCAACGTTGGTTAATCGGTTAACCGGTGCAAAGGTTTCCATCGTCTCACCAAAAGCACAAACAACCCGTTCTCGTATTCGGGGTATTTTGGTTGAGGGAAATACGCAGTTGGTTTTGGTTGATACGCCGGGGATTTTTAAAGCGTCACGCAAATTTGACAGAGCGATGGTTGCTTCTGCTTGGACAGAATCAGATGATTCGGATATTCGTCTATTGGTTGTTGATGCGCAAAAAGGAATTGATAAAAATACAAAATCAATTATTGATTCTTTAATTAAAAATCGCCAAAAAGCTGTTTTAGTGTTGAATAAAATTGATTTGTTGGCAAAAGATAAATTGTTGCCGTTAATTGCTTCTTTAAACGAATACCCGATTTTTACGGAAACGTTTTTAATTTCGGCTCAAACGGGTGAAAAAACAGATGAATTAAAACAATATTTGTTAAGCAGAGCTCCAAAGGGAATGTGGATGTTTCCCGAAGATCAACTCTCGGATTTGCCTAACAGATTATTTTCAGCTGAAATTACACGTGAAAAATTATTTATGTATTTGCAACAGGAATTACCATATACATTGGCGGTTACAACAACATTGTTTCAGGAACGGGAAAACGGTATTCGTATTGAACAAACCGTTTTTGTGGAACGGGAAAGTTTAAAACCGATTGTCTTGGGCAAAAACGGAGCAATGATTCGTAAAATCGGAGAAGCATCCAGAAAAGAATTAACATATTTACTGGAACGACCCGTTCATTTGTTTTTGACGGTTCGGGTCAAAGAAAATTGGTCAACCGATCCGGCTCGTTTTGCCGAATGGGGATTGGATTATAACGTTTAACCTGAATAAAAGTAATCAAACGTGCCGTCTTTTAAAACCGAAAATGCGTTATTGTTATCTGCTAAACCGTTAGGTGAACGGTCGTGGTTGTTATCTGTTTTAACGCCTGAGAACGGTCGTTTTTGCGGTGTGCTAAAAACAAAACAACCACCGCATGTCGGTTCGTTTTTGTCTTTGCGTTGGCAAGCTCGTTTGAATGAACAGTTGGGAACGTTTTATTTGGATGATTCAAAATCTTTTTTTATTGATTTTTTAGATGATAAGATTCGTTTGTATATTTTATCTTCCGTTTGTGTTTTGCTTGCCGAATTATTACCTGAACGTCAGAAAGAAGATGATTTATATGAACAAACAATCCATCTGTTACAAAATATGGCGCAATCAGATATTTTGGTACAATATATTAAATGGGAACTTGCCTTGTTAAGAGCCATAGGGTTTGGATTGGATTTTTCAGAATGTGCCGGTGGCGGTGATAAAAATGATTTGGCATATATTTCACCTAAAAGCGGGCGTGCAGTCAGTCGGGAAAAAGGATTGCCGTATCAAGATAAATTGTTGCCGTTGCCGCGCTTTTTGTGGCAAAAAACAAATGATCCGAGCAATTTAGAACTGATACAGGCTTTTTCATTAACGACTTATTTTTTGACAACATATACCGGTTTGAAACAATTACCCGTTATGCGTGAACAACTGATACATTTGTTACTGAAATAAGACATTGTACGAAAATGCTTGATTTTTTTGTATAATGTCTGTAATATGCCTTGCAAAAGGAAAAAACAAATGCGCTTTCGTTTGATATTTTCAATATTAGGTAGTATGACCGTTTTAGGCGGATTGATGATGATTATCCCCTCTTTGACGGATTGGTTTTACGGCAATAAAGATTCTGCCTCTATTTTTGCTTTATCTTCGGCTTTAACGGTTGCTGTCGGTTTAATTGTTTTGTTATTGACGGATACACGCCATGTCCCATTAAGAACGAAAGAAATGTTTGTAACCACAACGGCTATTTGGTTGACTTTTATTTTGTTTAGTTCGTTTCCGCTTTATTTTTTAAAAATAGATTTAACGTTTATTGATGCGTTATTTGAGGCAACGTCAGGGTTAACGGGAACAGGGGCAACAGTTATTCCGGATTTGGATAAACTCTCTCACGGTGCATTATTATGGCGGTCATTGATGCATTGGATGGGTGGTATCGGTATATTGGTTGTGGCTATTTTGATTTTGCCGGCTTTGCAAATTGGCGGTATGCAGTTGTTTAATATAGAAGTTTCAGGCGAATCAGACAGAGATACGCCGACAACGGCAAAAAATGTAATGGGTATATGTAGTTATTTTGTTTTTTTAACGGTTTTGGCAACAGTTTGTTTATGGTTGGCCGGTATGGATATGTTTGATGCCGTTAATCATGCCATGTCTGTGATTGCAACCGGTGGGTTTTCAACGCATAACGAATCAATTGCCTATTATAACAGTCCGACAATAGAGTGGATATTATCGTTCTTTATGTTTATTTCCGGTTTGCCGTTAATGTTAGGTATTTTGTTATTTCGTCGTCATTTTGAGGCAATTCGCAATAATGAACAGATACGTTGGTTTTGTTGGTTTGTTTTTTGTGTGATGTTATTTTTGATTTTTGCTCGGTGGTATCAAACATCATTTAACAATGATCAATTATCCGGTATATTGCGAACAACAATTTTTGATGTATTATCAATAGTTACTTCTACGGGATTTGTAATTGATAATTATACGTCTTGGGGAGCCTATGCTTCTGTTATTTTCTTGATGCTGATGTTTATCGGTGCTTGTACAGGATCTACTTCTGGCGGTATAAAAGTGTTTCGTTTTGCTGTTTTGATGAAAACAATTCGGGTTAAATTAAGAAGCGCAGCCCGACCACAAGGTGTTTTTATTCCCCGTTACGGAAAAAAACCGATTACGGAAGAAGTTATGAGTGGTGTGCTGGTTTTTATGGGATTGTATGCCCTCTCTTTGATTGGTTCCATGTTGTTGTTGTCATTGTATAATTTGGATTTGGTAACGGTTTTTTCAGGTGCTGTTTCCATGTTGTCCAATATCGGTCCGGCCTTGGGTAATATGATTGGTCCGGATAAAACTTTTGCTCTTTTACCACAAGGTGTCAAGTTAATTATGACATTCTTGATGATTTTGGGACGTTTAGAGTTCGTTGCCGTCTATATTTTAATGGTTCCGTTCTTTTGGAAGAAAAATATTTAGATTTTCTATAAAAAATATTGCAATTTTCTTATAAACTTTTAAAAAAGCCTCTTGTTTTTGAAAAAAAATGTGTTATAAAAGAAAGATAATAATTTTTAAAAGGGTGATGATATGAAAAAATTTCTTGTTGCAGTTTTAATTTTAATATTGTTAACCGTTGGAGGAATAGGCTTTTTTGTCGTTCACTCTTTTAATCCGACTGCTTTTCAACAGCAGATTGTGCGTGGTGTTAAGAATATGACGGGACGTGAATTTACCGTTATCGGTCAAACGCAGATTAATTGGTTCCCGAATCCGCAGATTGTGTTGAATGATGTTACATTATCCAATAAATCACAGTCTGCAAAGAATATTATGTTGCATGCTAACAAAATTATTGTTCAATTAGAATGGACATCTTTATTTAAATCTCCATTGGTAATTAAGAAAATTGATGTTGAAAAACCCGATGTTTATTTAGAGCGATTGTCCGAAACCAACGTGAACTGGGATTTTCCGTTCTTATTTGATAAAGTTACACCAGAAATGACGGGAGATTTGATGGCAACAAACGTTGCCAGTACAAGCGTTGATGCCTTGACAATACATGACGGATCAATTGAATATTTTAATCAGGTTACTAATGCCAAACAACGTTTATCTAATGTAAATGGTAATTTGGTCATGAATTCATTGCAAGGACCATATACTTATAACGGTACATTCAGTGTTAAGAAAAAAACAATGAGTGTTGAATTGAAAGTTGGTCAAATCAGTAATGAAACACCGGTTGCCATTGAAAAAGGCGTGTTAATTGATGAACATCATAATTTGGATATGACGTTTAACGGAAATGTGACTCCGAGTCGGACTAAAACAATGAAGATGGAATTAAACGCTTCGTTTAATGTGAAAAAACCGAATGAAATATTGGCGTTTTTTGGTTATAAACCATTAGATGCTTCATTAAATGTTAAGTCTGCCGGTTCATTAAGCTATCAAGTAGAAGATGGAATTGACGGACTTAAAAACTTTACGATTCGTTTTGGCAATCAAGATAATTCCGTTGCTTTAACCGGTTCTTTGGAATGTGAAAAAGGTAATAACGGTATGAATTATAAAAGTACCGTTGCAATTAATAAGCTTAATTATGAACATTGGAAAGGTGTTTTGTCAGGCTTAACATGGACAGGTTTGACCTCTGAAAAAACATCAAATTTTGATTTGAAGTTTGATATTAGTGAATTGATTTACGGTAAAAATACCATTCAAAAATTAACAGGTGATTTATCAAAAAAAGGAAATCGTTTACAAATTGAGAACGGTAAAGCGACATTAATCGGTAATACCGCCGTTACGTTTTCAGGCAGTTCTATAAAACAAGATGAAAAATCAGGTGCCAGATTACAAATTGTGAGTGAAACGGAAGATTTTAAACAAGTGTTGGGTTTAATAACGGATGTTAAAAAAGTGCCGAATGATTTGATGAAAAAAGCCAAATTTTCCGGCGAAGCCTTGATTTATCCGAATGATATTACGGTGGATATTCAATCTTTGGCATTGGATAAAGGTAAAATCAGTGGTAAATTTGCATATCTTAAAACAGACAAATTACCTGAACTTTCAATGAATTTAACCGTTGACAGTTTTGATTTGGATAAATATGTCGGCTTTACAAAACCCAAAGAAACACCCGATCTTTCTCAAATTGTCAGTTTTATGAAACAATATTTTTCAAAAGCCGATTATTTAGCCCGTTTTAACGGTACGTTTGATTTGAATTTGAAAAACATTCGTTTCCGTATGATGCCGATAAATGCAGGTGTTTTGGTTGGATCAATATCAAATGGTGTTTTAAAATTTGATAAGTTTGAAACATCCGATTTTGCCAATGCAACGTTAAAGAGTGAAGCAACGATTAATGGTGTCGGAACTGATGCTGTGCGTATAGCAGATTTAAAATTTGATTTTAAAACAAACGATATGAAATTATTTATGGATAAAGTTAATTTAAAATCAACAAGTAATATCATTAATTCTGCCAAGGTATTTGATGCTAATGTCAGCTTAGCGGAAACAGACAAAAATGTGTGGACAACAGATACACAAATTAAATCTGCTGATTTAGAGTTTTCGTTTAAAGGAAATGTTGATACAACAAAGGATGAATTAACATACAATAACATGAATGTGTTTGTTTCTTATCCTAATTTCCGTACGTTTACGACAAAAGTAATGCCGATAAGTACAATTAATACTTCTTTATCCGGACCGTTTACTTTAAAAGCTTTAACAAACGGTACTTTAAAAGTTGTTCGTTTTTCTAATGCAGAAATACAAATCGGGGAAAATATCCTGAATGCCGAAGGTTCTTATACAACAACGGAAAACGGTTTGTTAGATGTTACGTTAACAACGCCTTCTTTTGATACGGACAGATATATTTGGAATGATTTAAAGAACGTTTCGTTAAAAGACAATTTAGTAAAAGTGCCGTTTAAATTGAATGGACTGAATAATTTAAATCAGCATATTAAAATTAAAACGAATCAATTTTTATTAGGGGATATTGAGTTGAAAAACGCTTTTGTTGATGTTCGCCTGAATAATAGTGTTTTGACTTTAAACGAAATAAAAGGAACATACGGTAATGATAATGCACCGGTTGAATTGTCCGGTTCTTTATCTTGGGATGGTGTACCAAAACTCAATGTGGACTTATCTATGCAAAAAATGCCTTTAAATAAAAATATTATTGTATTAAAAGGTATGTCAATCGGTGATGGTATATTTACGGGGAAAGCTCAATTATCAGCGACAGGATCTTCACCATATGCTATGTTGCAATCATTAAACGGTAAAGGTGATTATGCCATCAATAATTTAGAATGGATTGGCATCGGACTTGAAAAAGTAGAACCGTTGATTATGCGTTCTATAGAAAATAAAGTGCCAAAATCAAATTTTGACAAAGCCTTAAATATTTTGTTAAATTCAGGTAAGACAATCGTAGAAAGCATTACGGGATCATATACGGTTAATAAAGGTGTATTGCATTCTATGGATGCCGTTTTGCAAGGGAACGGATATTCATCTGATTTTCAAATGGAATGGCGCATTGCACCAAAAGAATTAGATGTTTCAATGCCTCTTTCATTGACAAAACGTCCTGATTTGCCACCGTTTAAACTGATGTTGAAAGGAAAGTTAAATCGTTTGGTTTATCAATCGGATTATATGGTTTTATCTGATTCGGTATCTGATATTGTTCAGGATGACAAAGCTAAAATTGCCAATGCCAAAAAAGTTGAACAAGAACGTCAAACGGCAGTTGCTCGTACGGAAAGAGAAGAAAAGGCTCGTCAGGCGGTTTTTGATGCTCGTGAAGCAGTAAAACAAGCCTCTGCCAAGGTAAAGAGCGGAGATAATCAACGGGCATTGGATTTGTTGCAAAATGCACAAGATGCCATGGATTTTATGAATAATTTGTCTGTTAAAGAAACATTGACGGATGCCGAATATATGCAATTAACGGAACAATCCCGTTTGGCAATTTTAAAAGCAGAAGAAGCCGTTGCCGAGGCAACAAATGACAAGTTTTTTGAAGACAGAAAATTGATTAAGGCATATATGAAACAATCCCAATTAATGCAACAGGAAATTGAGCGGATTCATAATGCTTATCCGGATATTGAAATTGTTTCCAGATTGTTGCCATTAACAAAAGAACATACGAAACAGTTGGCAACGATTGCCATGAAATCAAATGAAAATGAATCGGATGAAGAACATTATTTAAATATGGAAACAGCCAAAGAAGCTTATATTTCCGTTGTAAAAGGATATCGTTATATTTTGCGTTTTGATGAAAATGCGACACCGATTGAGCCATTGTCTGTCGTTTCTGAAAGTAGCAAACTCACACAAACGAAACAATCCGAAGGTGTTGAAAATCAAGTTGAAGATAGAAAATCGTATTCAGCAAAAGAAAAAAATGGCTTGACAGGTCATATTTCTCGGGATGATGTGCTACCGCAAGCGAATGATACAACTGAAAAAATGACAGTAGAGGAAACTCAAAATGATGCTGTTCGTCAAATGACAGTCGGGCAGGGATTAAGAGGTTCTATTCGTCGGGTTGAATAAAGACTAAACAGTGTGTGATAATAAAAAGGTGTATGGTGATGTACACCTTTTTTTATTTTAAAAAATATAAAATTTTTCAAAAAAATATGCGTTTTGGCATTGACTTTTTTGTGTGCTTTGAGTATAGTACGCTCATTATTTAACGAACAGAAAAGGAGTGAAAAATGTCATTAGATTCGTTTTTTAATCCGCAAAGTGTTGCGGTTGTCGGTGTTTCAAATGATCCGTCAAAATTAGGTGCCGTTGTCTTTAATAATCTTATTGATGCCGGTTATGAAGGTAATTTATATGCCATTAACCCAAAATGTGCCGGTACACAATTGTATGGCAAAGATTGTTATGCTTCCGTTCGTGATTTGCCGGAAGCCATTGATTTGGTTGTTGTCGTTGTTCCGGCTAAATTCACAATGCCGGTTATTGATGATGCCATTGCTAATAAAGCCAAAAACATCAGTATTATTACAGCTGGTTTCGGTGAAGTCGGTAATCATGAATTAGAAGATACAATTGCTCAAAAATGTGCTGAAAATGGTATTAACTTGTTAGGACCGAACTGTTTAGGTCATATTTCAACATTTGACAAAGTCAATGCCAGTTTTGCCGATGGTTTCCCTTCACAAGGTAATGTTGCCTTTATTTCACAATCAGGTGCTTATTGTTCAGCATTAATGGACTGGGCTCGTGAAAACGGCATTGGATTCTCTCACTTTATTTCTATCGGTAACAAAGCTTTATTGGCTGAAGACCGTTTATTAGCTGCATTGAAAGACGACAAAAACACAACAGCTTTTGTTTTCTATTTGGAATCATTGAAAAATGGTAAAGAATTTTTGCGTGTCTTAAAAGAAGTTTCAAAAACAAAACCGGTTGTTATTATGGAACCGGGTAAATCTCAAAAAGCACAAGCTGCCAGTTTGTCACATACAGGTTCATTAGCTCCAAACTATCGTGTTTTGGAAATTGCTTTAAAAGGTTCCGGTGTTATTCAAGCTTACACAACACGTGAATTATTCAGCTTGTTAGAAATCTTACAATATACACATCATCATGAATTTGACGGTTCAGTTGCCATTTTGACAAATGCCGGCGGTGTTGGTGTGTTATCCAGTGACTTGTGCGAAGATAACGGTTTAGATTTAGCTCGTCCAAGTGAAAAAACAATTGAAACATTGCGTGCAGCTTTACCGGCTGAAGCTTCATTAGGTAACCCGATAGACGTTATTGGTGATGCTCGTGCCGATCGTTATGAAACAGCATTGAAAATCTTATGCGAAAGCGGTGAATACAAAAATATTCTCGTCTTGTTGACACCTCAAATGGTTACAGATGCAACAGGTACGGCAGAAGCAATTGTTCGCATTGCACCACAATACAAAAATGTAAATATTTTTGCTGTATTTGTCGGTGGTGTTAAAGTTAAAGAAGGTCGTGAGATTTTAAATAAAGCACACATTTTGAACTATGAATATCCAATTGATATTATTCGTTCACTTGGTTTGTTAAAAGCTCAAATGGCATATCGTGGTGCAAAAACCATTACTGTTGAAACAAATGAAGTTCCGACAGCTATCAAAGAAGCTGTTGCTTCTGCAAAAGCCGAAGGTTTGGCATCTTTACCGCAAAATGTTGTCAATATGATTATGGATCATTATGGCATTGATTATCCAAAGAGCGGTAACTATACAGATAAAGCCGAAGCTTATGCTTTCTGTCAAAAAATCTTCCCATCACCTGTTGTCTTAAAGTTATCAGCTCCTGATGCTTTACACAAAACAGAAATGAAAGGTATTTACTTAAATGTTCATGATGAAGCAACATTTAACGAAGCATGGGATGGATTAAACGGTTCTATTGAAAAATTCCAATTAAAAGGAGCCAGTGTTTTAATTCAAGAAATGATTGTTAAAGCAACAGAAACAATTATCGGTGTCAATTCCGATAAAAACTTCGGACGCATTATGGTTTTCGGAACAGGTGGTATTTATACGGAAGTTATGAAAGATACAACTTTACGCATTTTACCGGCAGAAGACTTTGATGCTATGATTAAAGAAACAAAAGTCGGTACAATTTTAAACGGTGTTCGTGGAGAAGATCCGAAAGCAGTCGGACCTTTGGCTGAAACATTGAAAAAAGTACAACAAGTTGTTTTAGAAATTCCTGAAATTACATCTATTGATGCCAACCCTGCATTGGTTACAAAAGACCGCGCAGTTGTTGTTGACTTCAAGATGTTATTAAAATAATTTTGAATTAACGACTTTTAAAACGGATTATCTTTAATGAAGATAATCCGTTTTTTTATATAAAATACATTGTTCTCGTTGCATATTAAGGTACGTTTAATTGCAACGATTCCGCATATAAGAATCAAAAAAGGGTGAATCGTGACAAAGATTATAAATCCGCCCACGTACCAAAATCAAAAAAAATTAAAAAAAATGCAAAAATATAAAAAAAAGTGTTGCAATTAAACGTACCTTTAATTACAATGTAAAAAAACTGAATTTATTAGATAATTTGGAGGTATTATGTCATTTAAAGCACTTGTTACACAAAACGAACGTGGTCGCTCAATGGTTGAAATATTGGGCGTTTTAGCCATTATTGGTGTATTATCATTCGGCGGTATTCAAGGATATAAGTATGCCATGGATAAACATCGGGCAAACGATATTGTCAATGAAGTCAATATGCGTGCCACGGATATTTGGCATTTATATCAAGACGGTGAAAAAGAATTACCCGATTCACCTGATGAAGATGCCTTTCCTGAATATGGTGAAATGACGCAAACAGGATTTGAAATTGGGGTAACATCTCATCCGCCGATTGCGTTCAAAACATGGGTTAATGATGTCCCTAGTGCTGTTTGTCAGAAAGTGCTACAAGAAAATTTAGATGATGCAATTAAAGGATTAAAGTTTGTACAAGTCGGTGATGTTGATTCTGAAAATCTCACACGCTATACAGGAGATATTGCTATCTGTGGCGAAAGTGGCACGATGAATCAAATGGTGTTTACATCATTTTTGAGCGAAGGTGGTGGTGCAGTTGGTGGGATTGTAGATCCCGATAATCCGAATGGACCGGCATTAGAGCCATGTGTAGATGAAGAAGATTGTCCGCAGGAATGTGGGGGCGCCGTATGCGATCCTAAAACAATGACATGTCGTGATGCCTGTGTCGGAACAGATAAACCATTCTGTATGCGAGCAAGTGGTATATGTGTAGAATGTAAAATAAATGAAGATTGTCAACACAAGGGACGTGGTTGGATTTGTGATGAATCAAATAATACTTGTACGGAATTAAAAAAGACATGTCCGGAAGGAACATTCCGCAGTCAAAACGGAGCATGTATCAGTTGTGATGACGGAAGTAATTTCTTTGTGTTAAAAGACGGACAAGGGTTCCCTGATACGAGTGATGAGGTAGACGGTTATACGATGTGCGGAGAATGTGAAGCAGCGGGAACCAAACGTTGGCGTGGTGAGTTACAAGAAGATAGCTCTCGGGGGTATTGTTCCTTTATGTGTACTGAGGGGTATTCTTATCAATCATCCAGTGAAGGATGTATTCCATGTAGTGATATGACTCGTCATAGCATTCAAAATGAAACTATATCAAAAGCACAATGTTTAGCGTGTTCAGAAAATCACGCATGGTATGGTTCATACTTAGGAGGATATTGGTGTCAGCAAAAACTAAATTGTGCGGATGATGAATTTATTAAGGAAGGAACACCTTATACTTGCACTAAATGTTCAGATAATAGGAATCAGCGAGTTCAAATATGGTGGACAAACTATTCTTCTACACATAGTGATTTTAGAGCGTATGCTGAGGAAAAATGTAATAGTTGTCCAGATTCTGCACCACGTCATGTCATTGAAAGATACTGTTTGCCTGTTTGTGAACAACCGGTAAACGAAGATGAACAAATAGAAATTTGCAAAGCTAATCCAAAGGATGAAAAATGTACACGCAAGTGGCAAAATGCAAATGGAAATTGTTTTGATTGCAAAACAGTCACAACATCAAATAATATTAACATTTCTAATCAAAAAGAATATTTATCAAATTTATGCACAAAATGTGGTCGTAAAGTTGATGGTGATTATTGTATTTTAGAACAAAAAAAGGAAGATTGTCTACAAGGTCAGTTTTTAGGAAAGGACAATGTTTGCAGAAGTTGTGACAAAACAACATCAAGTGTTACAATTGTATCAGAAGATATTTCTGGCTGTGAATCACGTTGTAAAAAAAATGAAAATGGTGAGTATGATGAAAACGGGACAATTTTAACCATGGAAGTCTTTAATAGTAAACAGAGTGGTCTTGTGTGTCGTCCGGTTTGCGCTGAAAATTACATTAATAATGCAGGTGGAACATGTGTGACTTGTGGTACGACATCAACCACGTCTTCAATCACTATTGATTTGAATGCAAAAAGTGATTGTGATGAAAAATGTCCTAATCGAACATCTGATTGGTTACGAACTGAATGGGGAACTCAACGATATTGTGTGATGGCTGATTGTCCTCATACTGAAACAACCAGATATTATAAAACAAGAACAGGTGTTTGTGTTTCATGTACTCGAGCAAATAGTGGTGATGATGATGCAATACAATTTATAACAACAGCTCCAGGTGCTTTCAATTTGTGTAATGATTGTGGAAATCGTATGGTGGTAAAAGATAATACTTATTGGAGTCCGTATTGTAGATTGGTTAATCCAGGTGTTAGTGGTATTTGTAATAATATAGGTAATGATTATTATTCTGATGCAAACCTAACTGCCACAATAAAAGATGCTGCTGAGGCATATATTAAAGGGGATTATAATGGTGTATATTATCGTTCTAATGATGGTTATTGTCGCCGATGTGATTCAGATGTATCTTATACAACAACTCAAGAACAATGTGCCAGTTGTAAAAATAGACGTTATGAAGGTGGAAATTGTTTAAAAGGTTTATGTGCAGAAGGTCAACAATTCCTCAATACAAGTGCTACTTGTGTTGCTTGTTCACAGAAAAATGTTCCTGTTAATCCAGATATTGCAAATCTTTGCAGTAGTTGTGAAAACAGGCGTGTAATGACAACCGGTTTTGAAGAACAAGGCAATTTAGTAGGATTGTGTGTTGAAGATTGTCCGTCGGGCATGTGGCAAGATAAAGACGGTAAATGTTATTTCTGCGAAGAAGCAAGTACAAAAGAAATCGGAACAGATGAAGTTTCTAAAAATATGTGTCAGACTGTTTGCGGTCGAACAATAGAAGTAATTGAAAACGCTGATTCCGAAATCACTGGTTACAAGTGTGCTTTATCTTCTTAATATTACATGATCTATATACCAAAAACCACCAGTTTTACTGGTGGTTTTAAGTATAAAAAAAAAGCATACATCCTTGTATGCTTTTTTATTTTTACCCATTTCTCTATTGAGATACTGCTTGCTTTGTCTGTTGACGTGATGTAGCCCTTTTGGTCTTAACAGGCGACTCATTGTTTTCCTGCATAACGGCAATCGGAACGGATAAATCACGCCCTAACACATCTTCAGCCTTGATTTCCATTTCATCATCTGATTCTTTTTCTTTCTTTTTGACAACTTTACGATTAGCTTGTTTTTTTGCCGATTTAACTTTCTTTTCTTTTAGTTCCGACGGTGTTTCCGTTTCAACAACTTCATCTGTTTTTGTTTCTGAAACACTTTCTTCTTTCGTATTTAATTCTTGTGTTTCTTCAATGTTTTCTGAAATAGTCGGTTGTAGTTCTGTTTTTTCAGCAACTTGTTTTTGGCGTTGTTCATTATTATTTTGAGGTCGTAACGATTGCTCGTTAGCGATAGCAATATTTTGAAGACGCATATAATGGTCAGCATATTGCATGCACATTTGAGCCATAACAACATCATTTT
Organism: Alphaproteobacteria bacterium; assembly: GCA_045638265.1. GTDB lineage: Bacteria > Pseudomonadota > Alphaproteobacteria > CAAHEQ01 > UBA3637 > RGIG4140. Next base: position 187,540 of record JAZUBA010000044.1, on the reverse strand, counting down.
GAATTAAATAATCTTTTGCATAAGCTTGATATTTTTCTGATAATTGCAATGCCGTTCCATGAATTTTACCCATTGGTCCCGTACTTTCCATAACCGTATTCCGCATAATCATTGAACGAGTGTTTCGGTTATTGTGTCGCCCATTATAGCGATTCTTCTGATTTGGTTTCATTAAGCCTCAAAATAAAAAATGATAATTAATAAACAAGTCTGTTTTTGACTTTAAAATAAAAAAAGCTACCCCACACTTGGGATAGCTTATTTTATCAAACTATTTTTTACTTTGCAAGCAAAAAATGTGTCTTATTGACAATTTCCTGATGTGCAAGGCGGTAAAACTTGTCCTGCCGGAGCTTGAACAACAACTGGTTGACCTTGTACATAAGAAGCTTGTTGTTGCATAACAACCGGTTTTTGTTGAACATAAGCCGGAGCACGTTCAACCATAACAGGTTGATGAACCACAACTGGTTTTTGTAAAACAACAGGTTGTTGAACAACAACCGGTTGACGAACCGTTACATCACGATTAACTGTAACAGCGTGTTCTACTGAAACCGGATATTGACGAACAACAGGATATTGAACTTTTACAGGAGATTGTGTGTAAGAAACACTTGTTACTGCTGCCGGACAATTAGCACTTGCGGAACAAACATTATTTGGGATTTGACCTTGTGCCATAATTTCTGCCGGCAAATTACCTGTCGGTTGTTGAATAACAATTGGTTGACCTTGTACATGTGTCGGAGCTACTTGTGCAGCCGGTTGTACTTGTGGTTCTGGTTGTTGAACAGGAATCTTATATGTTTTAGTTGATGTTTTAACTGAATTGTCAATTTCATCAAGCGGTGTGTAACCGTCCATAATACGTTCATTTTGTGACGTATAAGTCGTTTCTGTTCTTGAAACAACTTGTTCAGCAGCCTCAGCAATCATCGGTAAGACGGCTGTACCACAAACAACGGCCAAAGCCAATAAAGAAACGGATGTTTTTTTCATGTGTTATCCTCCATAGTATGTTATCGTTTTTAGTTTATACTCCAAATTATTAAAAATCAAGTATTATTCTTCAATTCCTAATAATTTTTTATATCTGTCACGTAAAAACTCTGCTTCTGCCCGATCAGCAGGTGTCATTTTACGCAACCTTAAAATTTGCCGCATGACTTTTGTATCAAAGCCGTTTCCCTTTGCTTCGGCAAAAATTTCACGCACATCAGCCCCTAATTCTTTCCGTTCTTCTTCAAGGCGTTCAATGCGTTCAATATATGCAACGAGTTTACCTCCGTCAGCATCTTTTTCTTCTTGAATAATATCGTCTGACATACATTACTCCTTACATTGTATGTTTAACAGAAACGGCAATAGCTTTATTCAAATCAGATTCAGAACACAAACCCAATGTAACCGGATTTTTCGGATGAATGTTATGAATGTTTTTATGTGTTCTTTCACGAATTGCCGTAATTGTTGTTTTTGTTGTACGTAATAATTTAACAATTTGTGTATCTGAAATTTCCGGATGATGTTTCACAATCCAAGCAATACCTGACGGACGGTCATTACGTTTTGCATTAGAAACATAACGAGAGCCTTTATTTAATAAACGTTCAATTTCAGGATTCGTCAATAATTCCAATGATGCTTTAGGATTCGATTCACAACGTTTAATTTCTTCAGCGGTTAACTGCCCGTTTGTAATCGGATTAAAACCCATAATATTTGAAGCAACATCACCATCGGCTATTGCTTGAATTTCCAAAGTATGCATGCCGCAGAAATCTGCGATTTGATTAAATGTTAAAGTTGTATTTTCTACTAACCAGACTGCCGTTGCTTTCGGCATTAATGGAAGTGCCATATTTTATCCTTTCTTAAAAAAAAATTATAACGAATATTGACAGTATAACAAACTTCTTTTTAAAACGCAATAAAAATGATTCAATTTTGTAAAGAATTTATTAATTATTACATTGTATGCTTTCAAATGTAAAAAAAATAACAGAAAGGATATGTTATGAATAAAATTTTGTTGCTTACTACACTTGGTTGTATACTTATTTCTTCAACAGCATTTGCTGGTTTGTATGGTCAACTTGGCATTGGTGCTTCATTTAATGACGGTTCTGTCACACGAGAAGCTCTGGAAACAAGTTATAAAAACTCTCCGATTTATTCCGGCGCAGTCGGATATGAATTTCCCGTTCCTTTTATTTCACCACGCGTAGAAGCAGAATATTTGCACATTAGCGCAGATGCAAAGCATGGTGAAAAAGCAAAATTTGACGGTGCTTTTTTAAATGGATATGCTACCATTCCGTTTATTCCGGTTGTTGATCCTTATGTCGGTGCCGGTATCGGGATGTCTCGCTTTGACCACAACAATTCATCTGCATTTCAAGGAATGGCCGGACTTGACTTCAGCATTCCGACATTACCAATTACACTTAGCGCCGAATATCGTTATTTAAAAGTTAATGAAGTCGGAGGCAAATGGGATTCACCGTCAAAATTCCACAGTAATATTTTAATGCTGAAAGCACGTTATTCTTTTTAAGAATGAATTTAATTAAAAAAAACGAATCTAACTGGATTCGTTTTCTTTTTTTTAATATTGAAAATAAAATAAAAAAACAGTGTCTTCATTATTTAAAAAGACACTGTTTTTATTTAATTAAGCAGGATGCTTTTTATGTTTCTTCTTTTTACGTTCCCATAATTTTTCAGACTTATTCTTTTTCCATTTACGTTCTACAATAATTTGGAAAACAACGTATAATGCCGGAATAAAGAAAATACCAATAAACGAGGAAACAAACAATCCGCCAAAAATAGAAGAACCAATTGCCCGACGAGCCATTGCCCCCGCCCCATTAGCAAAAACAAGCGGAATAAAGCCTAATAAAGCTGCAATAGCTGTCATCATAATAGCACGGAATCGCATATGAGCACCATTAATGGCTGCCTCTTTAACAGGAACACCTTTTTCGTGTTCGTCTTTAGCAAATTCAACAAGTAAAATGGCGTTTTTGGCTGCCAACGCAATCAACACAACAATACCAGCCTGTGCATACAAGTCGTTGGTAATATTTCTAAACCATAAGAATCCAATCGCACCGAATAAACCGACAATAATGGAAACCATAACGGAAACAGGCAATACCCAACTTTCGTATAAAGCAACCAAGAATAAATACGCAAACAAGAATGCCATCGCAAAAATCATAGCCGTTTGGTCACCTGCCGATTGTTCTTGCAATGTCATACCCGTCCATTGATATTGATAACCTTCCGGTAAAACCCGTTCAGAAATCTCCATCATTGCCTGCATAGCAGAACCCGAACTTAATCCGACTGCCGGTGAAGCCTGCATACTGATTGACCGATAGTTGTTATAGCGTTGAATGGATTGAGCACCAATCGTCCGTTTAATTGTAATCAGTGAACGTAATGGTACCATTTCGCCTTTATTATTACGGATATTAATTTTATAAATATCTTCCAATGTTCTGCGTTCCAAAACATCACCCTGAACATTTACCTGCCATGTCCGACCGTATAAGTTGAAATCATTAATATACGTTCCGCCTAACATTGTTTGCATTGTACTGAATATATCAGAGAGCTGAACGCCCAAAGCATAAGCTTTTTGACGATCAATTTGAACATCAACTTTCGGTGAATCTACCGTATAGAAAGTCATAATGCGTTGCAAGCGAGGATCTTTTTGAGCTTCTTGAATAATTTGTGATGCAACTTGTATCATTTCTTCCGGAGAAGCCCCTTGAGTACTTTGCAACACATATTCAACATCTGAACTCATACTTAAACCCATAATAGCCGGTAGGTTAAAGGCAAAAACACGTGCTTCTTTAATGTCTGCCGTCAACATATATACTTTTCCGATAACAGCATTCACGTCTTGTCCTTTTTCGGTCCGTTCGGCATACGGTTTCAATTTAACAACAAATGATCCTTTTGAAGAAGATTGTGAACCACTCATAATACCATAACCAATAATAGCCATATGAGAATCAATTTCAGGAATTTGTTTAAAGCGTTCGGTAACTTGTTTCATAACAACATCCGTTCTGTTCCAAGAAGCACCGGATGGTAATTGAACTTCCATCATAAAAGCACCTTGGTCTTCAGCCGGCAAGAATCCGGACGGAGTTATTTTCATAAACACATACCCACCAATACCGAACAATACCATTGCCACAACAGAAAATACGGCGTACGGCATTGTTTTACGAACAAAACCCGAATATTTATGACGTAACCAATCAATACCATTCATACATTTTTGAACCAATTTAAACGGTTTATCATTTGAACGCATCACAATGGCAGCCAATGCAGGGCTGAGTGTTAATGAGTTTATCCCTGAAATAATCATAGCCGATGCAATGGCAATAGCAAATTGTTGATATAACAATCCTGAAATACCGGGAGTAAAAGCAACAGGAACAAACACAGCTAACAAGACCATTGTAATGGCAATAATCGGTGCTGTAATACGTCCCATTGATTTAGAAACAGCTTCGTGCGGAGATAATTTTGGATTCTCATGCATAACTGTTTCCACATCTTCCACAACAACAATGGCATCATCAACCACAATACCGATTGCCAACACCAATGCCAACAATGAAATTGTGTTAGCACTGACACCAAACAAACTCATACCGATAAAAGCCCCGATTAATGAGACCGGAATGGCTATTGTCGGAATAATTGTTGCACGGAAAGTTCCCAAAAATAAATATGTAACTAAAACAATCAACAAAAAGGCTTCAAAGATAGTATGAAAAATTTCAGATGTAGAATCCAAAACAAATTCAGCATTATCAAATAACGCATGAAACTCAATATCTTTCGGCATTTTTGCTTTTAACTCATTGATTTTAGCATTCACAGCTGTTGCCACCGCTACAGCATTAGAACCAGGGGCTTGGAAAATAGCAAAACCCACTGCCGGAACACCATTATATGCTGCACGAATAGATTCATCTTTTGCCCCTAACTCAATGCGGGCAATATCTTTTAAGAACAAATAAGAACCATCCGCATTGGCACGAATAACAATATCACCAAATTCTTCTACTGTTGTCAAACGACCTTTTGTTGTCAAAGAAATTTGAAATTGTTGGTCTTCAGTTGACGGCATAACACCGATACGTCCGATAGAGCCTTGCAAATTTTGTCCCTGAATGGCATTTAAAACATCATTGGTGGATAATTTTAAACTTTTGAGTTTATCATTATTCAACCATACTCGCATTGAATAATCCAATGTTGAGAAAACATGCACATCACCAACGCCTTGTGTACGGGCAATTTCATCTTTAATGTTAATTAACACATAGTTTGTTAAGAAAATATCATCATAATCCGGATTGGTTGATGATACCGTGAACACCTGCAACATAGATGACATTTTAGATTGAACAACAACACCTTGTTTAATCACTTCTGCAGGCAATAAACTTTCAACCAATTTCAACTTGTTTTGAACGTTAACCGTTGCGATATTCGGGTCTGTGCCAATATTAAACGTAATTGTTAAATTATAAGAACCATCGTCATTACTGTTGGAACTCATATACAACATATCTTCCACACCGTTAACAGCTGATTCAATCTGTTGTGCAACGGATGATTCCACAACATCAGCACTTGCTCCCGGATAAACTGCAGAAACACTGACAGAGGGAGGAACAATATTCGGATATTGTTCAATCGGCATAGCAAAAATACACAATGCGCCAGCCAAAACAATAACAACCGAAATAACGGCAGCTAACCGAGGACGTTTAATAAAAATATCTGAAAACATAAAAAACTTCTCCTATTCAGCTTATTTTGACTGTGTTGTATTTGTTTCATCGTTAAATACAGGTTTGACCGTCATTTGCGGAGCAATTTTTTGGAAACCTTCTGTTACAAGAACATCACCGGCTTGTAAACCTTGTGTAATAACAACTTTAAAATCAGGCAATTCTTCACCACGAACAACTTCACGTCGTGCAATCTTATCATCATCGGATACAACATAAACATACGTTCCAGTCATATCTTGTTGAACAGCTTTTTGAGGGACAACAATTTCTGATAACGGATCTAAACTTTTCAGAATCACACGACCATATTGACCAGAAATCAATTCACCCTTTTCATTTGGGAATGAAGCTTTTATTTTTAACGTATTCATTGTTTCATCAATCGTGACATCAACAAAATCTATTGTTCCCTGTTGAGCATATACCGTACCGTCAGATTTAACAAAAGTAACTTTAATTTTAGGTGTATTGGCATAATTTTTTTGCAAACTTAATAACTGATTTTCACTTACTGAAAAAACAGCATCAATCGGATTAATCCGAACAACCCATGCCAAAATACCGGATGACGGGCCGATTAATTCACCAACTGAATATGTTGATTCACCAATTTTACCATCCATTGGTGCAACAATTGTTGTATATTCTAAATCTTTTTTGGCAATATCCAATTTTGCCTTAGCCTGTGCCAAAGCGGCTTCGGCAGAACGATGAGCTGCTTCCATTTCATCTAATTTTGATTCAGAAACATCTTTTGTCTTAAACAATTTTTGAGTTCTTTCAAATTGTGCTTTTGAGTTTTTAACTTGTGCTTCTGCTTTAGCAACATTAGCTTCTGCTTCACGAACAGTTGCTTCAAAATTAACCGGTTCTATAATGAACAACGGTTGATTTTCTTGAACCATATCGCCTTCTTTAAACAATTGCTTCATCAAGAAACCTTGTACACGTGCCCGCAAACCCACTTTATCTTTTGATTCAATTTTGGCAACAAAACTTGTTTCAGGATAAACATTCTGCATTTCAATTTTATAAACTGATACGTTTTGAATAGCTGTTGGCATAACGGCTGGTTTTTGAAAATATTTATAACCATACCAAGCACTTCCACAAAGAAGTAATCCGGCAATACATGATACTATTATTTTGTTTTTATTTTTCTTTTTTTCTTTACCTAATTTTTCAGAACTCATTATATTTCTCCTCAAAAAAAACGAATCAATAATGAAAAATATGTAGCATTTTCTTTTAAAAAAGTCTATAATTATTTTCATAAATTTGTTAATTTTTTATATGAGGAACCAATGAAAAATAAAAAGAATACAAATGTTTCAGCTGCGAATCAACTGTCAGTTACCAGAGGTTCAGCGTTGCTTTCCAAAACAAAAAAAGATATGCAAAAAAACGACTCATCAGAATATAAAACAGCTGTTGAAGAATTTATCAAACAAAATGAAAAAGGTGAAACACGTGTCTTTGTTGCCGGTGGTTCTCGTTCGGGAAATGACCCGATTTATGAAGAACAGGCATTTGAACTGGGTCGTGAAATCGGCAAAAAGAATTTTCGGTTAGATTTCGGTTTGTCCTCTATGGGTATTATGGGGGCTGTTGCCAAAGGAGTATTACAATCATGGCATGAGCAAGAAAAACCCTGCAAAACACCCATTCACGCTATTACCACAAAAGAATATCTTGCTTTATATCAAAATGATGATCTTATTGATAGTGTATCCGAAATTATCGTAGCTCATACATTAGAAGAAAGAAAACAACAATTACTCGGTGCTGATTTTGTTATCTTTGCCCCTGGCGGTGTCGGTACATTAGATGAATTGGTTTATGATTGTGTTGCCATGCAAGACGGATTTTTAGATTTAAAGCCCTTTGTTTTATTCAATGTAGACGGATTTTTCTATCATCTACTTGAATATCTCAAAGAAATTCAACAAAAAGGATTTTCAAATAGTGTTCCTTTTATTGTTGTTGATGACAGTTTTGAAGCAGGTGTTGCTTTTGATATGTTAGATGCTTATTATTCAAAAAGAGTGAAAGACCCTAAAAACAAATTATCCGTTACCCAAATTATTGAAGATTTGTTGTATATTTTACCCTATGTTATTCAACAGCGTAAATTACACCCATCTCGCCCGACAAAAACAATCTTATCCAAAATGCGTGATGCTTATGAAAACGGTTTACCCCATGAAAAAGAACAGTTGCGAACAGATATCGAAATGGCCTATCTAAATAAAGAAATTGAACGCATGTATGAACGTCTTGCCAAAGCGGGGAAAGATACGGCTATCGTCAGCGATAAATTAAATGATTTAAAGAAACGTCACAAAAAAGGCAGTTTTCTTTAAATCATATCTCCGCTTATAAACAGGATAAGCGGAGAAAAAATGGAATTTATTTGTTTACCGATTATTTTTTTTACAGGCTTGTTACTGACTAGTATTTTAACAAGCCTTTTTTCTATTCGTTTCGGTATTCCGCTTATTTTGTTATTCATTATTATCGGAATTATTGTCGGTTCTCAACAAACTGTTTTATTGTTTACAGGATTTTTAACACCTCAAAATGTTTTTTTTATTGGTTCTGTGGCTTTAGCTATAATTTTATTTGAAAGCGGTTTCTCAACACCAATAGATTATTTTAAAAAATATGCAGTACCATCTCTCATTTTAGCAACAATCGGTGTTATTGTTTCCGTCCTGTTTCTAGTACCGATTATTTTGTTTATTCTACCTGTTTCTTTTACGGAAGCACTTCTGTTAGCATCAATCATCGGTTCAACTGATGCTGCTGCCGTCTTTTTTTTACTCCGTTCACACGGATTAAAATTAAAACCTAAAATTCAGGCAACTTTGGAAATAGAATCAGGCTCTAATGACCCGATGGCTATTTTTTTAACTTTTCTATGTATAACAATATTAAGCGGCATTATTCCTTCTCATTCAAACACTACTTTAAATTTTTTATCTTATTTTTTAAAACAACTATTCATAGGTGTCGGATGCGGCTTTTTATTATTTTATATTTTAAAAAAATCCATTTATAAATTATCATTAGAACAAGCCCTGTATCCGTTATTTGTCTTATCTGTTGTTATGTTAGGTTTTGCTTTAATCACATTAATTGGAGGAAGCGGATATCTGGCTCTTTATTTGTGTGGACTACTTTTAGGGAACAGCACAATTAAAGCACATTCATCACTTGCAAAATTTCAAAAAACAATCGCTTGGTTAAGCCAGATTTTAATGTTTACTGTTTTAGGCATATTTGTACATTACCAACAACTGCTAACTGTTTTACCAATTGCCCTATTATGCGGTTCAGCCCTGATTTTTATTGCCCGACCGATTATGGTTTTTAGTGTCTTGGCTTTTTTTAAAAAATATACCTTACTTGAAAAATTCTTCATTTCATTTGTCGGATTGCGGGGAGCAACCTCTGTTTTATTGGCATTAATACCTATTGTATATGGCTTTCCCTTCGGTTTGATTTTTTTCAACATTATTTTTATTATGGTTTTATTAAGTCTGACACTTCAAGGTTTACTTATTCCGTATGTAGCAAAAAAATGTCAGGTTCTCCTTCCATACAACGGTCCTGAACCACAAAAAACAGAAATAGATTTACCTGATTTTTTGCGTAGTTCTCTTATCAGTTACGAATTAGGCGAACATTCAGCCGTATTGTGTGGTCAATCATTACCAAAATGGGCACAACCACTTTTATTAAAACGTAAAAATCTCGTTTTTCAATCCAATAATATTCCAACTTTTCAGCAAGGTGATATTATTTATGTTTTTGCCCCATCCGAAAATAAAATTCCTTTACTGGATAGATTGTATGCCAATTCATGCACACAAGACAAATTAAAGATATGGGGTGATTTTCCCATTTCTCCCTCAACTACTATCAAAGAATTGCAATTTTTATATGGGATTGATTCTTATATTTCTGAACCCGACTTAACATTAAATGATTTTATTAAAAATGCTTTTCCTGAAGCAGATATTGGTGATAGAATTTCTCTTGGAAATATTGATTTAATCATTCGATCTCGCAATAAGAAAAACATTACACAACTCGGCATTGACGTTACACCAAATACCAAAATTAAAACCTATTTTTTTAAATTACCTGTCAGTAAATGACAAAAAAAACGCCAACCGATTACGATTGGCGTTTTTATTCATACAAGCTAAATATTAGTCAGACAATTTAAAAGCTGATAGCAATTCTGCTGATTTTTTAGCATTTCTGGGATTAATCATTGCATTTTTGTTATATCCGGCATCAACGTGAATAATTTCTGATGTAATGCCCGAAGCCAAATCAGAACACAAGAACATACCTGTCTTACCAACATCTTCAATAGTAACATTACGACACAAGGCAGAATTATTTTCCGTCCAACCTAAAATTTGTCTGAAATCACCAATACCGGCAGCTGCTAATGTCCGAATCGGACCGGCTGAAATGGCATTCACACGAATATTTTGATGACCTAAATCAAAAGCAATAAAGTGAACAGAAGCTTCCAAAGCTGCTTTAGCAACACCCATAACATTGTAGTTCGGTAAATATCTTTCAGCACCTAAATATGTCAATGTCAAACAAGCACCACCATCAGGCATTAAAGCAGATGCCCGACGACAAACATCTGTAAATGAATAACAAGAAATCAACATAGAATTTGTAAAATTACCGACAGATGTATCTACATAACGACCTTTTAATTCGTTTTTATCAGAAAAAGCAATAGCATGAACAACGAAATCCAATTTACCCCATTTTTCTTTAATCATATTAAAAGCATTGTCCATTGATTCTTCGTTTAAAACATCACAAGGAACCAACATATCGGAACCAACTGATTCAGCTAACGGACGAACACGTTTTTCCAAAGCTTCGCCTTGATATGTAAAAGCTAATTCAGCACCTTGTTCAGCCATTTCTTTTGCAATACCCCATGCGATTGAATGGTCATTTGCAACACCCATAATCAAGCCTTTTTTGCCGGCCATAATTCCTGTTTTCATTTATTTTTCCTTCTTTTGGTTAAACACATACATACGTTTCTTTCTTATAAACAATTCTGTCAAAAAAATCAAATGACACTTTTGTTACACTTTTTATTTTTTTTGTAAAATAACGATAAAATTCTCTCAATTAATGTAAATATTTATCTATCGTTTCAAAAAACGAATTAATTTCAATCGGTTTAGAAATATAATCCGTACAACCGGATTCTTTAATCCGTTGAACATCATCCGCCATAGCAAAGGCAGAAACAGCAATAACGGTTGTATTTTTAATTTCATTATTTTTGCGAATCAAACGTGTTAATTCTAATCCGGATATTTCAGGCATTTGTATATCCATTAAAATAATATCCGGTCTGTTTTGCATAATCATGTCTATTGCCCGTACGGATTCACCACATGAAATAACCGTATGCTGACGTGATTTTAACAAATCCGAAAACAAACGCATATTCATTTCATTGTCTTCAACAATCAAAATTTTTGCCATTAGAACTCCTTAAATATCTTTATTTTATATAATATCTTCTTTTTTAAAATCAAGCAACGGTTTTCTGTAACAATACAGCATAAAAACCATCTTGATTAAACGCTGGTGTTATCTGAACGGCACCTTGTAAATTGCAATATTTTTGCCATTTGTTTGGCAAAGATACTCTTTTTAAAGTCGGTATTTTTTGCAAAACAGCATTCACAACGTCTTCATTTTCTTCCGCTTGCAAAGAACAGGTTGAATAAACAATATATCCATTTTGTTTTGTCAACCGTACCGCTTGTTCCAACAATCTTTTTTGCATGCGACTTAATCGGATAACATCTGCTTGTGTTCTATGAAAATACAAATCCGGATGACGTCGAATTGTTCCCGTTGCCGAACAAGGTGCGTCTAATAAAACCGCATCATATTTATCTGTATCTTTTAAAAGTAAAACATCTTGGCAAACGGTTTGAACATTCTGTTCTAATTTTAAGCGTTTCATATTTTCATTTAACCGTTTTAAACGATTCTCTGAAATATCATACGCATCAACTTTTGCACCATTCACTGCCATTTGAGCTGTTTTTCCACCAGGTGCCGCACATAAATCAGCCACCTTTTTGCCGACTAAATCTGGAAATAATTGAGCAGGGATAGAAGCAGAAGCTTCCTGAACCCACCATTCTCCTGCTTCATATCCTTCCATTAATGCCACATTCCCTTGAAAAGCACAACGAATCGTATTCGTCGTTAAAACCTCACCTTGCCATTTATCTGCCCATTGTTCAGGATGTGATTTAGCAGTTATATCCAAAGGTGCTTCTTGTAAAAATGCCGTTACAAAAATGCGTATCTCATCAAGCGTATACGTTTTTTGCCAAGCATCAAACAACCATTTCGGTAGATTATGTAATACATCCGGTTCAGATATATCATCCATTTTGCGAATAAAAGAACGTAATACACCATTTATCAAACGACTAAATGATGATTGTTTAATTAATCGGGTTAATTGCACGCTAGTATCAACCGAAGCATATATTGGTGTTTTCAAATAATAAATTTGAGCAATACCCATACAGAGTATAATTAAAATATCCTGCCGTTTTTTCGGCAATGGTTTTGATAAGAAAAGCTGTAAAAATGATTGCAGTTGCCCCCACCGACGTAAAACAGTCAACACAAGCAACCGACAAAACTGCTTATCCGAATCGCCCAATCTATCATATAAATCAAAGTGATTGTAAGCATTCATCAAGGTCTTTTCATTCAAGATAATCCCTTGTAAAATATAAAATGCTGCCAATCTACTTTGATTTTCGTTCATCAGTTAACCAATTTTATTATGGATTAAGCAAAAAACGTGGAAAATTTTCTTCATACGAATGATCAACAAAATCTTTTTTAGACTCTGTATTAGGAATAATTTCCTTTGATTGAACCGGTTTTGCCGCCATTTTCATCTGTGGTTGTTCATTCATCGGGGCAGGTTTATCTCGATTCAATAATTTATCCACAAAACTTCTGCCTGCTGATTTAAAAGGTACCGGTTTTACATTTTCCGTAACCTTTTGGGCGTCCATATTTAATTCTTCTTTAACATCCGGAATTTGGACAACAGGTATAATCGGTTGAAGTTTCGGTTGCTCATCATCAATTAACAATGGTTGTGCTATTGGTTTTTCTGTTATATCAATGGCTATATTATCATAATTTAAATCATCGTTTCCAAAATCACTGAAAAAACCATACGGATTTTGAAGTTCATTCTTCACCATATTTTCTACCGGTGGCATATCTTGTACAAATGAAAAATTATTTTCCGTTTCAGTCACCTCTTCAACGTTTTCCTTTTCCGTTGCAATGATTTCCGGTTCTTCACTAACTGGCACTTCAACAAGTGTTTCTTTCACAACATTTTTCGGGGCAACATATTTTTCAATCGGATAATCTTCATCAATTCCCGTTGCCACCAATGAAACACGCATTTTACCCTGCAATGTTTCATCTACACGAGTTCCGACATAAATTTCAGCCTGTTCATCATCTAATTCCTGATTAATACGACTGACAGCCAAATCAACTTCGGATAAAGTTAAATCCGAATCGCTGGAAATATTAATTAAAATACTTTTTGCCCCTTTAATGGAAGAATCATCAAGTAACGGATTGAAAATGGCTTTTTCAACAGAAATTTCTGCCCGATTTTCTCCCGATGCTTCACCCGTACTCATAATAGAACGTCCTTTGGCTGATAAAACTGTTTTTAAATCAGCAAAATCCAAATTAACATTACCTGAATTAATAATTAAGTCCGTAATTGAACGAACGCCTTGACATAATACATCATCTGCAATTTTAAAAGCTTCAATAAATGTTGTATTTGCAGCAATAATACGAAACAAATTTTGATTAGGAATAACAATTAAAGTGTCCACGTATTTTTTTAATTCTTCAATACCGGCTTTTGCTGTTTTCATCCGCTTTGCACCTTCAAATTGAAATGGCTTGGACACAACACCAATTGTTAAAATGCCTAAATCTTTTGCGATTCGGGCAATAACAGGTGCTGCTCCTGTACCGGTTCCCCCACCCATACCGGCTGTAATGAACAATAAATGTAACCCTTTAATATGTTCTCTGATTTTTTCTTCTGCTTCTGTTGCTGCAGCTTTACCGACTTCCGGATTAGCACCGGCGCCTAAACCTTGAGTAATTGTTATACCTAACTGGATTCTATCGGCAACCAATGACTTGGATAAAGCTTGTGCATCTGTATTTGCTGCATAAAAAGCAACATCGCCCAAATTTGCCATAACCATATTATTAATGGCATTACCACCAGCACCCCCTACTCCGATAACACCAATATTTGGTGTTAATAAAATTTCCGGTGCCGGAGATGCCAAACCTATTGATAAACCGTTTTCTTGTACTTCTAAAAATTCTGAATTAGCCATTGTGTTACCTTTCCGATAAAACCTTTCTTTGGGGTTGATTGTGATTTAAATTTTTCGTTTAACAAACTTTTCTCTTTTATCATTACATATTTTAACAGTCCAATGCAAGTAGAAAATGTATATACTTCAAACTGTGAAGACAGTCCGCGAATCGTTTCGGGTTTTCCGATACGAACGGTACTGTTTAATATAGTGGCTGTTTTCTCCTGTATTCCCTGCAACATACTACCGCCACCACTTAAAACAATTTGTTTTGTTGCCACACCAAAATAGGGGTATTTTTCAAATACACGTTTGATATTACCTAAAATTTCTTCCAAACGGGGAATAATAATTGAAATCAATCGTGATTGAGGAATCTGAACATTTGTACTTTCTTCACCTAACATCGGAATAATTAATTTATCAATTTCATCACGTGGTGATAAAAAAGCAGCACCGTTAAGTGTTTTTTGCCGTTCTGCCACCGCAAAAGAAGTTTTTAATCCTTGTACAATATCTTTGGTAATAACATTTCCCCCTTGCGGTATTAAATCTAAATGAACAAGACCTCCGTTCAAAAACATCGCAATAGAAGTTGTACCGGCTCCAAAATCAACAACCGTAACACCAGCTTCTTTTTCATCTTCGTTGACACATGCTAATGCCGCGGCATATGGAGTTGCGACTTTCATATCAACACTAACCAAACAACTATCCAATACACTAACTAAATTACGAGACTGACTTTCAGGCAATGTAATAATATACATATGTACACCTAAACGTGTTGCATATAATCCGCGAGGATCTTGTACATTACGTTCATTATCTACCACATACTCCAATGGGAAAGCATGCACTACTTCATCTTTTTGAGCCAAACAAGAAGAAATAACCTTATCCACTAATGATTTAACATCATTTGCCGTAATCGGTTTGTTATCACTTATTTCTATTTCTTTAAAAATATGATGTGATTTCATTTGTGTTGATGAAATATTGACGACAACACTTTTCGGTCTAAAATCTGCCTGTTTATGAGCTTGTGCCAAAGCATTGCTGATACATTCCGTTGCCTGTTTTTTATCTATAATAGCACCTGCTTGAATGCCGCTTGCCGGTGTATAACCCGTTCCGATAACTTCTGCAATACCATCAGTCCCAAATTTGACAATCATACAACAAATTTTGGATGTTCCGATATCAAGTAGTGTTACAATAGATTTTAACTTATTCTGTTTACCCATCTTTCTTCCTCAATTATTTCTTCTTTTTTTGTTGTTTGGTTGTTGTTTCTTCTTCCTGACTGCGAACAATTAATCTATCAGGCAATTTCAAATCAATAATATTTAAATTACGATCTAAAATTTGACCTCTTTCATCAAATTCCTGTAATCGTTCCAAAGCTTTTCCAATCTCTGTTTCGGGCAAATAAACCACTAATCCGTCAACATCATTCAAGTGTAAATTCCAACGCCTATTCCCAACACGAACAGCTGAAATAACATTTTTAGCAATATTCGGGTATTTTTTCAATTCTGCCATTAATGATGGTGTATGTTCCGGAGCATCTTCCCCAACAACAAGTAAAACATTTGATAAGACAGTTTTATTATCTGCTATCTTTTGCCCAGTTTCATCTATCGGCCAATATTCTTTTTTATGTTGCCAAATAGCAATCGGCGTTTTCTCTGTTAAACGAATCAAAATTTGATTTGGCAAATGACGCTCTATTAAAACATTTTGGACCCAAGGAAGCTGCAAAATATTTTCTTTCAATTCAATCAGATTAATTTCAAAAATCGGCATACCTTGTGTAACGCTAACAGCTTTATTAATATCATCTAACTGTGTCCGAACACGCCCTTCTACGTGCACTTGTTCTAATTCTAAATGTGCTTTTTCTTTAACAAGAGTTAAAAATTCATTTCCTTTTGTTAATACACTTCTCCCTGTCGGTGTCCAAAAGAATCCTATCATACCAACAACACACAAGCAAACACAACCGAAAACAATCTGACGTTTTATTCTCTGAAATTTTTTTCTGTTTTGGTTGACTGTTTGTTTTTTATTGGTACGCTTATTTTTCATAGCCGGCCACCTTTATTAATTGAACAATTAAATCATCGTATGACATACCTTTTATTTTTGATACAACTTCCGGTACCAATGATAAAGGTGTTAAACCCGGATTAACGTTAATTTCTAGAAATACACACCGACCTGTTTGCTCATCTAACCGAAAATCAGAACGGGAAACGCCACGACACCCTAATGCCTGATGAATTTTATAAGCTTGCTGCATCAGTTTTTTTGTCCATTCTCCTGAAATATCAGCCGGAACAATATGATCTGCCACACCGACGGTATATTTTGTATGATAATCATAGAAACCTGTGTGTGGGACAATTTCAACAACACCAACGGCACCATCATCCATTACAACAACGGAAACTTCCCGACCACCAATATATTCTTCTGTTAAAACAGGCTTATTGTAAGACCACTCATCAATAACTCTTCGTTCGTCTTCATCTGTTCTGATAATATGAACACCAACGGATGACCCTTCATCATTCGGCTTTAATACGTATGGTTTAGAAAGCATGTTTCCTTGAATTAATTGTTCTTTTGTAATCATATAACCACGTGGCACGTCAATACCCATAGAAGCCACAATTACTTTTGCCCGTTGTTTGTCCATAGATAATGCCGAAGCCAAAACACCTGAATGAGTATAAGGTATTTCCATTAAATTAAGTAACCCTTGAATACAACCGTCTTCACCATAGCGTCCATGTAAGGCATTAAAAACAACATCGGGTTTTTGTTCTTCCAACAAATCAACCAATCCTGAAATCTGTTCGGGAATATCAAGTGCAAAAGCTTGATAGCCTTGATTTAACAAAGCTTTTAAAACACCTTTTCCACTTTCTAACGAAACCAATCGTTCCGTGGATTTTCCGCCCATCAGAACTGCTACTTTCATTTTTTATCTACTCCTATTTTTTTCACTTCCCATTCCAGTTGAATGCCTTCTTTTTCTAAAACCTGACGGCGTATTTCTTCACCCAATGCTTCAATATCTTTTGCCGTTGCATTCCCATTATTAATTAAAAAATTACAATGTTTTGTTGAAACAGAAGCACCGCCTTGTTTTGCACCACGCATACCGACTTTATCAATTAACTGCCAAGCCGGTGTTCCGTCCGGATTTCTAAATGTTGACCCTGCTGTGCGAACACCTAACGGTTGTCCTTTTTCTCTTTTTTGACGATTAGATTCCATTTTTTCACGAATAACTGCTGAGTCTTTTACAAGCGTACCCTTTAACACGGCACCAACAAAAATCCATTCTTGCGGTAACAAACACTTTCTATATTCAAATGAATCTTTCAATTCATCTGCTGATAATACTCTTATTTCACCTTCTCGTGTAACAATGGTAATGCTTTTAATGCAATCTTGCATTTGTGAACCATATGCACCGGCATTCATACGAACAGCTCCACCAACTGAACCAGGAATACCACACAAAAATTCAAAACCGCTGATACTGTTTTTAAGAGCTGTACGAGCAACTTCCATGACACTCACTGAAGCACCACATGAAATCAAATCATTTTCAACATAAATCTGTGAAAAAGATTTCCCTAAATGTACCGTTAATCCGGGAACACCACCATCCCGAATTAAAACATTACTTCCTGCACCCAATATGGTTAAAGGCATAGGATGCATATTCTTCAATAAATGTGCTAAATCAGCCGCATCCGCTGGTTCAAAATAAACCTGAGCCGATCCGCCGACCCCAAACCAATTCTTTTTATGTAACGGCTCATTTTCAACTAATTTACCTCGCACATTAGGCAACTGATTAATTAACTTTTCTTTTTTTGAAAAAGTATCTTTAAAAAATGAAATCATATTTTTATGCCACAATCCTGCCATTACTTTTTTTCTCCTTTTAAAGAATCCAACAACCCTGTTATTTGTGAAGATATGCTTCCAGCTCCTAAACAAACAAGCGTATCATAAGCTGTCAAACCTTGTGTCAGCATAATTAAATCCTCAAAAATAGGTAAATGTTTAACCTGTGGATGTGTTTGAGCCAAAACACGACTAAATGTCAAAGCTGTTACTCCTTCTATCGGATTTTCTCCAGCACTATATACATCGCATACATAAACAATATCAGCATTTTCAAAACACATTAAAAATGAATCCCACAAATCTCTCAAACGAGTGTATCGGTGTGGTTGAAAAACAGCAATAACCTTTCCTTTTGTACTGGCTCTTACAGCACTTAACGTCGCACTAATTTCAATCGGATGATGTGCATAATCATCGTAAACAGGCATATCGTTTAAAACACCACGATATGTCAAACGGCGTTGTATACCTGAAAATTCAGATAAAGCCTTTCGGATAAAATGTTCTTCTATCCCCAAATAAAACCCAACGGCAACACTTGCCAACGCATTTAACACGTTATGATGCCCAAACATAGGTAAAAATACGTTTTTCATACAACAAACATTGTTTTTATAAGAAATACGAATATCAAAACACATTCCTCGTTCCGTTGCGACAATATTTTCGGCATACACATTTGCCTCTTTATCCGTTCCGTAAGTAATACAACGTCTATTTTCAATTTTTGTCACCAACTCTTTTACAACAGGATGATCAATGCAAGCTATACAAGCACCATAAAAAGCCGTATTTTTCATAAACAATCCATAAGCAGCTTTCATGTTATCAAAGGTACGATAATATTCCATATGTTCCGGGTCAACATTGGTTACAACGGAAATACTTGTCGGTAATTTCAAAAATGAACCATCAGATTCATCTGCCTCCACCACAACATAATCACCTTTTCCTAATCGGGCATTGGAAGCTTGCGAATTTAAAATACCGCCAATAATAAAACTCGGATCTCTTTCTGCCGTCATTAACATACTGGCAATCAAAGAAGATGTTGTTGTTTTACCATGTGTTCCCGACACACAAATACTTTGTTTATAATGCAAAATTTCAGCAAGCATTTCTGAACGATGGCCGATAGGTATTCCCAAACGTTTCGCTTCTTGCAATTCCGGATTATCAGATGTTATGGCACTCGTTACCACAACAGCATCAACTCCCTGTAAATGCTCAGCACAGTGCCCGATATAAACAGGAATACCCGAATTACGGACACGAATGGTATTGGCACTTTCTTTTGCATCAGAGCCTTGAACCTGAACACCTAAATCAGCAAGCATTTCTGCTATGGCACTCATACCAATTCCACCTATACCGATAAAATGAATTTTTTGTAACGGACACGTTAATTTCATTATTTTTTTCCTTTAATAATATTATCAGCCAACTGTGCAACTTGTTGAGCTGCTTCCGGCTTAGAGCGATTATAAGCACAACTAGCGGCATTTATCAAAATATCTTTATCCTGCAACAATTCAGTCAATCGTTGTGCTGTCTGTTCAACTGAAAACGTTTTTTCATTAATCAACCAACCGGCACCATCATCACAAAACTGACGAGCATTTTCCATTTGATGATTATCCGCAGCTGTCGGTAGCGGAACAATCATTGCCGGTCGTCCAATAATCTCCAACTCTGTAATCGTTGATGCACCACCACGAGAAATAACCAAATGAGACTCTTTAATCAACATAGGCATGTTATCAAAAAATGATGATATAGTCACTTTTTTAAATGGTATTTTTTGATAAACTTCCTGTAAATATTCTTCATCTTCGGGACGAGCTTGTTGTGTCAATACAATTTTACGTTGCAATTCTTCTGGCAATAAGGCCAGCACTTCAGGAAATTTCCGACTAAAAAAAGAGGCTCCTTGACTACCGCCAAAAATAAGCAACTGAATGGTATCTTTAATCGGTTGATATGGTGTTTTTTCCGATTTTAAAACCTGGGGTCTTGCCGGCATACCGACTCGGACTTGTGGGATATTACTAGGGACCAACAATGTCGGTTCAAACGATGTTGCAATTACTTCTGCCCGTTTGCCAAATATCCAATTAGATAAAAACCGATTAGCCCGTCCCAAAACAGCATTCTGTTCATGCAACATAACCGGAATACCCCACATATATGCTGCAATTACGGCAGGAAAAGAAGCATACCCCCCAACACCGATAACTAATGACGGTTTTAATTTCATAATCAAATGAAGTGCCTGAGCTGCACCAAACAACAACTTTATCATAGCCATTATTTTATGCAAACGTGATCCACCAGCAACCGATTCTGCTACTAACCGATACGTCTGCACGTTAGGCAATGAATGAAAGTTGGCCCCCCGTTTATCTGTAACAAACGCAACCCGATATCCTTTTTTTAATAAGGCTCCTGATATAGATTCGGCTGGAAAAATATGTCCGCCACTACCACCCGTTGTTACAATAATCAACGGTGCTTCTTGTTTTGTTGTTTGTTTTTGTTCTGTGTTTTCTGTCATAGCAACCTCTCTGTTACTCTAATCCGTTACTAAACGTACCACGCCGTTTCGTCAATCCCAAAATAATGCCGAATGCGAATCCGATAGAAACCAAAGAAGACCCTCCATATGAAATAAACGGTAACGTCATACCTTTGGTCGGCAACAAATTGAGTGTTGAACCCATATTTACAATAGCCTGAATTGCAATTTGTGTCAACAGTCCGGCAACAGCAATCTGACAAAAATATTTTGTTTCTTGTTTCATTAAATAAAAACCACGCAACACAACAAAGGCAAATGTACAGATTAAAAAAGCTGTCAAAATAAAGCCAAACTCCTCTGCTGATACAGCCAAAATAAAATCTGTATGTGCATCGGGTAACTCGTATTTAACAATACCCTCTCCTGGTCCTTTTCCAAACCAACCGGCATTTTTAAGTGTTTCTAATGATTTCTCAACTTGATATGCTTCACCCTGTTCTGGATTTAAAAAGCGATTAACCCGTTGATGAACATGGTCAAAAACAAAGTAGGCCATTGTTAAGAATCCAACAAACAAACTGCCTAAAACAACAACAACAATTTTAGGAATACCCGATAAAAATAATTCAACTGAAAAAATGCTGATAACAGTAATAAACATACCGACATCAGGTTGTAATAAAAGCAGTAGTGAAACAATTCCCACTAAAATAAAAGCACAAATATATCCGGGGAATTTTTTAATTAAACGACCGGATGCCAATAACCAAGCACATACAACCGCAAATGAGGGCTTCACAAATTCAGACGGCTGTAACCCGACACCCATTATATTAATCCACCGTTTTGCACCTTGTATTTCTGTTCCAAATAAAACAACATAAACCATACAAATTAATGAACCGATTAAAACCAATCCACTGATACGACGAATTAATTTGGTATCTAAAAAGGTTGTAACACATAAAACCATAATAGCTGGCACTAAAAAAACAAGTTGACGATTAATGAAATAAAATGTTTCCCGATTCGTTCGTTCCGCAACACCGGGACTGGCAGCAAAAGTTAGAAAAATACCGTATAATATCAAAACAGCTATACCGTAGAATAAACCACTGTCCAAACTTAAATAGCCTGTTTTAACATAAGAACACAGCTTTTTCAAATATCCGCTCATACTCTTTCCTATCTGATTTTAAGTGTTGACAAGGCCAATAAAGCCAACAAAATAGAAACAATCCAAAAACGAACAACAACTGTTGTTTCACTCCATCCTTTTTTCTCAAAATGGTGATGAATCGGTGCCATTAAAAAGACTCGTTTACCTCTTAATTTATATGAACCGACCTGAATAATATCAGAAAGAGCTTCTATAACAAAAACACCGCCGGCAATCGCCAATAGAAATTCTTGTTTTGTTGCAACGGACAAAGCGCCCAATATACCCCCTAAGGCTAATGAACCCGTATCACCCATAAACACTTGTGCGGGATGTGCATTAAACCACAAAAATCCAAGTGTGGCTCCAATAACGGCACAACTGAATACAGCCATTTCACCTGCTCCTTCCACTTGATGTAAATGAAGATATAGAGCATAATCTGCACGTCCGACTAAATAGGCAATAATAGCAAAAACCAAACAACACATAATAACAGGCACACTAACCAATCCGTCTAATCCATCTGTTAAATTAACGGCATTTGAACTGCCAACCATAACAACCAAAACAAACGGAATATAAAAATAGCTCAAATCAATCATAAAATCTTTAAAAAACGGCACCGTTAAAGTTGTTCCCATAGAACCTTTTTCTAAACAAATCAACCATAAACACGCAATTAAACTGATAATAAATTGAGCAAAAATCTTTTGTTTTCCCGAAATACCTTTTGAACTGTGTTGTGTTAATTTTTTGTAATCATCAACCATACCGGCTAAACCAAACCCAAGCATAACAAAAATCAATACCCAAATATACGGATTACTTAACTGTGCCCATAACAAGGAAGAAACCAAAGTGGCTGTTAATAAAAGCAAACCGCCCATACAAGGTGTGCCTTTTTTTGATAAATGACTTTGCGGACCATCTTCCCGAATCGGTTGACCTTCTCCCTGTTTTTTCTTTAACCAACAAATAAAACGAGGACCAAAAATAAGCATAATCAAAAAAGCCGTCATTAAGGCTCCACCGCTACGAAAGGTTATATATTTGAAAATATTTAAAAAGCTGACATCAGCAGATAATGCCGATAAATAGTAAAACATTTATTTTTCTCCTTTCAAGGCGTGAATAATTTTGTTCAAACCAATCCCGTTTGAAGCTTTTATTAAAACCGTATCGTCTACTTGTAATGAATTGTCAAGTATTTTTATCATTTCATCAACGGTTTTTGTTGCATAACCCTGCATTTCTTTTGGCAATACATCATACAATGCCTGCATTTCAGTACCGACCGTATAAACACTATCAATATCATTCTCAATTAATGTCTGAGCCAAAGAAACATGTAACTTTTTTGATTCTTCACCCAATTCCAACATATCACCCAATACGGCTATCCGTCTCCCTAAACGATATGCACCTAACGTTTGTATAGATGCTTTCATGGACATTGGATTCGCATTATATGCATCATCAATTAATGTTACTTCTACACCATTCTTTAATCTGATCTTTTCCGTTGCACCCCGTCCAGACGTCGGTTTTATTTGTGATAAAGTTTTCATACCCAACTCAACACTAGCACCGACAATATCCGTCATTGCCAAAACTGCCAAAGAATTCAAAGCAAAATGTTTTCCCGTAAAAGCAATTTGATATGCATATTCCGTCCCATGCCATTTCATTTTAATTTTAGTTTGACCGGCACCAACAGAACAAGAAATCATTTCAAAATCGGCATTTTTTGTACTACCATATGAAATAATTTTACGAATACCATATTGATGAGCAACATCAGACAAAAAGTCAAAAAAAGGACAATCTTTATTAATAACCGTTCCACCAGATTTATCGGCATATGTATATATTTCTGCTTTTGCCTCGGCAATAGCTCCATCATCCTTAAAATAAGCCCGATGAGCCGATCCAATAACTGTTATTAACGTATAATTCGGACGAACCAAATCAGATAAATACGTCATTTCACCTGTATGATTCATACCCATCTCTAACACGGCATATTCCGTGTTTAAAGGCATCCGAGCCAACATAAGCGGCACACCGATTTGATTGTTAAAATTGCCTGATGTGGCAAATGTTCGTCCTTGTTCACTTAAAACGGCTTTTAACATTTCTTTCGTTGTCGTCTTGCCGGAACTCCCCGTAATACCGATAAAAACCGCTTCACTTCTCATACGGGCAAACCGTGCCAACGATTCCAATCCCAACATTGTATCTGAAACAACAATTTGTTTTGTGGTAGGAACAGTATCAATCAAATGATCTACCAAACAAACAACAGCTCCCTTGTCCAACGCCATTTCAACAAACTGATGACCGTCTAAATGTTCACCCTTTAATGCGATATACATATCACCTGGTTCTAACGTACGCGTATCAATAGAGATACCTGTTACTTTAATTTCCGAAGAAACAGGCGTATTAAAAACCATAGACAATTCAGAAGAATCCCATAAAACTTCTTTTTTCAACAATGCCGTTTGCGCCAATACTTCGGCTTTATCATTAAAATGGTATACTGTTGTTCCAACAGTTTGTCCTGTTTCATGTCCTTTTCCGCATAAAACCAAAACATCACCCTCTTCCAATGAATGAACCGCTGTGCCAATGGCTTTAATTCGTCCACCAATTTCAATCCCTTTTGGACAAGCCTTTTTAATTTCCTGACGAATCAGTGCCGCATCTTCAAAACGAGGATTATCATCAGTTATATACACAACATCAGCCAATTTTTCAGCGATTTTCCCCATTTGTGAACGTTTACCCGTATCTCTGTTTCCACCACAACCAAATAAACAAACAAGCCTATTTTCCGTATGAGGTCGCAAGGACAACAAAACACGTTCCAAAGCATCCGGTGTATGTGCATAATCAACAAAAATTTGAGAACCTTTAACCGTATCTATTAATTCCATTCGACCCGAAGGAGCTTGTAATTTTGGCAAAACACGCATAATATCTTCAACAGACAAACCCGCACCCAAACACAACCCAACAGCACACAAAATATTCATTACCTGAAATTCACCGTAAATATTAACAGATAAAGCATATTCTTGACCTAACACATTGACAACAATATCCTGCCCGTTAACAGTTGGTTTTTGTGATAATAATTTCAATTCTTGACCGTTAACACCGTATGTATATACCTGAATCCCTTGTTTTTGAACAGCTGAAACAATTGTTTCACATTCTGGGGTATCTGCATTCACAACAACTAATCCGTTTTTATCCGTTCTTTGCGTAAACAAAAGCATTTTAGCATCTAAATAATCTGCCATTGTCTGATGATAATCTAAATGATCTCTTGTTAAATTAGTAAAAGCCGTTGCTTTAAAAGTAATACCATCCAATCGTTTTTGATGTAATCCATGACTGGATGCCTCCATAACAGTTGCCTGAACACCTTTATTAGCTAATTCACATAGAGCACGATGCATTGATATACTATCCGGAGTCGTACAAGAGGAGGATTGATTATATACGGGTGATTCTATACCGATTGTACCGATACTTGCCGTCAAACAATTTAAATGATTTAATATTTGTCTAACAAAATACGCCGTTGATGTTTTACCGTTTGTACCTGTAACGGCTAATTGACACATATTGGGAGTCGGATAAAGTACACTTGCCATAACTGCCATCGCATGACGAACATCTGATGTTAAAATAACAGGCACACTGGTTTGTATCAATCTGTCAGATACAACAGCAATAGCACCATTTTGAACAGCCTGTTCAACAAAATCCAACCCATCAAATTTTGCACCTTTAACAGCAACAAAAATCATATTCTCACATGATTGCGCCGATTGATTGCTTATACCAAGAATGTCTTTATCAACGAACAAATCTACCGATTTATTATCAGGATAAACAACTGAATCAAATAAAAATTTTGTATATTCCAAAAAATCAGAAAACTTCATATTTTACCTTCTCTTTGCTTTTTTAGCTTCTAATGAATTTGTAATGGCTCGTTTCATATAAGGCGGTTGCGACCATGGTTCATCTGGTGCAATGCCCAAATAAGAGGCAATTCGTTCCATAATCATTAAACCCGTTGGTTTAGCATTCCAACCGGCATTATTAAACCCACGTGTTTCTGTGATGACTTTCGGATCTTCTAATGTAACCATTACGGCATATTTCGGATCATTCATCGGAAAGGCACCGACAAAAGTCGTTCTGGATGAACCTTGTACATATTTACCATTTTTAATTAAGTTTGCCGTTCCTGTTTTACCACCTATAGCATATCCATAACCCAAATCATTTTCTTTCATCTGCCAATTAATGACACCCCACATCATATGTCTCATAATTTGTGAGGTTTTTTCTGAAATGACTTGAAATTCAGGTTTTCCTTTGTTTCCGTCTTTTAAAAATGTCGGCACACGATAATATCCTCCGTTAACCAAAGCTGAAACAGCACTGATAATATGCAAAGGTGAAACAGATATCCCATATCCGTATGAAACGGTAGCTGTTGTAATCTCAGACCATTTTTTTGAACGAGGCACTTGTGTTCTGGCTCGTTCAGGTAATAAAATCGGTAAAGGTTCATAAAATCCTAATTTTTTTAAGAAATCACGATGCTTTTGATACCCAACTTTTGAGGCAATCCGATAAGCACCGATATTAGAGGAATGAATCAAAACTTCCGGCACAAGCAATGAACGATTTTGCCCTCTGAAATCCGAAATAATTTTACGGTTTACTTTAACCGGTTTTGTCGCATCAAAACTATCTGTAGGCTTAATAAGTTTATGATCTAACCCCATAGCAACAGTAAATAATTTAAAAACAGAACCAAATTCATAAACACCTAATGTCGCCTTATTAAATCTATTATCACCTTTCCCGTCAATCGGCTGATTCGGATCATAATCAGGCAAAGACACACTGGCAATCACTTCTCCTGTACGCACATCCATAACCAAACTCATACCGCCGGTTGCTTTATATTTGGCAATTTGTTCCTGCAATGTTTTGCGGACAATTTCCTGAACTGTAATATCAAGAGATAATACTAAATCTTTATACTGCAACGTTTTATCATAAGCCTTTTCTAAACCGGACGTCCCATAATTATCAATATCAACCGTTCCCAACAAATGAGAAAACAAATTCCCTTGCGGATAAACCCGTTTTTCACCAGGAGTTTCCTGCAAAAAATAATATCCCAACCAATTTACGTCTTGTTGTTCTTGTGGTGTAATTTTTCGTTTAATATACCGAAATGAACCGGATGAATTTAATTTCTTCAAAATTTCTTCCTCCGATACATCCGACAAAACAGAAGCTAAATTTCGGGCCACTTCTGCTCTGTCTTTTGCTTTGACTTTTTTTGGATTAACCGATAAATCTTTTGTCGGAATACTGGTTGCCAAAATCATACCATTCCTATCCAATATATTATAACGGGAAAAATCTATCTCTGTTTTCAAAACAGATGGTGTAAATTGACGAGACTGATAATTCATCACACTCAACTGGAACAAACGACCCGCAATAATGGCAAAACACAACCCAAAAACAAGCATAACAATCGTAATGCGAGCATTTGCCTGCTGTAATGCCCCTCTTGTCGCCATATCCAAACATTTATATTTATCGTCTGGATTAATAGGAACTTCTTGCCCTAAATAATAAAAGATTTCTTTCTTTTTACGAAACATGATTAATTTCTCCTTTCTTTCAAAGAAGAAAGGGCTTCCGATCCTTTTTTCAAAGAAAAACTTTCTTTTGTATTATTAGTTTGTTTGGTTACTTCTTTTGTTTTTGTTCCCTTTTTAGATGATTGCTGTAAGACTGTTGGTTTTGTTTTGGATGTTGAAACAGCAACTTTAATTTGTTCTTTAATTGTTTTCTTTTCAACCGTTTTAGCGCCGTCTTCCTTTTTTTGTTCAGATACAACTTCGGGTTCTGCCGGCAACAAAACAGGTTTCATCGGGATATCTGATAATATACTGATTTGTTTTGGCGAAATAATTTCCCAATTTGTATGTTTTTGAACAATATCTAATAAAATAGCCGGATCATTTAGATGCGCCCATTCAACCTCCAACATATGAATATCTCTTTTTGTTTGCAAAATTTCACGATGCGTTACTTTTAATGTTTCTTCCAATTCTTTAACATGATATTTTAGAACGAACAGAGAAATACCCGATATTAAGGCAAGCATAAAACAAAAAAGATTTAAAAACAATTGTTTCATAAACCCTCCAACCGAATACCGCATCGCAATTTTGCCGAGTGAGCTCGTGAATTATGTTTAAGCTCCGTTTCGCTTGGTTTCACAGCTTTTTTGGTTGCTACCTCAAAATCATATTTTCGCAACGGTTCGTAACCTTTAACCATGTGTCTGTTTCCGTTTGGTTTTAAAGCAGAATTTTGAATTAAAAAGTTCTTGACGATTCTATCCTCTAACGAATGAAACGTTACCACAACCAAGCGCCCACCTGTTGCCAATAAATCAAAAGACGATTCCAATGCCCGTTCTAACTCACTTAACTCATCATTGACAAAAATACGCAAAGCCTGAAACGTACGCATAGCACTATCAGATCCGTCTTTTGGTTTAGGCATCACTTTGTGAACTAAATCAGCAAGTTGTTTTGTCGTAATAATAGGATGTTTTAAACGTTCTTGTACCAACATACGAGCAATACGACGTGAAGCTCTTTCTTCACCGTATTTATATAAAATATCTGCCAACTCCTGCTCACTAAACATATTAACAACTTCACGAGCTGAAATACCGTTTTGTGCCATACGCATATCTAACGGACCATCAAATCGAAACGAAAAACCCCGTTCAGGTTTATCAATCTGCATTGAAGAAACGCCTATATCTAAAACAAAACCATCCACTTTTTCCGAAATATGACTTAATACATTACCAAAACAATCGGCAATAAAAACAAATCTTTCACCATATTCTTTTTTGAATTTTTCAGCTGTTTCCCAAACAGACGGATCTCTGTCAAATGCATAAACTTTGTTACTAATATTAGCATTTAAAATAGCACGTGTATAACCACCGGCACCAAAAGTACCATCCACATAAACACCGGCTTCCTGACAATTTAAATATTCTAATACTTCATTCAGCAATACCGGAATGTGTGGTTGTTCAGTCATTATACACTCCTATCGTTTTGTACATCTTATTTAATGTATCATATTTTCATTAAGAATTTATAAACAATTTTCTTTTTTACATAAAAAGCCGTGTTTGACAACACGGCTTTTTGTCTGATACCGTCAATCTTATCCAACGATTTCGTTAACACTGAACCATTGAGCAATTTCACGAGCGGCTGATTCTGGCGAATCGGAACCATGTACGGAATTACGACCTTTACTTTCGGCAAATTCGGCACGAATAGTACCTTTATCAGCTTCAGCCGGATCTGTTTTACCCATAACCGTACGATAAGCAACAATTGCATTTTCACCTTCTAAAACCTGAACAACAATCGGAGCAGAAGACATAAATTCAACCAATTCTTCAAAGAACGGACGACCTTCATGTTCTGCATAAAATCTTTCGGCTTGTTGACGTGTCATATGTACACGTTTTTGTGCAACAATACGCAATCCTGCTTCTTCAATTTTAGCATTAATTGCTCCTGTTAAATTACGAGCCGTTGCATCGGGTTTAATCATAGAGAAAGTTCTTTCAATAGCCATTTTTTACTCCTTTTGTTAGCTGTTATAAAACTGAACGTAATTTATCACTAAAAAAACAAAATTGTCAAGGTCTATTTAACAATATGAAGTATTAGTTTTGACATTTTTCAAAAATAAAACACCCTCATATTTCTATGAGGGTGCCTTTGGGGGGAGAACCACCAAATTAGAATCCGTAAGTTACACCTGCTTTGTATGATACACTATTATCTCCTCCCCAAGCAACGCCTGCATTTAACAATACATTGCCTGCTACATAATGGTAACCACCGGCAGCAACCGCTTGTTTATCACGATAACCACCCATACCCAAAGACAACTGTGTTCTATGTCTGCTGGATAATGGCACCAAAGAAGTTAATGCGGCCGTTGAGGCCAAGCCTTTATTCATTTCATCACTGACTTCTTCAATTTTCTTTTCAACTTTACTGAAACGAGCTTCATTGCGTACATTTTGAGCATTGAAATCACTTCTCAAATCAGCAATAGATTGACGGTTTGTTTCAATTTTTGCCAAGTTGCTTGCAATATTCTGTCTGTTGGTTTCAATATTGGCTGTATTTGTTGCAATATTACCTGTATTGATATTTACCTGTTCGGTTGTTGCAGACAAAGCACTACCTAATGTTGCTGTTGCACGTGTTGACGTACCTGCAACTTGTGTACCTGAATATACAGCATTTTCAGCATTGTTGTAAACTGTATGTTGAACAGAACCCGCCGTATTAACATCACCGTTTAATGTATTAACTTGACCAATTGTATCCGACAAAGCACCACCCAATGTTGTTGCATCAGAACCATTCAAGACTTGGCCATCGTACTTACCATTTTGAGCTTCGTTGTAAACTGTATGCTTGACAGATCCTTCCGTATTAACATCGCCATTTAACACATCAATTGCTGCTGTATTTTTAGCAATATTGGCTGTATTTGTTGCAATATCAGTTGTATTTTTAGCAATATTGGCTGTATTCGTTTCAATATCAGTTGCATTTTCTTCAATAGCTTTTTTGTTGCTTGCAATATTTTCTTCATTAGCATCAACTTTACCAACAATACCGTCTAAACCTTCTAATTCACCATTAATGGCTTCACTAACTGTTTGTTTAGCAATCGTTTCAGCACGGTTATCAATGATACCACCCAATGAACCAGTATAATTTACATATTTTGTTTCATCAGCAGCAAATTCACCATATTGCGTTGAAGCATCAGCAAATGTTTTGTAGTTATCTTCATATTTACCTAATGTATCAACATCTTCATTATAGTTATTCAAAGTATTTTGATATGAGTCATTATCATTTGACCAAGTTTCATAAATACCATTATATGCTGTTTGGTCTTGCGTAAATTTGCCGTATGCTTGATTTGCATTTGTAACAGCAACCGAATCACTGACTAAATCTTTCGGAATAACACCGATATAGTTACCACTCGCATCTTGTACAACTTGCAAAGCATATTCTTTGCCATTTTTGTCTGTGTATGTATAAGCACCACTATCGATTCGGTCCAAAACTGATGTTTCTAAAGAAATACCATTATATGTATAACCGTCTTTACTTAAATTACCATCTGTATCTGTTTTGATTTTATCTAATCCTAGACTGCCTTTTGAAGTTGAAACCGTATAATCGCTTTCAAGAATTTTATCACCTTTAGCAGCATCATAATCTTTGCCATTTGAAGCACTTAAAACATAATCCGGATTATCATTAGCACCTAAATTGGTTCTGTCTCCGTTTTTATCAAGATAATCAAAATCACCTTTGGCAATGACTTTTGATGGATCAAGAACGTATTTACCATCAATTTGATATTGATAATTATCTATTTGAGTTTGTGGGTCTGTTTCCACCGGTGTTTTCGCATCTGTACGCACTTCATTTAACGTAACAGCATCATTTAATGTAGCCGGAGCAGACCAAGCCTGTGTCGTGGCAACCAAACTTAATACCATTACTTGCACAAATTGCAAGCGTATTTTTTCTTGTTAATTTATATCCTGTCATAATTAATTCCTTTCTTACTAATTTGGAACAGTTGTAACTACAATTTTTAGTATACACAAAATTAACTATTTGTAAAGAAATTTTTAACTTTTATTTAAAGTTTTGTTAATTATTATAAAAATTATTTTATTAAAAAACCACTAAAAAATCATTTAAAACAATAAGTTATATTTAAATACAGAGCTTGAAAAATTTTTAAAAAAATTTTAAAATTTATTCATATTTATTTAACTTTTATTAATATTTTAGCTATTTTTTTAACGATTTTACGAATAAAATAGACGTGATTTTGATGCATTTTGACTTAAAATACCATAAATTGACACCGAATCGCATTAATTGGATTCGTTTTTCTTTGAAAATATCTTTTAAAATCAAATAAATACTCAAAAAAATATGTATAGATAAAAAAATTAATATATTACAAGATTTTGCATTAACAATTCTTACAAATATCAAAGAAAACTGCCGATATAGACAATTAATTGAATAACCCATATTCACATTGTCAAAAATAAAAAAAATCCCTTAAAGATTTTCTTTAAGGGATAAATGGTGCCGATTGTCGGATTCGAACTGACGACCTGATGATTACAAATCAACTGCTCTACCAACTGAGCTAAATCGGCCTTGTGTAATGTATTTATACACGATAAAAAAACAAAATGCAAGCTTTTTTTATACTGTTTTTGTTTTTTTTGATTTCCTATTGATTTATTTAGATTTTTATCCTATCATTATACCTTTGAACTTGTATCGGAACGATTTAAATTGAGCTCAAACTCCTTCATGGGTTCATTTCCTACATTATTAGATGTTTCAGCAAATCTTAAAAGCAATCCATTTTTTACATCATTTTTTGTTATAGCGTTACTTTTTGATTTTTGTTTACTAAAATCCTGTTGTATATATGCTTCATAATCATTTTTAAAAGAACGAACCGCAGGCACACGCATTAATTCTTCACGACCAAACACCTTATCATATGTTTCCATATATCTATTAACAACTGAATAATTCCATGGTAACTCGGGGTTGAATTGTTCTTTATAATCTTTATACAAAGAAGAAAGCTCATTCTCCATGGCTATTTTAAAATCTTTACGAGCTTCTTTTTCTATTTCAGGTTTAACGTACGTATATTTATTTTGTTCAAAATAATTCAATTTACCGAGAACATTCTTTAAATCACCCAGTTGCTCCAAATGTGTTTGAACCATTTCATCTTCAAGCATTCCCGCATGATCACTTATTGACTCATCTTTCCCATCCCACTTCGGATAGTACAAAAGAAGACATAAATTATTCAATGCAGTTTTATACGTTAAATTAATTGCCTTTGAATAACAACTGTCTTTAACCAAACCATCAGAACCAACTTCGTTACTCATTATTCAATCCTTAAATTTTATTAAAAATCTGTTTGATTTATACCATTATCGTTTGGTTTATATGGATTATCAGGCTCAGATTCTACGACACCCAAATCTGATTTTTCTTGTTGTTTTTGAGCAAAATTACGTCGTTCTTGCTTACGTTGTGATATTTGCTGTTTGGGTGATGAATTATCCGTTTCATCATTAGCACGCTCATTTTTTGTTCGACCATTATCCAATTCCTTAGAATTATTACGCTCACGTGTATCTGCCATAATTAATTGCTGTGTTAAATTGTCAACAAGTTCCGTATTCATCAAAACCGGATTTTTATCTAAATACCACAAAATTGTTTCTCCGCGTGAATCTGTTTTTAATACTTCAGCATTAGCATTCAACAACAAATTCATAATTTCAATTCTAGGTGAATAATAAGCGGCAAAAAAGATAAGCGGGATTTCTTTTGGTGCACCTGGGATAGGATAATCAGTATTGGACACAAGTTCATTTAAATCCAAACCACCTTGGTCAATTAAAATCTTAACCAAACTCGGATTTCCTCTTAAAATAGCCAACTGCATTACATTACCGCCACAACGAGGTTTAATGTTTAAATTGACCTGATTATCAATTAATTTTAAAATATCAGAATCTGTACGAGCCGTACGAATAACCTGTTGCAATGGAGAATAAGAACAACCTTTTGCCGGTGCTGAAAAAACGGCTTGATTCCAAGCAACAACAGCTAATACGGTAGATAACAACATTAAACGCATATGGAACTCCTTTTGTTATTTCTTTTTCTTTTTGTATGGATTATGAAACAAAAATATGTTTTTGTCAACAGAAACATTGAATTGAGTTTCATAAAGCGAAACAGTTGATTTAATTCCCTCTATATCTACAACATCCCATTGTTTTAGTTGCATTGTATCTTTATCAATAATCAAAGTCAAACTACCTAATTCACGTGCATCTTTTTTAATAGCCGTAACAAAATATTCATCTAACACCATACGAACATCCGTTACCAAAAAGTCCGGATCATCAAATTTCAGCTTATCTTTTAATATTAAACTGACAGGTGTTTGACTTAATTCAAAATAATTGACTTCCTTCAAATCTTTATCATGATAAATCAAATAACCGTTATGTGCATAAAATTCTAACGGGGAACCCTTTTCATAAACCAAACGCATTTCACCCGGCCGAGACAAATACAATTCACCGGTTTGTAAATCATCTTGCATTTTAGAATTAAACTGTGCAAATTTTGCTTTCAATGTTCGAATTTTATTATATGCCGTTTCAACTTTTTTTAAAATCTCACGATTTTGAGGCGTATCAATCCGCTTATCAATATCGGCATATGTATGAACAGAAAACATCATACAGCACACCCCTAAAAACAAACTTGCTACTCTTTTTCTCATATATTCTCCTTCTTCATATTTAAGCATTATCCGTCGGGACAATAATTTCTCTTTTACCTGCTATGTTTGGTTTTGAAACAATCCCTTCTGCTTCCATTCTGTCAATCAAATCAGCAGCTTTATTATAACCGATTCGTAGTTGCCGTTGTATATAACTGGTAGTCGGTTTCTTATCTCGCAATACAATCGCAACAGCTTTATCATATAAATCACCGCTTTCTGTCACACCACTTACATCACCAACATTACCGGACGTTCCGATAGAACCGCCATCAACATCTTGTGTAACAGCCTCTACATATTCAGGCTCTGCCTGTAATTCCCAATGATGAACAACCCGTTCAACTTCATCATCACTTACAAACGGCCCATGGACACGTTGAGGAGATGAACCCGCCGGCATAAACAACATATCACCTTTACCCAATAATCTTTCTGCGCCCGGTTCAGATAAAATTGTTCTAGAGTCAATTTTATTTTGCACTTGGAACGACATACGAGACGGGAAATTTGATTTAATCGTACCGGTAATCACGTCAACAGACGGACGTTGAGTTGCCAAAATCAAATGAATACCGACAGCACGAGCCATTTGCGCCAACCGTTGAATGAGCGGATCAACCTCTTTACCACAACGACCCATCAAATCAGCCATTTCGTCAACAATGATGACAATATATGGAATAGGGGTCAAATCAAACTGTTGTTCTTCAATAATCGGGCGTCCTGTTTCCGGATCAAAACCTGTTTGAACACGTCTGGTTAACACACGCCCTTCTTTGGCTGCTTGCACTAATTTTTGATTATATCCGGAAATATTCCGTACACCTAACTGACTCATAGAACGATATCTGTCTTCCATTTCACGAACAGCCCATTTCAAGGCCACAACAGCTTTTTCAGGCTCTGTAACAACAGGTGTAAGCAAATGCGGAATCCGATTATAGACTGACAATTCAACCATTTTCGGATCAACCATTATCATTCGACATTCTGCCGGC
Source organism: Alphaproteobacteria bacterium (assembly GCA_045638265.1). GTDB lineage: Bacteria > Pseudomonadota > Alphaproteobacteria > CAAHEQ01 > UBA3637 > RGIG4140. Next base: position 152,048 of record JAZUBA010000044.1, on the reverse strand, counting down.
GTAAAACGATATAATAATGACAAAACCATCGTATTAATACCAACAGATTTACCGGAACCGGTCGTACCTGCAACCAACAAGTGAGGCATTTTGGCTAAATCAGCAAAAACAGGTGTTCCTCCTATATCTTTACCCAAAATAAGAGGTAATGCACCACTATTTGTTTGGAAATTAATATTTTCAATCATTTCCCGAATATAAACAGTTTCACGCTGTTTATTCGGCATTTCAATTCCGATGTAACAAGTACCGGGGATAACAGCCATACGAACCGAGACAACACTCATTTTCATTGCCACATCATCTGCCAAAGAAATAACACGAGCCGCTTTAATTCCATCAGCCGGTAAAAATTCATAAAGCGTTACAACCGGCCCCGGATGAAAACCGATAACAGATCCTTTCACACCAAATTGTGCCAATACACGTTCTAAATCCCGTGAAATTTTTTCCATAGCGTCTTTTGACAAAACTTGTGCCGTGCTTCCTTTCACTTCATCAAGTAATGCAGACGAAGGCAATTCCAACGAATCTTTATCTTGACCTGCTGTTGGCATTTGCGTACCTTTATCTTTTTTGATTGATTTTTGTCTCGTTTCTGATTTTTCTACCGATTTTTTAGTCATCTTTTTAAATAAAGATTCCTTCTGAGAAGACGGATGTTCATCGTTAACATCATTATTTTGTTTCTCCAATACTTCACCAAAATCAAATACCGGTTCAACACGTTCATTTACTTTTGATGAATTATCTTTTTTCAAACGACTGAAAAATGATGTCTTATTCGGTTGTGTCAATTCAGTAATTTGTTCAAGGTCTGATGTTTCCTCAACAACATTAGTTTCCACAAATGGTGACTCAATCCGCTCTTGTCGCTTTAAATTTAAAGGCATAACAACCTTTTTCAAATCAATTTGAGGCAAATGTACGGATGAAACCGTTTGTGATACTTTTTTCGAACTCCACCGACAAATCAATCTAACAGGAACCGCTAAACTAAATATAAAACAAATAACAACCAATCCCCATGCAATGTATTGATACATTCCTAAATCAACATCAATCCATTGTCTTAAATAAAAACCGATAAAACCGCCTGTTCCAGAATTAAGCCAAGTCCCATCAACAGGAACAGCTGAACCACCACTCAACCAAGCAGCTCCAAGCAACCCCATTAAAAACATGACGAATCGGAAAAACAACCATCTTTTTCTCAATAACAAAAACAAACCAAATACACACGCACTTATCGGAATCAATAAAGCATATCTGCCAAATAATTGTATTAAAATATCAGCTGAAACAGCACCATAAAATCCTAACCAATTTTGAACGGGAAATGAACTTGCCGTATTAAACGATTCATCTGATGTGTGATATGACAGACAAGAAACACACAAAAACACGCCAATACAAAAAAAACAAATTCCCGATAAAATACGCACAAAATTCTTCATATTATCCTCTCTACAAACAGTATAACCAAAAAAACAAAAAAGACAAGCTTTTTCTCTTGTCTGTTTTGGATTAATTCAGCATTTAAAATAAGGTTTTAAAACAACTGACCAAAAGTATTATCAAACAAATCAGGTTGTTCGTTTTGTTCCTTTTTAACTGTTAAAACCTGTTCAATTACTTGTCGCATTAAAGGAATGGTAATCCGTTGTTTTCGTTGTAATGACAACGTATCCGCTTCTTCTATTAAACGTTGTATCACTTCAAATGAACGTGGAATACGAGCCAACGCATAGTCAACAACTTTTAAATCTATCAACAAATGTTTATCATAAAAAGCCTTTGTCAAAACCGCACCCAATAATTCTTCATCCGGCATAGAAATAAAAACTTTCGGTACGGAATTAAAGCGTGATTGCAAATCTTTTAAACGAAACATCGGCATGCGAGTTGCCGTCATTAACAAAGCTCCGTTTCTTGCCGTTAAATTATTATACAAATGAAACAGGGCATTTTCATCACGCAAAAAATCAACATCTTCAACAACAACTTTGTTGGCTGTTTCAGAAAGTGCATAATCAACAGTTAAAGCTGAAGCATCAATTTGTACTTGTGAAAAAATAGAAGCCAAATGAGACTTACCACTACCTTTTTCACCACAAATAACCAACGCATTGGTTGACCAATTCGGATATTTATCTATCCATGCCACTGCTTCTTGATTACAAGATGAAACCAAAAAATCACTACGACCGAATGCCGGACGATATGTTAAAGAAAAAGCAAGTTGCTCCGACATTTATTTTTCCTTTGATTTTCCTAAATATATCGGAGAGGTATGATACCATTTTAATAATCTTCTAATAACCACCCCAATAACGGCAGCAACAGGGACAGCGATTAAAATACCGACAAAACCACACAAAACACCTCCGGCAAACAAAGCAAAAATTACCCATACAGGATGCAAGCCTACTTTATCACCAACTAATTTAGGCGTTAAAACGTATCCTTCTAAAATTTGTCCCAACATAAACACAATGGCGATACCAATCCATTGTCCCAAAGAAGCATCCATTGAAATGCCTAAAATAACACTTAAAACAATGCCTGTCAAAAATCCAAAATATGGAATAAATGATAACACACCAGCCAAAAATCCGACAAGCAAACCCGATTCTAATCCGACAAGTGAAAGCCCGATACCGTAAAAAATACCCAAGAACAGACAAACCATAGACTGTCCACGAATGAAACCGGATAAAACATTATTGATTTCCTGCCACAATCCGCCTAAATCTTTTTTATATTTTTTCGGCACAAAATCTGACATTTGACTTTCAACTCCTCTCCAATCACGCAAAATATAAAACAAAATAATCGGGGTAATCATAAACATGGAAACCAAATTAAAGAATACAACACCACCTGAAACAAACTTAACAATACCCGCAACAACAGAATTTGCAACTGACAGTACTGTTTTAGAAACTGTATTAGAAATATCACTTAATTGTTCAGGTGTAATTGTTTCTTTGGTGTAAATAATAAGTTGCTGAATATGATTCCATATTTTTTGAACAACAGCCGGTAATTTTGCCACCAAAGCAAAGATTTGTGTTTGCAAAATAGGAACAACAATCAAGAAAACACCCAAAATAAAAACAACAAACAAAGCCATTACAACCGATGTTGCTAACCAACGGGGAAATCGTTTTTTTTCAAGAGCAACAACAGCCGGATGTAATAAATAAGCAAAAACAAATGCCAAAACAAAAGGCAATAAAATGCTTGAAATGTGATAAGCGAACCATCCTAACAAAAACAAAACAAAAGCAACGATTAAAAAAGCTTTATGTTCTTTTGTCAGCCATTTTTTTGCAAAATCTCTCATATTAAAGTAACTCCTTTATTGTATTGTCTGTATATCTGCCTCTGTCGGTTCTGCCAATCCCTTATTCGGTTCGGTCAATAAATACATCATTTGACCATTTTCATCTGCAACCGCCGTTAAAATTAAATTATTTAATCTTAATTTTTCACCTAACTCACCAACTCCACCCCGATAATGAAAATCAACCGCCAGTTTTTTATTGGAAAATCCTTTAATATCCACTTTATCAGCAAAATTCAACTTTGTTAGTTTTTGTTTCATTTTAGATAAATCAGATATTTTTTCAATCGGAGCATATACTTGATAAACCGTTATCGGATGAGTTGAATTTTGAGCTAAATACAACCATTTTTTTGACATAGCACGTACGGCATCATGAATTAAATCGGCACAAACACGAGATTCCGAATCTCTGTCATCCGTTATTGTAAAATTAATTTCCGCTTCAGGAGCAGCTCCTTTTGGCCATACTTCTGTGGAAACGGTGTATTGAATACCTTGTTTCTGAATTTTCAAGATTAAAATTTGTGAAACAAAATTTTTACCGGCCAATGCTTTCAATGCCTGATTATTATGCTCAATAACCCCCGCATTGGCAGCTGCTATATCTTTATCATCTCCCTGCAATGTTTTAAACTGAAACAAACGAGTCGCAGGCATTTGATTACGAACAATATTTACCATCGGATTATTTTCTGATAAAATTTGAATACCACGTTCATTCTGATAAACCGGTAAAATTAAAAACGGCTGAGGCAATCTTGCCAAAAATGATACATTTGTCGTTTCTAAAAACTGCCGAATTTCAGGAGCCTTAAATCGAACCGTCAACGAGCCGTAATATGTTGTAGAGCTTGCTTTCTCATTATCTACGGAAACATCCGATACAAACGATTCTATCATCGTATCTTCTTCTATAACAACTTTACTTCTGTCTTGTTTAGAAACAATGGTATCCAACAAATCCACAAAAGCTTGCTTTTTACCGATAGTTAAGGCTTTTTCACGCGCTTCAGAAGCCGTTTTTGCTTCACCGTAGATGGGAATATCCGTCATTACAAACAAATCAGCACAAAATGCAGGCGTTATAAAAAACAAACTTAAAAATAATAAAGAAACAAAACACTTAACATTTTTTTTCATAAAAAATCCTTTTTTTTCGTTGAACCTTTTTGCTGTCAATGGTATTTTAGCAAAAGAAATAAAAAAAGCAACTAAAAAGAAAGGAGAACACATGGAATATAATTCAGATAATGCTTTTGCTAAAATTTTAAGAGGAGAAATTCCGACAAACCCGATTTATGAAGATGAATTTGCTTTGGCATTTTATGATATTGCACCAAAAGCAAAAATTCACGCACTTGTTATACCAAAAGCAATGGTTGTTAATTTTGCCGATTTCATTGAACATTCAACCGCTCCCGAAATTGCGGGATATATGAGAGCGATTGTTCGGACGGCAGAAAAACTGGGCTTACAAGAAGATGGCTATCGTCTGGTTTTCAATTCTGGCAAAAACAGTGGTCAAGAAGTTCCTCACTTACATGTTCATATTTTAGGCGGAGAACCTTTATCAACCGATCATTTATAATCTATTTTTACAAAAAAGAACGCATTAAAATGATGCGTTCTTTTTTGATATCAATTAAATACAGATTTGTATGCAAGGAGTTTCAAAATGACAAAGCAGAAAAAATATGATAAACAAGACGATAACATAAAATATAAAAAAAATTAAAAGATATTTTAAATTATAAAAAAATGTTGCAATTTTATACACATTCAATTAAAATAACTAATTATTAATTCCATTAAAAAAGGAGCTAACATGCGAATCATAAAATGTTTTAAACAATTAGAACATGGTCGTTCTATGCTAGAAATGCTTGGTGTTTTAGCGGTTGTTGGCGTCCTTTCAATCGGTGCTATTCAGGGCTATCGCTACGCATTTAACAAATATCAAGCCAACGAAACCATTAATGAATTAAACATTCGGGTGAATGACATTTCATTTCGTATGAACCAATTAATTGAAAACAATCATATCGGTGATATAGAAATGGAAATGGGAAATGTTATGCGTACAGGCTATCCGATACAAGCCCGAATGCACCCTCAATTTCTTGATTTCTTTGAAATATTTGTATCCAATGTACCATCTGATGTATGTAAGCAAATTTTACAGTCAAATTGGAATGCACCATTTTCAACATTTGTAAATATTACACCATTTGAGGGAGATGTATCTGTTTGTGAGGAAGGTGAAACAGTTGAGTTGGCATATGAGTTTCATAAAGATTTAATTCAACCTGATGAAATGGAAGAAGAAGAGCGGCACGAAATTATGCGTTGTCGACATGAAAATGATTGCAAATGTGGCTCTTGTAATTCAGAAACTGGATTGTGCGAAAGTTATTGCACAAACACTGAACAATGTGTAAAAGATTACGATGATTCCCGTTGGATGGTTTGTTGTCAAAAAGATTATATTGTTGGTGACTATTGTTGTGCCAGTATTACTGAAGATGGTAAATGTTGTAACCGTAGCGGTAATTGTTGCCCACCTGAAAAACCACTTATGGGTAGTAACGGAACTTGTTATGCCTGTGATTATGCCGGAGGCATTGCATTAACCAATCCAGACAGTTGTTCGGTTGTTTGTCCAAAACGCTATTTAAACAACAACCATCACAAACGATGTATTTTGTGTGGCGTTGAAGGAACAAGTGTTTCTGATAAACCGATATGGGATTATAATGGAACTTGTTATTCCTGCACCTCAACAACACGAATTAGTGGAGGTGGCGAAACAGCAGCACAACAAGCAACAGCAGCAAATTGTAATAAAGCTTGTTTTAATCGCATTAAAATAGGAGAATATTGCGTTTTGGCGACATGTCCTTTGGCGGGGTATACATTAGATCAAGACGGACTTTGTCATGCGGATTGTCCAGCAGACAAACCATTAAGAAGTGCCACTGGAACCTGTTATGCTTGTGATACCGAAGTAGCTGTCAGTGTTAGCGGTGTAACAGAAAATTGTTCTATCTGCCCTGACAGAGAATTGAAAGGAACAGCCTGTATTTTACCGACTTGTCCAGAAAACAAACCCTTGAGAGGCAAAAACAATACCTGTTATGCCTGTGATGATACAGCCAGCATTGAAATGGCAGATACAACATCTTGTACAACGACTTGTCCGAATCGGATATTAAATAATACTTATCATAAACGCTGTATTTTATGTGGTGCAAAAGATACAATTTATGAAGACAAACCCGTTTGGGATTGGACTGGAAAATGTTATGCCTGTGATGATCCGACACGTTTTAGTGGTGGCACAGAAACGGAGGCTCGTCAATCAACGGAAGCAAATTGCAATCGGCTCTGTCCCAACAGACAAAAAATGGATCAGTATTGTGTTCTTTCCATTTGTCCAAATACAAATCAAATCCTAGATCAAGACGGCGCTTGCCGAGACAAATGTCCGGCAGACAAACCATTAAGAAGTGCCACAGGAACTTGCTATGCATGTGATACGGGTGTTGCTGTCAGTGTTAGCGGTGTAACAGAAAACTGTTCTGTATGTCCTGATAGAGAATTGAAAGGAACAGCCTGTATTTTGCAAAATTGCCCTGAAGATAAGCCATTAAGAGGCAAAAATAACACCTGTTATTCCTGCGATGATACAACCAGCATTGAAATGACCGACACAACTTCTTGTACGGCAATATGTCCAAAAAGAATACTCAACAACACGTATCACAAACGGTGTATTTTGTGTGGTGTTGAAGGTACAATTTATGAAAACAAACCCATTTGGGATTGGACTGGTGTCTGTTATTCTTGCGATACATCTACCAATGTTACCGGTGGTATTGAAACACAAGCCCAACAAGCAACAGCAGCTAATTGTAATAGATCTTGTCCGAATAGAGAAAAAAAAGATCAATATTGCACCCGCATAACTTGTCCAAACGGTATGTTTGAAAAAACTTCAACGAAAGAATGTTACAGTTGTAACATCACAACGCCTGTTCCAACAACAGAGGAAGAATGCATGCGGTGTGTTAATCGTAAATTTGAAAACGGTTATTGTGTAATGTAAAAAAAGATAAAACAATCCCCGTTAAAAAACTTTTATATATTTCATAACGGGGATTTTATTTAATTAATCAATAATCATAACAAGTTCTTCAATAATCAATTCGTTTGTTTTAGGATCAACTGAATAAATGATTTCAACAATTTCATCTGTTTCAGGCATCATTTTGCGATCATATTTGGAATGGTCTTTTTTAATTTTTTTCTTTACAAAATAATCTGTATCATCTGTTGTTTTTAAAGTTGTCGGATTTTGCGAACCTTCTCCTTGAACATGTAATACATTATTTTGTTTAGAAACAACTTTACCTTTCATTGTTTCTGCCTGTACAAACGGAGCTGTTAAAACAGCACCAAGAATAAGAGCGGGAATAATTAATTTTTTCATAATATAGTCTCCTTTTGATAATGATTGTTAAAAAATGATACGGGATATTGTCCCGTCCCTACGGATATGGGCTTGTTTTTTTTATTCTTCAATCTATTCAAAAGTGCATAATGCGATAAATAAATATCTGAATATGATAGACTTTTGCGTACATTTTATTGAATTTAAAGTAGATTGAATTATATCAAAAAGGCAGTAATGCAATTACTTGTTTTAATATTAGATTATAAAGGAGAAATTAAATGACAGTAGGAACAAGATATCCGACTTTGGCATTTCATACAGCAGGTGCCGGTCAGGCAGATGATGGTATTCCACCACAACCGTTTGAAACTTTTTGTTACGATTCGGCTCTATTAGAAGCCAAAATTCAAGATTTTAACGTTGTCCCATATACATCGGTTCTCCCTCCTGAATTATTTGGGAATATTGTACCGGTAGATGATGTTGCACATACATTTAAACACGGTGCTGTTTTAGAAGTCATTATGGCAGGAAACGGAGCCAGACGAGAAGAACACAAAGCCGTAGCAACCGGAGTCGGCATTGTTTGGGGTAAAGATAAAAACAACAACTTCATCGGCGGTTGGGCAGCAGAATACGTTGAATATTTTGATACATTTATTGATGATGAAATTGCACAGGCTCACGCACAAATGTGGTTAAAAAAATCACTTAATCATGAATTAGAGATTCGAGGTGTTGAACAACATAGTGATTTTCAATTTTTCCATAACTATGTCAACATCACAAAAGCTTTCGGATATTCATTAACTGCCTTGGGTTTCTTAAATTTTGAATATGCTCCGGCAGTTGAGTGGAGTAAATAAGACAAAAACGGAAAAGGACGGGTATTGTTTCCGTCCTTTTTCTTATTATAAGGAGTGAAAAATGTCTCAACAAAAAAAAGAAAAAGCTTCTGACAAAATGATTTCCGGTGGAACCTTGGGTGTATTTGGTTTAGCCGGGATTGTTGTCAGTTCAATGATTGGGGGCGGGATCTTTTCTCTACCTCAAAACATGGCTCAAAGTGCAGCAGTTGGAGCCGTTATTTTAGCATGGCTTATTACCGGTATCGGGATGTATTTTATTGCCAATACATTCCGTATATTAGCCAATGCAAAACCAAATTTAACAACCGGTATTTATTTATATGCCAAAGAAGGATTTGGCAATTATATGGGTTTTAATATCGGATGGAGCTATTGGATTTGTCAGATATGTGGGAATGTCGGTTATGCTGTTATTACAATGGATGCGTTAAATTATTTTTTCCCTGGTGTATTTGTTGGCGGAAATAATTTATATTCCATTATCGGTGGCTCTATTTTAATCTGGTTTTTTAATTTTCTTGTTTTACGAGGTGTAAAACAGGCAACAATGATTAATTTAATTGTAACCATTGCCAAAATTGTTCCGCTTGTCTTATTTATTATTATCGTGTCAGCTGTTTTTAATTTTGATAAATTTGATTTTGATTTTTGGGGTGAATCTCAGTTTTCAAAGTTGGGAGATATTCCGAATCAAATTAAAAACACGATGCTTGTAACATTATGGGCTTTTATCGGTATTGAAGGTGCAGTTGTATTGTCCGGACGAGCAAAAACACAAAATGATGTCGGCAAAGCAACGGTTATAGGATATTTGGGATGTTTAGTTATATATGTCTTATTATCTGTTTTACCATTTGGTTTAATGAGTCAAGAACAATTAGCCATGGTACCAAATCCATCAACCGCAGGCGTATTACAAAGTATTGTCGGTAAATGGGGCGCTTGGTTGATGAATATCGGTTTGATTATTGCCATTTTAGCCAGTTGGTTATCATGGACGATGATTGTTGCAGAAATGCCTTATGCAATGGCTAAAAATGGTTCTTTTCCCCGTCTTTTTGCCAAAGAGAATCGAGCCGGTTCTCCTTGCGTATCCTTATTTATCACAAGTGGATTAATGCAGTTGGCAATGTTGTTGGTGTATTTTGCCGGTAATGCATGGAATACAATGCTTTCAATTACAGGCGTGATGGTATTACCTGCCTATTTCATTTCTTGCTTGTATTTATGGAAAATTTGCGAAGACCATAATTTCCCCAGCAATATCGGCATGAGTCGTTTCGGAGCTTTAATGACAGGTATATTCGGTACCGTATATGCAATATGGTTAATGTATGCTGCCGGATTAAGTTATTTATTAATGGCTGTCGTCTTTATTGCTTGCGGTATACCTTTTTATATTTGGGCAAGAAAAGAACAAGGTGCTTTACTCATAGCTGAAACAAAAACACCAAGAACAGAGCCATGTTTTAACGAGTCGGAAAAAGCATTATGCTTGGCAATTATCATCATCGCTCTGGTTGCCATTTATGTATTTGCACGTGGATTGGTAATATTATAAATATAGATAACAAAAAAGAAAGCCCGTTGAAAAACGGGCTTTTGACATTAAAACATTTTTATTTTAAGGGAGCTAACATTTTTAACGAATCAACGTCAATTTTTGTTTTATCACCCCATTCTTTATCCACATCTCCGTTGATTTCAATGGAGTCGTTTGGTGTAACGGTACGACCTTGCCATAAATCATTATCAATTTCAACAATGATTTCGCCTGTATTGTCTTTAAACATATATTTTTCATCACCTAAACTTTTTTCAATATGACCGACCAAACGAACATTTGCATCATCTTTCATATTGAGAGCTGCTTGAACGGTTGTTAATTCGGCACCCGGACCTTGAAAACCACCACCGGCAGTTGCTTTGTGATGATGTCCTGCTTGGGCTACACTTGCTACAAGCAAAACACTAAGGGATAAGACTGATATTTTTTTCAACATATACTCTCCTTCTGTTAAATTAAACACATAACTAAATTAGGGAAAAAAAACAAATAAATCAAGTGAAAGAAATATGACAAAATCATACATTATTATTTTTAAAGCATATTTTTATCTTATTTTTTTAAAATACCTCTGCAAAAATGTATAAATTTTGAAAAAAACGACAAAATAAGTAAAAAAAATATTAACAGGCATTTTTTTTGTTGTAAATTATGTTTTTTTGTGTTAATATGTATAAAAATGACAAAAAACTATTATGGAGGTATTAAAATGGCAAATGCAACATTAACAACAGCCGGACAACCAATCACACCGGAACAAGCTCAAGCTGCACAGGCACAAGCCAAAGCTATTGCACAAGCAAAAGCACAAATTATTGCTGCTGTACCAGGAGCAATGGAAAAAGATGGGGCAGAACACCAAAAATTAACAAAAACATTACCATCAAAAGATCGGCAAAAAGCTTATACCCGTATGCGCCAAAAAGCAGCTAAAAATAGCGGACAATATAAATTAAGCAATGGTCAAACTGTTGATGTTGAACAATACATTCAACAAATTGAACAAGCTAACGCAAATGGCGTTCCTGTAAAAGTTGATGGTGCCGGCACAAAAGGAAGTGTTTTCTTGTTTCAACCGACAGGTGAAATGCAATTAGCACAAGACAACACTAAAAAAGAAGAAGCAAAAGGTGGTTTTTTGGAATGGTGCAAGGATAACTGGTATTGGTTGGCATTAGGTGCTGTTGCTATCGGTGTTGGTGTTTATTTCTTAGTTCGCAACAATAAAAAAGACAAGAAGAAAACAGCTACACAGACGAAGAAAGAAGAGGTGTCCGATTCAAAAGATACAACCGTTAATAATAAAAACGACCCTCTTTCCGACGAAACCATTAAAAATAACAACTTAAACGGAACTCATGGAGATGGCTCAACAAGTGTAGATTTAACCGAAAAATTAGAACAAGGTAGTATCAAATATGAAGGAGATATAGGAGTTGGTTCTGATCAAAACAAATATAGCGATGCTTATTGGGATAATGATTTCTGGGGCTCGTTAAAAGATAACAACAGAATTTAGTTTAGCGTTATAAAAAAGCCTTGATTCTACAATCAAGGCTTTTTAAAAAGTTAATGAATTGTAAATTTTTTTCTTGCAAGATTTGATTTTCTATGTTAGACTAAAATCAGTTCAATGTATAAACGGAGGTAAGTTATGGCTCAAAACAAGGATCAACCCATTGAAAAAACTACAGTTTCTGACATTCCCATCGGAAGATTACCCTCAAAAACAAAGGGCGTTTTTACGGTTATGCCCGTCGATTCGGCAGAGTATAAAAAAGAAGCAGATGCTCGCAAAAATAGAAGTCGTGAAAGCGAATTAAAAACTTTAGATACTGAAACAAGAACAAATATTGAAGCAGCCAATGCACAAGGAAAAGGTGTTATGTGGCAAAAACCTAATGGCTCTAGCTATTTGTTTACGGGACAAAAACCAGACGAAAAAGCATTAGATAAAAAGAAAAAGGATGAAGAAAAAGGCGTTTGGGCTTGGTGCAAACGAAATTGGGGTTGGTTATTGGCGGGTGCGGCTGCTATTGGAGTTGGTGCTTATTTTTTAATTCGGAATAACAAGAAAAAAGATAAGAAGCAAGTGGCTACAAAAACACCTAAAAAAGAGACACAAACTCAATTAACGGGTAATACAAATCAAAACAGTAATTCATCAGGTGGAAATGAAAACTCATCTGGTGGCGGTAATTCATCAGGTGGAAATGAAAACTCATCTGGTGGTGGTAATTCATCAGGTGGAAATGAAAACTCATCTGGTGGCGGTAATTCATCAGGTGGAAATGAAAACTCATCTGGTGGCGACAATTCATCAGGTGGAAATGAAAACTCATCTGGTGGCGACAATTCATCAGGTGGAAATTTGTATGTTTCGGATACATCACATTCAAGTGCAAATGATGCAAACACACAATCTTCTGGATCAAGTTTGAAAGGCACATTAAATGCTAATAGTGGCGGACTTGTACAAGATGATAACTGTGGTGTTTATGATAACGGCCTTGGTGGCGGAAGATTTAGATAAGCAAAGGAGATTCTAACATGGCTTTAAAAAAATTAAATTTATTAATGATGGGAACAGTATTTGCAATATCTCCCAATATTGTTAATGCTGCAACATTGGCCGAAACAATTGGACAATTCAATAACAATGGAACGCCAAACAGCTATGTTGTACAAGATGGCGACACAATAATAACAACAGATTTGCCATCAGGGTATAAACCGCTAGAAGTTGGTCCGAATATTGAACGTGCCGGAACACAACAAAATCCAGCTGATTTTACTATTAAAGGAGACTCAAACCAAACAGGAACTGTTCAAGGGGAAGTTTCTGTTGCTGGTGATGAAAGCAAGGTTGTTGTTAATGGTGTTGTTCAAAACGCACTTATTCCATATTTGTATGTAGAAAACATTGGGAAGCATAATATTACACCAGATGCAATTGATACAGGTTCTTATACACAAATACAGGCTTCAGACATAACAGGTGGTTGGACAAAATTACAACCGGTAGATGGACAACCATTACCTAACGATGCAAAGTTTGCTGCTATAGCTGTTGAACGAGGTGGTTTACAAATTAAAAATTCTATTTTTAAGGGTTCGCTCAATCTTTCATCCCCAACAGATGCTCAACCAACTAGTGATGAACGAGATAGCACTTATGACGGAAATAACGGAGGAGCTATATCGCTTCAAAAAAACAGTGTGTTAGCTATTGATAGCTCTCTTTTTTATAAGAATGCATCATGGACGTATGGTGGAGCTATTGATGCAGATGATAAAACATCAAAAATCGAATACATTAAAAATTCATATTTTATAACAAACTCAGCAAAAGTTCATGGTGGTGCATTAGATATTCACGGTATTGCAGGTTCAATTAAGGATACCGTTTTTTATGATAACGAAGCAGCTTTAGGTGGTGCTGTATATTTACATGAAGGAGCATATGTTGCTAATTCAGATCAATCAGATAATGGCTTTAATAATGTCGTTTTTGATGCAAACCGAGCTGGGAGCGGTGGCGCTATTTATCAAATGACAGGTGGCGATGTGGCAACAGTTATTCAAAATTCCACATTTAAAAATAATATTGCACAAGCAGTCAAAAACGAAGTCGGCAAAGATGGTTCTGGTAGTGCCATTCGTCTGGGTGGGAAATTAACAACCTCTAATACCGTATTTGAAGGAAACGCTGTAACTCAAAAAACATCAGATGCCCCTGATACATTAGGTGGTGCGGTTTATGTTTCTGAAAACGGTGAATATGCTTCAACTAACGATACATTTACAAGTAACACCTCTGTTGCAAATGCCGGTGCTATCTACAATGCAGGCACAGCAACAGTAGAAGGGACAACTTTTGATGGTAACAAAGCCACAAAAGATGGTGGTGCCATCTATAATAAAGGAACTTTGACTTTAAAAGGATCCGGTATTACATTTAAAAACAATACAGCTAATGGCTTGGGTAATGATATTTACAATGACACAGCTGGCATTGTTAACATTGAAGATGCCAAAGATGATATTGATTTAGATGATGAATCAATCTACAACAAACAAGCCGAAGGTTTAACAAAAGCAACGAATCCGCATACAATGTTCACTGATACAGGTGATATTGTCAATTTAGGCATAATGAACATCAAAAACAGTGAATTACAATTACATAACGGTATTAACACCAATTCAAAATTGTCAAATAAAAAACAAGGTACAGTTAACATTGATGGCAGTCGTATTGATTTAGGTGGTGCCGGAATTAACGGATCAGGCATTATTTATGGTGATAAAGTCAACGTTAATGATGGTTCAACCATTCAAACACACGTTGGTGCTACATCAGGAGATAATGGTAAGCTTTCAGCTAACACCATCAATATTTCAGGTACAAATACGGCATTAAAAATGTTTGTTAAATACGCTGATAAAGATGCTTGGAATGATGAAAAAGGTCGTGTTTATACGGTATTAGATAGTGATGACATCAAAGGCTCTAATACAAAAGGATTTTTTGCAGATTACACAAATGCGTTGTTTAATGTTGAATATTTGGATAATGGAATGTATGCAATTTGTCCACAAGGGCAAAAATACAATGAAACAACTACAAAATGTGATTGTATAGATACAACAAAAACAAATATGAGCGGTACTTGTGTTACTAAAACAACTTGCGGACCAAACTTTACATATGTTGAAGATACAAATAGCTGTGTATGTAACGCACCGTACGTTAGCGTCAACGAACAATGTCAAGTAAAAGCAACATGTCAAGCAAATGAAACATACAATCCAGCAACAAATACATGTTCTTGCAATGCTCCGTTTGTAACAGTTAATGGACAATGTGTTGCTAAAACAACATGTCAAACAAATGAAACATACAATCCAGCAACAAATACATGTTCTTGCGATGCACCATATATTTCATTTAACGGACAATGTGTTTTAAAAACAACATGTACTGGTGATAAAGTTTATAATGCATCTACAAACACATGTATCTGTCCAAGCAACAAACCAAATGAATATAATGGCCAATGTTTCGCAGCTTGTACAGGAAACTATGTATTCAATGCCGGTCAATGTGTCTGTCCAAGTAACAAACCAAATGAATACAATGGTCAGTGTTATGCTGCTTGTTCAAATGGTAAGGAATTTGTAAATGGCACTTGTGTCTGTCCAAATGAAAAACCAAATGAATACAATGGTCAATGTTACGCTGCTTGTGGTGAAAATCAAGTATTCAACGCCGGCAAATGCGATTGTGCACCAGGTTATGAACGATTGAATGATGGCACTTGCTTCAAAAAATCAACATATTCTTGTGTCGGTTTAGGTTGTGATGCTAATGAAGAATCAACATTTGACGGCTGGATTAATGGTCCGAGCATGCCTCTTGGTACAGAAGCTGCGGAAGTTCAAGAAGAATTATTTGATGCAGCACAAGCTGGTCGTGGCGAAGAATTACGGACAGCATTAGATGGATTGGCTCCGGATGTATCTCCGTTAGTCCAGACACATGCAACAGAAATTACTCGTCGTTTGTCATCCATCGTCAGTGAACGTTTCTACAATTCAATGGAACGCACAGGTTATGTCCACAGAGATAAACGTTTCTATCGTTTCCCTCGTAAAGACAGCAATTTGTGGGTAGAAGGTATGTATGGCAGATCTCAATACAATGTTCGTAAAGGTTGGGATATGGATACAACAGGACTTGCAGTTGGTTTTGACGGACATGTAAACGATGCAGTGAAGTTGGGTGTATCTTATGCTTATACAAAAGCAGATGGTGACTCAGTTGGTCGTGAAACAGAGATTGACTCACATACAGGAATGGTTTACGGTTCATATAATCCAAACCGCTTCTATACAAACTGGTTAGCTATGTATACTCGTTCACAATATGATGAAAACAAGAAAGTTTTCAATCATGAAGTCAAAGCTGATTACGATGTAGATAGTATTGCCGCACAAATTATGTTCGGACGCAAAATGGGACCGTATGTCAATAGCGATTGGGCAACTGGTGTCATTAAACCGGAAATCGGTGCTAGATATATCTACACTAAACAACACGGCTATACCGATAGTTTAGGTCAAAAAGTCGGCAGTGCAGACGGACATACTTTGACAGGTATTTTGGGAGCTCAATATACAATTGGTTACACAATCTCCCCGACATTGTCATGGTATCCTGAATTAAGAGCCGCATTGACATACGACTTCATTGAACCGGATACAGAAATGCGTGTAGACTTACCAAACCAATACCATTATAACGTAAAAACAGAAAATATGGATAGATTTGGTATTGAAGTCGGTGCCCGAGTTGGATTAGATATTAACCGCAAAGCGGAAGTATCATTAGAATATGAAGGCTTATTCAAAGGTGATTACAAAAATCATACCGGATTGGCTAACTTAAAATACAAATTCTAATATAATCCGATTACAAAACGAAAACGCAACTCTGAAAAGGGTTGCGTTTTTTATATTTATGATAAAACACTACAATATATCCAGAAATGGTTTTAGCTAAAATAAAATCATATTATTTGTATAAAATTGATGATATATACACCTCTACTTTTTAATATGGAACAAAAAAAACAAATATATTTCTATTTTTAAATTTTTGTTGACTTTTTTGTGAAGCATGCTAAAATTATATAGAATGGAATTGAAAGGATATAATATGGCAAAAAAAGTTTCAAATAAAAAACAAGACATAACAAAAACCAACAGTTCTGATGTCTTTTTAGAGTATATTGAGACTTTTAAAAATGCAATTCACTCTCCTAAGCCAGTTATAAATAAGTTTTTAACAAAATATCAAATATCAGATATAAAAGAAGAGGCAACCGGAAAAAAATTAAGGGCGGCTGTTGAAAATAACAATATTAAGAAAGCACTTTATTATTTACACGAATGTGTTTCACCAGAAGGATTTGGTTTTAATGGTAATTTACTAGGCATAGCTATAAAAAACAAATCTGCCGAAATGATTGAACTTCTATTTGCATATGGGGCAACTATAACAGGTAAAGATGAAGGAAAAGAAGCGCCAATAGTCAGAGCAGTCCAATCAAATTCGGCATCACTGGTTTCATTATTGCTGGAAAAAGGAGCTGATGCTAATTTTGTTTATCGTACAGATGCTGAAGATAATGATTGGCATAGACCGATTCATCAACCTATTCTTTGTGATGCTGTAGATAATAACAATACAGAGATTTGTAGACTATTATTAAAATATAAGGCCAATCCTAATGTTTGTGGTTTAGCGTGTTGTGATCATCCAATATCTTGCCCATTAAGCAAAGCTGTTGCAAAGCAAAATATGGATTTGGTATATATGTTTGTTGAAAATGGAGCCAATACCAACGGTTATTCACCAAAAGGGGATAGTAATCAGATGCCATTAACGTATGCTATATGGAATAATGATATCGCTTGTGCTGAATATTTATTAGACAATGGGGCAGATATCAATAAGCATTCATTTGTCAATGGCACACCATTAAGCAAAGCAATTTCAAGAGATTTAGTTACAATGGTTAAAATGCTTATTGCAAGAGGTGCGAATTTAGATGTAGTAGATAGTACGTGGAACGAATGTTGGAGGGAAAGCCAACCAATCAGTGCTTTGGATTATGCTATTAGAAATAATGCTGATCCGGAAATCATACGAGTTTGTCGTTATCCTGATGAAGCCAGAAAATCTTATATGAAACGAATTGATCCGAATAAAAAGAAATCAAATATTATTCAATTTAAAAAAGCATTATGTGATACTTTGAAAAAAGATATTGAAACAATGAGCAGATTGACTTTTTATAATAAAATGTTTCAATTTGCCGAAAAATATACAGGTGTAAAGAAAAATGATGCAAAGATTACACCATTACAAGCAGAAATATATGACTTTGTACAAACATACATTAAAGAAATGACAGCATATGAAGACAAAACACCTATTTCAGCTTACGAGGCTTTTGAAAAAGAAGTCAAACAAAATGCTAAATTATTAAATATCAATCTGCAATTAGTTAGCAATCTACAAAACCAAAAAACTCGGTAATATTACTCTCTTGTTTTTTCCATAATGGCACAAAACAACCCATCCGTTTGTGTTTGATATGGTGAAAATTGTTTATGGGAACATAATTTAAACGCCGTATTTTTCTTTAAAAAAGAACGAATTTGCATAATATTTTCATCATTCGTCAATGAACAGGTGATATAAACCAATTTTCCGTTTTGAGAAACATATTGTGATGCTTTTTGCAGAATACTTGCTTGTTTTTTAGTTAAAGCTTGTAGTTGTTCTTGTGTTAATTTCCAACGAGCATCCGGACAACGTCTCCATGTTCCCGTTCCTGAACAAGGAGCGTCCACAACCACAAAATCCCAATGTGCAGTTGGATTTTCTTTATGCCATTTTGCCAGATTTGTTGTGGTTTCAATAATATGTACATTGGCACGTCTTGCTCTTTTTTCTAATTCCTGCAAACTGCGTTCTGAAACATCATGTGCCAAAATTTTTCCTTTATCTTGCATCATTTGTGCAAAAATAAGAGATTTTCCCCCTGCTCCCGCACAATAATCTAAAACAGATTGATGCGGTTGAACTTCTGTTTTGAGGGCGGTTAATTGAGAACCTTCATCTTGTACTTCAATTAACCCATCTTTATAACACTGACAGGCATTTAAATTTGTTCGTTTTTTCAAAACTAAACCGTATGGTGATAGTGGCGTTGGTTCAGTTTCAATTCCTTCATCTGCCAATTTTTTACGAATAGAGGTACGATCACCATTTGCTCTTAAAATAATATCAGGAGTTTCCAACAAGGCAGGTAATTCTTTTTCCGGTTGTGAAATATGTTGAATAAGCCATTCGGGAACTTCCCATTGAATGTGATTAGGAGCTAAATGAATATTAGGTAAATTTTGCTCCATTAAATCCAGTTTTTCACGCATTGTCGCCTTTGGATAACAATAGTTCAAACGAGATTGCAATCTTAAAGCTTGCCAAACAATTGTTGTTAAATATCGTCTGTCCTTTGACCCGATAAATTTATGTGTTCGCGTGTAAGCATTAATCACTTCACTGGCCGGTTTTGTTGTTTTTTCTATTTGTTGCAACAACTCACAAGCAATATCTTTTAAACGGGATTCTTGCATTATTTATCCTTTAAATCCGGTTGCGACGACATAGACTTCTGACGAATCTTTGCGACTTGCATCGGGTTTTGCGTGTTTCACAACTGAAAAACGTTTTTTCATTTCAGCCAAAAATTGATTTTCCGTTCCGCCCTGAAAAATTTTAGCAATAAATACACCATTTGGATTTAGAATTTGACATGCAAAATCATATGCCATTTCTAACAAACCCATAATACGTAAATGGTCAATACTGTGCATACCTGTAGTATTAGCAGCCATATCTGACATAACAATATCGGCTTTGTGTCCGTTTAACAATTCCTGTAATTTTGCCGGTGCTTCATCCGTTGTAAAATCCATTTGTACTAATTTTGCCCCTTCAATCGGCTGTGCCGGCAACAAATCCATACCAACAACCAGCGGATTTTCGGGCGTAGAATGAACTCGCTTAACAGCAACCTGAGACCACCCCCCAGGAGAACAACCTAAATCTACAACTCTTTTCCCTGCTTTGAAAAAATGAAACTGATCGTCTAACTGCATAATTTTAAAGGCTGCTCGTCCCCTATAACCCAAACGATGTGCTTCAGATACATACGGATCGTTTAATTGCCGTTGCAACCATTTCGTACTGGATGCCCGACGACCTTTTACTTTTTTTAAACGGGTTTTTAAATGTCTACTGTTAAATTGCATACTTCCTCCGAAAATGTAAGTCTAGTATACGGTTATTTATTCAATTTGTCAAAATTTATTTTTGAGATAAAATATATCCATCCGTTGTATTTGTAATTAACGAATCACTGTATTTCTCACCCAGTTTTTGTCGCAAAGTATAAATATGCGACTCAACGGTATGCGTTTCACTGTCAGGACGATAATTCCAAACCTCTGTTAACAATTCTGATTTAGAAACACTTTCGGGAAGTGCTTTAATCAAATAAGTAATTAATTCTGTTTCTTTTTCTGTCAGATAAATTTGTAATTTCGTCGGCTTACAAGTCAATAATCTTTTACTTCCTTCAAAAATAAAATATTTATTTTCAAAATTAGGAGCCGTTTTTCTTTTTTCCAGAATATGAGATAAATGCATTTTTAAATCACTTAACAGACAGGGCAGTTTAAGCTCTAAATCCGAATCGGGATGTTGTGCCCCCAATAAAACAATAGAGCTTGAAGATTGATTTTTAATAATTTTTTCCAAATCTTCCACTTCTTCACAAATTAAAAGAATTTCTGCATTTGTCGTTGTTTCTTGAAAAATTTGAGGATTAAATTCTGCCAAAGCAGCCATTAATGCGTCCCGATATAAAGAATTTTTTGCATATATTTGAATCATACCTTGCCTTTTTTTTTAATTTGCGTTAAACTACTTTCAATATTCTAGCAGAAAGTTTGATAAAATGGCAACATTATTTTTATATCGTGTATTAATTGTTTTATTCAGTCCGTTTATTTTTATATGGCTGACGATTCGTTATGTTAAGGGAAAAGAAGACAAACAACGCTTTTTAGAACGACTGGGCATTTCAAAAAAAACTCGCCCGCAAGGTCGATTGGTGTGGATGCATGGTGCTAGCGTCGGGGAATGTTTGTCTATGCTACCGTTAGTAAAAAAATTATTGGAAGAAAATAAAGATTTATCCATTATGGTTACGTCCGGCACTGTTACATCTGCTTCATTAATGGCAAAACGGTTGCCGGAAAGAGCTTTTCATCAGTATATTCCTGTTGATTTTCCATGGGCAACAAAACGATTTGTATCTCATTGGAAACCGACAGCTGTTTTATGGTTTGAATCTGATTTTTGGCCGAATATGTTGATGGACATTCACAACCAAAATATTCCTTTAATTTTGTTAAACGGTCGTATTTCAGATAAATCTTTTACTCGTTGGCAAAAATTTTCATATACAATTCGTGCGATTCAATCTCTTTTTTCTTTATCATTCGGACAGACAAAAGAAGATGCCCGTCGTTTGGAAGTTTTAGGGGCAAAAAATGTTGTCTGTGAAGGTAATTTAAAGTTTTCCGCTGTTTGTCCTCCATTTGACATGAAAGAGTTAAAAACAATCAAAAAACTCATTGGTGAACGGCCATGTTGGTGTATGGCAAGCACGCATTCAAACGAAGAGGAAATGGGGGCTTTTGTTCATAAAGAAATTCAAAAAGAATATAAAAATTTATTAACGGTGATTACACCTCGCCATCCGAATCGGGCTGACGAAATTGAAAAAATGTTAAGTAAGAATGGTTTAACAGTCGCCCGTCGGTCAAGAAAAGAAAATATTACAGCCAAGGTTGATGTTTATTTAGCCGATACAATCGGAGAAATGGGTCTGATTTATCAATTAACACCGTATGTTTTTGTCGGTGGATCGTTAATTCCGTTTGGAGGACAAAATATGTTGGAACCAATGCGATTACGCCGAGCAGTTTTTATCGGTCCTCACGCTTTTAATTTTAGAGAAATTGTTGCACAGGCAAAAAAAGGGAAAGCATTGATTGAAGTTGAGGATAAGGAAATGCTTGTTAAAAAATTATTAGCCTTTATGGCAAAACCGGCTAATGCTGAAAAAATGTCTACACGGGCTGAAAAAATGGCAACATCTGAAATGAGTGTTTTAGACAGAGTTTATCGTATTTTGCATGAAAGGTATAAGTTGTAAATGAAACCACCTGCTTTTTGGGATAAATCTAATCATTTTTTATCAAAAATATTAAAACCGCTCGGCTGGCTGTATGGTTATGGGACCGCTCGGCGTTTTCGCAAAACAAAACCATACCAAACATCCATTCCGGTTATTTGTGTTGGTAATTTGTCTGTTGGCGGAACAGGAAAAACCCCGGTTTGTTTAGCGATTGCCGGATTGCTCCACAAACAAAAGAAAAATTTTTTCTTTTTGAATCACGGTTATAAAGCACGTCTTAAAAATGTTATTGTTGATTTAGAAAAACATACACCTTATGAAGTAGGTGATGAAGCTGTATTGTTAGCATGTTATGCACCAACGGTTGTTGACAATCAAAGAGCAAGAGGAGCTCAATTAGCCGAAAGAAACGGTGCGAAATGCATCATTATGGACGACGGCTTTCAGAATCCATCTCTGATTAAATCGTTATCATTCGTTGTTGTAGACGGAAAAAAAGGCTTTGGGAATGAATGTGTTTTACCGGCCGGTCCTTTACGAGAACCTGTTTTAAAAGGGTTAGAACGGGCAGATGCAGTTATTATTGCCGGTGAAGACGATTGGGGCGTACGGTTTTATTTACAACGCAATAAAGTTGATTTACCTGTTTTAACAGGATCGTTCAAACTCAACAGAAAAACGCTTTCCAACTTAAAAGGTAAAAAGATATTTGCTTTTGCCGGCATTGGTAATCCTGAAAAATTTTATAATGCATTATCATCTTACGGTGTCGAAGTCGTCAAAACGCAAAATTATCCCGATCACTATTGTTACACACGATATGATATTGAGTGGTTACTCAAAAATTCTGATGGATTACCGTTGGTTACAACAACAAAAGATGCCGTTAAAATACCAAAAGATTTATTAAAGCATGTTGAAATTGTAGACGGTATATTTGCATTTGACAAACCTCAGGAAGCAATGGATTTAATTAAGGGAGTGTTTTAATGGCTAATGGTATTCGTCAGTCAAAACGTTCTCTGACACAACAATTTTTGACTGATCCCCTTGTCGGTGGAATTGTTTTTGTCGCTATTGGTTTAGTAAAAGCCTTGCCGATTCGTTGTTCTTCTGCATTTGGTGGTTATCTGGGAAAATCTTTTTATCATATTATGAAAAAACGCAATCAAATCGGCAGACGTAATTTAGAGATTGCTTTTCCTGAAAAAACACCTGAAGAACGTGAACAAATATTAAAAGCTATGTGGCAACACTGGGGACGCGTTTATGGAGAATTACCACATGCAGATAAGTTATATCAACAAGCACATATTACCGGATTAGATTATTTAAAAGAACAAGCACGTAAAAAAGAGGGATGCTTGGTTTGTTCGGCACATTTGGGTAATTTTGAAATTTCAGCTTCTACCAATCTATTTGATGATTATTGCTTAAATCCTGTTTATCGGGCGGCCAACAATCCTTATATTGATAAAATTGTATTTCAAAAACGCAAAGGTGTTCTCATTCCCAAAGGCACACATGGTGCAAAAAAAATGCTTGATGTATTAAAAGCCGGCAAAGCGATTGTTATCTTATGCGACCAAAAATTGCGTGAAGGGATAGCTGTTCCGTTTTTTGGGAAAGAAGCCATGACACCATCAGCGATTGCCAGTGTTTCTTTAAAATTAAATGTGCCGATTATTATGGCAAAATGTGTACGACGTACAGACGGACAATTTGATATTGCTGTTTATCCATTGGAAAAAAGCAAGAATCCAAACAAACAGGAAGCCGTTTATGAAACAATGTTATCCATTAATCAAGAAATGGAAAATTGGATACGTCAACATCCTGAACAATGGTTATGGATACATCGCCGATTTGACAAGTCAGAATATAAATAAAAAAATACCCGATACAAATTGTATCGGGTATTTTCCAATATCATAAACTTATTTCGGCATACAGAAATATTGATTGTCTTCTTCCTCAACAACCCGTCCTGCGTTATGACATTTGTTTAAAGAAACACTATCAGAACCGATTTCATTTTTACCATCTGACGAATCCATAATACCGGCATGACATTCACCATCAATATCTTGCCATTCTTCGGCATCACATTCTTGAACACAATAGGATTCATAAGTTTCTGCACTTTGGTGAACCGTCATAACACGTCTATTACATTGTTCACACAAATGTTTGGCTTCAGCTGAATTGTGTGTTTTGACTTTAACTGTTGTTGTATCACAACCTTTACAGCCTGTTGATGTAACAAACGAAACACCGTCCGTACATCCACCATAAACACATTGTTTATTGGCTAAACGACGAATTCCCCCACAACTATCACATTCTTCTTGAGTTGCTTCATATGCTGTTGTGGAATCTTGACATCTGCGACACATACCGGTTATATCCCGATAATAAACGCCCTCACCTGCCGGATAATTGGGGAATTTGCTTGTATCCGGACTGTCATTATTGCAAACACCTGATACACCAGGGTTGTATTTAGCACAATAACGGTTGTTGCCACCTATATAAATATGATTTCCACAAGCTTCGCATTCAGATTGGGTTGTGAACTCTGCATATGTTGTGGGACACGCACAACATGAACAATATCTACTACAATGTAATCTATTTTCACCACAATTTATTGGCAAACAGTAAGCATATACATCACAACGTTGGTATTTATTAACGCCTTCACCACAACCTTTTGTACAATAATTTTGTATGGCTGTTGATTGATTTCCACTTCCGATACCGTAGCTATTACCTATTTTTGAACAATCAATACAGGTTCCAGCTGAATCCATAAATTGATTTGCTGCACATTTAGGAGAACAATATTTTGCTTCAGGATCAACAAACCGAGTCTCACCACAATTCTTCGTACATCCGGAAGCTTCATCAGAAACAATTGGAATGCCACTTTTGTAATCACATTCGTAACATTTATAATCTGCTCCTTTGACCTGTCCTTCTTCACATGCATCATTATTGACTTTGACACATTTATTATTAACAAGTTCACGTTTTGCCGTTTTGCAATTTAAACAAGAATTTCTGACGTAATCATTCATACCCTCATTTAAGCGTAAATCAGGCGTTTCATCAGTTGTACAATCATAACATGTGCCATTCATAGCTTGAAAATGAGTACCCGCACTCACAGCACACTTACGTGCACAATATGCCCTTGTGTTGTTATTGGTAATAGCAACATATCGAGCTTCTCTTAAATTGGGATCAGAAGCACTGCCACAACGATTACATTCTGCTTCCCATGATGATTTCATACTACCGGCTGATGTACTAAAACCATTAGCCCAAACTTGTGCGGCATAAAAATCAACATACCAAGTCCAGTTCATACCACTGGGTAATTTACATTTTCTACAAACGCCATCGTTTTTAAAATAACCGTTCGGACAGTTTTTTAACACACACTTATATGTACTACCTGATTTAAACCATATCCGATTCGGACACGCCAAACATTGAGCCCGTGCTTGATCTTCATCGGCAATTTCAATTTCCGTTGTTGAATCACACCGGATACAACCATTTGATTTACTTAAAAAGCTATTTCCAATAATACAACCCGTAGCACAATAGGTTTGTTTAGATGCTCCACTACCGGCACCCTCAACTCTATGTGTCGGATGTTCACAGGCACGACACATATCTTGTCCACTACGACTGTCTTCAATTATTTCATCTGCTACTTCAACTTTAAATTTACCATCATTTTCGTCAGAGTTCATAACCAATACTTCGCTAATGTAGGAACATGGCACACAAGCTCCGTTTTTGGCACGATATTCTTGTCCGAATCGCTCTCCTTCACCACAACTTTCTGGTACATTGACACATTGATTGGCGGACGGATCACAAATTTGACCGGCACTCGGACAATCGTCATCTTCCATACATTCAACACATTCACAACTGGAATTATTACACACTTTTCCCGATAATGTACACCCATCTGAACACGTCATTGTATCTTCATCACAAAGCGGGGTTCCACAACACGATTCACAATCTTCGTTATCTACACAGTGTTCCAGTTTTTGGTCAGGATTGTCGGGATTTACAAGTGCGCCGACAGCCCCACCGCCTTCGTCTAAAAAGGACGTAAAGACCATTTGGTTCATTGTACCACTTTCCCCGCAGATAGTGGGGTCATCCGTATATTTCGTACCATTAACTTGTACAAACTTTAATCCTTGAATGGCATCATCTAAATTTTCCTGTAAGACTTTCTGACAAACAGAACTGGGTACATCATTTACCCATGTTCTGAACGCAACAGGCGGATGAGAGGTTACCATAATTTCAAACCCTGTTTGCGTCATTTCGCCATATTCGGGAAAAGCATCTTCATCTTCGGGTATATCAGGTAATTCTTTTTCACCATCTTGGTATAAATGCCAAATATCCGTTGCACGCATATTAACTTCATTAACAATATCATTGGCCCGATGTTTATCCATGGCATACTTGTATCCTTGAATACCGCCGAATGATAACACACCAATAACGGCTAAAACGCCTAAGATTTCAACCATTGAGCGACCACGTTCGTTTTGTGTAATAAGTGCTTTAAATGACATAATACCTCCAAATTATCTAATAAATACAGTTTTTTTACATTGTAATTAAAGGTACGTTTAATTGCAACGATTTCGCATATAAGGGATAAAAAAGGGCGAATCGTGATAAATATTACAAATCCCCCAACACTTTAAAATCAAAAAAAATTAAAAAAAAATGCAAAAATATAAAAAAAAGTGTTGCAATTAAACGTACGTTTATCTGCAACGCTACACTCTTAAAATACATTTACATAAACATTTTACCTCTTAACAAAGAAAACACTTGATTTTTAGATAAAAAAAAGATATGTAAAAGCATTTAAAAAATATTATTTTATATAAGGAGTTATTATGTCTTATTATTCACCTTCCGAAATTGCTGTTCTATTTGCAGACGGTAGTACAACAAAAGCTAAAACGCCATTTTTTAAATTTATGTTACTTGCTATCATGGGTGGTTTATTCATTGCGCTAGGCGGATTATTAACCATTGTTGTTGCCGGTGGCATGCCGACTACAGCTGTCACCGATCCAGGTTTAGTTAAATTTGTTGCCGGCGCACTATTCCCTGTCGGATTGATTATGGTATCCGTTGCCGGTGCCGATTTATTCACCAGTGATTGTGCCGGTATGGTTTTATCCACTATGCAGAAAAAAACTGTTTGGTTAGATTTAATTAAAGTTTGGATTCTTGCTTACTTATTTAACTTTATCGGCGCACAAGCCGTAGCTTATTTTATGGCTCATCAAACAGGTATTATCTCCGGAGCTCCTTATCATAATTATTTAGTAACACTTGCCAATGGCAAATTAAGCCATGATTGGAGTACAGTATTCATTAAGGGAATCGGTGCCAATATGCTTGTTTGTTTGGGTACATGGATGGGTTATGCCGGTAAAGACATTATGAGTAAAGCTCTTGGCATTTGGGTTCCTGTTATGCTTTTTGTTACATTGGGTTATGAACACTCTATTGCTAATATGTTTTTTATTCCGACAGCTATTTATAATGGTGCTAATATTACTTGGATTGATTTTATTATCAATAATCTTATTCCGGCAACAATCGGAAATATTGTTGGAGGTGCCATATTTATTGGCTTGATTTACGGATACATTTATAACAAAAAATAATTTTTGCCGTTTTTACAAAAAAAGCAAAACAACATTTGTTTTGCTTTTTTTTTGTTATTCACGGATATGTGATTTACTTTGCAAATGTTCTTTTTTCAATTTTACTTTTTTACTTTTAATCGGATTAGGAATACCTTTCATTGATTGCGGCGAATTATCTAACCCTGCTGATACAAATTGGACTTTTTCAAAATAAGCATTTAAACGATCAATTTCTTTTTCCGGAAACAAAAACAAAGCATATTTTTCTGTTAACGGCATACAAACAGGATGAAATCCTTTTTGTTGCCACCGTTTTACACATGTTTCAACTTTTTGCGATGTTAAAAATTCTTCTTCAATCTGCCAAATACATCCACCATAAACAGGAGCGTTAAATGTGTAACCATAATGATTTAACTGAACTTTATCTACAATAATTTCATCTTCATTTGCAATGACGGTAATGGGAGATTTATCAAACAATTCTGATAATTCTTCGTCAACTTGGGCAGATAATTGTTTTCGATCAATTTTATAAAATGAATGCCCTAAACGAATCGGTGAATTTGAAAAATCATTTGAAATTAATTTATAAACTTGTCTAACACCCATAAATGAAGTTGTATATAACAGATTTTTACTACGTTTTAACTTTGCACCATAATCCAAATAAGCCTGTTTTACCCTTTTGACACCTTCATTGCTTAATCCTGTGCAATCAATATAAGCCTTGAAAAAAAAGCCCCTGACAGTATTCTGCGGTTTAAAATATACACGTTCTAAATGAAAAGGTCTTAAACTCTCGGTCGGAACATCCACATAACCACCCCGCCCCATCAATTCAGCACAAAAATCACCGGACAACAAATCTCTTTTGGAAAGATATTTTGTAATTAATGTCGGCTCTCCATAGCGTTTCATTAATTGTTTTTTTAATGTATCTTTATCTTTATATAACGAATGAAACAACGCATAGTATTGTGTATAAAAATCCCAACGGTGTGCAATTAAATCAGCATAATCATATGTAAAATCCGCTCGATTATCTATAATCTTGTCTTCTTGCCATTTATCTAAAACAAAGTGCAACTGTTCATTCCGTAATAAATGCAACCATGTAATTTCACGTTTTGTCAAAACAGCCGTTGCTCGTTCAAGTTTTTCATCTGACATTGTCGGATATTTTTGGCGTAACTGTTTGTTGATATATTGAGCTAATGACAAAAGCGGATTATCTTCCAAATTCTCTTGAAACAACTCAATGTATGTTGTTTTGGCGTATTGTTCCGCTTCATCAGTAAAATCAATTAATGGTATTTTATTGGCTTGTTTATCTCTAAATCGAACCGACGTAGCATGACCGATTTCGTGTAAAAGATTTTTAAGAGTTGCTTCATTATACTCATCATCTTTTAATTTAATCTGAAAAGAATTTAAACGACAAGAACCTAACATATTTACATAATTACACGGAACCATATACAAACAAGGAATTAAATAAGCAGCTCTTTTTAATTCATCAATTAAATGAGGAAAAACATCCAATCCCTCTGCCAATGTTTTAAAAAAATCTTGTGCATTTGTTTGAATTTGCACACCAGAAGGTAATTTAATTTTTGGGAAAAACACATTGTTTTTCATCCAATGTTTTGTTTTGGGCGTTAATTGATAAGTCGTTTTTGAAAATATTTCATCAATTTTCTCTGGTGAAAAAATACAACATTCATCTCTTTCAAAGTCAAATTCCAAAGCCTGACTAAATTCTGTTAAACTTAAAAGATGTGTTCGTTCAACAGAAGATATTTTTCCATACCAATTCGCAATCATTTCAGATTCTTGTACCGAAAAAAAATCGGGTGTTAATAATTCCTGCGTAATTATTTTGGCAGTATCTGAATTTAACCTTTCTTTGTTTTCAATTATTTGTAAAAGTTGAGATGTCATTGCTTTATCCTTTGTGTCTAGTCTGATTAAATTATATCAAAAAAGCAATAAATTGTCAACATTTTTCACAATAACACAAATCACAAAAAAAACAGGCAAGATTTTGCCTGTTTAATATCCTATATTTACAAGAAAATTAACCATCCTCTGTATGCAACAATGCCGATACACACAAAGGAATACACACTAAGGAGGGTCCCCAAGCAGCCAATAAGTAAGGCAAACTTTGTGATAATCCCAACACATTAGTTACACGTCCCAAAAAGTAAAGAATAAAACCAAACAATACAGCCAAAACGATTCGCAACAAACCTTTTCCTTGCCGTGTTGTCGGAGGTAATGTGAAAACAGCTGCAATGAATAACATAGCAACCATCATAATCGGATAAGCTATTAATTCATGAAAATACATGGTATGTTCTGCCGTTGTAAAGCCCGAATCTTTCAAAAATTGTATGAATCGGGGAAAACGCCAAAATGACATTGTCCTCGGTTCATCAAAACGCTCTAATATCCGTTCCAAATTAAAACTGGTTTTAACACTTTCAATTCTCTTTGTTTCGGCTTCTTCTGTTACCGGATTAATAACAAATGCGTTTGGAAACGTTAAAACACCTTTCATTAAAATCGCCGTATTTCCTTCAATTTGCTTCAACAACAAACCCTCAGGATTGAGAATAAAAACAGAAACTCTGTCTAAAACAACATCGTTGTCTTTTTGACGAACACGTCCTGCCCTTAATACAACAGTTTGATTTTCTTCAGCTTCACGCAACCACAATCCATTTTCAGACCATGAAAACGGATGAGAACTTGTCATTCCGACTCGCTCTTCTAAACGTTCAAATTGCTTTGCCGTCATAGCAGAAAACGGGTTAAAAATGGTAATATCAAAAACACCTAACAAAAACACAAAAGCAATAATCGGCGTTAAAAAATTCCAAACGGATAACCCGACAGAACGCATAACTATTAATTCAGACGATGCACTATATTTTAAAAAGAAAATAACACCCGCAATTAAAGTAACAAAGGGCAATATAATATGAATCATTTGAGGTGATTTTAAAACACCTAAAACCAAAATATCTAAAAAAGCAATATTTTCACGTTTGGCAGCGGAACGCAATAATTCAATTACGTCAAACAACAATACAATAGCCGTCAATGCAAATAATGTTGCAAAGAAAATAAGAACATAATGCTTTAAAATGTATTTAAATAAAATAAGATTCATATTGTATTCCTAACATTTTGTTATCATACGCAAAAATAAAAAAATGTCAATGAAAAATAAAAAATTACAACGGATTCGAATCAGATACAACAATCGATTCCATACAAAAACCTAAATGACAATATCCTTTTCGGCAATCATCATTATTTTCACACTCTAAACGATGAGCATAAGACCATTTATTAAATGAAAATTGAAAAATCATATCTACCGTTGAATGACGATAGCACCATTCTTTTGCATCTACTGAAGAAACATATTGATTATTTATATAAAAACGATGCGGGTATGGAAAATATGCATGAATTAATTTATAACAGGCAAACGAAGGAACACGTCCAACCTCTACAAAAGAAATATCATCTTTTAATTTTTTATAAGTATATTTTTCCATTGACTGCGAATAAAGATTTTGAAAATCACGCACAAATCGTTGGACTTTATGAATCTGATAAGCACTATATCCAACTTTTCCCAGCATAAATGCAAAAAGCACAATCAAACAACAAATAAGAAATTTATATTTTTTATTTAACATATATTCACCCTGTATCCACACAGTAAAAAAATTTTTATCAGCATATCAGGTTACATCAACTTTTGCAAGAAAAATAATAAGTTAGAAAAAAAATGAAAAAAAACAAAAAAAAGTATTGACAAGTTGAAAAATATGGTATATAAAACCTAACTATGTTGAGCCTGTGAGTGCGTAGCTCAGCTGGTAGAGCACCTGACTTTTAATCAGGTGGCCCTGGGTTCGAATCCCAGCGCGCTCACCATTTTAAAACCACCTGAAAAGGTGGTTTTTTTGTATAGTACAAACAAAGGAGATGTGCTTTATGTCTGAACAAATATACACTTTAACTGAAAACGGCATTATTCAAAATTTAACAAAACGTTCTGAAATCCATCAAAAAGGAATTTTGCATTTAGCCGTTCAATGTTGGATTATCAATGAATCCGGACAAGTACTTATTCAAAGACGTGCATTCACAAAAGATAAAAGTGCCGGCAAATGGGATGTTTCTTTTGGCGGGCATTGTTCTCAAACATTACAACAAAATATTCAAATTGCAAATATCATTAAAGAAGGCTATGAAGAACTAGGACTCAAAATATCTGAAAATGATTTAATTAAACTAGGAGAAATTCGTTATATTTCTCAACAAAACAAAAACAAAGAATTACTGGGAATTTACCTGCTAAAAGTGAAAAACAACCAAAAATTTACATTTCAAGACAACGAAGTTACAGATATTATGTGGATAAACATAAACGAACTTTATGAGAATATAAAAAATGATTCTCATCATTATGCTAATCGTCTAAACTCTTTAATATTGTTAAAAAATTACATAGATAGTTTTAAATAAATCCACAAAAACACCATTGATTGTCCTGATATGTAAAATGTGCAACAGCCGCATTTTCAGGTGCACCGTACATCAAACGAGAACCACAACTATAAATAGCATATTTTAACAACATTCCATGACCAGCTATACCAATATATTCTTCGGAACAAGAACAAATAACATCATCCAAAAAATCTTTAATTCGTTCGCCCAATTCTTTAAAACTTTCACCATTAGGACAACGATTTTCAATTCTTGATTCATCATCCGAAAAAAATGTATCCATAACTTCCGGATATTTTGCTTTTGCATCACAAATTGTCATACCCTCTAAATCACC
Source organism: Alphaproteobacteria bacterium (assembly GCA_045638265.1). Lineage (GTDB taxonomy): Bacteria > Pseudomonadota > Alphaproteobacteria > CAAHEQ01 > UBA3637 > RGIG4140. The sequence goes on along the minus strand of JAZUBA010000044.1, from coordinate 119,374 downwards.
CAAACACATTTCTTTTAAATGGTCATCTTCAATAATCGGTACATCAAATTGCGTATTGACAATATCAGCCGTTTGACGTGCTCGTTTTAAAGGTGATGAATAAATAACCTGCAAAGGAATATCTTTTAATTTATACGCAATTGTTTGCGCTTGTTTAATACCATTTTCATTTAATTCAGGAAAAAACGTATATCCCTGCAAAATACCTTGTGCATTTAATACTGTTTCCCCATGCCGAAAAAAATATATATGTTTCATTTTACAACCCTTTTATCGTTCATTCAGCTGTTGTTTCAATAACAATGCCGATACATTTTCTGCACTTCTCCTTAAAAGCATCAATCGTTTCAACTCTTTTAAGTCTTTGTCAGCCATTGCTTCATTTCCACAACCATTAAGAACAGCTCTGGTATTTGCTAACAAATCATTATCTAATGGTTGATTTTGAAACTCTTTTAAAAACTTCTGACACGTATCTTGATTTGACAAAATAATCATCATCATTTCTTGCTCTGATCCATCTAAAACCTGAAAAAGATTCGTTAAAATATTCCATTGTTCATTTGATAATAAATCAGGAGATGTTTTACGTACCTTATCATATAATTGTGTTAAAACCGTCAAATTTGTCGGTTTGTGCTCACTCCCGCATAACACACATCGTAACGGAAAACCGTTTTTGTCATTTTCTAAAAAACGAGTATAAGCAATACACAAAAAAAGTCCGATATTTTCTTTTTTAAATAAAAATTTACAATCTTTCGGACATAAACGCTCAATATCTGAAAAACGCATTAATTCTGTCATTTTAATAATATACAACAGGATAAATGCATTGTCAACAAATCTGATTTAACGATAAAATAAAATTTTAGTCTTTCGGATTATTTTTCAAATATGTCATCACTTCATCCACATGACCTGGGACCTTCACTTTACGCCATTCCTTTTCAACATTTCCATCTTTATCCAAAATAAATGTAGAACGTTCAATCCCCATATATTTACGACCATACATTGATTTTTCTTTCCAAACATCATATCGTTCTGCCAACGCATGCATTGTATCTGACAACAAGATAAAATTTAAATGTTGTGTTTCCTGAAACTTTTGATGACTTTTAATACTGTCCGGACTAACACCAACAACTTTAACATAACCGGTTAAACGATTCATATTATCTCTAAAATCACACGCCTCTTTTGTACAACCGGATGTATTATCTTTCGGATAAAAATACAACAATACTCTTTCTCCTTTAAAATCTGCCAATGAAAAATTTTTTTCTTGTCCGTCTTGCGTAATACCAGATAGTTGAATATTTGACATAATCACTCCTTTTCAATTAGTTATCAATCTATTTACACATATATTTGATACGACAAAATGTCAAGCATCTTTTAACTGATACGTTTTGTATCTTGACATACCCGAATTACTCTCCATATCTATTTTATGAAAAAATTATTAATTAAAATTTTACCCTTTTTAGTTGCCTTTATGATGGGTGTTATTATGTATATATTCACCGAAAAACTAGTAAAGGACTCCGGACTAAACAACCTACTGATTAATATTGCATCCGGATTAATCAGTATTCCTTTAGTTTTTATTTTTTATGATGTCATCAACAAAATAACGTCCCGTAATTTACATAATTCTATCTTTGAAAGCGTTACATTTGAAATCAACACCCAACTTCTTGAGCTTATCCGTTTTATCTGTTCATTGTTACAAATACCCACACCTCAAAACACTTCGGATTTAGACGACTTTTTAGAACTTGAAACCAATGAAATCAGTCATCAATTAACATTACATACCTATCAAATTCAAATACCGGAAGATATTAAAAAACAACTTCTAACCATTATACACAAACAAACATCGTTAGAAATTTTATCCGAACAACAAATTTCAGCCATCCTCTCTATTATTAAGGAAACAACGTATTTAATAAAAGACTTAACGCAAAAAAACAACCTCAAATCTCTTAAATTGAAAAAAAATATTGTTCAAAATATAACTGATATTATTGATAATTTAACAATATGGATTGAAAACGGTCAAAAAGATGCTTTTCACAACCATGCCCGATTTACACTAACAAAAACAATTAACGAAAAAAATCAAGCAACTCATAGATTTAATGTAACAAATTGAATAATTATTATTACAATTTTGAATCGTTTTGAACAAGTAAATTTTCAGCAAATTTTACAAATGTTTCAGAGGCTTTTCCATAAAAATGACAGTCAAACAAATTGCTGTTTTTAACTGTATCCAAATTAAACAAATAGGTTTCCGCCCCATTATTTTTTGCTGTTTCTACAAAACCAGCCGCCGGATATACCTCCCCAGATGTTCCTATTGCAATAAATTTATCACACTCAATTAATAATTTTTCCACTTTGTTCAAATACTGAGGCATTTCACCAAAAAAAACAACATTTGGTTTCAACATTCCCATTATTTTACATGAAGGACAGATATCATCACTGCTAACAGCTCCACCTACTTTGCTAATTTGACCACAGCTCATACAAACACATTCGTCAATTCTACCATGAATATGATATACATTTTTATTTCCGGCTTTCTCATGTAATAAATCAACATTTTGAGTCATCACATAAATTTCAGCATCTAACAATTCACTTTGCAACATAGAAATTGCACGATGAGCTTTATTTGGTTGTGCCTTTTGCATAACGAATCGTAATTCATTATAAAATTCATGCACTATATCCGGATGACGTTCAAAAGCATCTATGGTTGCCACATCTTCAACTTTATAATTATTCCATAAACCATTATTTGTTCTGAACGTAGACAAACCACTTTCAGCACTAATACCGGCACCTGTCAATATAACAATTTTTTGCATAATATTTGTGTAACATATTTTCTTTAAAATTAAAAGATTTTTTATTCAATATTATTTTTAATATATTTGTTTTAGATATAATTTTAATGCTTCTAGAGATAGACTTGACATTTATAATTGTATGTCATACGATATATCACAAACAAAAGGAGATTTAAAAATGACAGCATCATTAAAAAAATCAATCATGAACGAAGCTAATATTCCTATCGGAGCAAAAATTTCATTTAAGAGGAATAATATAACCATACCTAATATCGCAACAAGAATTGATACAAATAATGATTACATTCAATGTAATGATCTTAAATACATACAACAACATAAAATTATAAACCAACGACCACATGCTCAAAATGATTTTAGTATTTTTACTTTAGCGGGATTAGCGTTAGTAATTTTAAAAACAGAAACATCTAGAAAGAGTAATCATGGTGTTGATGGAGGTGCATATTTTACATATAAAAGAACTGATGGCATCGAAATGACCATCAACGAGTGGCGCTCATATTATAAAAATGCACCTAATCAAAATGAGTATTTGAATTCTTGCAAATCTATTTCTGTATCCGATAATTCTTTTGAACGAAACTTAATCTATTTTGGAGCACCTGGAACAGGAAAAAGTTATACTTTAAAAGGTGATAAAAAAGAACTATTCAATCAAAACAGAAACAACTCAGATGAACATTTTGATAATCTAATTGATATTAATCAAGTTGAACAAGTTACTTTCCACCCAGATTATTCTTATGCTGATTTTGTAGGTTGCTACAAGCCAGTTTCAGAAGGAGATACAATCAAATATCAATATATCCTTGGTCCTTTTTTACGTATATTAAAAAATGCACTAACATATACGAACAAAAAATATTTATTAATCATAGAAGAAATTAACCGAGCGAATATTGCCGCTGTATTTGGTGATATATTTCAACTGTTAGATCGTGACAAAAGTGGTAGAAGTGAATATTTTATTACTCCCTCTGATGAAATAAAAAAAGCATTAAATACAGAACAATCCTTGATTAAAGACAAATTATACATTCCCTCTAACATGTATATTTGGGCAACAATGAATAGTGCTGACCAAGGTGTTTTTCCTATGGATACTGCTTTTAAACGTCGTTGGAGTTTCAAATATTTAGATATTAATTCTGGTGAAGACAAAATTCAAAATAAAATTACAACACTCTCCTTAAATAATAATCTAAATCAAACGATTAACTGGAACAACTTACGACATGCAATCAACAACAAACTAACCGAAATAGGAATCAATGAAGATAAACTATTGGGTTCTTATTTTTTAAAACCCGACCTTTTAACTACGGAAAAATTCAAAGATGCATTCAAAAACAAAGTTCTCATGTATTTGTTTGAAGATGCTGCAAAACACAAAGGAGAAATTCTTTTTAAAGAATACCAAAAACGATTTTCAACGATTTTGAAAGATTTTGATGAACGAGGAATTAATATTTTTAATTTTTCCACTGATAACATTATTATTTCCGAATATGGTAAAGATGCAAACTTATAAACAGGAAATTAATCATGATAATCTATATTCGGGAAGGAGATTTTTTTAATTATGATGAATTAATTCATATACTCAAATTAAAAAAGGGAATTGAACAAAGCTTTATCTCCGATTTATTAAAATATCATATATTAAAACAAAAAAGACATCAGCTAGAAAATATAAACAATTTAGATGATGAAACACTGTCTAATGAAAATTTTTTTAATACCACAACGACAAAAAATGTTATCTATACCTTTACATATGTCGGAGTTATAAAAAAAGCAGATAAAATCATTATTTGTTATCCAAAATATATGGCTGTTCAATCAACAGATATGTGTAAGACAGCCAAATTAAAAACAATTTTTAAGGTTCTACAAAAATATAATCATTCAAAAGCTCAATCAATTAAACTATATGAAGATCCAACCTTTGAAGGATCATCCAATTTTTTAGGACTTATTCTTTATCTGTTACAAGATTATTTTGATTATGGTCTGTATTCAAATGAAAAAGACATGATTGAAACAAATGGAAAAGGCAGAATTCTATGGAATAAAACCATTACACACACCCAACCGTTTATTCAACATTCACAACCATATTATTTTAAATTAAAAACAAAAAAAAGAACTTTAGATGAAAACAATTTTTTTAAAAAACTGCATCAATGTATTTTAACACAGTGCAGTAATTTTTTAGGAGAATTATCCGATTTATTCTGTATTCCTAAAATAGAATTAACCACAGAAACCATGACTGATTTAGGAGATATAGATATCTTACGTTACATGATTAACAAAGAATTGCATATTCAATTTTATACTAGAAAAATACACTTACTAAAAGCAATGCTTGCATTTATAAATCAAGACCAACAAACAAATAAATATGATTCTTTTTATACATATGGAACAAACAATTTTAATCTTGTATGGGAAGACGTTTGTAAAAAAACATTAGAAAATCAATTAACAACACAACTATATAAAATATTATCCGTCATACCTAACGATTTTAACAGAAATGACAGACTAATTGATTTAATTAAGAAAGCAACCTGGACAGGTAATCAGCTTTATTTTGTTTCAAAAGAAACTCTAGAACCGGATATTATCAATATAAAAACAACAAATAATGAAATATGTTTTAATATTTATGATGCAAAATATTACAAAATAACAGTGGAAAACAGTAATATCAAAGGCTATCCTGGGATTCAGGATATTACAAAACAATATTTATATCAATTGGCATATCAAAAATTTATCACCGCTCTCAAAAAGCAAGGCGTTACTGTTACAGTAAAAAACTATTTTGTATTGCCAAAAGAAAAAAATGATACTCCAGCTATAAATAAAGTTAAACTTGATTTTTTATCTTCTATTGGTTTAAAAGATATAGATGTCAAATACATTGAAGATCAAAAAATATACCTTGCTTATTTGAAAAATATGTATTTGGATAACATTTAAGTAATATTTAGTTCAATATAAACAGTATCTTTTTACAAGACTCAAAATAAAAAAAGGTGTTCAGGATAACCCTTGAAACACCTTAATAATTGGAGCGGGTGAAGGGATTGCTCGGACAATATATGTCCTCGTCTTCTCTGACGTTCAGACCGTCCTACGGACGTCTACTTCGCTTACGCTTCGTGAACGAACCCTCGACATCAACCTTGGCAATCAAAAATATTCAATAACCCATTGTAATTTAAACAAAATACATCTAAAAAAGTCGTTTTTTATTGAAAAATTTTTATTCCTTATCAGCATCCTTTGTCACTTTAACTTAAGAAATTTCCTGTATTCTCAAGTATTTAAGATTTTAGAAATACATTTTTCGTTTTTCTGTGGTTGTATTTTGTTTAAAACATATTTTCAAAAACTCAATCCTGACTTGCTAACAACCAATCTACCATATTAACAATTTGTATTCCTTCATCATTTGTGTTTGTAAACACTTCATCCATAGAAAGAACAATTTTGGGATAATTATCTTTAATTGTTTTTAAAGAAGACAATTCTCGTTCACGTGTCTGTTTATCCATCAATGTTTCGGTTACCTGAATATACAATTTTTCATTTACCTTAGAAGCAATAAAATCAACTTCTTTACCGACATTTGTTCCGATACAGACTTGATATCCCCTTCTGACAAGCTCCAATAATACAACATTTTCCAAAATATGCCCACGATCCATCTCTTTAAATCCTAATAAGTGATTCCTTAACCCTAGATCAACAATGTAATACTTATTATTTGTTTTTAAATAGTCTTTACCTTTAATGTCATATCTTAAAATATTATAGAATATAAAAGCTTTTTCCAGCAAATTGATATAATTATCTACTGTTCCGGCAGTTGTTTTTTTATCTAACCGTTGCTCACTAATCAAAAAGTTCTTAATATTATTGATGGAAGTAATATTGCCGATATTATCTGCTAAATAGCGTAAAATTTTGTTAAGTAAATCCACATCTCTTACTTCTGCCTGACCGATAACATCTTTAACAAGAACAGTTGACAAGATACCGTCTAGTACCTGATTAATCAGTTCTTCGTTAAAATTATAACCTGTTAATACCGGCATTCCTCCAAATTTCAGAAAAAGAGCAAATTTTTGATTAATACTCATATCCCCAACAAATTCATGAAAATCCAAAAATTCTTTAAAGGACAGAGGTAACATTTTTATTTCAACATATCTGCCCGACAAATAAGTAGATAATTGTGAAGAAAGCAAATAAGCATTAGAACCTGTAATATATATATCAGCATCCAAATCAACACGAAAAGAATTGATTGCTAATTCCCATTGCGGAACACGCTGTACTTCATCAAAAAAAAGATATACTTTGCCTTTTATTTTTTTTGTTTTCTTAATAATCTCATCATACAAAGTTTGATATGTCATACCAGCATGTTTTAATGATTCAAAATCATACTTGATGATATGATTAGATGCAACACCTTCGGATTTTAAGTATTCAATAAATAAATCTAATAATTTTGATTTTCCGCATCTCCGAATGCCCGTGATGACTTTAATTTGTTCTTTATCTTTGAATTCTATTAGCTTTTTTAAATATAACGGTCTGTTTTTCATACTAACTCCTTTTTCTTTATAAATATATTATAGGAGAAATTTAAACTAAAATCAAGCTGTTTTTCTTTTATAAAAGAAATTTTATTAACATTGTTTTAATTTTTATTTTTTACCTATAAAATAATATCACATCCACAACCACAAAACATTAAAATTTATATCTTTTTCAACCTTAAAGACAAAATCTTTACAAACATACAAAAATGAATATTTTTTGTAAAAAGCATTATGATTCAATATGTTTTCAAAATCGATTTTTCCTTGCTTTAGATTTTGTTTTCATTTATAATATTTTTATATACTTTAATGAATATTATAAAAGGAGCTTATAATGAAAAAAGGAAGAGCAAAATTACTTTCAGATACGGATGTTAAAAACTGCATTCATTATATTGATGCAGAAATGGGAATAAATGCTTCCCGAAACAGATTGATGTTTTATTTTATGCTTATGACAGCATTAAGAATACACAGCATTCAAAAATTGACGATTGGACAAGTGTATAAAAAAGATTATACGCCTGTTGATTCTTTTTTACTTCAACCGGAGCAAAATAAAGGGAATAAAAAAGAGTTACAAGTATATATTAATAGCAAATTAAAAGATGAGTTGAAAAAATACGCTAAAAAATTAGCTCACATTCCTTACCGTTCAGATGATTATTTATTTAAATCAAACAAAGGGGCTTATCTCTCAAAACAACAAATTATCCATATATTCAGAACAATTTTTGATGGGGTTGGACTGGATAAACAATATAGAGTTCATTCATTACGTGCGACTTGCTTAACAAATTTAATGAATAAAAATTTTCCATTAGCATTGATACAAGAAATATCTGGTCATGCCAGTATTAACACATTATCTATTTATTATCGGTCCAACCCTCAAAATATCAAACAGGCATTAGAGGCATTGGTTGGGTAAGAAAAACTGTTAATCTGTATTTTTCATTCCTTTTTATTTCATACAACCATAAAACATTAAAATTATAAAATATCTTTTTCTACCTTGTATTTTAATGCAGCCAGAACATCTTTGTTTTGACAATGTTTAATCGCAAAATCTAAAATCGTTTCTTCGGTATTTTGATACTGAATTCTAAAATAATCATCATCGTCTGCCATTAAAATGAATTCATCTAATTCTATTGTTTCCCACCATTTTTCATCCAAGACTTTTGTTACATTGATAGTATTTATACCATAATACTTTTGCTTGACCCAATACTCTCTGTTTTCTATCTTTTTTTGATCGCATTTATTTGTTAAGATCTTATAGGCAAGTCTTCCCCAAATGTTATACAAAGACGATTCATCGGATATTCCTTCTTTGATGAGTTCCTCTTGGAATTGCATATCATATTCTTTTTTTACATACAAGTGATTTCCCATGCCAAGAGAGTAATATTCCCAATTGCTTTGTTCGTTATCAGATGAATTTTTCCCGTTTTTTTTAATTACAATGATATCGGAAATATCAAATGTTTTAAAACCCTTTTCATCAATAGTTGGAGTTGGTAGAACAACCTGTATGTCATCATGATTTTTTATTGGTTCAAAGAATTGCTCAATACTTTTCCCGTCTTTTTCAAGTATCTTGAAGTCGGAAATTCCATATTTTTCAATACCGTTTTCATTTTTTAAAAACATAAATATAGATTTAGCCCATCCCATAGCCCCTTCTTCTGCGTAGGTAAAAAATGCAATATCATCTAGGTTGATGTTATTAATTGTTCGGGAGTTTAATTTTTTAAACATTATCCCTTGGTCATAGTAAGCATTGTCCGAAGATAGATGAAATTTTGAAGATATAACACTGTCTTCTTCTTGTATCCCAAACTTTTTGCAATCTCCTGCCTTTATTTCTAAAATAGCCCAACAATGATCACATTTATATGATTTCTTAACCACAGGATCAGCATTATGTATAATTTTTAAAATATCCCCAAATGAATTTACAAAAATAACATCAACCGGAAAATTCAAGTCAGATGTAGCAATATCTTCATAACTTGTTTTAGGGGAATGAATTATACCATATTTTTCAGGAAGTTCTTTCTTTTCGGCTAAAACTTTTTCATCTTCATCTGTTCGTGGATTTTCTACATTAAAGTCAATTTTTTGATCTGATGTAATAATTGTTATTTTTTGTTTTCTCATTTTAGTCTCCTTATCTGCTTGAAATTTAAATGATATTTAATTATATTTATCCCTATCTGTAATATAATGAAAATATTTTATATTAAAATTTTATAAATAACAAGGGTCGCAAGGATAATTAACTCAGAATTTAAAGATGTTTTTATTGAAATAAAAAATAAATATTGGCGTAATTGTTTATTTCTTGTCAAACTAAAAGAAATATCATAATATAAACACATGTTAAACGCAGAAGAAATCAAAGCAAAATATTGGGCATTGGAGATAATTTCATCTTCCAACCAATCGGACATTGCCAATTTGTCCGGTTCTTTGGAAACCTCCAAAATTGATTTAAATCCTCATCAAATTGAAGCGGCCTTGTTCGCTTTGAACTCCCCTGTATCACAAGGTGTTATTTTGGCTGATGAAGTTGGTCTTGGTAAGACAATTGAAGCAGGTCTTGTCATTTCTGAATACTTTTCACGTGGTTGGACATCCGTCATAGTTGTTGCTCCAGCAAGTCTTTGTGCTCAATGGCAGGTTGAAATGCAAGACAAGTTTGATTTGCCAACGCAAATTATAGATACAAAACTTTATGATTTAGCATTAAAAGAAAACAAAGATTTGTTTCAATTTAAAGGTGTCTCAATTTGCTCATATAATTGTGTTCTTCAATTAAAAAAACAAATGAAAAATAAAGATTGGCATTTAGTTGTTATAGATGAAGCCCATAAATTAAGAAATCTTTACAAGGGTAAAACACAAATAGCCGAAGGGATATATAAAACATTTGAAAATCGAAAGAAACTATTATTAACAGCAACACCGATACAAAACTCATTGATGGATATATTTTCACTTGTCAGTGTTATTGATACAAGCATTTTGGGCAATCAATATTCTTTTATGGAAAACTATTTGTATTCGGAAAGACACCATCAGGAACTAAAAGAACGGTTGAAATGTGTTTTACATCGCACTTTAAGAAAAGATGTTTTAGAATACATTAAATATACCAATCGTGAAGCAATGACGGTTGCTTTTAACCCGACTCCTGCCGAAGAAACATTATATTATGCCGTTTCAAAATACATTCAAGAAGTCTCACAAATTGCCATTACAACTCGATTTAGAACATTGATTGTTTTAATGATACGCAAATTAATGAGTTCATCTACATCTGCTGTTAAAGGTACTCTTGAAGGACTAATGAACAGATTAAATCGGATAGAACAAGTTCAGGCAGATATAGATGATTTAAGCGATATTATCAAAGATGAAGATATTTTAAGAGAATATGCCGAAACAACCGAATATCCGATAAAACAACAACTTTATTTTAAACAAAAACCTTTATTGCAAAACATTGAATGGGAAAAGAAATGCTTACAACAACTGATAGATTTAGCATCTGAAATCAAAGTTGATGGAAAGACTGAAAAATTGATTGAAGCCCTTAATCAAGGGTTTGATAAGATACAAGCCAAAGGCGGGCAAAGAAAGGCTATTATCTTTACAGAAAGCAACAGAACATTGAATTATTTGTTTAATTACCTGTCAAATAACGGCTTTAAAGATAAAATCGTTACATTTAATGGTCAAAACAATTCTCCACTGTGCAATCAAATATACAGTGATTTTGTGGAAAATCATTCATCAGATTTAACAGGTTCTCGAACAAATGACATGAAAAAAGCACTTGTAAATGCTTTTAAAGAAAATGCCGAGATTATGATTGCAACAGAGGCTGCTGCTGAGGGTTTAAACTTGCAGTTCTGTTCTCTTTTGGTCAATTATGACTTGCCTTGGAATCCTCAAAGAGTGGAACAACGAATTGGGCGTGTTCATCGGTACGGTCAAAAGTCTGATGTTGTTATCATTAACTTTATTAACAAGAAAAATGTTGCTGATGTAAGACTTTATGACATTTTGCAACACAAATTTAAGTTGTTTGATGGTGTATTCGGAGCAAGTGATGAGATTTTGGGAACACTCTCAGATGGCGTTGATTTTGAAAAAGCCGTTGCCTCCATTTTTGAACTTTGCCGAACAACAGAAGAAATCAATCGTGCTTTTGATGAATTACAAGAAAAACTGGGTGTTAAAAGAGAAGAAAAATTAGAAGAAGCCAAACAACTTGTTTTGGAAAATTTAACGCCTACAACACAAGAAAAACTTCATCTTCGCCAACAACAAGTTGAAGATTATTTAGAAAGACGGAAACAAATCTTTTGGGATTTAACAGTTATTATGTTAAAGAAAAACCATCCGGATATGTTTATCAATGAACAGAGTAAAAAATTCGGTCCGTTTGAAGATCAAGTATTTGACATATACGATGAAGACAAAAAATACGGACACAATTTTAATTTTAAATTGGATTTTAATAAACGAGAACTTGAAATCCCTAAATATATGATGATGCCAATTGATAGAAAAGCCTTAAAACGTGCTCCGACTTCATACAATCCTGATACACAATATGGAAAAAAGATTTTAAGTGAAGCACAAGACTGTTCTCTGAATCACGTTCATTTAATCCTAAATCAAACAGAAAAATTAACCACCGGATTGAAAGGACGGTTAAAATTATCTCTTTATAAAATGACGGCTCCGGAAGAAGTGAATTATTTAATATCAACAGTTATTGGAGAAACTGGAGGATTATTAAAAATTCCAGCATCAGAGATTTTTGATAATATTAAAGAAGTTCAAGACACCTCTACCATTGGATACAAGGATTATCTGAGCCAAGTCCAAGAACAAAACATCAAAAAATATGAAAAGTCCCAACAAAAACGGATTGATATGATTTTAAAAGAGGAAGTGGATAAACTCAATCGTTGGTTGATTGATGAAAAACAAGCCATACATTTAAAAGGAGAAAAAGCAAAGAATAAGATTACAAGCCTTAAAAGACAATTTAAGATGGAAAAGGATTTTGAGGCAAAGCTGAAATTAAAAGCCGAAATCAAAGAGTTAGAAAATCAAATGAACAGCAACGAATTCAATACATTTGACACAGAACGAGAACTTGAAAAGAAATGTAATCGTTTAATCGGTGGTAAGAAACGAAGTCTTAAACTTGTTCATTCTGTTGCGGATGTGTTTGATGTATCGTGGAGTGTGTGATAGTTATTATAAGTTGCTAGCAGAAGGTAAAATACGACCATCAACAAAAACAATTTCTGAATTTATTTGCAATTCATTTTTAATTGCAAGCAATTCATTTCGTTTGGTGTCATTATCTTCAAAATCAATATATATATAATAAGCTTTCTTAACATTATTCGTTGCTTTTTTATAAGCCTCTAACTGTTTTGTTAAACCTTTTTTATATTGTGAATTGGTAGATAATTTTATTTCAATTAAATAACGTTCTTGACTTCCACGAGAAATTTTAAAATCAACAGGTCCTCTACCTGTTGGAGCTTCTGCTGAAATATCTAAATTATTAAATTCTAAAAACATATATGCAAATAGATTAAAAGCAGATTGCCATGCTTTCTCAGTTTTAGGTTTCCCATTATCGTATAAAAGGTTTCTTTTTAATTCAGTATCACTACTAACCTTTTTGCTAAAGAAATTAACAAGCAAATCAATAACTTTTTCTGAATTTGTTTCAGAAGTAAGCATATCTTCTTTTTTTACATACTTCTGCACCTTTATAGGATTCAAGAGACCAAACTCATCTTTTTTAACATTATATGAATTTCCTGATATTGTTGAGATATGTTCAGCTAATATTCTTGCTACTTCAGAATCATCATATATATAGTCTCTCAGTTCTTCTTTCACTTTTGATAATGCAACCTTATTATCCCTTGCATTTTGAAAAATCTCTGAAATATATTTATTAACTCTCATTTTAACAACATCATTAGAATGATCTAATGAACAAAAGTTTTTAAAAAAAGTTTCCGTTTTACTTATTTCAGGTAATGTAGATAAAATGTCATATGGCAACAACAACAGTGGAGTGTTTTCAATAGGGTGTTTTGGAAGAAAGTATATTTGTCCATCTATACGGATTGCAGATACAGGAATATTTAATTCCTTAGACATTCTTTGAGTAAATTTATACAAAGAATGTCTTATGATATGTGCTGTCATATCACTTATTAAATCGGCTCCAATATTATCTTCTAAGACACATAACAAAGAAAAAATATTTTTATTAGACAATCCTTGAATTATTAAATGTTCTGCCGCATAAAATATTTGTGTTGCTTTAGATTGTCCAATTCCACGTCCTTTATTATTGTTTTGGGCATAGCCCAAACATAAGCCTTTTTGCTCTTTGCATCTAAATCTTTTTATAATATTTTCATACGCTTTAGATTTATCAGTTTGGTTCAATGTTTGAGCAAACTGTGTATCAAGTATAACTTGATTAAAGAAATCATGATATTGTTCTTTTGCCTCATTTTTAAATTCTTCATATTTACTACTTTTTAACAAACATGGATCTATAAATAGTGGAGCATCTTGTTTTAATGTAGGATTAAATATTCCTTTCTTTTCAAATAAATCCGAAGAAATGTTAAAATGATCAGCAACAGTTAAAGTACATAATTTCATTAAATAATTATTCTCCTTCATCAAATTCAAAGTCATCATCTTTTGGGGTGTAGTCTTTGAGGTTAAGTGGATATCCTGCACGACCCCATTCGCATTTAGATAAAATGGCTGTTGGAATCTTTTTAACTGTTATGTTCGGATAGTTGTTTGGATTGCCCATAAAGGCTTTACAACAGATTAACAGGTTATTATCCCCCACTTCTTCGGCAATCTTGGCTAAAGAAGTTTCTTGTAAGCCCATTGTTGTGGTATAGATAAAACTCTTTTCAGATGAATAGCCTTGTTTCCAATACTTTTCTGTATCGGGTTTGTAATGATATCCCAAAACCTTGCACATGGCTTCGGCGAGCATATCGGCATTATATTCGGGGGAAATAATATCCATACCAAAAGAATCTTTGACGATTAAAGAAGATGCTAATTCATAGAATTTGAACCCACCACCACAAGTCCAACCGGTTGCTTTGGTAACACCGCCGGCATCTTCGCCTTTAATAACCTTTTGAAGTCTTGGTAAACAATGCGTATAGACATGGTCGCCCATTTCTACACCAATCCACCGTCTTCCCATTTTATGAGCAACAGCAGCAGTTGTTCCCGAACCTAAAAAACTATCAAGAACGATGTCGCCGGGATTTGTTGCTAAATGTAAAATTCTATTGATAAGTTTCTCAGGTTTTGGGGTATCAAAAACATTCACAGAATTAAAAGCAATCACTTCTTTTTTGGCATCTTGATTATGTCCAACTTCTTGATGTGTCCAAATGGTCATTGATGTCATACCATCTTTTACTTCTGATAAAAAACGTTTAATTCTCGGAACACTATCTCCCTTGGGACCAAACCATATTCTGTTATCTTTTATCATATTATCCAGTGTTTCTTTACTTAATCTCCAACTTGTCCCAACAGGGGGCATAACCTCTCTCCCAGAAGGTGTTGTAATTGGGTATATATCTTTTTCAGTAATACGTTTAACTGAAATATCACCAGATGTCCAAGGTCCTCTTGGATCATTGTCAGGATTTTTATAACGAGCATTCATTTCATCTGTTCTTGGAAGTAAATTTGGTTTCCATTCAAATTTATTTTTTGCATAAACCATTATAAAATCATGATTGTCTGACAGCCATTTTGCATCATTTTGTGGAGAGAATTTTTTTTGCCAAATAACATTATTTACGAAATTTGCACGACCAAAAATCTCATCACATAACACTTTACAATAGGCTTGTTCATTATCATCTAATGAAATCCAAATACTTCCATCTTCCG
This sequence comes from Alphaproteobacteria bacterium, assembly GCA_045638265.1. Taxonomy (GTDB): domain Bacteria; phylum Pseudomonadota; class Alphaproteobacteria; order CAAHEQ01; family UBA3637; genus RGIG4140. The sequence goes on along the minus strand of JAZUBA010000044.1, from coordinate 103,848 downwards.
ACAACAATCGTCTTAAAATCTCCAATCTATCACGCATTAATGATAGCCAAATAGAATGTTCCAAGCCGTCATCATAATGTTCAAAAGCGTTGCCTGTGTTATATGGTGGATCTATGTATATACATTTAATTTGACCAGTATAATCTTGTTCCAAAGCCTTTAATGCCAACAAATTATCCCCATGGATGAGCATATTGTCATAAGTTGGCTTGACCTTTTGTTCTTCAAACAATCCCCCTGATGTTACATCAGGTTCATAAGAAAATGACTTTTCTTTATCTTCTAACAAAATGCGAGGTTCCGGATTAAATCTATCTTCCTTCCCCGGCCATGTTAATTCTAATCTCGTCAATTTATTTGTCATCTTTCTTATCCTTTGGTTTTACGTTTAAATTTTTTCCATTTGATTGTTTTTGTTTCATAAATTGGTTTTAAATTATATTCAACCTCATTTAAAATTTGACTAATTTTTTGATTGATTTCATCATCCTTATATTCAGTATTTTGTTCTTTTATTTCATTAAGCTTTTCTTTAACATCTTTTGCCATTGTCATCAAACAATTCTTATTCGATAAGCTGTATAATATACGAGAATTATTTCGTATTTGATAAACAATATCTATCATATCATTAAAACACTGTTGAAGATTGTTGTTAAAGAAGATTTTTGTTTTATTCTTTAAATTTTGAAACTTTATTACAATTTCAAAATCTATTTGAATTTGACAATATGGAGTTAAATACAGACATCGATAACTATCTACATCATCAGGAAGTTGACAATGTTTTTTGATATCTTCTATATCTATTGTTAATAACGGGTCTCTTGCTCGCTTAATCAAATCTTGCATATTATAAAATTGTTCAACAATCTCTCTTGCTAATTCAATTTTGGGCTGATTAATAACTTGTTGTCTCCAAGTTTTTAGTCCCATACCTGCAATAATACATCCAGCCAAAAGCAATATTAACTCTATAGTTTTAACGATGCCTTCGAATGTAATATTAAAATCTGTTAAACAAGATAGAATACAATGCATCATTTACTTATTCTCCGATATTTTTTATTATATTCTTCCCATTCTTGTTTCGCTTTTTCAAATTCTTGTTTTACATTCTCTTCGTATGGAGGGACCTTTAAATCTAATCCTTTGATTTTTTTAGGAAGCAATGTTGTTTTATCAACCAACTCTTTTATTTTTAAAATTAATTCATTAAAATACATTATTCTTCTTTCATTATTCATGCGTTCTTCAATTATAACTTTTATTAAATTGATTGCATCCTTTTTATTATCACCACAACTTCTAGATTCTTCTATGAGATGATTTCGTTCTTTTAACAAATCAGAAATAATGTGACTTCCTTGAACTATTTTAATTATATCAATAACATAATTTTCTTCTACTTTTATACAAGGTGAATATTTTTCAACAATAATGGTATCCAAAATCGGTAAATTTAAATAAAAACGTGTACCTATTAGTTTAAAATTTTCAGAGGAATCTATTTCTTTTTCAGGCAAAGAAATAACCTCTTGTAATTTCTGAAATTGTTTTTTTAAATCTATTAATGGATCAAATGTTGTTGATAATACCGATAACAAAAGGTTTAAATTATCTCTCAACTCTCTTTTTTCTTTACGTTCTTCTGCTTTATCTGCTCCATAATGGCGTGTTAATAACCAAACAACCAAGGGAACACCAATTGTTCCAACCAGAGGGATGACGATATCTTTACACCAATCATATGCAGTAGTAGAAGATTGTGTTGATGTTGTAAAGTTTTCAATAAAAACCGTTAAAGACATTCTACTCATCCTTTTTGTTGTTAATATGGCTCATTATTGATTTTTGATACAAAATCTTGCAAACGTTCTCGGTCTTCATTTGCTTTGTCCCCTTTAAAATAAATCTCAACAAATGTTATTAGCCGTTTTTCTTCTTCCCATACGAAAACAACTCTAATCCCTGATTTTGCTCCTCGCCCTTTTAATGTTCTACATGAAAATTTTCTAACTTTGTTAGATGTGTAGTTTTCATCACAAAATCCTTCTATTGGAATAAATGCTGTTGTTGGCTCTCCTTTTACATAAAAGGTCTCAATGGTATATTTTTTCATATACTCAAAATCTGTTTCCAAAGACTTAAAGCGTTTTAGTAATAATTTAAAATCTTTATTAAATTCAGGAAGTTTTGTATAATTAATCATTTTAATCTTCATACTCCCGTAATGAAGTATTTTCATTTCTGTAAAAAACGGCTTCGTAATCTAAAATATCGCCCATTTCTGCCCCAATCCATGGAATATCTTTGTGTGAATAATTGGATAGCTCTGTTCCCGTTTTGTCAGATAATCTATCTAATTCTTTGTCAATGTGATCTAATTCACGAGCAGATAAAAATGTTAAATCCGGCTTCTTTATTGGCAAATACTTTGTTTGTTCATGCTTGAAGAATTTTGTTTTAACTTCTTCCAATTCTCCATCTTTTTCCATTTCTTTAATTAATTTTGCAAAATCTACCGGCGTTGGTCCATAAGTGTTTTTTATATATTCCAATCCCATTAATTGTTCTTCATATAATTCATAGTAATCAAAATCTATAAAATATAACAATTTGTAAATAACTGTTTGTCCGACATTGGGTTTAGCCCCAACTTTGTTTAAAATATAAAGCAAAACCTGTTTAAATTTTTCAATATTTTTTTGAGGAATATCTATGCGAATATCTTCTTTAACATCTTCATCATTACTTTGTATGATATTATATGCTGGTTTAACAGGCATTTTATTATCTATAAAACATGCATAATCAACATCAAAAATATTTGCTAGTTTTTTGATGATGTCTATTGGCAAAGAAGATGTTTCATTTTCATATTTTCCCAATGTTTGACGAGCGATTCCTAACTCTTCTGCTAATTGTTCTTGGGAAATACCTTTTTCTTCTCGTAAAAGTTTTATAATGTTAATCATTGTAAATCCTTTCATCTTACCACATAATAGTAACATATTTTTTAAAAAATGTCAACAACTATTAACATAAATTTGTTAAATAATGATTACATTTTTTATTTTTTTCATTCTTTTTCAACTTTTTTCTTAATTACTCATCCTTTTTGTCTTCAATGTGTTGATGTAAGTTTTTAGCATTTCGGGAAGTTATGACCTTTTTACCCGTTTTGCTTTCAAGTTCTTTTCTTGCTTTGTTTGCTACTTCACCACCAGCACGAGCAACTTTTTTATGTTGTTCTAAACCTTTGGGATTTTGTGCTTGTGATATTTCTGTTGCAGAAACTTATGCCAACATATTTAACACCAGTTCCATATTGGTCATATTATCTCTTAGGTTTTCTTTTTTAAGACTTTTTAGCTTTTTATATTCTTTGGTAGTCATACCTGTCCAAGCCTCGGTTATTTCATCAGTTAGAATTGCATATTCTAAACCTTTTTGAATGCCACCTCTGTCCCATTCATCCGTTAAACCTTTTCTGATTTCAATAGATTTAAGACGTTGATTAACCCAAGATTCAGAATAACCTTTTTTCAAATAGGTTTCTAATGCACGATTGATTGCTATTTCAGGGTCTTCCATTTCATCAATTCGTTCACGACCGACTTTGGCAAGCCACATCTTAAAAGGCTCTGCCTTTGGACTTGGAATGCTTTGAATAAGACGTAAAAGTTGTTCTGTATCAGCAACATCAGTTAGATACATCTTACCATCTGCGGCCTTCATTTTCAGTTGACTACAATTTGTAGTCAACTCACTTCCTTCTGATTTCAACCTTGTTTTTAGAACACTCCAATATTTTCTTGGATTTGGGCTTTGAGTAAGTATAGAAATAACATCAACAATAGAAAAATACCATTTTTCTTGGTTTTCATCCCATTCTACACGAACTTTCTGTTCTTCAAATAATTTTATGGCAGTTTCTTTACTCATCTCTAACCCTCTTTACAATCAGCAATCAATTTATCAAATGTGCGATTGAGAACAACCATTGTATCAGGGATTAACAAATAATACCAAGGCTTGCCGTTGTGTTCTTCTTCAAACTTTGTAGCAATTTCACACCATCTGACAGCAGCATCCTTTTTGGCTTGAACTGCTTTGTCATCAATGTCTTTCTCAGCTTTGGTTTCAATCATATACTTGGCTTTTGTTGTTTCCACAATAAAGTCAGGCAGATATGTTTTAACTTCGTGAGTTGATACATCTTGATATTTAATATCAAAGATTTCTCTTGCTCTGTCATTATTGATTTTAAACCACTTTAACACTTCCGGAGCACTTTCTAAAATCTCGCAAAGGTCTTTTTCAGTGCAAGAATCAAACTTTTGTTTGGCAAACAGGCATTTATTAAATCCTTCAAATGCCATATTGCGAATTTTTGATTTGTCTTGAATATGTGCTTTATAATTCACACTTTCAGCCCCTTCGGTGACGGTGATTTTATAAGAAGCCGTTGTAATGGTTGCATAACCACTATCTACCCGAATGTTTAACTTTACAGGGGCTTGCTTTACATGGGCTTTAATTTGATTATAAATCTTTTTAGCAATATCCTTGTTGTTAAAGAACAAAATCTTTCTGGTGTTCAATTCACTACCAGAATATGAAGTAATATAATCAATTACTTGATTGACCAGTTTGTTCAAAAGGTCTGCGTTTGTATCATAGTCAATTAAAATTTCATCAATTAACAAGGTTAAAAGATAGTGAGTGATGTTTTCATATCTATCCACAAATTCAGCATTGAATTCATCTCGGGCAGATTTGCTCAATAGTTCTTCAACCAACATTTTTTGTGGAATTGGTTCATATCCATTGAAATCAGATGTGTCAATGTCAAAATCTTCAATGGTAAAATCACCTTCTTGTTCATACCAGATTTTAATACGGGGTGTATCAATGCTCAATTTTCTGAAATTTTCTGTATATCGTTTCAGGGTTTCTTTGACATCAACTAATGGTTCCAAAGAAAGTTCTGATTTTTCCAATGCAATGTTTTTTAATCTGGTTTCAACCATTTCTTGCATTTTTTCTTGTGTTTCTTTTGTGCTTAAATCGGCTGAACTCATCACATAACGGCTTGTTTCGTTAATAACTTCCCGAACAGTTTCGGCAATTCGTCTGTTGTCTTCATTTGAGAAAACAGGCAATTTTTCTTGGGTTTGTGTTTTCTTTTGAACAACAACATTGCCTTCTTGAATTAACTTATCCAAACGGCTTTCATTTTCAACAACAACTTTACCAATTAAACCTTCATCAGAGTTGTCAATATATTCTTGTTGAAATTCATAAGCCCCAGCACGAGCAGCTGAAATGATATCATTAAACTTATCATGAGCAATCACATGCAAACGGTCAATCATCTTATCTCCCGTCAATTCCCCAAAAGGCAAGCGAAGACCACGACCGATAGATTGTTCCACTAAAATCTTTGAATTTGCGGCTCTCAATGGAACAATTGTATAAAGGTTATTAACGTCCCATCCTTCTCCAAGCATGTTCACATGAATAACAATTTCTGTTGGTTCATTCGGGTCTTCAATATCCAAAAGTCTTTGAACCATTTCATCTTTTAATTCACCATTTTGCTTGGAATGAACAATGATGACTTTTCCCTTGTATCGTCCTTCTTCAAAGTCATCACTATCAATACGGGTCAAAATTTCTTCTGCATGACCTGTATTTTCTGCCACAATCATAATAAATGGTTTGACAAGTTTTGTTTTCTTATTATCTGCATAAACTTGTAATTCAGCCTTAATGCTTTCATGAACTTTAATGGCATCCACAATTTTAAGGTTTTCTAATTCAACCGAGTTGGCTCCATACAATTCTTTATCAAAGTTAGAACGACCAACAACAGATGGTTTCTTTACATATCCATCTGTAATCGCATGGGCAAGGTTATATTCATAAGCAATATTTCTAAATGCTTTTCCCTTTGCACCTGTTGATTTGGCTGTTGCTGTTAATTCAATTCCAAATACCGGATGCAACTCATTAATCGCAGCCATACCAGCACTGGCTCTATATCTATGGGCTTCATCCATAATTAAAACAAGGTCTTTTAATCCTGCCAAATAATCAAAGTATGATTGTCCTAAATATTCTGCCATTCTGCGAACTCTTGGTGTTCCACGAGAATCTTGGTCAGAGTTGATTTTTGAGATATTAAAGATGTTAATTCGTAATCTGTCATCATTTGGATTATCAAACAAACCACCCACTTGGTTGTAATCATCACCTGTGATAATTTGAGGTGTTCCAACATATTCTGTTAAACCTGGAAAGACATATTTCGGTGTATTGGGTGTAAAATCCTGCTTTAATTTATTATAAATGGTTAAGTTTGGAGCTAAAACCATAAAGTTTTTAACCTTATATTCGGCATGAATATAGGCAATCATTGCACCCATCAATCTTGTTTTACCAACACCGGTTGCAATTGCAAAACAAAGACACGGGAAAATTCTTTCAAAATCTTTTACAGACGGATGAATTTCTTGAATAACTTTGAGTGTATCTTCGATAGAGATATCCTTTTTTAATTCAATTCGTTCAAGGATTTGAGCCAATATATCCAAACTATCTTTTTGAGGCTGTCTTAAAGAGAGTGCTTGTTCAATTCGTCTTTGTGTATTGTTCATCTTTTAGTCCTTTACGGTTTAACGTCTTATGTTAGTTTAAAACCTTAAAAAAATCAAGAAAATAAAGAAAAAAACTTTCTGTAATAAAATTTAAATTTTTAATCCTGATGAATTATTTTCAACACGAATAGATCAAAATAATAAACTTTAGTTTAAAAAGATTTTTGTATAACACAAGCTGTGTTATAAAATCCCTTAACACTCTATAAACAAACCAATAGTGTAAAACTTTCTATTCTGATTATTCAAAAAAAATTAGAGATTTTACTTTAACAAAAATATGTTTTTTGATATAAAGAATATTGATTACACATTGACAAGATTATTACAAAAGTATAACATTGTAAATCATTTTATAACTATAAATAAAAAAATAATGGAATCCAAAATAGAAACTATATATGCCAATGATGCTAACTTAATAAAAATTGCTAGCTCAATTTTTCAAGTTTTATACGTTTCCACAGAAAATCAGGGACATGTATGGCGTAGTGGTACATGTTTTATGATAAAATATAAAAGTAAAAATTTTATTATAACAGCATCACATTGCATTCAAGATAATAATCTAAGAGATTTATATATAACAAATATAGCTAGTCAAAAAAAATTACACTCTATTCCAATTAAAGGTTCTATTAAATCATTTTTAACAGATGGAACCAAGGTTGATACAGACGTACGAGTTTTGATTGTTGATCAAGATAAATTTGATAGTGAAATACAAAAAAGAATGCCTCCTGTATTAAATGAAAAATCAATACTATCAATGCCTAAAATACAAAAAATAATAAAACGTTATAAAAATAATCCCCAAAAGATGATGCGTAAAATACATGAATCACAAATATACCGAACTTTTTTAATAAATTATCAAAATGAAGTATATAAAAATATGGAAAATACTGATACATCACTTGTAGATATCCGTTCTATGGTATTAGATGACAACTTTGTAAATAAAAATCAAGAATGTACATTTTATGGGTATCCTTCTCATAAAAGCACGTTCGATTATAATGATAATGCTGAAATAGATTATATACACTTTCATCTACAAAACCATTCTGGAATATTAATTGATGATTATATAAAAACAACAGATACATATAAAATTCAATATACAACTGATGAAAATTTAGATGGTTTTAGTGGTGGACCTGTTATAGCAAATAATCGTGTTATTGGTGTTATTACCAGTGTAGAAACAAAAAATAAACAATTACATTTTGTATCTACCAAAACAATTATAAAATCTTTGGAGTTTGCTTTTCAATCCAAATTTAACAAGTAGAAAGAATAAATAAAGTAAAATGGGATTTGATATATTTTTTTGATTTAATTATAACCAAGATTTGGTTAAAAAAAGTCTACTTTCATTCTTCTTTTATAATATCATTGCCCATAGTATGAATAATACTACGAGGAATAAATCAGATTTATTTCATCTTTTCGCGATTCAATTTTATCAATCCAATATTCAAAAACCCATACTGTTTGAGCAATATGGGTTTTAGGTGTTTTGTAAATATTTATTCTACATCTAATATCTATTTTTCTTTTTTATAATAAAAATCGTTATGTGTATAACTTTCTCTTCCTTCTTTTAAAATGTAATTATATACATTTATCCTGTATTCCGGTGTGTCAATTGGTTTATACAAATAATCTATTTCTTTTTCAAAATATTCTTGCATATTTTTATATATAAATTCATGAAACTGATTTAACATATCTTGATTTTTTGTTTTTAAAATGAGATGTAAATGGGCATTTTTGATTTTTGTTTGTTTATATAATTGCCCATATTCAACTGTTGTAAAAAACTCTATTTGTTCGTCTTTCTTTTTGTTAAATTTCTTTCCTAAATATTTTCTGTAAAATTTAATTTTGAAATTTCTCAGTAATTCTAATAATTCATTTTCATCTAATTTATCTATTTTGGGATTTATAACCAAGTGATGTTCTGTTATTCCTTTTTCCATATATGACTTTTTAATTATTTTTTGCCATATTTTATCTCTTGTTTGTCTGTTATCTGTTTGAAGCAATTTGTTTATTCCATTTCTTTTTGTCATAAATGGCTTGAAATATTGTGGTATTTTTTCTTGTTTGTCTTCTTTTTGATTATCTTCTTTTTGATTATCTTCTTGTATCCGTTTAATTGTAAACTCATTATTTTTATTACTTTTTTTTAATGGCATTTTTATTTCAATAATCTTGTTATCAGGAGTTTGACATCTCATTACTTGATTTGTTGAATAGATAATTGTTACTTCTATTTTATCTAATTCTTTTTTTATATATGGCATAGCAATATCTATATCATGCATATTATTAATTACATTTCTCATAATTAAAGCAAAGTGTTTCATTATCTCATTTTTATTAGTTGTATTTTTATCTTTTGTTTTTCTCATTAACAATCCTTTGTATAAATAATATTTTTAATTATGGACAACATTGTCTGTTTCCATTTTTATATTAAACTAAACCGAATTGACACAACTCGTTCAGACAAAAACGAATCCACTATCAAAAGAGTGTTTGTCTTTGCATGTTTCGTATCTGCATAATGTATTTATCGGGAAATCAGAAAAAAAATTTAAAAATGTAAAAAAAAAATTTTTATTAGTACAAAAAAGGAAAAAAAACTAATAAATATTGATCCCGCTTGCGGAACCGCTTGTTTTTTATAAAAAAAATTTTTCATTTTTTTTTAAAATTAATATTGACAAGGCTACCAAAAAGGAGGTAACACTAAGGATAAGGTAGGTAGGTTGAAATAATTATTCAGATTTTCAAAAAGATTTTTATCAACGGGGCATAGTGCCTTTTTTAAACTAGAAAGGAAAAATATGAATAATTACAAATCAATTAACAACTATTACAAACTTGCACAAAGAAGTAATACTTATTACTTTGTTATGGGTAAAGAAATAACAGGTAAATCTGTTAGAGAAAGTTTAAAAACAAACGATTTTAATGTGGCTTGTGAGAGAGCCAAAAAAAGGTATAACGAATATTGCAAAGAATATATTCCAGAACCTAAAACTGCAAATACAAAATCTTTTGCTTATTTGACTGAAAAATTTTTAAAGGAAAATCCATATCCATTGCATAGAGGATATATGGATAGATTATATATTCCTTATTTTTCAAAGAAAATCGGTATAACTGTTAAAATTAATGATGTATCTAAAATAACAACAAAAGATATTAATAATTATATCAAATACAGAAGAACATTCAAAACAAAGGCGGGACAAATTGTTAAAAATTCAACAATCAAACGAGAAATTCAAACATTAGCTCAATTTTTCAATTGGTGTTATGAAAACTCTTATATCAAAAAACCGCTAATAATGCCAACTATTAAATTAACAGAAATTATTCGAGATGAAAATGGTAATGATGTATTTGAATGTTACGATTCCTCCCGAGATATTTTTACACCTGAAGAAGTTAAGATGATTTTCAATCAATACAAAAAAGATATTAGTGTAACAGTAAATGCTTTTACTAAAAGAAGACTTATTTTAGCGGAAAGATTTTGTAAACTACTTTATTATACGGGATTTAGAACATGCGATCTTAAGAGAACTTGTTGGGGACAGTTTGAATTATGCTCTAACGGTCAGGGCGTTTTAAGGAATTTTCACAGAAAAAAACAAAAAGATAAAAGAACAGTTGTTTTGTGTCCAGCCGCTACTAAAATCTTGCTGGAAATGAAACAGGAAATAATAGAATTTTGCAAAGCACACAAGCTTGTTTTTGATGAAAAAACAACACGTTTATTTACTCTGTGTAACAAAAAAGAAGGAATAGAGAAATACGAATTAAAACCCATTTCTGATTTTGATAGTGGATTCAGAGGTATATTAAAAAGATGTGGTATTGAGAAAAAAGGCGAAAAGTGTTTGTATTCATGGCGACATACTTATATTTCCATTAAATGTATGGAAAATGTACCTCCGCTAAAAATCGCTGCACATTGCGGAACAAGTGTTGCGATGATTGAAAAGTATTATTGGAAAGTTAATAATTTGATGAATCCGGAAGAATTATTTATTAATGAGATTGACGTATAAAAAAGATTAAATTTAGCATAATCATAATTATTTTTAAGAAGAAAGTTGGTGTTTTTATAACATCAACTTTTTTATTATTATAAAACCTAAAAGCAAAAAAAACGAATCGATGAAAAAAACAGGTGTGCAACGTACTTTTTCGAATTTTGCACAAATTTGTGCAAAAAGTGTGCAAAACGAAGGATGCGTGTTGAGGATTATCCTTAAAATAAAATATTGATTTTATTTGTATTTTAAGCACATTAAAAACAAGATAAAAAACGTTGCACAGTGCAATTTTTTTTGTGCAAAAATAAAAAAAGGTGTTCAGGATAACCCTTGAAACACCTTAAAAATTGGAGCGGGTGAAGGGATTCGAACCCTCGACATCAACCTTGGCAAGGTTGCGCTCTACCCCTGAGCTACGCCCGCATCGAATAAACATATTTATATCATATTTTTAAAATATTGCAAGCAAAATTTACATCCTTTTTCATTTTTTTTATAAATAACTAATTTTTAAAGTTTTTTTTAAACAATCTATTCTCTTATTTTCTCTCTTTTTTTAGTACGCATACTCCTTTGAGGGGGCTGTTTGATAATCCTCATCGGGGACTTTTGACGTTGTTTTTCTCGGAAATCTACTTGTATCGCTTGAATTATATCCTTCGAATCCGATAACGGTCTTCTTTGTTTCATACAGATTCGTTTTCCCAAACGAATCCCATCTTCAAATCCTCTGATTAAATACATTCGCATTATATTTTCAGGTGTTTGCTGACCGCCATAAAGATTTATCTCTTTTTCAAAATGTGTACCCAAATGTCCCAGTATATCAATTAAATCATGAACCCTACCTTTTTCACATATATTGTCTTGATGAGCTTTATAATAACCACTTGCCAAACATACGCCGACTAATTTTGCTTGAAAATATGATCCACGTAAGCTTTTTACCTTTTTCACACATAGATGAATCCCTAAATCACACAGCTGATTTAATCCTTTTAAAGAATGGATATTATATTTTTCCGATTCGTGTGTTAAAACTGAAAAAACACTCTGAACAACAAATGAATCCGGACAAAAAACAGGTACATTCATCCTTTTACCCTTTTCTAAACACCTTGTTTTATTAAAAAAATAATTAGGGAGTGAACATATATGAAAAAGAAAACAAATGCAATAAAAAATATCTGTTTATATGTAAAAAATTTTTAAATACAAAATTTCTAAAAAAAAGTATTGTATTTTGATAAAAAATATCTTACACTACACGAGAGTTTTAATTATGAACAAAAAAGGAACATATCATGGAAAAAAATAAAGCATTAGAAGCAGCATTAACACAAATTGAACGTGCTTGTGGTAAAGGTTCAATTATGCGTTTAGGTCAAAAAGACAATGCCGTTGAAATTCCGGCTATTTCAACAGGTTCTCTTGGTTTAGATTTAGCATTGGGCATCGGTGGTTTACCCAAAGGTCGTATTATTGAAATTTACGGTCCTGAAAGCTCCGGAAAAACAACACTGGCTTTACACGTTGTTGCCGAAGCTCAAAAATTAGGGGGAACATGTGCTTATATTGATGCTGAACACGCTATGGATCCGATTTATGCCGGCAAATTAGGTGTTGATATTAATGAATTGTTGATTTCACAACCAGATACAGGTGAACAAGCACTTGAAATTGCCGACACATTGGTTCGCTCCGGTGCTATCGATGTTTTAGTTATCGACTCGGTTGCCGCTCTTGTTCCGAAAGCAGAATTAGAAGGGGAAATGGGTGATTCGCATATGGGTTTACAAGCTCGCTTGATGAGTCAGGCTTTACGAAAAATTACCGCGTCTGTTTCTCGTGCCAATACTTTGGTTATCTTTATTAACCAAATCCGTATGAAAATAGGTGTTATGTTTGGCAATCCGGAAACAACAACCGGTGGTAACGCGTTAAAATTCTATGCTTCTGTTCGTTTAGATATTCGTCGTATCGGTGCCGTTAAAGATAAAGATAATACTGTTGGAAACCAAACACGTGTGAAAGTTGTTAAAAACAAAGTTGCCCCACCATTTAAAACAGTTGATTTTGATATTTTATACGGTGAAGGCATTTCAAAAACAGGTGAATTACTTGATTTAGGTGTCAAAACCGGCATCATAGAAAAAGCCGGCTCTTGGTTCTCTTGTAAAGGTAACAGAATCGGACAAGGTCGTGAATCTGCACGTACATACCTGAAAGAACACCCTGAAGTTGCTGATGAAATTGAAAAACAAGTTCGTGGTCAAGCCAAAGATATTTCGCAACAAATGATGATTGCTGATGGTGCTGACGACACATCTGTTGAATAAACAATCAAAAAACAATAAAAATCCGGTTTTAAGGCCGGATTTTTTATTGAAAAAAAATAAAAAACAGCGTATAAGTATTTATTATTTTAATTCAAAAGCAAAAAGAGGATAATTATGAGTCAAAATATTACTGCACAAATACGCAAAACATTTATCGATTATTTTAAAAAACAAGATCACGTTATTGTTCCGGCAAGTTCTCTTGTTCCGAAAAATGACCCGACTTTAATGTTTACCAATTCGGGCATGGTTCAATTTAAAAATTATTTCACAGGTGCAGAAAAACCGCCTTTCCCTCGTGCTGCAACCATTCAAAAATCCGTTCGTGCCGGTGGAAAACACAACGATTTGGATAATGTCGGATATACAAAACGACATCATACATTTTTTGAAATGTTAGGCAACTTTGCTTTTGGTGATTATTTCAAAGAAAAAGCAATTTATTATGCTTGGGAACTTTTAACAAAAGAACTTCAATTAGACAAATCAAAATTATTGGTAACTGTTTATCATACCGATGATGAAGCTTTTAATTTATGGAAAAAAATTGCTGGTTTGACAGATGAAAACATCATCCGAATTGCCACAAAAGATAACTTTTGGCAAATGGGTGATACAGGTCCATGTGGTCCGTGTTCCGAAATCTTTTATGATCACGGTGAACAATATTGGGGAGATAAACCAGGCACACCTGATGAAGATGGTGACAGATTTATTGAAATTTGGAATCTTGTTTTTGACCAATATGAAGATTTACCATCCGGAGAACGCATTTCTATTCCTGAAAAATGTATTGATACAGGTTCCGGATTAGAACGTGTCAGCGCTATTTTACATGGAACAAACGATAACTATGGTATTGACATTTTCACAACAATCATTGAAAATGCAGCGGAATTGGCCAAAGTGGAACCTTATGGCGAACACAAAACATCTTTACGTGTTATTGCCGATCACTTACGGGCAACATCTTTCTTATTAGCTGATGGCGTTTTACCATCTAATGAAGGCAGAGGCTATGTATTACGTCGCATTATGCGTCGTGCCATGCGTCATGCTCATTTAATCGGGTGTAAAGATCCGCTTATGCATCAATTGGTTCCATCATTAATTAGTACAATGGGAGGAGATTATCCTGAACTGGAAAAGAATCAACGTCTGATTGTTGATTCCTTAAAATTAGAAGAAGAAAGATTTAAACAAACTTTAGACAAAGGATTAAAACTGTTGGCTGATGAAACAGCTTCATTAAGCCAAGGCGATTCTCTTGCCGGCGATGTAGCATTTAAATTATATGATACTTACGGTTTTCCGTTGGATTTAACACAAGATGCTTTACGTCTAAAAGGAATCAACGTAGATACAGATGGGTTTAACGAAGCCATGGAGAAACAAAAAGCAGAAGCTCGTAAATCATGGACAGGTTCAGGCGATAATGCTGATGAAAAAATCTACTTCCAAACAGCTGAAACCGTCGGAACAAGTGAATTTTTAGGATACGATTCTGACGAAGCCGAAGCACAAATTGTTGCTTTAATTCATAACGGCGAATCCGTACAATCGGTTCAAACAGGTGAAACTGTTTCCGTTATTGCCAATCAAACACCATTCTATGGAGAAATGGGTGGTCAAGTCGGCGATACAGGTACAATTAAAACTGAAAAAGCCACATTAGAAGTTACAAATACGTTACGTAAAGCAGATAACAATCTCATCGTTCATATTTGTACAGTTGTTTCAGGTTCTGTTTCTGTTGGAGACACAGGTGTTTTTGCAATTGATAAAGGTCGTCGTTTTAACATTCGAGCACACCACTCGGCTACACACTTATTGCAAGCTGCTTTGCAAAAAGTATTAGGTCCACAAGTACATCAAAAAGGTTCTTTGGTTATGCCAAACGGCTTCCGTTTTGACTTTACTTATCCAAAAGCTATGACACAGGAAGAAATTCAAAAAACAGAAAAATGCGTTAATGATATGATTTTATCTAACGTTCCCGTTATTACGGATTTAATGACACCTGAAGCAGCCATTGAAAAAGGGGCTATGGCTTTGTTTGATGAAAAATACGGCGAAACAGTACGGGTTGTTTCTATGGGTGAAGGTGAAAATCGTCATTCTTGTGAATTATGCGGTGGAACACATGCTCGTGCTACCGGAGACATCGGATTATTCCGATTGGTTTCAGAAGCCGGTATTTCAGCTGGTGTGCGTCGGATTGAAGCCGTTGTCGGTGAAAGTGCTTTATTATTAATGCGTCAACAAAATAACATCCTTGAATCTTTGATGGGAACGTTAAAATCAACCAGCACGGAAGATATGATGACAAAAGTAATTACGCTACAAGAAGACAAAAAACGGATGGAAAAAGAAATTGCTGATTTACGCCGAAAAGTTGCTATGGGTAGTTCATCCGGCTCTCAAAATAATGATATTGAGGTAATTAATGGTGTTTCATTTGTCGGTAAAGTTTTAACAGACACACCCGCCAAAGAACTAAAACCATTAGTAGATGCTTTTAAACAAAAAATCGGTAGTGGTGTCATTACACTTGTTTCATCTTTTGAAGATAAAGTTTCTGTTGTTGTTGGTGTTACATCTGATTTAACCAACCAATTCAATGCAGTTGAATTGGTACGGTTAGCTTCTGAAATTGTTGGTGGCAAAGGTGGCGGTGGTCGTCCGGATATGGCACAAGCAGGCGGATCTGACACAACAAAAATGACTGACGCACTTCAAGCTATTAAGCAAAAAATATAAAACACAAAAAACGCCTTGAAAAAGGCGTTTTTTTTATAAAATACTTGACCCCCACTCAAAAAGCATATAATACTATCATATAATATAACTTAACAAAGGGGGATAAATGAAAAAGTATATTTTATGTGCCATTGGTTTAACGGCTTTCAATATTTCAGTCTATGCCAATACACCAACAACTGATACAACAAACAACACATCATTTTTCAATCAAATTTCTATTGAAGAAGACGGCTCTTTCAAAACACCGGAAGGTGTGAAAGGCAAAATTGTTTGCGAACAACAAAAAATGCAGGAATTGATAAAACAAGCAGAAGAAAAACCAGATGAATTTGCTCGTTGTATTTCTGTTGAATCGTTTGATATAACACAAGATGTAGATGGCAAGCCGATTCGGGTTATATTTGATGGAGCTTTTAATTTTCCTCATTTTACAAAAAAAACAACCTTTCAAATTATTGACGAGGGAAACACAATAGGGAAAATATATAATGATGCATCACAAAATAACATTAGTGAACAACAGGCAAAAGATTTAGAGCATTATATTTTCAAAACAGCAAAAATTACATTTCACGATGATAATGATACCATTACATTTGAAACAATAAATAAAAATAATAACTTAATTTCAGAATTAACAATTCAGGCTAAAAATATATCCGGTTTAATTGAAAGTGGCTACAATTTTTCAAAAACACAACAACCGAATGAATTAATTAATCATTTAAAAAATATTGAAATTACAAAATTATCAGGATATACACCTCAACAGAAAAAAGATTCAGAGTTTTCAGGTAGTATTAATTTGTTATTAGCCAGAATGGCTGATGATTCTTATTTCAGTATGTATAATTTTAATGAAAAAAACGTTATTAATCTCAAATCTATTGAAGACGGATTTAGCTTTGACGCCTTATATCCTATTTCAGAAAAAAAACTCACTTCATTTGATTTGATTATCAAAAGCACTGCTTTAAAACAAATTCAGGAACAATTACTTCAAGCACAAGGAATCAACGACTATATGGGTATGTTTATGTCGATTTCTATGGGAGTGATTAATCCGATTCCTCAAGAAATTCTTATTCGTAATTTTATTGTAACAGATTTAAACGGTATTAATATTCTTGAATCCAAAGAATTAAGTATTAACCCCCAAGCACAAACAATCAACGGTGAAATCAAGTTTATTAATTCACCAAATGAATATATGACAGCACAAATAAATGGTGATACAGTTATGTTGACTGATCTACAAGGTCAAACAGAGCAGTTATCCCTTAATCAATTTGCATCAAAAACTGAAGAATTTTGGAACACACCCCGTGCAACAGAATTTAAAACGATTTTCTTAGATGAAATTGAAAAATTACGTCAAACAGAACCCAAAACAAGTGTTACTCATTTTTATGAAGGTTTAATTGTCGGCATTGAAAAAGCACAAGCTCGTCATCAGGCAAGAGAAGTTATTGATTTGGCAAACAAGTTAGCAGCACTCTCATTTGCTCAGGACCAAATTTCTTTAGCACGCACAGGAAAATCAGCCGATATTTCATCTATGACACTAAAACAATTTGGATTACTTTCCTCCAATGACTTACCAAATGGTGGTACATTAGACGTTATATCTATCGATTCTAATAGCGTTACAATGACAATCACTTTTCCATCATCTGCTGTTTGCGAAGCAGGAGCTGATATTTTATCACAAGGAATTAGCTGTAACGGGACAGTGTTGTCAGGAGTTAAATTTAGTCAAAACTAAATTTACAAAACTTATTTAGATACAATTATAAACAGCCCTTGAAACTTATTCAAGGGCTTATTTAAACTAAAACATTTCTACCATTTTATTTTATCATTAATGTTATATTTTTTCTAAAAAATATCTCTATTAATAACTAAAAACACCGTAAAAACAACGGTGTTTTGTAAATTATTATGTAACTTCAGTAACAGCACGAATATTACCATCACGATTAATTTGCACAACACGTAACTTTTCTTTCATTTCACGATATGTTTTTTCTCTATCCGTTGTCGGATATGAGTGCAAAATTCTACCAATAAAGGCTTTATAGGCTGCTTCGGGACTTTCAGCGTGAATGGTAGCAAAACAGTTATCATGTCCTGATCCCATCAATTCCCATAATGCACCGGCATTAGACGTTGAAATTTCACCACCAATAATCGCATCCGGTGTGAAACGAACAGCCAAGTCAATAACTCTCTTATAATCAAATTTATTAGTTAATTCCGTACGAGGTAAAACAATATGAACTCTGTTTTTGTGAGGTACAATTAATTCTCGTGTATCCTCAATCGTTAAAATACGTTTATGAGGGTCCAAAATCTTGATTAAATTGTTCAAGAATGTTGTTTTACCGGTTGCAGTTGCACCACTAACTAAAACATGATCACCACGTTTAATAGATAAGAGCAAACGCTCAAACGGATCGTCAGGATCTTCAACTTGCTTTAAACGATTTAACGGTCGCAATCGTGCCCCTTCACTTAATCCGAAATCACTCATTTTAATTGAAACATCTTCACGATAAACACGAATCGCCAATGCAATACCGCCTGTTAAGTCGTTGTTATCATACATAACATTTCTGCCTGAAATACCCGTAAAACGATGACCTCCTGGTAATGTTGCATACACAACAGGAGTTCCTTGTTCCGGATCAAAAGCATAATCGTATGTATTCGCAATGATATATAAGATGTTATTTAAAAACTCTCTTGTTAATTTACCATCTTCATAATAGTGCCAAGGATGAGCATGTTTGCCACGTAACCGCAACCAAATACCGCCCGGTGAATCAACGGCAACTTCTTCTACATTATCCTGATTATA
Organism: Alphaproteobacteria bacterium; assembly: GCA_045638265.1. Classification (GTDB taxonomy): domain Bacteria; phylum Pseudomonadota; class Alphaproteobacteria; order CAAHEQ01; family UBA3637; genus RGIG4140. The sequence goes on along the minus strand of JAZUBA010000044.1, from coordinate 85,142 downwards.
CCAATATGAAAGGGGACGTAGTGCCGATTCTAGCACTTTATATGTATCACTGATTGATAACTCACCCATTGTCCCCCTCCTTTCATTGGTTAATTAAAATAATCGGCTAGAAGTACCGCTTTTCGGTAAAACAGGTACGACTGCACGTTCTTTGAGTGGAATATCCTCAACAACCCGATTCGCGGTGCCATCATAAACTGGTTCATTTGTCGAAGAGGTAACAGAATTTAAAACAACATCATTACCATTGACCGACGACGATTTATATGAATCATTCGGCTGATAATAATTTGGTAACTCTGATTTCTTATCTTCATCAGATTTTTCAGAATCTTCTTCATCTTCTGTATCTTCATCTTCCTCAGTTTCAGAATCACCACCAGTTCGTTTATCAACCCAAGAACTTGTATTCGGCTTTTGAGCTTGAGACATATCTTGATAATCACTGGAATTAGCGTATTCTTCAATGTCATCTTCTTCTGAACGCAACCATAAATCTTCTTGTGAGAAAATTGTAATACGTGTACCGGAAGGAACAAACACAACATTTGGGATACTTGTTGCATCTTCAATCAAATTATTGAAAATTCTATCCATGGCACTAATAAAGCTTTCTCGTGCATCAGCAACTGCTTGTGATTTTGAAGATTGGGTTGTCGTACCGTCATTTACATTTTGCGTATAGTCATCATTTGCTGCCATCATATAAGATACCGCAGATGTAACAACAGATGTCATAACCGGCTTACCATATTTGTTGATTAACTGGTCATCCAAATAGGCAGCAACACCACCTCTACCTTGAGCATCACCGGATGTTGCCGTAAATTTAAAGGCACCACCATCTGGACGAATCAAACGTTCCCATGTAATTTCCATTTTAGCAACTCTGCCATTATAACTGCCTGATGACATCTTACCGATAACACGACTACCGGCCGGAATTAAAATGTTACGTCCCTTTTCAGCATAAACATGCCGTTCAACAATAGCTGTTACAGGAACATCAGAGAATCGTGAATCAACAGAACGTACCAACACTGCCGGAATCGCTTTATCCTGTAAAATCATACGAGACATATCAACCGGCCATGAAGAAACCGAGCGAGGAACTCCCTTCCAATTTGCATCTTTTTTCTGTCTGCTCATTGCTTTTACATGAGCACCCGCTGTAATTTTACCACGTTCAAGTATATTTGTTTTCATACTTTCACGTTTTTTCGTCAGCAAATCCTTCATTTTTTGAATTTGTTCAGGTGTTGCAACTTGGCGTTGCGCAAAATTCGGGCGAGAACGACCGGCTGCATCACCACTGGCGGTTAATTGACGATTGTCCAATGTGTATGGCTTACCATCTTCTCCCATGTAACCAATAATTGTACCATCATCAGTTACAATAGATTTACCATCAGATGTTATATTATACTTTTTATTTCCGATAAAAATAGCACGTCCAGCTACGCCTTCACCCGTACCAACACCATCTCCGGATTTACCATACAAGTGAACATTACCGTTTTCATCAATATAACCAATAATATTACCATCTTTGTCATAAATAATGCCATCTTTGACATAACCAATAATATTGCCATCTTTATCATAAAGAATACCGTCTTTTAATTCACCGATTACATTACCGTCTTTATCATAAAGAATACCATCTTTTAAACGACCGATAATATCATCGCTCACAGCATCCATACTCTTAATACCACATTTATCTAACTTAACAGATGTACCTGAAACTTTGCCAATTTCATTTCCGGCAGTATCCAAAATAACACCTGTACCTAAAATACGATATTTTACTTCACCGTTCATGTCAACTACATTGCCATCCGGTTGAATTTTAGCAATAACTTCGCCTCCGGTCGGACTTAATACCTCACAATCAGAAACAATACCAAAGGCATTACCGTTTTTGTCAACCAACAATGTTACTTCATCCATCGGATCACCATTTAATGTTGTGAATTGTCCGCCTTTGTATTTTCCGATTAAATTACCGTTTGCATCATATACATTTCCATTTTCATCAACACGGAATACGGCTTTTCCTGTTTTTGAATCATAGAACGTACCATCTGTACCAAACGTACCCTTAATATTGCCGTTTTCATCGTATAAAATTTCTTGGTCACGTCCAATATTGTGTCCAATAACATTACCGTATTCATCAACAACATCACCGTTAGCCAAAACTTTACCAACAACTTCTCCCTTGGCATTCACGACAGAACCGTCTGCCTTAATACGACCCAAAGGTTTACCATCTTTACCTAAAACAAGACCACGTTCAACAACTTTACCAATAACATTGCCATTGTTATCAACAACTGTACCATCATTTTTAGCACAACCTAAATTGACACCTGACAAGTCAACAACCGTTGAGTCTGTTAATGTACGACCTAAATATTCGCCGGTTTCAGAAATAACCAAACCATTACGTGTCACACGACCAATTTTTTCACCGGATGGAGAAACAGCCCATTTATCTGGTTTAACCCGACCCACAACTGCTCCACGTGCATTAACAACATAACCATTCATTGCTGAAACACCAATAATTTGACAATCGTTTGTGATTGTTCTCCTTGGAACCAATGCCCCTAAAATTTCAAATTCTTCACCTTTAACCGTTTCATTAACAGCTATTTTACCTTTGGCTTCACCAGTTGGTAAAATGACTCGACCATCAGCACCCAATGTACCTAAAAACTCACCTGAATGGGAAACAGCTGTTAAAATCGGCAAAATTGAACCGACTAATGGTTCATCCTTACCTAAAATTGTAGCATCATCAAGTATTCGGAAAAGTTTAACGCCTGTGCTATCAATAACATCACCATTAACCGTTGTGGCACCTAATACTTTATTACGATAACTAAACGGAATACCTTGAGAAACCATACCACCAAGGTACGGCATTGTATTAAACAATTCTCTGTCAGATACATTGATAACAGCACCATCACTCAATACACGACCGACAATCATATCATTTTCATCTAAAACAACACCATCTGCAGTCGTCGCACCCAATTGAACAGCATCATCATTAACCGCCATACCACTTGGTAATGTACCGCCTGCCCAAATGTTATTAACGGTTAAAGCTGTACCAAACGGCATTTGAACGGCAATTTGTTTACCTGTTCGATCAACAATCTGATTATTTGTACCGTTTTTACCTAATAATCCACCTGTTTTATTAATAAAGGTTGATATTGGCAAAACAGAACCGGAAATCTTTCCACCGGCATCATAAATTGCACCAGAACCGCTGACACGAGCATCTTGACCTTTATTTCCGTTAATACTTCCATCAACATTTAACTCACCTAAAGTAGCCAAAGAGTTATTTACAGCAACCCCTAACGGCGTTTTTGTAGCAACAAGCTGACCGGCAAATGAGGTTACAAAATTATTTGTCATCAACGAACCGATAGACTTACCATTCGTTACATTAACAACTTCACCATTTAATTGTGCGGCACCCGATGTTTTACCAAGCAAATTATTGCTGATATACGGCAAATCAGACAAGAGCTGACCAACAATATTATTCCCGCGAACAACTGTATCTGTTCCTCTGATTTTACCTTTAACCATTTCATCAGTTGTTACAATTTCACCGTTTTGATTAACCAATCCGATTGTTTGACCTTTATCATCAAAAGCAGTTGTTCCGAAAGGAATATATGATCCGATAACAGCGCCCTTTGTATTGACGACTTTGTTGTCAAACAAAACACGACCGATACTCCCTTTATTTGTGCCGATAGTACCATCAGGCAACGTCCAGCCTAATAATCCGCCATCGTTATTAACAGCAATACCCGGTTGCAATACTTGACCAAGTTTTTTGTCATCCATTGAATAGACATATTTTGTAGAGGAAGCAACACCTAAGTATTTTTCTTTTTGCAAGATCTTATTATTTACTGAAACAGTAGAAATCATCTTCCCTGAACCATCAACAACAATGCCCTTGTTAATAGCATAGCCAATTAAATTGTTATTTTTATCCGTAGCTAAACCGGCCGGCTTAATATTCCCAACAACACGGTTATCTTTTCCTTTTAATGTACCTTCAAATGAAATCCAACCAATTGTTTTGTTGTCTTGGTTTACATAAACAGCCATATCTCTTAATTTACCAATAGCTGTGCCATCTGCCGAAACAATCAATCCAAATGGCAAGGCCTTTCCTATAACACTACCACTATTGTCTGTCATAGTACCATCAGGAGCCATATAACCTAATAAGCCAACACCATCATACCCTAACCCGAGTTTTGGCATAACAGCACCTAAAATTTTACCATTTTCAGATACAGCAAGACCTAATCCATCAACATGACCAATTGTTGTATGTTCTCCGGAAACAACAGTCCCGTCTTTCATAACAGTACCGACATCTTTACCGGTCATTGATACAACACGGCCTTCTAAAATACGATAACCAATAACATTACCATCTTTATCAATAACTGTTCCATCACCCCTGATAGCACCAATAATATTACCTTCATTATCAGTTAGTGTACCATCAACCTTCATATAGCCGAGTAATTTACTACCTTTATCAATAAATCCGGCATTATCAGGAATTAATCCGCCAACAACTTCACCTGTATCAGCACTCACAACCGTATTATTTGGTAATATACGACCAAAACGTTCATTGTTTTGATTAACTGCGTAACCGATTTTTGATGAATAACGTCCAATAATCAAACCTTCCGGTGAGAAAATAACACCATTTTCAGGTATAAATCCTATATAACGGCCATTTGCATCTACAATCACATTATTACTGTTAACTTCACCGATTTTATTTCCGTTAGCATCAAAGATTTCGTTACCGATTCGTGTCCAGCCCGTCGGATTACCGTCAGCATCAAGAATAACACCATCACCTTGTTTACCATGAGCCAATATTTCACCGGATAATGTTGTAATAGTCCCATCTGCATTATAGCAACCGATGACCTTCCCTTGCAAATCCATTACCTTACCATCTAAGCGAACACGACCCAAAATTGAACCGTCATCTTTATAGACAACACCTCGTGGAGCAATAGATCCAACAATTTTACCGCTAGAATCAACAACTGTTTTTTCAGGTGTCAAACATCCGACAACTTTTTTGCTTAAATCAATAATCTCACCGGTAATTGAAACCAATCCCAACAAACGACAACCATTAGCAACTGCCGCCGCACGTGTTACAACCAAACCAATAATTTTGTTTTCAGCATCTTTGACAAAACCATCCGGCATTACTTTACCAACGACATTTAAAGCACTATTGTATACTTCGCCAGATGGGAAAACAGAACCGATTGAATTACAGGAATAGCCTATAACGTGTCCTTTTGCCAAAACAGAACCGACCAATCTTTTTCCAGCTGAAATTGTTCCGTTCGGGTTAACACAACCAATAACTTTACCTTGTCCACTGACAGCTTTTCCTTCAGAGTTTACAAAACCAACAACTGAACCGCTTTCATTAATAACAAGGCCTTGCGAAATAACTGAACCGATTTCCTCGTTTTTTGTATTAACAATTGTTCCGTCAATCAATGCCGTTCCAATAATTTGATCAAATGAATCTCGAACGTCGCCATTTAACAAAACTTTGCCTAAGGATTGGCACCCTGCACCAACAGCAACCCCTTGCGGAATTGTAGCACCAACTAATTCCCCTTGCGTATTAATAGCAAATCCACCTGGTGTAATTTGAGCTACCGTTTCATTTTTAGCATTAAAGACTCGACCATCAGAAATAATACCACCAATGATTTTACCATTAAAGTCTGCGACTAATCCCCAAGGACGAATGTAACCGATTTGAGTTCCGTCCAATGCAACTGCCTGTCCATCAACCCAAACTTTACCTATTACTTTTCCTTGTGCATCAACAACTGTTCCATCTTTCGTCATTTTTCCAACAACTTCACCTTGTTTATTCATAACAGGCAAAACAGGAACACCAGCACCCAAAACCGTTAATTTGGAATCAACAATTGTTTTATCACCCAACAATTTTCCGATGCTTTCGCCATTTGCATTTGTCACTTCGTTTGATGGGGTAATATTACCGATAACTTCGTTTTTCATGTTAAGAGCGATATATTCCGGTTGAATAATACCGACAATATTACCGTTTTCATCAATGAATAAGCCATTATCAGTCACTTTGACTCGAGTACCATCAGGAAGCGTAATGTATCCATCTTTATCTACTTCATAAAGATTACCATCCAATCCCATAGCCATGCGAGGTTCTGCTTCTTTTTTTGTTGCCGAATCTTCACAGGTAACACAACACTCTGAATCAATTGATTGTCCCTTAACCAAGACATTTGTTGTAAAATCATTGAAAGCAGTTGTTGACGATTCTTTCCATGTAACAATCAAGTTATTTTGCAATTGTTGCAACTTGACCGGATTCCACATAATTTTAACAATACAGTTTTCACCCGGTTGAATAATCGTATCTGCAGAACAAGTCGTATCAAATGTAAAACCATCCGCCTGCTGTTGTACGAAATCAACTTTCAAAAATTGAATTGGTTTATTTTCAGCAGTTAAAGTAAGTATTGCATCCACTTTAGAACCAATAACAACTCTATCCATACTGATTTGTTCCGGATCAGCTTTTAATTTAGCTTCACCACGATAAAAAACATCGACATCTTTTGGTTTTGGAGCAACATCATCAATATCTGATGCACCTCCCCAAATTTCTGTTTCCACAGTTTCAGCTTTTTTGTTGTTGCCTCCAGACATCAACAAAATTAATACAAAAAAAACAATGATAGCCAATATTCCTACAAACAACAAAAGCCGATTACTTTTTTTTGCATATTGCTCTGATGAGCTGGTTCCTCTGTTTCTTGTCATTGTTATCCTACTTTAATAGAAATTAAACCATATTCCTTTTTGTGATTTTCTGTTTATTGCATCCGCACAACAGAACAAGAGAATCCTTTCCGTCCCAATTTTTTACATAATTTATCTGCTGTTTTTACATCCTTAACAGGACCAACACGCAAGCGGAATAATTCTCTCATATTACCATCTGCCGTTGTATCAACAGAATAATATGGTTCATATCCCTCTAATGTATCTTTATTTTGTGTGTATATCGTTTCCCAAATCGATTCTAATTCTGAAATGTCCGCATTTGTCCCTAATTCAATAGAAATTGTTTCTTTATCACTTACTGGCGATGACACACCCGGACGTGCAGAAACAACATCATTCATAACATTAACAATATTAGCAGATGCCGTTGGAGAATTCATAACTGTTGCCGGAATAGCTGGTAGTGGTGACATGTTTTGTTCATACATAACGGAAGCACCTTGATATACCACAGGAGATTGAATCATGCCGGATTGAGCAATTGGCATTCCAGAAACTGGCACATTATTTGCCTGATTAAAATATTGCTCAATTTGTTTTGCATTATTTTGTGCTACTTTTTCAGAACTTTCTGCCATTTCCGCATTTTGAGCTTTTGGCATTTCAGATTTTGTTTCCGGAACAATATCTACCGGTTCTTTACTGATAGTTGACGGTTTTACCAAAGAATTGCTTTGAGAACCACTATAATCAGTATATTCCAAACCGGAAGATGGATCTCTACGCAACTTCAAGCAAATTAACTTTTTACCGTTACGCAAAACCATATCACCAATACCCTCAACAACAATCAAACGACTATTCGGGCCACTGGTTCTAAAACCAACAGGGACTTCAGCATCCTGAACAACTAAATTGACAATTGGACGTTGCGTCATTGTTAAGGCTTTTGGTCCTAAATCAATGTATGTAAAAATATTATCTCTCCATACATTATCCGGTGCAATATCAACATCTGACGGATTTGGCAAATACATATCTATATCAAAATGAAAACTTTCTGGATCTACCGGAATATTTTTCAACCAATCTTTTGGGCCGGTTGATGCCGTATTTAATCCAAGTTGCGGATTTTGTCCGTTGCCACGACTTCCCGACCAATTCGGAGCACCTGCACCCAAAGAACCTGTACCAGCTGCCGTTGTCGTGGCACCATTAAAATTTCCTAGTTTTCCTCCATTTTCAACCGGCGTATATTTTGGACCAACCAAAACATCCACAACAGACTGAGTGATTTTTTCCGTATTATATGTTTCAGAGCGCAAATAGAATACATATCTGTTACCTGAACGGCCAAAAATAATCATATTACTGTCTACCCCTAAATAAGAAGGATCAGCATAAACGAGGAGAGAGTTTGGTGCAGCAATTTCACCACCAAACGATTCAGGAGAACCAATATGCACTTTTTCAACCAATTCCCAAGTCGGCAAATTAATTAACGTCATCATGCCTTCACGCAAACGAATCGGTAACACAACATCCGGAGTCCATGTATATTTTGAATATCCCGGTTTTGACTGACCTTCGCCCATATGTGATAAAGGATCATTCCATGCCTTTTGTTGCATACCCAGTGAATTTAAATAATCTAAATTAACAGATTCAAACTCGCCATTCGTTTGAGCAACTGCATCATTGAGTTGTTCTGTTTGCATGTTTGCCGGCAAAATGGATTGTGCCATTGATACTGTTGAAATAAACGTAGCCAAAGCTACACTTGTCAACCAACAAATTTTATATGAATTGTGTGTATACATAAATCTTCTCCTCTAAAAATTTACAATCCTGTGCATAGGATAACCCATAAAAGGGGTAAAAGTCTAGTAAAAAATGCACTTTAATGCATTTTTTTTCTTATAAATATTTTATTTTCTGGCCACATCCCTACTTTTATCATATTCTTTCGTTTAACTAACCATACTTATTTACTTTTTATTAACAAAAACACTCTTTAACACATCAAGTTATAAATACAAAAATTCAATTTGCTTTACTTATTTAACAAAACACACAAAACAAATATTTATATTGACAAATCAGTATTAAATAAAAACTGATTTCACTAAAAAATCAAACACAGTACGTTCTACTTATTTCATTTTATCAAATAACTTTTTTGATTTTAAGTCAAAACAATAGACATAATAGTTTAACGAATAACACATATCTGTCAAACGATATTTTTATAAAAAATTGAATCTTATTTATCAAAAAAAAACACTCGTTGGTACTCAACAAGTGTTTTTTTATCATTATTCTTTTATTTTGCCTGTATACCAAAGCGATCAACTTTAAAACCAAGCGGATTTTGTAATCGTTTTTCCCAAACAGCACCTGTGCGTCCCTCATAATACACACGCATACGCACTACCCATGTACTTTTTACAGGTTCCGCATCGCCTTGCTTCATACTGGTTACTTCAATTTCTGCAACCCAAACACTTTTATTTGTACCAGCATCAGAGCCAAGATTACGAACATTCAAAATCCGAACTGAACGGGTTAAGCCTTGTTGTCTTACTTGAGCTAACACATCTTCTGCCGCACTACTAAACTCCGCAAAAACCGTTTGATCACTCATTTGGTTCACAATGCCATCCAAGCCCCAACGGCGCACCATTTCAGAAATATTAGAACTAACCGTAAAACGAGCCAAGACATATTGTCTGATTAATGATTCGGTTAATAATTGCATATCAATATCTTCAATTTTAGGTTTCTGAATTTGAACAATTTGTTGATCTTTGTTCAGCGTTGTCAAATAAAAAGGTTGAACACGCATAACCGGCATTAAAGAAAACAAAGCAATTAATAAAATAAGTGTTCCCAAAAATGAAACAACCGAAATAAGAGCAAACGTACGGGCAATCCAAAGATAGCGCCGCTCGGTTGCTGCTTCTTCTGAATTATCAGCATCATATACAACATCATAAGATGAATTATTTGATTGCTCAAATTGTTCCATTTTTTAACTCATTTCTCTTTAATTTATAAAAACCAACTTGGCAATTTAGGAGCTTTTTCAACTTCTAAGCATGCACAAGGAGATTTTTTTAATTCAGAATAATCTGCTCCAACACCGACAGGTTCTTTTTCATAAACAGAACCACAAGCAGCAAGAACAGCAATTACAGCTAAAAAAGCAAGAGCTACTAGATTTTTTTTCATATTTTTATTCCTTTCATTTAAACTATACTTATCATAGCACATATTTTTTAAGAATCAACAAAAAAGTTTTTTTCTGATATTTTACCTCAATTTATTTGTTTCGTTATAATACACAACATACATACCGTAGGGATTAATCGGTAAACGTCCCATTGATTTATATTGTGATGAATATGCCACTTTCAAAACAGCATTTTTTCGTCTGGATTCCAAAACACCCTTCGTTAATTTATATTTTTCAAATTCAATATCATATATATTATTTTGACGAATTGTAATATTCATAATACGAATACTCGTTGTTGACTTTTGCTTGGAAGCTGCATTTATTTTTTCTTTAAAATTTCCAGCAAACTCATTATATACTTTTGAAGAAGATAAGCGATGAACAGGTCCTCCTTTACCCCAACGATATGTCATTTCAAGTTTATCCCCAAAAGAATTATGACGTGAATCCATATAAAAACGAATTAACATCTCATCAATTAATTTCTTATCACTTGTTTCCTGATCAAAAGGTTCAACTTGTAAAAACTGACCTGAATTCATAGGTGTTACTGTTAAAACCTGCGCCACAACTTTCAATCTGGGCGTTATTTGCAATAATGTCAGTATCAGGAAAAGATTAATACCCAAAAACACAGAAGCAATAATCATCCACAACTGGGCAAAACTTTTACCTGAACCAACAACAATATCACTTTCTTTAAAGCCAAACAGCCTCATTTTATTTTACACCACCATTAATACACAATAAATCAATTGCTCGTTGTCTAATCTGTTCACGCTCTTTTTCAGAAGCATCAATAGTTTTTGCATGCAACACATATTCTGCTTCTTGTGCTTCTATATTTTGAACAGGATCATTTGTTGCAATCGGAGATTGAATGGCATATCCATTTTTATCTTTTTCCAAATCATCCATTAACCCTTCATCATGAGAACCTTGTGCTGCATTCATTTGTGTAGCTAATAGTTGATATTCTTCTGACGAAGGATCTAAATTAGCTAAAGCATTTAAACTGTCCTTTGTTGTCGCTTCAACAGATACAGAATTTTCTTTTTTAATTGTTGCTGCATTTTGTTCAAACAAGGAACGAGCTTTTTGAACTTCTGCCAATTTTAATTCAACCAGTTTGTTTTGCAAAGCCGTTACATCAGCAGACAAATCCAATATTTCCTCAATTCCTAATTCTTTCAAACTCTCGTTAACGCTTGCAACAGTATTTTCAACATTTTGTTTTGCTGTTTCATAACTTTTTGTATAACTGTCAACATCATTTTGTTTTTCATGGTAAACTGACAATCTGTTGTTAATTTTCGTTGAATCCCAACCCAAAACTTCAGGGCGTAAATTAATTGTTTTTGGCAAAAAGAATGTATCCATTTCACCATTTTTTGCTCTATCCTTTAATCCTTCACGAATATATCTTGCCCAAGGAGATGGCCATTGAGGGAACATCACCAACCGTTCTTGTTCTTTTTTTTCCATCATAGGCTGTATAATCTCATATACAGGCGGTAATGGTTTCGGTAATTGTGGAAACTTATCAATATTGGCTATTTTTTTAGCTGTCTCACTATAATTTCTACGCTTTTTCAAATAAGATATCAACTCATTATATTGACTTAAATTTTTCTGATAATCCAAAGTATCCAAAATACCGTCTGTTTGTGAAAAACGATTAATTAATCGAACTAAATCTGCATTTGCAACATCATTTAATGTATTATGAATCCAAAAATGTGTTTTGATTTGTGTCAACAAAGCAACAACATCTTTTGTATATTGGTATTTTTGGTCTATCCATAAAGGCAATTTTGCTTTTCCATCTGTTGAACCATAATTTTCGGGATTATTGTATAAATCCATCAAAATCTGATATCCGACACGCCAATAGGGATAAGATTCAGCCATTTCTTCTTCACTCGTGATGGATTGAGCTGCTACCGTTGCATTTTCAGCATTACCTGATTCAATATCAGCTTCTAAACCAGCACTATTAATATGAATAGTTAATTCTTTAATTTTAGATTGATATGTATCCAGCAATTTTGACCATACCTCTTCCGGATTGTTAAAATACAGGGATAAATTTTGAATATTACAATCCGCCATAGCACTTAATTGAGCTTCCGCCAATTCCTTGTTTGCTTTTTCATTTTCAGCTAACGGAATAAGGAGTTTTTGCAAATCATTAATATTATACTGTATGTCGTGTATTTTCATAGCACGCATCAGTGGTTCTTGATAATTACCGATTGCCGGTTGAATCGGATCCGGATCAACATACGGTTCTGCTTGTACAAATTGTGCTGTTGCAGGTGTTGAATAAATAGCACTTAACCCAACAAATGAAATTCCTGCCAATAACAAAATTGAATATTTCATATTATCCCCCTTATTTTTTTGATTGATTAGATGAATCTTTATTACCACTTACCGTGGGTACTTTTTTTGTCATTTTCATACCGGCTATTGCCTGATTTGAAGCAAATTCCAATTTAACAGCTTCTACTTGTTTCTGGATAGTCAACAAATTAAACCAAGCCTGCTTTAATGCCAAATTCATCTTCCCAACCGATGATTCATTATAGGAATTACTTGCCTCGCCTGAAGATTGAGCAGAAATTTTTTCAATTTCTTTATCTGCTTGTTCCATGGCGTCATGTATATCTTTAAAATAACTCTTCAACACAGCAACACGTGCCATCAAAGTAATCGTTGCCTGCTGACGAATAAATTGCCGACGTGCCAAATTAAAATATTGACTGTCATAATCAGAGTTAGCTTCTGTATTATAGGTTTTTAAGTTTTCGTCTATTCTTGTTTGAACGGTTTGCATGCCATGAGTGTTGTATTGTGTTACATTGTTTGGATCATCTTCCGCTTTTTTTTGTTTATCTTCTGTTAAACCCAACGTTGAACTAACTGCTTCAAACGGCAAACTGGCAACTTGTGCCGCCAATCCCATGACAATCCCCGGCAGTGCCGTTACAGATTTCATAATACCCGACACAGACTTACGAATGCTCTTTATTTCTTTTTTGGCTGTTTTATATCCTGTTGTTACTTTTTGCATCATTTGTGCCGAAGGACTTTCCTGTGTTTGATAACCACACATTTCAACCGGACACATAGTGGGGTTTACTAAACAAATAGCATGTGCAGATGAAACTGATGCAACAATAACAAAACATGCGAGTGAATAAACTAAAAAAGATTTTTTATTATACTTCATATTACACTCCTTTTAAAATCCGGACATTGCCGAAGCACCAACAGATGACAAATTGTTTACAATACCGGAAACATCTCCGGCTGTTTCTTTAACGCTATCCACAGTTTTTCCCAACATAGACTTTTCATTCTTTTTAGCTTTATTAGGAACAGTCAACAACTGTGGCGATTCTTTTTGTAAATTTCTTGCTGCTAACGATTCCAATGTCAATATCTGAACAACCAAATCCGAAGCCGTTTCTTTTAATAATGCTGCTAAATTTCTATTTTCCAACAACATACCTTGCAATTGGTTACATCCACTCGTTGCCACTTTTTCAGTAGACTTCAAATCAGTACCAATTTTTTCTCTTAAATCCATAGATATTGCCAAATTTTTTGCTGCAACGGCATTTGCATATTTTTCACGTGTTCTCAATATCTCAAACAACTCAGCTGTTGTTTTCAATCCACCGGTTGCGGTTGCATCAAATCCGGTAACTTCTTTTAATGATTCTCCACGCTCTGTTAATTGTGTATCCGTTTCGTAAAAAAACTTTTCTTTAACAGCAATTCTTGCTTCTTCATAATTTTTTGTTCGTGCCAAATAATAATCAGCATCATCTTCCGGTGCATCTAAGACCTTGTCATACAAATACTTAAATGTTTCTGTTTTAATTACTTGATCTTTTGTATTTTCCGGACTGTTTTTACAATCAGCATTACCTTGTTTTGCTTCTTTAATATCATCTTCGCTTTTACTGATTAAATCTTCATAATACTCAATAGCATATTCTTTAATCTTACGAACAGCCTCTTTCGCTTCCCGTGCCATATCAAATGTCATTGCCGGACACGCTGCATTACCCTCTGTTATAAAAACAAATACCATTAAAAACATTATCAAATATTTCATCGCATCCCCCTTTATCCGCCCAATGCACCTTTTGCAACATCTTTCATTGTATCTACCATACTCTTTTGCTCTGGCACTTCTTCTGCTTGTACAGCATCAATAGCCATTACTTCTAAATAACTGTTTCGTATGACTGATATTTCATTTAATAACATATGTGTTTTATATGTTATAGACGAAGAAGCCTTATACAATGAACCCGTTGTTGTCCGTGAATTTTTATCCGTCTCCATTTCAGATTCATCATTACTCACCACTTCACTCAAATCCTGAACACGACGTGCTATTGCACGACCATTATCATAAGATACAAGAGCTTGTGCCTGTTGTTTTTCCAACGTATTATCCTGTTCGTTATCTTTATCGACTTTAACTTTTTTTCCTTTTGTTCTATCATCAACAGAACCTTTATCACTAATGGTTTTTGATTTATACACAAGAGTTTCTTTTAACAACCCTTCAACAGTAGGAATAGAAGGGTCTTCTTTATCAAGTTCTGCCTTAATACGCGGATCAACATAAGGTGGAATTTCTGACTGCTTTAAACCACTCGCATTGTCTGTTGTTGCCGGTTTACTTTTATCTGCGTTCGGATCTTGTGCTGCTAACTGATCTTTTTTCTTTTGCAACATTTCATTCATATCAATATCAGCCAATTTTTCAGTAACCGTTTGGACTTTTTTTTCAGCCCAACTCAACCATTCGGTAACCATATATGTTGAATATGCCGGAGTTACATTCATAAAAAGTGCAAAAGCTATCAATACGCCATATATCTTTTTTATCTTCATTTTTCACTCCTATTGAACAAAATTTTTAAGATCATTCATCTTTCCGCCCATACCTTCCATTAAAGGATTGCTGATACTGATTTTACCTTCAACATGATCCATTGCTTTCAAGGAAGCTAATCCATTGGCAACGGCTTGTGACAATAACAATCTGTTATAACTGGCTGCCATTGCTGAATAGCCATGAACCTTTGCTGTATGTGCTTTACGCAGATTTGTTGCATTATTTACTTTTTCTGTTGTCTGTTTTTTAGTATCAGCAACAGTCCTATATGCCAACGAACGATTCACCAATGCTGTTGCAAGCGAATATCTTGCCCAAGCTTGTTTGGTTTGAGGCATTTTTTTTCGTTTACCTGCAATCTCTTGTCCAGTAGAACTGTTTTCTTCACTTTGACCGCTTGCCGATGATACGACGCTTTTTGCCGTATCCACAACCGAACCACTACTTTCTGAATCAGATGAAGACTCACCTTTAACCTGCATTGCATCCACTTGCTTATTCATTTCTGCTCTATCAGGAAAAGGGTTTTCATCGTCACTTCCAGAACTCCCAGTTATCGAACTAGCTACAGCCTTTGCCTGTCCAGCAACATCACCTGAACCAGCTGATGTTTTTTGTGTAAACGGTTTTGTCACATCCGTTGTTACTTTTGATTTTTTATCTGTTTTTTTACTTGGCATTAAAAAATCAAAATTCAACAGACCATCAACCAACGACCCAACATCCGTCAAGCTTTTAACAGCAGTTGTCATATTATCCATTTCTTTTTTTAACTCTTCCGTAGCTTGTTGAGCGCCCTTTATTTCATCTTTATAAGAACGCACATCATGTGTAGGATTACCACCCCAGACCACAGATGAAAAAAGCATCAAAGAAAGAAATACATTTGTTAAAACTATTTTTTTAATCATTATTGCATCCCTCCCTGAAATGTTTTAGAAAACATATTTTTAATACCGTTAATATCTTCATAAACCAATGTACTATTAACAGATAATTCGGTAATATCCATTGACAACAACACATTCGTCATCACATTCGTTGAAATACCCATATCATTAACCAATTTAATATCCTCTTTTACATTAGAGGCCTTATTGGCACCCTCTGCTGTACAACTAGATACACTCTTTTTTCCATCCGAATAAGAAATACTGCCATTAATAACCTGTGTTGCATCAACCAACGTTGTTTTCGTTGCATCCTGAACATATTGTTTTACATTTTGCATTACGGTAGTTGTATCATAAGTACTTAATTTATCTTCTGAATTTACTTCTCCCATATACATTTTCTTTTTAATTTCAATGGCACCTGCAAGAGGATTTTGCATTAATGTAGCAACAGGAGCAACTGTTTTTCCGACTTTAGCAACACCTTTTTTTACGACTTCCAAATTACATTTTAAATCTTTCATAGAGAAACCACTACCAGGAGCTCCACCACCAAACGTGTCACTTGCCCATGAAGAAATCGCACTTCCTTGATCACTTGCCCATGAAGCGACAGCATTCCCCTTTTCCTCTGCCCAAGAAGCGACTTCGCCATACTGATTTTCTGCCCATGAAGATGCCGAATCGTACATATCTGTAATTTGCTCGTTCACCGCACCTTTCCATTCTTGAACAGTACCTTGTACTTTCGTTTCAAGATATACTTTTTGATCAACTACAGGTTTAATTGCAACTGAATTGGTTGTTTTAATCACTTTTGTCACATCTGTAACTATCTGTGTAAACCCCGAAATCGGGACTTGTGCATAAGCATTAGGATAAAAACTCATCCCGCACACAAATATCATTCCTAACAAAATTTTTGGTAAAGCTTTTTTTATGAAAAACATTATACCCCCTTAAAAAATATATACTTATATATTTAATTTTACGCCATTTACAGAAAAATGCAAGCTTTTTTTTGAAAAAGCTTGTTTTTTTGATATTTTGATAGGATTTTATTCAAATTAAACGTTTTTTTGAATTTTATATGCTTTCACAACATTATGTAATAGCATGGCAACAGTCATTGGGCCTACCCCGCCGGGGACAGGTGTAACAGCTTTTGCTTTACCCAAAACTTCATCAAAAGTAACATCCCCGACAATTTTCTTATCTGCCTGACGAATAATACCAACATCAATCAAAATTGCCCCTTCTTTAATGTAAGTTTTCCGTATCAAATTAGCATGTCCCGTTGCTGAAATAATAATATCAGCAGTCTGACATAATTTCGCTAAATTTTTCGTACGAGAATGTGCTTGTGTTACCGTACATTGTTCATTTAATAGCAACTGAACAACGGGCTTCCCCACCAACCGTGAGCGACCGACAACAACCACATTTTTGCCAATTAAATTTGAACAAACACTTTTTAAAAGCATCATACATGCCAATGGTGTACATGGCACCATATTAGGACGTCCAACAAACAAATTACCCAAATTAAGCGGATTTAATCCATCAATATCTTTATCCGGATGAATAGCATCCAATACTTCATCTTCTGAAAAATGTTTCGGTAATGGCAATTGCACAATAATGCCGTTTACTGTCGGGTTCTGATTTAATTCGTGAATAAAAGAAATTAATGCATCTTGTGTCATAACAGGAGACAAATGGTAAATATCTGCCTTAATACCCACTTTTTCTGCTGCTTTCTTTTTATGATTAACATAAATCAAACTCGCAGGATTATCTCCGACCAAAACAACCGCCATTGTCGGTTGTTCAGAAAAACCGGCAATTTCCTGCTGTAATTCCTTTTCAATTTTTTGAGCCATTTTTTTACCGTCAATCAGCTTCGTTTGTTTTTTCTTTTTTTCACTCATTCCAACGCTCCTCTTTTTTATTTTCGTTCAATGACGGCAAATCGTTTGGCATTGCGTAGAATTTTATCAGACAATGCTTCCATTTTTTCCGTTTCAATTTGCATTTTTATATCATCATCTTCCGGTAATATCTTCTTTTGTGTCATAGCACATTTCATAAAAAACAAATCTGCTTCCGGTGTCCGTACAGGACCGATAACCGTTTTCATTTTTTCTTTTTCTAAAATGTCTTTTAATTCACTTGGCAACTGATCAGGACTGACCATACCGGATTTAACCGATTCAGGTATCGCATATTTTCTTGCAAAATCTTTAAAAGATTTACAATCACTTAAATGGCTTAATTGTTTTTCATAATGAACTGCCTCTTTTGTCGGGATTGCCATTTGTGCCAATTCCCAAATCGCAATACTATCTGTATAAATTGGTGTTTTTTTATCTTGCAACAACAACAATAAATATCCTGTTTTTGTTTTTAAAGGAACAGATAAATCACCCATATTCATCTGACGTAAAACCGCTGAGATTTCTTTTCCGTAATAATCTGTTTTAACCCACCCGACTTCTCCTCCGGTTTCTTTTGTTCCAGATTGCGAATATTTTTTTGAAGCAACATCAAACGGGGTACCATTTAACAATTCCTTATAACACTTTTCTGCTTCTGCTTTATTGGGAATTAAAATTTCAAAAACAAAAAATTCTTCTTCTTTTAATTTTTGGCGTAATTCATTCTTCTTTTTCTCAATTTCAACCGGTGTTGTATCTGCAATACTTGAACGATATTTTTGCAAAACTTGTATCCACATTAAATCAGCCTGAATTTGATTTTTTAATATATCAACAGGTACACCGTTTTTAGCTAGCATTTTAACCATTTCACCGGATTTCAACCCGTTTTGTTTTTCTAAATGCGAAATTGCATTGTTTATTTCATCATTACTAACGGAAAAACCTCGTTGCTTAGCCATATTTGTTTTGACTTTTTCGTCTATCAACATTTCCAATGCTTCTCCGACATATTGTGCTTTCCGTTTATTTGTTAAATATTCGGCTTTTTGAATAGCTATTAATTTAGCACGTGCCTCAACGTCATATTTTGAAATCGGTTCATCATTAACCGTTGCAACAATTTCCCCGGCACAAACAGAAAATGAACCAAACATAAACATCAAAAACAACATTAATATTTTATATTGCATTATTATTTTTCCTTTATATTTGTCCTAACGATTTTAAAACGAATTTTACGACAAAGGACGTATCACCTTTATAGTCTCTATCTTCCGTAAACGATTTATTTAAATCAAACTCAATAGCCGTACAATCATTGTCATAACGCAAAATCATACCGTATTCAGTCGGACCTCGGTCTGTTTTAGCTAAATTGTATCTATAAGATCCGGACAAACTCCAATTTTTACTTAAAGCCGCTGAACCTTGAAAAACAACCTCTTTCCGTTCATTATAAAACGTATCCGCAAGACTTACAGCTTTTAGTTGGGTATAGGTAACCCCTAATTGCAAGGGTCCATTACGTCCTGAAACATTAATTTCATTCTTTTTTGTTTTAAAATTATCTTCATCTAAACGAAACCGATAGGCCATTGTTAAATTTTTATAATTAATACTCATACGGCCAACATAATCAGAATAATCCGATTCCATACCCAAAATTTTATCTAAAGCATCATCCCCTGAAAAACGATACGATTGCCCGAATAAAAATGAAACAGAACGATTTTGTGTATCATATAACGACCATTGTAACCCATAATTGGCACGAGTTCCTGTTTCAACTCTGTCATATCCGACAAAACGGTTTTCAGAAAACAAATTCGTATCATCAAAATCTACATCTGTACTGTCAATGTTTGGAATTTTTGAATCATTTCCACTCACAGGTGATGTAATAAGCATGACAACCGGTTCCAAAACTTGAGTTGTTGTTTTACCATATTTCACAAACGGATAACTGATTTTTGCTGATGCAACCGGATAAAAACGGCCTGCCGAATATGCTTCATCCGCACGTCTGTCTGTAAATCCATATTTACCTGTATTAATACTATAAGCATCAGCTCTGACAGAAGCTCTTAAATCAACATTGGCTCCAAAATTCGTCACATACGGCAGGGCAACTCCTTGCGTAACAGAAGCTCTGTTTGATTTTAATTTTTCCCGATTATTATAAAATGCTGCATTTACATTTGAAAAAGCATACAAACCGTTATCTGTCAATGGTTTACTCTGATATACAAAATTAGCCGTCGGAATGATAACAGGAATGGATTTTGTACGAACATTATTCCACAAGTTTTGAAATGACAACCCTGTGAAATTAAAATAATTTTGCTCTCCAAAACGTTCAGCCGTGAAAAAAGAACGCAAATAGGCTTGAGACGTATTAACACCTTCTAAATCATAACGTCTGAAATACGTATCAGATGATGAGCGGAAATATTGCCCTGTCAAGCGCCAATTATCATTTAAATCATAACGCATATGCGCTTTAATATGTCCTTGTTTA
Organism: Alphaproteobacteria bacterium; assembly: GCA_045638265.1. Lineage (GTDB taxonomy): Bacteria > Pseudomonadota > Alphaproteobacteria > CAAHEQ01 > UBA3637 > RGIG4140. The sequence continues at coordinate 64,747 of JAZUBA010000044.1, read as the reverse complement.
GAACCGTCTTCATCTCGTGTACCGCTCATATGCACTTTCATTTCTGTTTTATCAAAAACTGCTTCATATTCAACAATTGCCAACGGATCATGAGACGTTGAAATAGTCGGACGAACAATCAAATTTTGGTTCTCGGCAATATCAATAAAAAACGGCAATGTTATACCTTCTCCCATTTCCGAACTGTGAGATAAACTGGGAGCTAACAATCCTGATTTACGCTTAACAGAAAAATCAGGAACATTTAAATACGGGATATAAAATATCGGTATATCTTTAACTTCTAAAAACGAATGAATGAATCGCATTTCCTTTTGCGGTGCATCATGTTTAAAATTACGAGAGGATAATTGCCATAAAGGAGCCTCGTCTCCACATGTAGAACAAGCTGTAAAATCAACTTTTTTCAAATAAAGTGACGTTCCCTTGTCTTTTCGTTTCAACCGATTTGCTCTTAAGCGTGAACCTTCATATAAACGCATAACAACGGCTTCACCAATTAAGTTATTCATATCAGCCGTAAACGTTACGTTTTTAGTATGCGTTACTGTTCCATCCGGAGTTGTAATTTCGACATTTTCCGGCATAAGAACCAAATTGGTTTTCCGATTAAATACTAATGTTTCTGTTCTAATGATTGTTCCATTTTGCTCAACGATGACATCTCCGGATGCAGTTAATACATCATTTTTCTTATCGTAAGAAAACGTATCAGCTTCAAAATCAACCGGCTTATCTTCTTCAAATTTAACTTGTGGATCAATCTTAATTTGAGCATAAGACGGCACAGCAATCAATCCGATACCACACAAAACAGCTACAACAACTGCTTTTACTTTTCTTTTAAACACACGAACATTCTTCTTTACCATACTCAAATAAATTAAAACAATCGGCAACAAGACATTAACAAATAACAATGGAATAAAAACTAAATTTTTAGTCGCTAAATTTTCAAATCCAAGATTAAGCGATTGAATAAGCAAAGCACACATAATCACAAAATTAATTCGCCCGACTTGACCTCGCCGATTATAAAACGGAGCCAACACGCCAAACAAAGCCAAAAAGGCGAATGTAATATTATAAAGAGGTTTTGTAAAGCGTTTAAAAATTTCAACTTTATATTTTCTATATAATGCTGGAGAAGGCGCATCTTCCGGAGTTACATCCAATAAATATTTTAATGAATATTCCCCTGCATTCAAATTACGTGTTCCGACTCCATTTTTTTTATCATTAAACCACATTGTATATTTATCAAATTTAAGAATAGAAAAATCTTTTGTTTTAGGAGAATATTCTTGACGAGTTCCTTTTTGAAAAACAAGTTGAAAACCATCTTCTTCTTGAAAAATAACACCTTTTTCTGCAACCAATACAGATGTTTTATTCGGATTTTTAGCATCATACGCCATTACACCTCGAACTGAACCATCCCCGAGTCGCTCTTTGATATAGAGTGTCAATCCGTTTTTAAAAGAATTAAACTGTCCTTCTTGCAATAACAAATGTGATAAATCATTTCGAACTTGCCATTTTAATTCATTTAATTTAGCATAAGAAGCCGGAATCAAATTAAAAGTCATCAAATATCCAAATCCAGTCAACACCAATGCCAAACACATTACCGGTATCATTATTTGCTTATTAGACAATCCAACAGCTTGCATAACCATTAATTCTTTGTCCGACTGCATTCTTGAAAAAATAAATAATACAACCGCAAACAAAGCCAATGGTGATAATATTTGCAAGAAATTGGGCAAAACCAACAATGTCATTTGTAAAAAGATACGAACAGACACTCCTTTTGTAACAATCATATCAATCATACGCAAAGATTGAGTCAACCAAACTAACATGGTTAAACCTAATAAAATAAGCAAAAAACTGACAATCAGTTGTTTTAAAATGTACTTGTTTAAAATTTTCATTTACAATCCTTTTTTGCTACTATACGCCAAAGGATGTGATTTTTCAACTGTCTTTTTTAATCTATCCTGTAAAATATGCGTATAAATTTCAGTTGTGGCGATATCAGCATGACCTAACATCTGTTGAACAGTTCTTAAATCTGCATCATGTGCAATCAAATGACTGGCAAAAGAATGCCTAAAAACGTGGGGTGAAACTTTATCCGAATCAATACCGGACAAAACGGCAATTTCTTTTAATGCCTTAAAAAATCCAACCCTTGTTAAATGCCCTTCCTTACCGGTAGAAGGAAAAAGCCATTTGGATACTCGTCCTTTTTTTAATGATAATTCTCTACGAATCAACCATTTATCCAAAGCCTTTCTAGCCGTTTCATTTAAGGGTACAATCCGTTCTTTGTTCCCTTTTCCGATGATGGAAAGCGTTTGATTATCTCTTGTAACAGCCTGTACAGGCAAACCGACCAATTCACTGACACGCATACCGGAAGCGTATAAAATTTCCAACATAACATACATCCGTTGATTCTTTTGTTTTGCTGTTTCAATCAATAAATCAATTTCTTGTTCAGACAAATATTTCGGCAATGCCTTTCCGACTTTCGGTGATTGCAAATAATCAGCGGGATTTTTTTTAATTATATCTTCAGAATATAAAAAACGATAAAATTCATGAATAGCCGACAACCTGCGTGCCTGTGTTTTCGGACTCAAAAATTGTTTGGCAACTGTCCGCATATATTCTTGTAAATCAGAAGCTTTTGCTTTATGTAGCACAATATTTCTGACAGTTAAAAAAGCACTTAAATCTTCCAAATCACGCCGATAAGATTCTATTGTTCGGGCAGAAGCTCCCCGTTCCGCAACCATCATTTCCAAAAAAGAATCCAGCGAATTAATTCTCATTCAAAAATCATCCTTTCTCGCAAAATAGCATTACCCTCTTTCGGACGGGCAAACTCTTTAATAAAACGACTTGTTTCCTCTATAAGTTTATCATTTGCGATATTTAAAATTGCTTTCAAAAAAGATTCACCTAATCGTGTATTGAAAGCTTCCGAATGAGGTAGATTGAAAATATCTGAATCTGAATTTGTATTATCTTCCATTATTATCTGGTAACTTTCTTTTGGTAAAAGCTGTTTTAATTTTTGACAATCTTCATCAACATTCTCCGCACAAAATTGGGTCATTAAATCAGCCAAATGATACGGATAACCATTTCCCAATATATGCATCAGAGGTATGGTTTTTAAAAATTGTTTCTGATATATTTCCGAATCATTATGTTTCAGCACTTGATACCATGGCTCTGCCATTTCGGCATTATTCGTTAAACCATATATTTGAACGGCATCAAATGCTATATCTATTTTTTCTTTATCAGGTTCTATCGGATAAAACAACTCTGCAAGCAATGGGGCTAACGGAATTAACAATCCATCTTGTTTTACTAAATCTAAAAAAGATTTAAGTAAATGTATTTTTACTTTTTCATCAGATGTTTCAACAATTTGCTTATAAGCCATTACTCTTTGAACCGTTTTATTGTTTAAATCAGGATTTAACAACGGCAAGTTATATAAACGTTTTAATTCATCCAAAGACAAACCGTTTCGTTCACCCAATTCAATCCGCAAAACAATATCAGTTGTTGGTAAATCTGCTACTGTTTTTTTAACGGCACGAGATTGTATATCCCAATTTATTTTAGGTTTTTTAATCAATGAAATCAGATAAATATCTAACGGCGTCAAAACTAAATTATCAGTCAATTCACTCGCTATTTCCAACAAAGCCGAATCAGCAAGCGATTTATAATCTTGTTCTGTATCAGGATAAGTCTCTTGAAACATATCGTATGCCAAAATTGCCTTGTCTTTTTCTTCTTTGGCCAAATAACAACTGATTTGCAATTTATCTTTTTGTACATTAGATTTCGAATCAACAAAAGGCGTACAGGCTTTATCAATATTTCCCTTCATTAAATGTATTTCTCTTGCTAAAAAAGAAATATCATCCGTCATATCATTTTCAGAAATTTTATCAATAATTTCAAGAGCTATATCAAACTCTCCCAACTCTTTTAAAACACTTAACCGTTCATACAAAAAACCAGATGTGCCCCATGTTTTATTCGTATCATTCAAAGTCATTCCCGTTGTATCTATTGCCATTAAATAAGATACAAAAGAACGCTGTGCCGGTGTTAAATGAGTTTTTTTAAGTTCTTGGAAGATCACATTTAATTCTTCTGTTGGCGTTCCCGACCATAAATGCACATTATTTGTCGGAAGAATACCAATTGCATTAACAGACAATTCCGGCAACGTTTCAACCACTACATCAGATTGGAGTATCTGTGATTGTGCAAAAGATGACAGTAAAACGACACTTAAACAAACGGTCGGAAATAAAAAAATCTTATTGAGCATTGGCAACAAATGGTTTTTCAATATGTTGAACATTTGGTTTTGGCTGAATAAAAGCCATCGCTACAAAAAAAACAAGAACGATAACGGCTAAAATTTTAGCAAAAATATATTTTTTTTCAGATTTATTGAACATTTTTCCATCCTTTACTAGACAAAACAAATATTTGTTGTTATGATAGATAAATTAATATACAATATTTATGAAAGAATTGTCAAGAAAAGAAGATGAAACGAAAGCTAATTGAACCCAAAATAATTTTACTGGTCGGAATGATGGGGGTCGGTAAAACAAGTTTAGGCCGTATTTTATCTAAAAAATTACAACTACCATTTGTGGATAGTGATAAAGAAATTGAAAAAAGTACAGGCTTTTCCATTAATGAATTGTTTGCTAAATTCGGAATTGATGAATTTCGGTTAGGTGAAGAACGTGTTATGAATCGTTTGTTAAATGGTGAACCGTGTATTCTTTCGTCTGGTGGAGATGCTTTTTTATCGGAAAAAACACGTCGTTTAGCAAAAGAAAAAGCCGTATCTATCTGGCTTAAAGCAGGTAGTGAAGTTATTTCACGTCGCACACAAGGACGCACCCACCGACCATTAGTTCCGGCTGCCGACAATAAAAAAATTGTTGAACAATTAATTGCTGAACGATATCCGATATATTCTGAAGCAGATATCACAATTGAATCATTCAGAGAATCACCTTTCAAAACCGTGTCCCGTTTATTAAACGAATTGGAGAATCGGTCTTTAATTGAAATTTTACCTGATGATACAATTCCCGAAAACAAACAACTTCGTTATAAACGGACTAAAAAACAAATGCGCAAACACAATTTGTTCAGATACAAAAAAAACGCACATATAATTACTTCTCATACCGACAAACAGGATTAAAATTATAATGACTGAATATCTTATACTTGGCTTTTTATTAGTATTATCTTTTTTCTTTTCAGGAACGGAAACAGCTATGACCGCCGTTTCAAAACCGCTTTTATATGAATTGGAAAAAAACGGCAATAAACAGGCAAAACGTGTCAATCAACTTAAACAAAACTCTGCACAATTATTAGGTACCTTATTGTTTGGTAATAATATTGTTAATATTGCCATTACAGCTTTATCTACCAGTTTAATGATTCAAATGTTTGGGGATAAATACGGTGTTCTGATTGCAACTTTTGGTGTTAGTTTTATGGTTCTTGTTTTCTCCGAAATTTTACCCAAAACCTATGCAATCAACAATGCAACACCCTTTTCATTAAAAGTTGCGACCCCTTTGTCTTTTATGGTTTTCTGTTTTTCTCCTTTTGTAAAAGCTTTAAACTGGATTTCAAATATGATGATGAAAATTTTACCAGCATCTAAACAGTCCGGTGTAACAGCCGAAGAAGTAAAAGCAGAAATTCGTGGTGCTTTGTTAATGCAAACGGATGATACAGTTATGAGTCAAGAAAAAGGCATGCTAAAAAGCGTGTTGGATTTAAGTGATGTAACAGTAGAAGACATTATGGTGCATCGTAGTCAACTTGTATCTTTAAACTGTAATTCATCTATGAGTGAAATTTTTGATTTCGTCAGTCGTTCACCGTTTAGTCGTATTCCGCTATGGAAAGAAACACCGGACAACATTGTCGGCATTCTGCATTCAAAAGCTTTACTTAAAATGATGAATACTTATTATCACAAAAAGAAAAATATTCATGTTATGGATTACACCACAAAACCTTGGTTTGTTTTAAACACAACCTCTTTACTTGATCAGCTGCATGCTTTTAAAAAACGCAGAGAACATTTTGCATTGGTTGTTGATGAATATGGAGCTATTGAAGGTGTTGTTACCCTTGAAGATGTTTTAGAAGAAATTGTCGGAGATATTTCTGATGAAAATGACAGACCGGAAGAATCAACTTTACAAGTAGAAAAAACAGAAGCCGGCGGATATTTATTAGAAGGATCCACAACAATTCGAGACATTAACCGTCATTTAAAATGGGAACTATCTGATGACAATGCTGCAACCATTGCCGGCTATTTAATGTACGAAACAGAAAAAATCCCATCTGTCGGTGAAACTTTTGTTTTAAACGGATATTCTTTTACAGTAACACAAAAAGAAAGAAACCGTATTACAAGTATTGAAGTTATCCCACCAGCTATATAAAAATTATCTGGGTTTACAACCGCAATATGTTTGACGATAAAGTTGGCGTTCTTTTCCCATTTGTTCAGCAAATTCAAGCCCACCATTTTTACGCCAATTTGTCATATCATAAGGTATCCCATATTGTCGACTGATTTTTTGTGCAACTGAACAGACTTGTTCAAAATTTTTGAAACGAGAAATACCCAAAACAGATGTAAAATGCGTAAATCCATTCTCAACAGCATATTGAGCCGCACGAGATAAACGCAATCCAAAACATAATGAACATCGTTGACCTTTTTCTGGTTCATTTTCCAACCCTTGTGTTACCTGTTTCCATTTTTCAGGTTCATAGGGTAATTCCACAAAAGGAACATTTTCCTCTTGACAAATACGTTTATTTTCATCACAACGGCGTTGATATTCTTCTTGAGGCTGAATATTCGGATTATAAAACAAAACCGTAAAATCAACACCTTGCTCTTTCAAGCGCAAAATAACACCGACAGAACAAGGCGCACAACACGATAATAACAATAATTTATCAGCCATAAATAACCCAAAGTTGTTTAATCTTTTTTGAATATGATATATTATATTAAATCATAAATTAAAATAATGCAAAACAAAAATGTTTTTACTCCTAAATTACATCATCATAATATTGCTTGACTTTTTAGACAAATAAAAATAAAATATTTAAAAACAAAAAGGATTTTTATGCAAACTCAAATTAATCATAACCATGTTATTCCTGTTGTCTGTCTGTTAATGACAGCCTATTTTGTGTTTCATACCATTCAAGGCAATCATGGTTATAAGCGAATGATTCAAGTTCAACAAGAAATTGCCGTTGCTGAAAAAATTAAACAAGATGCCGTTGATGTTAAAAACAGACTACAAACAAAAGTAAACGCTTTATCTCCAAAATCATTAGACATGGATCAATTGGAAGAATCAGCATTACGGATTTTAAATATGGGTAATCCGAATTCTAAAATTATCTTCCACTGATTTTTTATCTTTTATAAGAATTTTCTCGTTGATTTATAATAAGTATTTGTTCTCTTAATGACTGTTGTATGGATTGTTCATCAGAACCATATTTTTGACGAATCCATTGCAACGCTAGTTTTTTATGTTCTAATTTTAATTTTTCATCTGTTCCTAAAAAAACAACCGGTCGTTTTGCATCAAAATCCCATTGATTTGTTTCTTTATTATAAATAATATCTCCCATCATTGTAACTTGATTAAAATCAAAATGATAATGTCGTACAAACTCCGGATGTGTCATTTCCCCTTTATAATTAGGATGAGCAGTTGCATTATCCCATGCCCGTATATCATACCTTTGAACTTTTGGATGATTGTTATAAAAAACAATAAATCGCATTTAAATCTCCTTACTATAACGGAACATAATTACCCCATTTATTTTGGATATAGACACGAGAAGGTGTATCTGTCCACTGGATATTTATAATTTTATCACGAAACACCCGTATTCGTCCACATATTTTTTCATTTGTATACAAACAATAACGGTTAATCTCTTTGTTTTTAGGAATTAATGTTTCCCATTTATTGTTATACCATATGACATAATAAGGTTCTTTCATAATACCATTATAAATTCTTTGTAAAAATGTTTTATAATAAAACGGTGTTTTATCAAATTGTTTCATAAATGCCCGAATATTTTTACGATAATTTTCATATTCTTCATCTGACATATTTTTGAGAAACTGATATAACTTATCAAAAGAACCAAAATCATCATAATTAATAAAACAATCTTTCGGCACATACTTATCAATATCAGGGGCTCCCCAATAAACAGGAACAGAATCGGCAAGCATGACATCAAATATTTTTTCACTGATATATCCATTATGTTGAGCATTTTCAAATGCAAAAACAAATCGAGAATTTCTAATTGTTTTTATCTTGTCAGCTACATATCCACCATATTGTTCATAAAATGATTTTTGGGCTTTTTGAGATAAATTACTTTTTAAATCATCCCAATAATTACCATAAAATAACAAATCTTTGGGTTGGTTCTCCATAAACCATTGAACAAGTTGACGTCTCAAACCATAAGATTTTTGAATATGGTTACTTGCAATTTGCATTGAAAAAACATTTTTATCCGATAAAGGAATTTGTTTAAATGGCACTAAAAAAAAATAAGGTATCATTAAATGAAAATATCTTTTATTATCTACAACAGTTGAATCATAAGTAAATACTTTTTTAAAATTACCGGTGTTTTCAATACCGCCATTTGAAATAGGTGATTCAATTAAAAAAATGTTTGATTTGTCTTTAAACTGTTTCTGATTATATTTGCTTAATGGTGCCATACTTAAAATGACATCTGCTTCTTCTGGTGTATATTTTTTTTGAGTTCTTATTTGTGCATTATATATCTTTTCTCCAAAATACTTTAAGTTATAATATTTGTATATTTCAGTATTTTTTATTGGGAAACGACCTCCATCAAAAATATTTTTATTCCACATAACAATCAAAACTTTTTGAAGTTTCTTATCAGATGGTTCATATAAAAATGAAAATCCCGCCAATATACTTATCAATATAATAATTAAAATTTTACAAACTTTTTTGTACTTCATGGGTTTTCATCTTGATTAAATAACACAACAATCCTAATGCCGGCAACATAAGTATACCCGTAAAAACAAAAAACGTCAACCACCCCATTTTTTCAGCCCAAATACCGCTATATACTGACACAACAGATACGGCAAACATCATTAAACCTGTTAATAATGCATATTGAGTTGCAGCATATTGTTTGGAACACAATCCTGACAAAAATGCCACAAAAACAGCGCCCCCCATACCACCAACAATATTGTCAAACAAAATAACAACCAAAAACATCGGGATAGAATGATAAAAAAGTGAAAACAATCCAAAAACCACAGAGGTTAAGATTTCAATAAATCCAAGTACCAAAAGCAATTTTAAAATATGATAACGCATAACAAGGATACCCCCTAATGCTACACCGGCTATCGTTATCCATGGACCGATTGTTCCTGAAATAAGTGCAATTTCAACTTTTGAAAAACCCATTTCCCGATAAAAAGGTAAAGCCATTCGTCCCAATATGGCATTACATAATTTATATAAAACAATAAAAATCAATAACCAATACCAATTTTGTCGCAACATAAAATCTTGAAACGGTTTAATAAACATTTCTTTCCACAAATGCTTTTCTTGTTGTACCGTTGTTTGTTCTTCTTTAACAAACAAAGTACTTGCTAAACCTATTAATAAAATACCTGCACAAATAAAATAAGATATTTGCCAAGATAACAATGCGGAAACAGCGACAACACCGGCACCAGACAAAAGCATACCCATTCTGTATCCGAACTGATACATCCCTGCACCTTCTCCATATTCTTCTTTTTTTAATGTTGAAATACGCAAAGCATCTACGACAATATCTTGACTGGCTGCAAAAAATGCTGTCAAAAACGCAAATATATATGTTTGTAACGGTAAATGAACAATTGTTTTTTCTCCGTCTATTATGCGTTCAAATGAATATATCCATGTATTCTTATCTGGTGCAAAATAAGCCAAACCACAAACACTGACAATCAAACAACATTGAAAAACAATCAACCACGCTTTGCGCATACCGATTTTATCTGCTAAAATCGGCAATCGAATTTTATCAATCAAAGGCGCCCAAACAAATTTAAAATTATATGGCAACAATACAAGAGCAAAAAAGCCGATAACAGCCAAACCCATATTTGTATCAGCAAGCCATAAAGAAAGTGAATAACCAATTAAACTAAGCGGGATTCCGCATGAGAATCCTAAAAACAAAAAAATAAAAACGGCCGGATTTAAATATCCTTTTAATGCTGTTTTCCATTCATTCATTTGTTATTCCTTTTATAATAAAGACGGGAAACGGCAACCCGTTTCCCATTTCGGTTTCTTAATCTTCTTTCCGTCTTTCAAATTTCCGACGTTCATTACTGTCTAAATATTTTTTTCTTAAACGAATATTTGTTGGTGTGACTTCAACTAATTCATCATCTTCAATATAAGACAAAGCAACTTCCAACGGTAAAATTCGTGGAGGATAAAGTAACACGTTATCATCTTTACCAGCAGCACGCATGTTCGTTAATTTTTTACCTTTAATTGGATTAACTTCAATATCACCCGGTTTTGCATTGGCTCCGATAATCATACCAGCATACACCATTGTACCAGCGGGAATGAAAAGAGGTCCACGTTCCTGAATATTAAATAACGCATACGGAACGGCTTTTCCTTGTTCTGTTGAAATTAACACACCATTTCTGCGTCCTGTAATAACACCTTTATATGGCGCATAACTATGAAATAAACGGTTCATAATTCCTGTACCGCAAGTATCTGTTAAAAATTCACTGTAATAACCAATCAACCCACGAGAAGGAGCAATAAACGTTAACCGTGTTTTGCCACCGCCACTCGGCAACATTTCGGTCATTTCTGCTTTACGCAAACTCATTTTTTCAACCACAACACCTGTATATGCATCATCTACATCTACAACAACTTCTTCCATCGGCTCTAATTTTTGACCATTTTCATCTTCTTTAAAAACAACACGTGGACGTGATACAGATAATTCATACCCTTCACGACGCATTGTTTCAATTAAAACACCCAATTGTAATTCACCACGACCGGCAACTTCAAAAGCATCTGTGGTATCTGTTCTGGAAACACGTAAAGCAATATTTCCTTCTGCTTCTTTGCATAATCTGTCCCAAATCATACGGGAAGTAACTTTATCCCCTTCTGTCCCCGCCAACGGAGAAGTGTTAATTGAAAATGTCATAGCTAATGTTGGTGGATCAATCGGTTCTGCTTGAATCGGTTCACTGACTGACGTATCACACAATGTATCGGAAACCGTTGCATCTGTCATACCTGCAATACTGACAATATCTCCGGCAACCCCTTCTTCAATCGGTTGTCTTTTTAAGCCACGGAAAGCAATAATTTTTGAAGCACGAGCTGTTTCAACAGCTTTACCATCCCGTGTAATTGCTTTAATCATTTGATTTGTTTTGACTTTGCCGGATAAAATACGACCAGTCAAAATACGACCGACAAACGGATCAGCTTCTAATGTCGTTACCAACATCTTAAATGGACCGTTTTCATCACATGTCGGTGCCGGTACGTGTTCAATGATTTTGTTAAACAACGGCACAATATCTTTACGTTCATCTGCTAAATCATTAACAGCCCATCCTTCACGCCCAGAAGCAAACAATGCAGGGAAATCCAATTGTTCATCTGTTGCACCTAAATTAGCAAACAAATCAAAAACTTCATTATGGACTTCGTCTGGACGAGCATCAGCACGGTCAATTTTGTTAATGACAACAATCGGCCGTAAACCCAACTTTAATGCTTTTGACAAAACAAACTTTGTTTGTGGCAAAGGACCTTCTGCTGAATCCACCAACAAGATAACACCGTCTACCATAGACAAAATACGTTCAACTTCACCACCAAAATCTGCGTGTCCCGGTGTATCTACGATATTAATGCGAATACCATTCCATTCAACAGAGGTACATTTTGCAAAAATAGTAATTCCTCTTTCCCGTTCTAAATCATTAGAATCCATCGCACAGGTAACAACCTGTTGATTTTCACGATATGCACCACTTTGTTTTAAAAATGCATCAACAAATGTTGTTTTACCATGGTCAACGTGTGCAATAATTGCAATATTTCTGATTTCTTGTGTCATTGATTTTGCCTTCTTTTGTTAAAAAATTAATTGATGGCGAATTATACATTTATTTTTACAAAAAGTCCAGTAAAATATTAAAAATCAATGAAAAAAGTGGATACATGTCAAAAACAAACAGATTGCATAATATTTTACAAAAACTATTTTTGATGACGATATTTACCTGATAATGTTGCTTCAGACAAAACGTGCCCTGTCATAGCTGACATCAACTCATCGTATGTAAAACCATCCTGTAAAGACAACTCCGAATCTAACGCATAAACTTTCAAATCATACACATGTGTACAATTTGGCGGAGCCATACCCCCATATAAATTTTCACCCCAACTGTTTTGACCTTGAACAAAACCAACAGAATCAACCATAGCGATATTTTCAGGAATATCCGTTTGTTTCAAATTAGCAATCAACCAGTGAATCCAAACAAATCCGGCTACGGGAATCGCATCTGAATCATCTAATACAACAACAAAAGACTGTGTTTCTTTAGGTGCATTCTGTATGGTAAAAGGAATGGAAAATGTCGGCATATCATTTTTAAATTGCGTTCCGAATTTTCCGTAACAATCATCAAAATATCCATTGTGAATACCATTACTGATAACTTTCATTTTATTTTTCCTCCGATAAAACAATTTGATTCAAAGCTTCTTGTACGGTTTTTAAATGCGTGTCCGCCACAATTTTATCAATAATACCTTTTACAAAAACATCCATTGGTGTTTCAGGACGATAATCTGCCGGAGCAATCACATCAGCTCGCTCTACACCTACCAAATTTCTCACTTTTTGTTCTTGTATCGGTACATGACGCTGATAAACAGCAATAGCATATCCCCCTTCCCGCTTCACTGTTTTCATAGAAGGAATATCCGTTTCCCCGTCTCCGATATAAATCATATTTGAAAATGGCATTGGTTTTTCTGAATCTTCCATATGACTGTTTAACAAATCATTATCACTAACATCCAAACACCCCTTATTAATACGATATAAAAATTGTGTTTTGTTGGTGTAATTAACAACCATCGCCGGCCAAACAGCTTCATCTTTGTCATTATACATAAATGAAGATGCAAATATTTCTTTAAAATACGGTGCAATAGACGTTCCTTCAACCATTTCTTTCAAACCTGAAGAAATAATGTAATGTTCTAATGCAACCCCTCTTTTGTCAGCATAATCATTAATACGTGCAAACCATTTTTCAACACCGGGAAACAACTCTACCTGAGAAGCATATTGTTTAAAAGCTTCTTTTGTAAACGGCAATTTATGAATTTCAGACTCCTCTTTCATACGAAGCATATACGACAAAATAGCATCACCCTTTTGTTCTCGTGCCAACTGATTACTTGTTGTCCAAAACATTTGAGGTGTCATACCTAATTGTTCAATAAATCCATATTCCTGCATATTCCCAGGCGCCAAAGTACCATCAAAATCATAACAGATTGCCATCGGTATTTTTTCGTTTCTTTCAGTCATTTTTTCCTCCTATTATAAGTTAGAATATACAAAAATCATATATTTGTCAACAAAACCATTTTCTCATGCTCGATAAAATCAAAAAAAAACGGAACGCCAATGCATTCCGTTTCAATTGAAAAACAAAAAAATTAATCTTCTTCTTTTTCTAAATCTGCTCGTACTCTTGGAGAATTGAGCAAATCTTCAATATACTGAGATGTTTCAAAACTATTATCAGATTTAAACACAATATCCGGCACAATACGTAAACGAACAGCTTTACCGATTTTATATCTAAATGCACCTTTATGTTTATTCAACAATTCAATTTGTTCATCTGTATCAACGTCACCAATCCCTTGAATATATGCCGTTGCATATGATAAATCCGGAGAAATGGAAACTTCGGTTACCATAATATATGATGACTTTAAACCCTCAATAAACAAATTGTTTTCAATAAGCATTTTTGCCAACACATGCCGAATTTCTTCTGCAACACGTAATTGTCGTTGGGACGGGGCTTTTGATTGTCCTTTTCCGATTGTAGACATTTAAAACTCCTTTTTAAATTTCAATATTCAATTTAACGGCAATTTCTTCCATTTCATAGCATTCAATGAAATCATTGACTTTAATATCATCATAATTATCAAAGCACATACCGCAATCAAAACCTTCTTTGACTTCTTTAACATCATCTTTAAAGCGTTTTAATTGTGCAATAGAACCTGTGTAAATAACAACACCATCTCTTAACAATCTGGCTTTGGCATGACGACGGACCAAACCTTCTTTAACCATACAACCGGCAATTTTGCCAACTTTTGAAATATTAATAACCTGACGAATTTCGGCATAGCCCAAAATCTTTTCACGCAATTCTGGTTCAAGCAATCCTTCTACGGCACGTTTCATATCGTCAGCAACGTCATATACAATTGAGTAATAACGAATATCAACACCATCCCGTTTTGCCATTTCTCTGGCACTTGGATTTGCACGAACATTAAAGCCTATTACAATAGCTTTTGAAGCACGAGCTAATGTAATATCCGATTCGTTAATAGCACCAACAGCACTATGCAAAACATGAACTTTAACTTCATTATTGGCAATTTTTGAAAGAATACCATTCAAAGCTTCAACTGAACCTTGTACGTCACCTTTAATTAAAACAGGTAATTCTTTGATTTCACCAGCTTTAATTTTTGCTAATAAATGTTCTGCCGTACTCATTGTTTTAACCTGCAAAACTTCACGAGCTTTTCGTTGACGATAAGCAGAAATTTCACGAGCTCTGTTTTCAGAATCAACAACAATAAAATCATCACCAGCAGCTGGAGTCCCTTGTAAACCAATAACTTCAACCGGTTCAGATGGCAAAGCTTTTGTAACACGTTGACCTTTATCATTAAAAAGTGAACGAACTCGTCCCCATTCCTGACCGGATACAAAAACATCACCAACTTTTAACGTCCCTTTTTGAATTAAAACAGTTGCAACAGACCCGCGACCTTTATCCATACGAGCTTCAACAACAACACCTTCTGCTGTTCGTTCCGGATCAGCTTTTAAACCTAAAATTTCTGCTTGTAATAAAATTGTTTCAATTAATTTATCTAAATTCAAACGTTTTTTAGCAGATACTTCTACGTCTAATACATCACCACCCATTGATTCAACAACAACTTCATGTTGTAACAAGTCTGTTCTGACCTTTTGAGGATTTGCCCCCGGAACATCAATTTTGTTAATAGCAACAACAATTGGAACACCTGCTGCTTTAGCATGGTGAATAGCTTCAATTGTTTGTGGCATAACACTGTCATTAGCAGCAACAACTAAAACAACCAAATCCGTTACTTTGGCACCACGAGCTCGCATAGCTGTAAAAGCTGCGTGCCCCGGTGTGTCAATAAATGTAACTTTTTGTTTGTTCGGCAACATAACCTGATACGCACCGATATGTTGTGTAATACCACCGGATTCACCATCAGCAACATTAGCTGAACGCAAAGCATCTAACAAAGATGTTTTACCATGGTCAACATGACCCATAACCGTTACAACAGGAGAACGATCAATCATGTTATCCGGATTATCTTCTTCTTTTTTCAAAATTTCTTCAACATCAGATTCAGCAACCCGTTTAAATTTATGACCGAGTTCACTAACAACTAATTCTGCTGTATCAGCATCAATGGTTTGTGTAATCGTAACCATCATGCCTAATTTCATTAAAATTTTAACAACGGTTGCCCCTTTTTCACTCATGCGGTTTGCTAATTCCTGAACAGTTATTGTTTCCGGAATAATAACTTCACGAATGATTTTTTCTTGTGATTTTAATTGTTCTTGATGTTTCAATCGTTCTTTTTCCCGAGAACGCTTAATGGATGCTAACGAACGTCTTTGATGAACAACACCATCATCTTCATCGTCATCACTCATACTGACACGTGCATTTCGGTAAGCGTTCATATTCATTTTACCGCTTCTTTTTTCTTCATAAGAACTACGATTGTTACGATTTGGTTTTTCCTCATCATTCATTTCACGTTCTTTTTTACGAGAATGCGGTTGTGCATCGTTTGTAAACACTTTCTTTTCTTTTTCCGAAGAACGTGGTTTTTCTACGGTCGTTTCCACTTCAATAACTTCTTCTCGTGTCGTTTCAATAACATCTTCTTGCACAGGTTGTTCTTGAACTTTTTCCAGTTCTTTCTTTTCAGCTTCCAAACGTTTTTGTTCAGCCAATTCAGCAGCTTTTTTCATTTCCCGTTGTTTAGCTTCTTGAATTAATTTAATTTTTTGAGCAGCATCTTGTGATAAATTTGCCTGTTGTGTATCATGCGTAATAACACGTTTTTTACGCACTTCAACTTTAACCGTATTGTTTTTACCCACACCAACATTTTGACGGACACGACCGCCTAATGAAAGCGTGGTTTTCTTTAATTCCAAAGTACCCGATAATGTAAGCGGTTTTTTTTCTTCTGTCATCGTTTATCCTTTCTTCAAACAATGTGTGTATAACTCTAATTTTTTACCAGCAACAATTAAATTTTCTGCCAATTTACTATCAAGTACAGCAACATGAACTTGTTGTTCCATACCTGTAATTTGTCCTAAATCTTCCCGTGTCAAACAGGAAAAAACCGGAAAAGTATCTGTCGGTCTGTATAATTTATCTTTCCCGTTTTGAGCAGCATCATCTGCCTCAAAAGCAACCGAAACAACCATGTTTGTCAATGCTTTTTTAACACCCTCAAAACCAAAAACAAGCATACCGGCTTTGCGAGCAAACGACAACAAAGACAAACACTTTTCTTGCAATTTACCCAAAACAATATCCGTCAGATTTTCAGGAATTACAACTGACATACCCGCTGCTTTATTAAATATTTTTTTCTGAACGGCTTTTTGAAGAATATCTTTATCTGCTGAAATCCATATACCTTTGCCAGGTAATTTTTCATCAGCATCAAACACAATTTCCCGATTCGGAGATACAACAAAACGAAGCATCTCCGTTCGTGGAAACGTGTTTTTTGTTACAATACAAACTTTCATACCGTTTTCGGCTGCCCGTTTGCGTGAATGTTTATTTTTCGTCTGCAAACCAGTGTTCCCGTGCTTTCATAATAAGAGCGTTTGCTTCTGTTTCTGTCATATCGCTACCACCCAAAATTTCAACCAATTCATCACCGGACAAATCAGCTAAATCATCTAATGAAAGAATACCTTTTTCACCTAATTTAACCAATCTATCCAAACTCAAATCTTCAAAATTGCGCAAATCATCTTTAATTTTTAATTCAGCAACTTTCTTTTCCATTGTATCTTGTTCTACAATCAAATAAGCTTTTGCACGATTTTGCAATTCTTCTGCCAAACCTTCATCAAATCCTTCAATAGAAGCTAATTCAGCCAATGAAATATAAGCAATATCTTCTACTTTTGAGAAACCTTCCTGTACAAGCAAATGAGCCATCATATCGTCAACATCCAAAGCTTGCATAAATAACTCAACACGTTCTTTTGTTTCATTAATACGATGTTCAGATTCTTGGGCTTCTGTCATCATATCAATATGCCAACCTGTTAACTGACTGATTAATTTAATGTTTTGTCCTCGACGACCGATAGCAACTGATAATTGTTCTTCACTTAATACAATTTCAACATTCTTTGTTTCTTCATCAATCACAATTTTCAAGACTTCATTAGGTGCCAACGCATTCATAATAAAAGTTGCCGGATCGGATGACCATTGAACAACATCAATTTTTTCACCTTGCAATTCTTGAACAATAGCTTGAACACGAACACCACGCATACCAATACATGCACCACGAGCATCCAATGTATTATCTTTTGACCAAACAGCAATTTTAGCACGAGAACCCGGATCACGAGATACAGATTTAATTTCAATCGTTCCATCATAAATTTCAGGAACTTCTGCAACAAATAACTGAGCCAAAAATTGTGGATGAGAACGGGATAAAAAGACTTGCGGACCTTTAATTTCAGGACGAACATCTAATACATAAGCACGCAATCTGTCTCCGATACGATATGTCTCTCTCGGTATCAATTCATCACGACGCAACAAAGCTTCAACACGTCCAATTTCCATAATCAAATTACCGTTTTCAACACGTTTTACAATACCGTTAACAATTTCACCTTTTTTATTCTTCATATCATTATATTGACGCATACGCTCTGCTTCACGCACTTTTTGCGTAATGATTTGTTTAGCTGTTTGAGCAGCAATACGTCCAAAATCCATTGGTGGCAATATATCAACAATTTCATCACCGATTTTCAAGGATTTATCTTGACGTTGTGCGTCTGCTAATGAAATTTGTGTAAATTCATCTTCAACTTCTTCCACAACCGTCAAATAACGAGCCATTTTAATTGCCCCCGTATTCGGATCAATTTTTGTACGAATATCATATTCAGGACCGTATTTAGAACGTCCTGCTTTAGAAATACCTTGTTCCATGGCTTCTAAAACATCAGCTTTTGTAATATCTTTTTCACGAGCCAACATATCGGCATTTTGAATAAGTTCCGGTCTTGGAAGAGTTGCAATTTGCATAATAATTTCCTTTCTTTCTTACTTTTTATTCTTTTTAGGCATTTGATTTTGATTTCCGGCATCTGCCAGTAATAATTTTGCTTTTGCTATATTGGCAAAATCAACAACGATTTCCGAATCTTCAAAAGCAAAATGCAATTGTTCAGTATCTGCATCAAAAGAAACAATCCGACCTTTAAAACGTTTACGACCATTAATTTCTTCTGATGTTTCAATTTTAGCTTCACATCCTTGAAAACGCACATAATCTGCCGGCTTAACCAACGGTCTATCAATACCGGGAGACGAAACTTCTAACATGTACTTATTTTGAAACGGATCAGCAACATCCAACAAAGCAGAAACCGTCCGACTGATTGTCTCACAATCACCCAATGTCATACTCTGACGGTCTTTTCTCTCCGCCATAATCTGTACCGTTTTTACATCCCCGCCTTGCAATGAAATACGTACAATTTCATAACCCAACGAATCCAAAGACGGCGCAAACTGTTCTTCTAGTTTTGTGCAAATTTCCATCGTTTTTCCTTCTTTCTGTTTATTAAAAAAGGTGAGCTTTTTAAGCCCACCCGCATTTACTATTTGGGAATTTCTGCTTGTAGTATACATATTTTTCAAAAAAAAACAAGTATTTTTTTTAAAAAAGATAAAAAAAAAGAAAAACAGTTGCAAATTTAAAAATTTTATGCCAAAACAATATTTAAGTTTTATTTATTTGAAAAAGGGGGAACAATGTTCTTTAAAAAATCACCACCGACACAACCAACACCATCTGTTGCAACAAAAACGGTTGCACCACAAGGAACAACACCACTGGTAAAACCACAAACAACCGTATCAGCACCGCAACAACAAACATCTGCACAAGTTGTTCGTCCCGCACAACCAATACAAAAGCCAATCACACAACCTCAACCGTTACAACATCAAACAAATGGTAATTCAGTTAACTCATCTGCCATGCACGTAGGAACACAATCATCAGTTCCGAATTCAAACGTTAATTCACAAACAGTGACACCAATACAAAAACCTGTCACTACACAAACATTACTTACTACAACTCAACAGACAGCCCCTACGCAAACGATGCCAGCAACGCAACAAATACCGTCTGTTAATCAAGGGACAATACAAACATTAAATACACCTTCCGCTTCCGGGAACACATCAGACACAGATAAATATGCTAAACCAGCCAATTACAAACCACCCGTCTCAACGGAACAAAAACCCGAGTCACCCAAACAAGACGCTCCAATTATGATGAACACAATGGAACCTCATGAAGAAGTTTTGCCCGACGGGAAAAAAGTATTTAAAGCTGATTCAGTGAGTGATGTTAACTTTGCCGACCTTTGGTATACTCCGGAAGGAATTGCTTATATTCGTGATAAAAAAACAAAATTTGCGCTCATTCCTTTTGAAACAAATGATTTAGAAGACTTTCATAAAGTTTTGGAACAAGGATATACAGGTGCGTCATCTTATGCTGCCAAATTTAAGGGCGAAGCTTACCGTGTTGAGCGTGTTATGACAACAACAGGCGTACAATACAACTTACGTAAAATGCCTGTATCCACACCTAACTTATACAAATTAGGGATTCCCGATCCTATTACAAAATATATGGCAACATTAGCACCTGAATCCGGTCTTATTCTATTTGGCGGACCGACCGGTATGGGTAAAACAACAACAGCATCAGCTCTTATGAGAGAGTTTTTAGAAACACATGGCGGATTCTTATATACCATTGAAGACCCTCCTGAAATGCCGTTAGACGGTCTTTATTATGCAAAGAATGGATCTTTAGGTTTATGTAAGCAATCTCCCGTTGAAAATGAAAGATGGGAAGATGGTCTAAAATCAGCTCTCCGTTCAAAACCACGCTACATTCTGGTTGGTGAAATTCGTACACCGGAAGTTGCTTCACAAACGCTTCGTGCTGCTACCTCCGGACACTTGGTTTTATCCACCATTCACGCCACCAGTGTAGAAGACGCTCTTAACTCCATGATCAAATACGCAATGGGTTCTGGATTAGATCAAGAACTCGTCTGTGACTTGTTAGCTCGTGGTATTTTAGCAGTTGTTCATCAAAAATTGGAAGGTACAATTAAATTACATCCCGTTTTGCATACTTGTTTTGCCAATCCGAATCCTTTGGCTCCGGATCAAATGCGGAACGCCATTCGTGAAGGCAAAATCAGTTTGGGAACATTAATGGAAGCACAGGCAACCAAACTCTTTAAAGGAATGCCTATGTTTAAAGAGATGTAACAATAAAAGGATGATTTTGTTTTAAGTGCCGTTGAAAAAACGGCACTTTTTTATTTTAAATCAATTAAAAATCTGAAATTTTCCTTGAATTTTTCTAAAAAAAAGATAAAATAAAAGAATTGTCAAAACAGAGGAATTTTTTAATGCGTATTTTATCAACATTAGTCAGTTTAGCGTTTTTTGGTTGTTTTGTCGTTTTTTTAATCGGCGTTGTTATCATTATGCACTTTTCGGTTGGATTACCTGATTATCGACAATTAGCCGATTACAGACCCTTAATTACAACTCGTTTATACGCAAATGATGGTTCTTTGTTAGCTGAATATGCGAATGAAAAACGCTCATTTGTTCCGATTGAAAAAATCCCTCCAATGATTAATAATGCTTTTTTGGCAGCGGAAGACAAAAACTTCTATTCACACGGTGGTATTGATTTCATTGGATTAACTCGGGCTGTTTTAATGAATATTAAAAATATAGGATCCGGACGTCGTCCAATGGGGGCATCTACCATTACGCAACAGGTCGCAAAAAACTTTTTGCTAACAAGCGAACAATCACTTTCGCGTAAAATCCGTGAAGCATTATTAGCTCGCAAAATTGAAGAAACATACACAAAAGACCACATTTTAGAATTATATTTAAACGAAATTTACTTAGGTGGTGGTTCTTACGGTGTTGCCAGTGCAGCATTACATTATTTTGATAAAGATTTAAAAGATTTATCTTTGGCTCAAATTGCTTATTTAGCCGCGCTTCCCAAAGCACCAAACAATTATCACCCTGTTCGCCGTAAAGAGCAAGCTGTTGCCAGACGAAACTGGGTACTTTCCCGTATGGCTGATGACGGATATATTACAGATGAAGAAGCTCAAAATGCAATGAAAGAACCGCTAACTGTTGTGGAAAAAGACAGAAACACACTTAAAACAAACGGTTATTATGCCGAAGAGGTCCGTCGGTTCGTTGTCGGTAAATATGGGGATGATGCAATGTATAACGGCGGTTTGTTTATTCGAACATCATTAGACCCACGCTTGCAAAAGGCGGGCGTTACAGCATTACAAAATGGCTTGCTGAATTATGATAAGCGACATGGTTGGCGTGGTGCGATTGAAAAAGTTGATTTATCAACTGACTGGAAAGACGGTTTCAAAAAAAGAATCCTCCCTTCTTATTTGCCTGATGGTTGGAAAGAAGCCGTTGTTACAAATGTTAACGACAAAGAGGCAGAGATTTATTTTGCTGATGATACAACTGGAAAAATTTTATTGACAACTTTGTCTTGGGCAAGAAAATCTCTTGAAAATGCAAAAATTTCCACAACAAAAGTCAAAAGTGTCAAAGAGGTTTTAAATGCCGGAGATATTATTTTTGTCAGTCCAAAAGATGAAAATACAGCAAAAAGTAAAATTTATTTATTACAACAATTACCTGAAGCAGAAGGAGCTTTGGTTGCATTAGATCCACATACTGGACGGGTTTTAGCCATGGTTGGCGGTTTCTCATTTTATCGTAATCAATTTAATCGGGTTATACAAGCTAAAAGACAACCAGGCTCTTCTTTTAAGCCGTTTGTTTACCTATCAGCCTTGGATTCGGGATATACACCATCCAGTTTAATTTTGGATGCTCCAATTGTTATGAAAATGCCGGACGGGACTCTTTGGAAACCAAAAAATTACAGCCGTCATTTTTACGGACCAACAACTTTGCGTGTCGGATTGGAAAAATCCCGAAATTTAATGACCATCCGATTAGCACAAGCCGTCGGTATGAAAAAAATTGCTGATTATGCAAAAAAATTCGGCATTTCAGACAATCTACTACCTGTTTTATCTTCCGCATTGGGTGCCAATGAAACAACTTTACTCAATCTTGTTACAGCTTATGGTGCTTTTGTCAACGGTGGACGTCAAATTACACCTAATTTAATTGATCGTATACAAGACAGGGATGGCGTCACGATCTACAAACATGATATGCGAGATTGTCCAAATTGTATCGGAGAAAGTGCCAATATGGATAACAAACCGGAAATTCAAGATACACGAGCACAAATTCAAGATCCTATCAGCGCCTATCAAATGGTTAATATTTTAACAGGTGTTGTTGAACGTGGAACGGGTCGTGTCGCAAAAGCAGTCGGTCGAACATTGGGGGCTAAAAGCGGTACCAGCAATGATAGTTTTGATGCTTGGTTTATCGGATTTTCACCTGATTTAGTTGCAGGTGTATGGGTTGGTTTTGATAACCCAAAAACATTAGGCGCAAATGACACAGGTGGCGTTGTTGCCGGTCCGATTTTCAGGGATTTTATGATCGAAGCACTTAAAGGACAACCCAACATTCCATTTCGTATGCCCACAGGTGTTCGCCTTGTCAAGGTTGACCCGACAACCGGCAAACCATCACATGAAAAAAATGCCATTGATGAAGCGTTTCGATTAACGGATGAAATTACAACAAATGAAAAAATCATCGGTTCTTCAGAAATTGTTGAACAAACAGATTCAACCATACCTGCTATGGGGGGATTATATTAATCATAAAAGGAAAAATAATGAAAGCAGAAATCATTCAACTTAATCAAAAATACATGAAAGCAGTTTGTCTGCTGAAGGAGCGTCTTTGACTGGGATAATTCCCTTTTAAGAAAAGAAGAATTAGATGCTTTAACATCTGATGCTAATCTTTGGAACAATCCCGAACAGGCACAAAAACTGGTCAGTGAACGAACACGTTTAGCATCAAAAATAGATTCGTTACAATCACTTATACAACAAATTCAAGACTCCTATGATTTAATTGAATTAGCTGAAAGTGAAAACGAAACAGCGTTATTGGCTGAATCAGAGAATCAATTTATCGCTTTGGATACAACTGTTGAAGAAGCGTTATTAGAAAGCTTGCTTTCACAAGAAGGAGATTCAAACGATGCCTTTTTAGAAATCCACGCTGGTGCTGGTGGTACTGAATCTCAAGATTGGGCAGATATGCTACGTCGTATGTATATTCGTTGGGCAGAACAAAACAAATTCACAGTTACTCTTTTAGAAGAAGGAATTGGTGATGAAGCTGGTATTAAATCAGCCACATTAAAAATCAGTGGATTAAATGCTTATGGTTGGTTAAAATATGAATCTGGCGTACATCGTCTTGTTCGTATTTCACCGTTTGATTCAAATGCGCGTCGTCATACCAGTTTTGCCTCGGTTTGGGTGTACCCCGTGATTGATGATTCCATTCAAATTGACATTAATCCTGCTGATTGTCGTATAGATGTCTTTCGTGCTTCCGGTGCGGGTGGACAACATGTTAACAGAACAGAAAGTGCCGTACGAATTACACACATTCCCACAGGCATTGTTGTTCAAAGCCAAACTGGACGTTCTCAATTTCAGAATAAAGATGAAGCATGGAACATGTTACGCTCTCGTTTATATGAAATGGAACTCAAAAAACGACAAGAAGCACAAGGTGCTGTTGATTTATCCAAAGGGGATAACGGTTGGGGCAATCAAATCCGATCATATGTTTTGCAACCATATCAACTTGTAAAAGATTTACGTACAAATTATGAAACATCTGATACAAGTGGTGTTTTAAATGGTGATTTAAACAATTTTATGCGTGCATCATTGGCCGATTTAGGAAACAAAGAAAAAGGTAATTAATTCGGAGTAAACCATGTCCAAAAATAAATCATTTTTCAAAGGAAATCTTTTCAGAAAAACAAAAGAATTGGAAAACAAAATTACCGCCTTTTTACTGAATATCATTCAGGCTGGTGTTTTGTATAATCAAGCTATGGATATATATATTCAAGAAGGTTGCATTCAACAATTTTTATCTCTCCGTAAACAGGTTTCTAAATTAGAATCCGAAAATGATTCTTATAGACGGGAAATTGAAAATGATTTATATGCGCACATGCTTTTACCAGATATGCGTTCCGATATTTTAAAGCTTTTGGAAGGATGCGACAAAGTCATCAATAAATATGAATCAAATCTTTTGGTTATGTCCGTTGAAAAGCCAGTCCTCATTTCAACCATTAACAAAAATCTGCCAAAATTAATTGAAGCAGATTTAGAATGTGTCAGTGCACTTATTGCTGGTGTTAAAGGATTTTTTGAAGGGCAGGAAATCATGTCATATACCCTCCGAACGTATCAATACGAACATACTGTTGACAAACAAGCCTTTCATATTAAAGGACAAATTTTTGACAACAAAACTATTTCTTTAGCACACAAACTGCAACTTAAAGAATTTATCTATAACATAGAAAAAATATCTGATATTGCAGAAGATGTTGCAGATATTCTTAAAATTATGGCAGTGAAACACGCAATATGATTATTTTAGCACTTTTAACGGCATTGTTTTTAGCATTAATGCTTGGTCGCAACAATTTAAGCAACTTATTCGGACCGGCTATCGGAACACGCATGATTCCTTTTAACAGCAGTGTATCAATTGCCGCTTTTTTCGTTTTGGCAGGTGCTATATTCAGTGGAGAAGCAACAACCGAAAACGTCAGTCGTTTAGGAACAATATCTATGCCTTCTGATATTTTAGTACTTTGTGTCAGTGCTGGCATTATTTTATTCATCCTCACAAAAACAGGCATACCTGCGTCCATCACACAAACCACAACGGGAGCATACGTTGCTTGGAATTTATTTTATAATAATCCACTCCCAGACACATTACTCATACAAACAATTTCAGCATGGATTTATACACCGATTATTGCTGCTGTTTTAGCATTTTTCGGATTAAAATTAGTTAGATTGTTTTTTAAGCATTTTTCTATTCATTTACTTATCAGAGATAAAATTGTTCGTATCGGATTATTGTGTGTCGGTGCTTTTTCAGCTTATGCACTTGGTGCCAACAACATCGGTAGTATCATCGGGCCGTTTATGTACACATTTCAAGAATACCCCTACATCCTATTTTACACGGCAGGATTAATGATAGCTATTGGTTTCTTTTTTGCCGACAAAAGAGTTATTAAAACCGTTTCTTCGGGTATGTTTCCATTAACACCGACAGAAGCATTAGTTGTTGTTTTTATGAGTGCGTTAACATTAATTTTGTTTTCTAGTATTGAACTAAAAAATATGTTAATATCCTTATCTCTACCATCCTTTCCACTGGTACCTATTCCGCTTTCCAGTGTATCTATCGGTGCTATCTTTGGAATAGCCTTGTCAAAAGGTATTGCCGGACTTAAATTTAAAAGAGCCGGAGCCATTATCTGTTCTTGGTTTGTTGCCCCCATCGGTGCAGGTTTAATTTGTTACGGTTTACTACATTTATTCGTTCTCGGAGTTACAAAGTGAGTTTAAATATAAAAAAATCAATCTTTTTTACTTTCCGATTTTTATTTCGGACGATGATAATTGCCTTAACGTTAATTTGTTTAGGAATCATCATTCTGTTTGGACGATTAAGTATAAAACCACTCAATCTGGAATCGTTTATGCCGGAAATCCAATCTTACATTTTTCCGCCTAACAGTGATTTTAAAATACACGCCGATTCAATCACTTTGTTTGCCAAAGTAACTCGTGACGGATTGTTTCATATTGATATTCAAAATATTTCATTATATGGGAAAAACAATGTTTTAATTTTAGATTTACCTAAAGCTAAAATTTCTTATGGATTATTGCATTTACTAACATTGAATTATATGCCAAAAACCATTAGAATTAACAATCCTCTTTTACAATTAACATTAACCAAAAAAAACGAATTATTATTACAAGATCCGGACACACCCATTACCAGTGATATTGCTGACAACACACCAATTGATGATGATACTTCTGATGCATTTGTTGTGCGGGATATCCAACATGGCATTAAACAAATTTTAACATTTAAACAATTTGCATTAAATAACGCATCTATTATTATTGCCGATCAAAAAACAGGCAGAAGAATTGTTGTTCCCGAACTAGATTTTCAAATAAAAAAGAGACGTTTCAGCCAATATCAAATTAATATCAAAACCTCCTTACGTATGAAACGCCAAACAATGCATTTGCAAGGAACAAGCCTTTTAAATACTGTTGCACAAACGGCTTCTTTTGATTTCTTCTTTGATAATATCAATTTAAGTCATGCATCAAGAATTATCCCCTTGCTTAAAGGCTTAAATTTAACACTACAAGGAGAAATTAGTGGGTCACTTGATTTTACAAAAAGACATATGCATAAACATTGGCGTCATATTATTAAAGAATTGCAATTCACCATTAATACGCTTAAAGAAGGTAAAGTACAGTTACCGCCTCCATTAAATACAATATATCCTGTTTCTTATTTAATTGCGAATGGTAAATTTGATGAAAATTTGAATTCGCTCAAAATTATGCCAATTACAACATCTTTAACAACAGGACTATCAGCAGATTCAGATATAACCGTTTCAGGTATTGGTTCGTTTTTGGATAAATCAGATTTCAATGAAGTAAAAACAATGATTAATGCCCGCATTAAAAATATACCAATTAATGAAATTCCATCTGTTTGGCCATCTTACTTAGGACAAACAGCACATGCTTGGGTAGAAAAAAATCTTAATAACGGCATAGCAACCAGCGCATTGTTTTCACTCTATTTTGTCGGAGCAGACATCGCTAATTTACTGGGTGATATCAATGTTAAAGATGTTAGTGTTGATTATTTATCCCCAATGAAACCGGTCAAAAATGTAGCTGGCAAAGTTATGCTCTATCCCGATAAAGTTGAAATTTTTACACATTCAGGTCAAATTGATAATATTAAACTAAATGCAGGCAATGTATATTTAACAAATTTACAAGACGATGAATCTCGCGCAAAAATTGAACTGGATGTCTCCGGACCGATACAAGAAATTTTATCTTTAATTAATTCTAAACCATTACAATTACTTTCAGGATTTTCAATTTCTCCTTCACAAACAAGCGGAAATGCAAAAGGACAAGTAACCTTATACTTTCCTTTAACATCATCTCTTTCTGCCAAACAAGTTGAAGTTGAAGCCAAAGCCACACTTGACAAAGGTTCTTTTAAATCATCAGACGGATTAATTGAATTAAACAATGCGAAATTAAATGCCAATATTACCAATGAAGGGCTTGTTGTTGAGGGAAGAGGGCAATACCAAAAACATCCGGTTCTTTTAAAATGGTCCGAATTTTTCATGCCAACAAAACAAAATCCTATACAAAGTATTTATGCCGTCAGTGGAATATTAAATGAATCATTTTTGACTAAATTTTATGAAGATATTCATGATTATTTAATTGGAGACATTGGCATACAGCTCGTTTATCAAAAAGAATTAAATCAACACGACAAACTACAAATCAATGCAGATTTAAGTCAAAGCGAACTCTTACTTTACCCCATTGCATATACAAAACTTAAAGGGATTCCAGCAAATCTAAACATTGAAGCAAATATTCCCCAAAAACAAGGATTAACAACAACTCAATTTTCTTTTGAAGCAAACAAAGCAAATGTTCAAATTAACGGATCAATACAAAACAATGCCGAAAAAACAACAATTCGGTTAAACAATGTTAAAGCGCCTCAAACTGATTTTTCAGCAACGGTAACTTTTACCAATAAAAATGATTTATCCTTAAAATTAAAAGGAACTCAATGGTTAATGACGGAACTAAAAGATATGCCGTATTTTAAAAAAGTCAATTTATTATCTACTCAACAACCACCAAAATCATCACCGACCCTCAAATTCACACCTAATCTTGATATTGATGTATCAATGGGTTCTATTACACTTCAAAACTTTCAACCACTTAAACAAATTACTATTAAAGCCAATCGCAATCAATTAAAATGGCAAAACTTATTTTTATTTGCTGTCGGAAAAGATATATTATCTGTTAATCTCAATACTGAAACACAAGAAATTGATGGTGTTGCAAATGATATCGGCGATTTATTGTCTCGTTTCAAAGTATCAGATTCTTTTGCAAACGGTAAAGCTCAATTAAAAGCAAAACAAGACACAAATGGTATAATATCCGGTGAAATTAAAATCAAAAATTTAGATTTAAAAGAGCCTGGATTTTTAACACAAGCATTAACAATTTTAGGTATTTTTGATGCTTTCAGAGGTAAAGAACTCCATTTTAGTACAGGAAGTATTCCTTTTATTTTAACGTCACAAAACAATTTAACACTCAAAGATAGTGTGATTTATGGTACATCACTGGGTATTACTTTTGTGGGAGATATTATTTCCAACAAACTTAATTTAACAGGCTCTATTGTACCTGCTTATGCTGTCAACAGTCTTCCGGGTAGAATACCCATTATAGGTAATTTATTTAAAGACACTCAACATGGTGGGCTTATGGGTGTTAATTATAGCGCCACTGGTTCAATTTCTAATCCTAAAATTGAGTTTCATCCATTATCATCTATTGCACCCGGTATTCTCGGCAGATTATTTAAATAAAAAACAAAAAACCATTATTTTCACTTGACAATCAGACTAAAAGTCATGTAAAATAATTTCAATGGATTATATTTATTTTCCAATGTGTTTGTTTTATGGGGAAAAAAATGATAAAAACAAGAATTAAACTTGGCATATACACACTTGCTGTTGGTAGTATATTTATTTCATCAATGTCAGAAGCTAAAACAATAAATGTGCGAGCTTTTCCTGCAGAAGTTTTTGCTTGGAACACAACAACTTTAACCACAACAGCATTATCAACTGTTGTTTCTGGTGTAACAAACATTTTAAATTCAAATATATCCTCTTTATCAACAACAGGTACGCCAACCGGTTCGTCTTCTTTTGAAACAACTATTGGTACTGGCACTGGTGTAGATACAGGTTCACCTACCACCACAACATCGGGTACACCAACTACAACGACTACAAGCACACCTACCCGTTCTCCAAATACAACGACAACAGGCACCCCAACCGGTTCGTCTTCTTTTGAAACAACCATTGGTACTGGCACTGGTGTAGATACAGATTTATTTGTTTCCACAACATCGGGTACACCAACGATAGGAGCAACAACAACTACAAGCACACCTACTCGTTCGCCGGATACAACGACAACAGGTACGCCAACTGGTTCGTCGTCTTTTGAAACAACCATTGGTACTGGCACTGGTGTAGACACAGGTTCATCTGCTACCACAACAACGGGTACACCAACTACAACGACAACAGGCACGCCAACTGGTTCGTCGTCTTTTGAAACAACTATTAGTACAGGTACAGGCGTAGACACAGGTTCTATTATCTCTACAACAGGCACACCAACCGATTCATCTTCTTTTGAAACAACTATTAGTACAGGTACAGGCGTAGACACAGGTTCGTCTATGATAACAACGGGAACAAATATAGGATCATTAAATACAACACCGTCAATACCAGAATCAACTTCTCCGAATGTAACGACACCGACAATGCCGGAATCAACTTCCCCGAACGCAACGACACCGACAATGCCGGAATCAACTTCTCCAAATGTAACAACGCCGATTACGACAACTCCGATTACGACGACGCCGATTACGACAACTCCGATTACGACAACTCCGATTACGACAACTCCGATTACGACGACATCAGTTGCAACAACGCCTGCTACGACGTCGCCAATTGTAACCACTCCAATTACAACGACTCCAGTTACAACCACCCCGATTACAACATCTTGTCATGGTATTTGGTATCCAGAATCAACCGGAGGCGGTCAACAGCAAGAATGTGGCAATTTTGATGCAGGTTCCGATTCCAATCCAAATACATTTGCAATTATCGGGTCAATCTATCGTCTGGGATTTACTCAAGATACCGATTGTTGTACAGAAACACTGGGTGAAGATTGGTACACAGGTTCAATTGAAGAAGGTCAATCTAATGCTCAATCTTGTGGTGTAACACCTGATATTCAAGGTTCAGTAGAGAATGCCACTGATAATATTGGCTCAAAATTAGCTACATTCAACGATCAAAAGGGCTTGTGGGTATCAGCTGAATCTGACAAAACGTGTTTCAATGGGCAAAAAGCTATTGCACGAGAATTTTTAATTTATACAAAAGTTAATGGAACATGGACTCCGCAATCTATTATGGCAAACTCTAAACAATATAACTGTAGCAAAGATGACGCCTGTAATGATTTACCGATAATTGATAGTGCCCACTTACAATTAGGAAGTAACTCAGGAGGTTATGCCGTTCTTGTTTGCGTTAAGAAAGGTTGCCCAATTACATCATCACCAATATTGTCAACAACACCGGTAACGACGACACCGATTACGACGACACCGATTACGACGACACCGATAACGACAACACCGATTACGACGACACCGGTAACAACAACACCGATTACGACAACACCGGTAACAACAACACCGATTACGACGACACCGATGACGACAACACCGGTAACGACGACACCAGTAACGACAACACCGATTACGACGACACCGGTAACAACAACACCGATTACGACGACACCGGTAACAACAACACCGATTACGACAACACCGATTACAACGACGCCGATTACAACGACGCCGATTACGACGACGCCGATTACAACGACGCCGATTACGACGACGCCGATTACAACAACGCCGATTACGACGACGCCGATTACAACGACGCCGATTACGACGACACCGATTACGACAACGCCGATTACGACGACACCGATTACGACAACGCCGATTACGACGACGCCGATTACGACAACGCCGATTACGACAACGCCGATTACAACGACGCCGATTACGACGACACCGATTACGACAACGCCGATTACGACGACGCCGATTACAACGACGCCACGTCAAACAGAATGGTGTTGTGAAGAACGAATCGACTAATAGTTATAACCCGTTAGCATTAACGGGTTATTCCTTAATATATGTTTTATTGAGTTCCCTTTAAAAAGATCTATATTTTATTAATAAGAGGAGTAATTATGAATACACCAAACAACTTAAAAACACCTAAAATATTACCCACAAACAAAGAAAAATTCATAAAAAAATTCATTGTTTTAATTTTTATTACAGCTTGTTTCGCAATTTTAGGGATAACAACATCCTATTATTTAAACGAAAAAAAACTATTACTTCAAGAAGAAACAGCTCAAAACATTATGAAAAATCAATTTTCAGAATTTGTACAAACATGGAATATTTCAGCAGTACCAACATTGTTTATTGAAAATGCTGAAATCAACGAAATATCAAAATATTTAATTCAAGTTAAAAATGAATTAGGAGTTTGTAAAGTAAAAAATATTTCTAAATGTCAATCAAATGAACGATTAAAAGAAACAAAAAGAGATATGTATTACACACAGAATGGCTATTCATTAAATTGTACATTTAATTTAGATTGTGAAAAGTTTCCAGCTTCCGGAGAAGCGATCTTTTTACCTACATCTAATCTTGTCAAAATGTATAGTTTTTCTTTAACTTTTGATGAATAATATTCTTGTAGATTTACATTATTTAGCATTTCATATTTTTTGTCTATTAATTCTATAAAAATAAAAGATGTGAATTTTAGACTTGACATTTTAAATCAGATTTGCCAATATGGTAATAATAAATCATAAAGGATTCAAAGATGGTACCAAAACTACATATCATTCGTACAACTGAAGGGGTAGATTTTCAATTACCAACGTATGTTTCTAAACATCATGTTGGTCTTATTTTACGTGCAGCAATCCCTAGCGTTTTAAAATTAGATCCTAATGAACGAGGTTTAATTCCTATTGGTTTTGGAATTGGTATTCCATCAGGTTTATGCGGTCAAATTATTTCACTTCCTCATATTGCCAAGGAAACTGGCTTGATTGTTTTAGGGGCACCGCAAATTCTCAATCCTGCTGATAGAGATGCCGTATTTGTTTTAGTACAAAATGCTTCCCGTCGTCAGGTCATTATTCACCGCGGAGATGAAATTGCACAATTAATCATTACACCTGCCTATCAAATTGCATGGAATGAAGTAAAAGGAAGAACACTTCCCTCTACACACTCAACAGATTATTTAACAATCAATGAATCTGAGGAAACTAATGAAAAAGAGGAAATAGAATCTCCAAAACAAAATACAAAAAAACGAGTGCAAAAAAGTGTACGTGAAAGGTCGAAAGCTGCTGACCATGCCTAAAATAAAAAAATTAATTACATTTTTCTTATTTTTATTTGTTTGTACAAATGTTTGTGCTGCTGATTTAGCTATTCCGCGCTTTGTTTCATTCAGAAAAGATGAAACAAATCTTCGTAGGGGACCAGGAAATCAATTTCCGATTCGTTTTGTTTATCGTGTAAAAAATTACCCTGTTGAAATCATTGATGAATATGATTTATGGCGTCAAATTCGCGAAGTGGACGGCACAATCGGATGGGTTCATCGTCGAATGCTAAGCGGTGCGAGATACGCACTTATTACTGACGATACTGTTCTTCACAAAAAATCAGATAAAAATAGTGCGATTCTTGCATATGTTAAAAAAAATGTATTGGGAAAAATTGAAAAATGTCCTGCAAAAGAAAATTTTTGTCTTATTTCTTTTACGTTTGAAGATAAAACATATTCCGGATGGATTGACAAAGAATACTTTTACGGCGTTTATTCTCATGAAGTCATAGAATAAACACTTTATTTACTCTGCACATAAAATAGGACTGCTACAATTGAGTAGTCCTGTTTTTATGTAGAGTTTAAAGAAAACAATTATTAAAATTATTATTCTCTATTCTGCATCCGATATTGTCAATTCATCATCTGAAAATAAATTATCAGATTCTACTTGTTCACTGTCTTTATTAGGGCTGCCTCTTTTTAAAAAACGATGAATTGTAGATTTATCAACGCCTAAGATTCTTGAAATTTCTGCTTGTGTACATCCATTGTTTAATAACAGTTGTACACGCTCATACGAATCAGATAATTTAAGAGCTCGACTTCTTGAACCAACAGGGCGTCCTAGCTTTCTACCATCTGCCTTTAATTTTTCTAAAGAAGCTCTTGTCCTGTCCGAAATAAGCTGTCGCTCAATTTCTGCTGATAAACCAAATGCAAAAGCCATTACTTTTGATTGTAAATCAGCCCCTAGACGATAATTTTCTTTTATTGTCCAAATTTGACAACCTTTTAACAAACAGTTTTGCAAAATACTCATAACTTCCAACAGACTCCGACCCAATCTTGAAATTTCTGATGAAATCAAGATATCCTGATCAGTAAGAACGTTAAGCAGTGAATTTAATTTTCGTTTGTGCAATGGTTTTCGGGTGGAGATTGTTTCTTCAACCCATTTGTCAACCACTATGTCATTTCGTTGTGCAAATTTTTTTATTTCAAATTTTTGATTTTCAAGTGTTTGTTTGTCAGAACTCACACGAATGTATCCGTAAATCATTTGATCCTCATTATTTTAAATATAAAAAAAACTTGTTAACACATATTAACAAGTTTACTATTAATAATATTTAGCTATTTCCATTTCCTTTTATCAGATAAATTGATAAAAGCAAAAATGTTTTTTAATAAACAATTTTAAAAGAAATGGAGCGAGTGAAGGGAATCGAACCCTCGTCTTAAGCTTGGGAAGCTTCCGCTCTACCATTGAGCTACACTCGCCTTTTGCATAGTATAAATATTTCAAACAATATATTCAAGCTTTTTTTTCATATTTTGTCATTTTTACATACTTTTGTATGAACTGAACCAATTTTAGCTGGTATATACTAATGAACACTAATTCCAACTAGCTTATTTTGCTTTGCAATAGCTAACGCTGTGTCCCGTGAACCGGCAAACCCCATCTTTTCACCATCAAAATTATAGATTCCCCAAACAACCATATTATTTAATTCCTCTTTTTTGATATAGGCACAACTCATATTGACATAATGTTTTGTTTCACTCATACCAGAAAAATCAGAAGCCATTAACTTTATTTCCTCACTCATTAATCCTCCTGTGATGACAATAAATGTGATGCACATTTTTTTGTCCTAATTTCAATCTTGTGTATTTTTTTAGATTTTTGAGGTCTTAATAATTCAATATTAAGCAAACCATTCTCTAAATAAGCATCTGTTATTTTTAACCCATCAGCTAATACAAAAGACTTAATAAATGAACGGCCGGCAATCCCTCTATGTATATAATGCTTTTGTACATTTTGTTCTTGCTTTCCTCGTATGATTAATTGATTTTCCTCCATACAAACTTCTAAATCCGTATCTTTATAACCGGCAACCGCCAATGTTATTCGTAAGGTATCAGTTCCTGTTTGTTCAATATTATATGGTGGAAAACTTTCAGACCCTTTTGAAATACTCAAAAACATATCTGATAATTCATCAAAACCTAACATAAACGGATTATGAAAGGGATTAACATTACTCATTAAAAACTCCCTTCCTTCAATCGTGTAATGATATTTTCTCTATCCTGATCTAATTGTGAATCCCGTATCAGCAAACCTTCGATTGTCTTTACAGCATGAATAATTGTTGTATGATCACGCCCAAACTGTGCTCCAATTTCAGGCAAAGACAATGGCGTCATTGTTTTGGCCAAATACATAGCTAATTGTCGAGGACGAGCAATTTTTCTTTCCCGACGAACAGACATCAAATCTGTTACTTTAATACCGTAATAATTAGCCGTCATTTGCTGAATTTCCGGCACAGAAAATTGGCGCTCGTAAACTTGCAAAATATCTTTCAGAACGACTCGTGTTGTATCCATATTAATAGCTGTTCCCATCATTTGCGCATGAGCAACCAATCGTTTTAAAGCTCCTTCTAATTCCCGAACACTTGCTGTTATTTGTTTAGCTAAAAAATCCAAGACATTGTCCGGAATATGAACAGCTTGATTTTTGGCTTTTTCTTGTAAAATCCCTAATCTTAATTCATAAGTCGTTGGCTGAATCTGAACAACTAAGCCTTGAGCAATACGCGTTTTCAAACGATCTTCAATACTTACTAAATCCATTGGATTTGAATCGGATGACAATATAATTTTCTTTCCTCGAGCAATTAATTGGTTAAACGTATGGAAAAATTCTTCTTGCGTTGCTTTTTTACCAAAAATAAATTGAACATCATCTACCATTAAAACATCTACACTGCGGAATAAATCTTGAAATGTATCCAATTTTTGCTGACGCAGAGCTTTAATGTAATGTTTTAAAAATTGTTCTGCTGACAAATACAACACATTTTGTTCCGGATACAATTCTTTAATTTTCCATGCAATCGCATGCATTAAGTGTGTTTTGCCTAAACCAACAGATGAGTGAATATACAACGGGTTAAAAACAGCTGTTTCATCTTCTGCAACACGCTTACAAGCTTCAAACGCAAACATATTCGGCGTACCAACAACAAAACTGTCAAAAGTATGTGCCGAATCTAAAAAACAAGGAATACTTTCACCATCAGAGGCTACTTCAATTTCAACTTTTGTCCCATATCTTTTAATAGACGGTTCTTGTGACACGGTAATTGGTGTTTCTTGTGGAATCGGTTTAATATCCAAACATAATTCTTCTTGTTTTTTTGTTTTCTGCACTTTAAATTGCAAAGTACTAATCAGCGGATTCTCTTCTTGCCATACAGATAAAATTTGTTGAGAATAATTACGCTTAATCATTTCTTCAATACAGGGTGTTTGAAAGCACAAACAGACTTGATTTTGCTCCATTTGTTCAGGGACACTTTTTCGCAACCAACGAATAACCATTTGGTTATTGAGTTCTTGTTCTAACTTGCCACAAACACGATTCCATTCCTGTGCCAAATTTTCCTGTAACATACGTTAACAATCCTTTCATATCTTAATACTTTCTTAATAATTTTATAATAAAGGAATCTCAAAAAAAAGCAATTAACTTTTTATTAATTTATTTAAATAAAGCTTTTGACACAATATATAGATTTAGCAAACTGTATATTGTGTTTATTTTTAAAATTATTGCTCATTTTTTTTATAATTCATCTTAAATTTGATATTTTGGATAAAAAGATTTTTACTATATTTATAAATCTGAACGAATCGCCCATTTAAAACAAATCATAAATACAAAACCTCTATATATTAAAAAAGGCGGTTTGAAACCGCCTTTCTACCTTTGAATTTTGATTATCGTTCAACACCGCTGGGTTTTATCATTGTCGGCTTTACATTTCCTTGCGGATTCAAAGCAACCTCTTTTACAATATGTCGCACCAACTCCATATCTCGTGTTGTTTGAGCATCTGTTGCCGGTAATTTGTCTGCTTCCATACCAAAATTGTCTTTAATACGTTTATATATATGACGTTCTTCTTCACTCAATTCTTTAGATTCACCCATATAACGATTTTGTTTTGAATTACGATCTATTGCCTTATCTTCTTTAGACTTAATACCTGTTTGACGTGTAAATGTCGGTTTAGCTTCATTCAAAGCTTCACGAGACAAAGCTTCTTCCGGTTTAATATCAAATTCTTTGTATAACTCACCAACGTTTTCAACAACACCTTTAGCTGCTTTGGCAACTTCATTAAAACGACCATCTGTAGAATTACTGATTTCTTTTAAACCCATAACACCAGAACCAATACGTCCGGCACGAATATCTGCCAAATTCTTTTTTACAACATCCGAATCGGATTGCATCAGTGTTTTTAAATTTTTACGGAGAGAATCTTTAATTTTATCAAAACGTTCAACCCGTTTTCCGGCATTTTTAACCAATTTTTGGAATGTTGGATCATCTTTTCCCAAATCTTTGTTATGTGGTTTTTTTAATTCTTCCAAACCTTCTTTTTGCTTTCTAGGATCTTTTTGTTTTAATTTTTCCGTAATAGCTGCCTGTCTTTCCTGCGGCGGTAAAAGCTGTTCCGGTTTTTCAGCTTCACCTGCTTTGGGCGGTTGTTTTGGTTGATTAGGACGTGATTTATCGTTTGGACGAACCTCTTCTTCTTTTTTCTTTTCTTTCTCTTTTTCATATTCACGAGCCAATTCTTCTTTTTCCTTGGCTGTTAAAGCACCACGACGAACTTTATCACCTTTGCGAATACGCATATCCAATCGTACAATCTGTTCGTTAAAACGATCCTCCATTTGCTTAATGCTATTAATTTCTTCTGCATCTAAAAAGGAGCGAACAACATCAATTTGTTCTTTAATATCTTCAATTTTATTTTGTGCCGTTGCCGAAAAATGATCAGCAACACCTTTACGATGAATTAAATCAACTAATTGTGTATATAATGTTTCTAATTCTTTTTTAAAATCTAATTTTTCCGGCAACGTTAACATTTCCGACTCGGATAAATTAATTGTTTTGGTTGCTAAATCATCAGACATATCTTACCTCCTCTTGTCTTTTCTCTCATTATACTTGATTTTATGCATAAAGGCAAGTTTTTTTATCTACAATTACTTCAAACTACCTACAAGAAAACTTCGGAAATGTCTTTTTTAAAAAACAAATTAAGTTTTCATCATTAAAAAATGAATCTACTTCCGATTGCATTGGCGGATTTTTATCTTGATCAAAAGTTCTGTATTTTTGTAATGTATACTTTGTAACGTTTTCTGCCGTTAATTCATCTGCTAATTTGTAAACATCACTTATTGTTAAATACCGAGGATCAAGTGTTGTCCGTACTTCATAATCCATGCCCGAATTCACAATTAATCTAATACTAGACTGAACAGGAATCCATGTATTGGAACGCCCTGTTAAAATAGAATATTTATCAGACGGGGCTTTCACATCTAATCCAATCCAATCTATTAAAGGTAATATCTGCTTCAATTTTTCCGGATAAATACCTGATGTATGAACTGCAACTTTAAATCCCAAGTCTTTTATTTGATGTATAGCTTCTAATAAATTTTCTTGCATCAATGGCTCTCCGCCACTTAATACAACACCATCCAATCGCTTTTGACGTGTTGTTAAAAATTGCACAACTTCTGACCAATCCATTGCTGTTAAATCGTCATATGGTTGTAAATTCGGATTATGACAAAAGGGGCATCGCAACGGACACCCCTGAAAAAATACAACTGCTGCCAAACAAGTTGGAAAGTCTATTGTCGTAAACGGAACAAGACCGGCAACTTTAAGCATATTTCCTCGTTATTAAGCAACTTTAACTTCTGCATCACAACAATCGCATTTGCTTTCTAAAAACCATTGACGATCGTTAAATTCTGATTTTTTACCTTTATTGAACTGACTATACGGACGGAAATAACCCATAACACGAGTCCAACATTCAACTGGTTGTCTGTCATTTTCATTTAATTTTAAGATTTCTAAATCTGTCATTTTTTCCTCCTGAGAATAAATTAAAAATTTCCGCTTTCTTCAAGCTCTTTACGTTTTTTAGCAATTAATTCCTGATCACATTTCGGACAGAATTGATGTTCTCCCGGAATATAACCGTGTTTCGGACAAATTGAATAAACCGGCGTTATTGACACATATGGCAAGCGATAGTTTTCCAATACCCGACGAACTAATGCTTTACAAGCATCTGATGATGAAATCCGTTCACTCATATACAAGTGCAAAACTGTACCACCAGTATATTGTGTTTGTAAATCATCTTGATAATCTAAGGCTGTAAACGGATCATCCGTAAAACCAGCCGGTAATTGTGATGAGTTAGTATAATATGGTGCTTCTTTTGTTCCAGCCTGTATAATACCTGTATATCTTTTTTGGTCTTCACGTGCGAAACGATATGTTGTTCCTTCGGCCGGTGTTGCTTCCAAATTATACATATTTCCTGTTTCAGCTTGGAAATCAAGCATTTTTTCACGAATATGTGTTAAAAATTCTTGCGCCATAATACGACCTTTATCTGTTGTTATATTTTCAAGGTCACCACTAAAATTACGAATCATTTCATTAATTCCATTGACGCCAATCGTTGAGAAATGATTACGGAATGTTCCTAAATAACGGCGTGTATACGGATACAAACCTCTATCCATATGCATTGAAATTGTTTTACGTTTAATTTCAAGTGATGTTTTTGCTAATTCTAACAATTCATCTAAACGAGCATATAAGCCTTCTTTGTTTCCTTTAAACAAATAACCTAAACGAGCACAGTTAATTGTAACAACACCGATTGAACCTGTTTGTTCTGCCGAACCAAATAAGCCACCACCCCGTTTTTTCAATTCCGTTAAATCTAAACGCAACCGACAACACATTGAGCGAACATCACTCGGTTTCATATCGGAATTCAAATAATTTGAGAAATAAGGCAAACCATATTTAGCCGTCATTTCAAACAAATATTCTGTATTTGGTGAATCCCAAGGAAACTCATTTGTAATATTGTATGTCGGAATCGGGAATGTAAACGGACGACCTTTGGCATCACCGGCACCCATCACTTCAAGGAATGCCCGATTAATCATATCCATTTCTTCTTGTAAATCACCATATGTAAACTCTTGTTCTTCTCCACCGATAATCGGATGTCTGTCTTTCAAATCCAGAGGACAAGTCCAGTCAAACGTTAAATTGGTAAACGGCGTTTGCGTACCCCAGCGAGACGGCACATTTAAATTAAAGATAAATGATTGCATCGCTTGCTTAACTTCTTCATAAGTCAATTTTTCAATACGTACAAACGGAGCCAAATATGTATCGGCGGATGAAAAAGCTTGTGCTCCCGCCCATTCGTTTTGTAATGTACCTAAAAAGTTAATCATTTGACTAAATGCTGATACCAAATGGCGTGGCGGTTTTGATTCTACTTTATTCGGAACACCATTAAATCCTTCAGTCAATAAGACTCGCAAAGACCAACCGGCACAATAACCTGAAAGCATATCTAAATCATGAATATGATAATCACCATTCCGATGAGCCTCACCAATTTCAGGTGTGTAAACATGATTTAACCAATAATTAGCAACAACCTTACCGGCAACATTTAAAATCAAACCACCTAAGGAATAACCCTGATTGGCATTAGCATTAACACGCCAATCTGAACGATCTAAATATTCATTAATGGATGTAATGGCATCAATTGCTGCATGTTTATCTTTACGCATTTTATCACGTTGTTCACGATAAACAATATAGGAACGGGCTGTTTTATAATAATTTGAAGAAATGAGTACTTGTTCAACCACATCTTGAATTTGCTCAATTGCAGGAATCATACCGAATGCAAATTTGTGCTTTAAAACTTTAATAACCTGTCGAGTTAACAACCATGCTTCGTCAGAGCCAAATTCATTTGTTGCTTCGCCGGCACGAGTAATGGCCATAGCAATTTTGGAGGCATCAAAAGCGTGTTTTTCACCATCACGTTTAATGACTTCTGTCAACGGACCCAAGTCAATATTATTTTTGTCTTCGCCTTGCACGACCCCCAACATATAGTACTCCTTTCGTTAATAACCACAAGATATAGTGGTTGAATTGGTTTTCATTGAAATTTAGTAAACATATGAATCACCCACTTGTCAACTAAAAATTTTTATTCTTTTGCTCTTTTTTTGAAAGTACTTAAAATATAATTATTTTTATTTTTAATACCCTGTTTTTTACATTGACAAATTTGACAAAACGTTAATCTTTTCACCAGAATCGAACTCAAAAAATCAACATACGATTTTAATCCTTTGAAATAAAAATATTTTATCTTAAAACCTGATTCGTTTTGTCAAAAACAAAAATAAAAACAAATACTTTGTACAAAAACAGCCTGATAAAAAATCCCTCTTGTTAAGAGGGATTTAATATAAAAAAACTGACCTTATAAACCCGACAAAACAAATCGTCCGAGTCGTTCGGAAAAAGCTGCCGGATCTGAAATGGATTCGCCTTCTGCGATCAATGTCTGATCATATAAAACCCAGATAGCATCTGATACTTTTTCACTTTCTTTTTTCTGTTCAATCAACTCTGCAATTTTATGAATAAGCGGATGACGGGGATTAACTTCCAATATCCGTTCACTTTGATAGGCAATCTGTTGTCCGTTAGCTTTCATCAACCGTTCTAAATGTAAACTCATTTGACCTTCTGCCGTAATTAAAGCAATCGGACTTTTAGTCAAGCGATCCGTTAATTGAACCGTACCGATTTTATCACCTAAAATATCTTTAATTTGTTTCACAAGCAAATCAGATTTTGTTTTATCCAACGATTCACCTGTCGGTTCTTCAGATGGTTTGATTTTTTCTAAATCCTGTTTAGCATGCATAACGGATACAATTTTCTTTCCTTGATATTCTGTATATGTCTGAACCCAAAATTCATCGATCGGATCCGTTAACAATAAAACAGGAATCCCACGAGCCGAAAATCCTTCTAATTGTGGATTATTTTTCAATGTTGCCAAATCGGTTCCTGACAAATAATAAATGTTATCTTGTCCATCTTTCATTGATTTAACGTAATCTTCAAAACTGACCAATTCATCACTAAATGTCGCATTAAAACGACACAATTCAGCAACTTCTGATCGTTCCTCAATCGGTTCATACAAACCTTCTTTAAAAACGATACCAAAACTCTCCCAAAACTTTTGATAATCAGCTTTGTCTTCACTTCTTTTTTTCAACTCAGATAAAATACGTTTAACGATTCCTTTTTTGATTTTTGCCATAACAGGTGTTTTTTGCAACATTTCACGACTCACATTTAACGGCAAATCGTTCGTATCAATAACACCGGTTACAAAGCGCAAAAAGAAAGGCATTAAATCAGGAACATCATCAGAAATAAAAACACGATTCACATATAATTGAATTCCTGATTTTCTATCTGGTTGAAACAAATTAAACGGTGGTTTTGTCGGAATAAACAATAAAGCTGTATAATCAATAACACCTTCAGCCTTATAGTGTAAAGTCAACCATGGATCATCAAATGCGTGTGAAACGGATTGATAAAAATCTTTGTATTGTTCCGGCGTTACTTCCGTTTTTTTACGTGTCCACAAAGCACTCGCCGAATTAACCGTTTCTTCCTTACCGTTTTCTTGCAAAACAATCGGCCAACTAATATGATCCGAGTATTGACGAATCAAATGACGCAACCGAATTGTTTCCAAATATTCTTTTGCATCTGATTTTAAATGTAAAACAACACTGGTACCCACCGGCAACGAATC
Source organism: Alphaproteobacteria bacterium (assembly GCA_045638265.1). Taxonomy (GTDB): domain Bacteria; phylum Pseudomonadota; class Alphaproteobacteria; order CAAHEQ01; family UBA3637; genus RGIG4140. The sequence goes on along the minus strand of JAZUBA010000044.1, from coordinate 21,315 downwards.
ATCTTGTGTAATTGTGAATGAATCTGCTCCATTTGAAATCCAGATATATCCTTCTGAAGAACCTGCTTTTTTTGTCCGAACCGTTACTTTGTCAGCCACCATAAAAGCAGAATAAAAACCCACACCAAATTGACCAATTAAAGCCATATCTTTTTTCTTATCCCCAGTTAAGGATTTAAAAAATTCAGCAGACCCTGAACGAGCAATTGTTCCCAAATGATTGATTAAATCTTCTTTATTCATACCAATGCCGTTATCGGTAATCGTAAGCGTATCTTCTTTTGTATTAGGAATAATCGTAATTTTAAATGTATCTTTTCCATTTGCCAATTCCGGATGAAGTAATAAAGCATAACGCAATTTATCACACGCATCAGAAGCATTAGAAATCAACTCTCTTAAAAAAATTTCAGAATTTGAGTATAAAGAATGAATTACAATATCCAAAACTTTACTGACTTCTGCTTTAAATTCTATTTTTTGTTCTGTTTGATTTTCTGTCATCGTTCTTCTCCTTAATTACATACATACACATATAGGTATTTCCCAACAAAATGCAAGTCATTTTTCATTATTTTTTGTTTTCTAACAATTAGTGATTGTCAATTTCTAAAATATACGATATATTTCATATATCTCATCAGAAAGGATTATTTATGGATTACAATCATTATATTCAAAAAGCATTCAGACAAACAGTGCATGACATTTTAGCTGATGTTGCTCAAAACGGCATTGAAACAGGTTGTGCATATTATCTCTCATTTGAAACAAACAGAGAAGATGTTGTTTTACCTGACTTTGTCAAAGCAAAATATCCAACAGAAATCACTCTTGTATTAGAAAATCAATTTGAAAATTTATCCGTAAATGATTCTAAAATTGAAGTTGATTTAGCTTTTGGCGGTGTTTACACAACCGTTCAAATTCCGTTTATTGCCTTAAAACAATTTGCTGATCCAAATCATCAATTCGGATTAACACTTAAACCTGAAAAAGCAAAAAAAGAAGTTCAAAATTCTGCATGTAAAATTTATAGTTTAGATGAATTACGGAACCAAAAGAAATCATAATGCAAAAAAAATCAGTTCAATTAATGGGACATAAAACCAGCATTTCTCTGGAACCTGAATTTTGGCAGGCATTGTCAGATTTGGCAAAACAAAAAAACACCTCTATTCGCCAAATTATCATTCAAATTGATACTGAACGTTCCACCAATCTGGCTAGCGCTATACGTGTTTATATCTTATCAGAATTAAAAAAGCAACTTTCAGAACAACATATATAAAATCCAACGACAAACATTACTCCCACAAATTATATTTTATTCAATCTTCTCTTGTCCACAAAAAAAGAGCGATAAATAATCGCTCTTTCTAATTGATGTTGTATCAACGAAATTAGTACATACCACCCATTCCGCCCATACCACCCATTCCGGCAGCACCATGATCACAACCACATTTTTCTTCCGGTTTATCTGCAATCATTGCTTCTGTTGTAATCAATAATCCGCCGATAGATGAAGAACCTTCTAAAGCTGTTCTGACAACTTTTGTCGGATCAATAATACCGGATTGATACATATCTGTGTATTCGCCTTTTTGAGCATCGTAACCATAATTTGTATCATATTTTTCCAACAATTTGCCGACAATAACAGAACCGTCAACAGCTGCATTTTCTGCAATTTGACGAATCGGAGCTTGTAAAGCTTTGCGAATAATTTCAACACCAACACGTTGATCATCATTGGCAGGGACAACCGTATCTAATGCTTTTGTTGCATAAAGCAATGCCGTACCACCACCGGGAACAATACCTTCTTTAACAGCTGCACGTGTTGCATGTAAAGCATCATCCACACGATCTTTCTTTTCTTTAACTTCAATTTCAGAAGCACCGCCAACTTTAATAACCGCAACACCACCGGATAATTTAGCTAAACGTTCTTGCAATTTTTCACGGTCATAATCTGTTGTTGTTTCTTCAATTTGTTGTCTGATTTGAGCAATACGAGCACCGATTTCAGCTTTATCCCCTGCTCCATCAACAATAGTCGTATCTTCTTTTGTGATTGTAACAGATTTTGCGGTACCCAAAGAAGCTAATGTAACATCTTCTAATTTCATGCCTAAATCCGGTGAAATAACTTGTCCGTTTGTTAAAACAGCAATATCTTGCAACATTGCTTTACGACGATCACCAAATCCCGGTGCTTTAACGGCAGCAATTTTCAATCCACCACGCAATTTATTCACAACAAGTGTTGCTAAAGCTTCACCTTCAATATCTTCTGCGATAATCAATAACGGACGTGATGTTTGAATAACAGCTTCCAAAACAGGAATTAAAGCTTGTAAGTTAGATAATTTTGTTTCATTAATCAAAATAAACGGATTATCCAATTCAACCGTCATTTTTTCTGCATTTGTAATAAAATACGGAGATAAATAACCACGATCAAATTGCATACCTTCAACAACGTCTAATTCTGTTTCCATACCTTTGGCATCTTCAACCGTAATCACACCTTCATTACCGACTTTTTCCATCGCTTGTGCAATGTAGTTACCAATTGAAGAATCACCGTTGGCAGAAATTGTACCGATTTGAGCAATTTCAGCAGATGTTGAAACTTTTTTGGAACGACTTTTGATGTTTTCAACAACAGCTGTAACAGCCATATCAATACCCCGTTTTAAATCCATCGGATTCATACCGGCAGCAACGGCTTTACATCCTTCACGAATAATAGCTTGAGCTAAAACAGTTGCCGTTGTTGTTCCATCCCCTGCCACATCAGCAGATTTAGAGGCAACTTCACGAACCATTTGAGCACCCATATTTTCAAACTTATCAGCTAATTCAATTTCTTTAGCAACTGAAACACCGTCTTTTGTAATTTTGGGTGCGCCATATGATTTACCTAATACAACATTACGACCTTTCGGACCCAAAGTAACTTTAACGGTATCAGCCAACAAATCAACGCCACGCAACATTTTTGTACGAGCATCAATACCAAATTTAATATCTTTTGCTGTCATATCTTTTCCTTCCTATTCTAAAATTCCTAACACATCGGATTCTTTCATAATTAACAATTCTTCGCCGGCAATTTTGATTTCTGTACCGGACCATTTACTGAATAATACTTTATCGCCTTCTTTCAACGTCATCGGAATTAATTTGCCCGATTCATCACGAGCACCGGCACCAACAGCAGTTACAATTCCCTGAGACGGCTTTTCTTTTGCCGTATCCGGAATAATAATACCACCAGCGGTTCTGTTTTCTTCAGCGATACGTTTAATAACAACACGATCAAGTAATGGTTTAAAATTCATTGTATTCTTCCTTTCTTTGTTATCAATTTAAACTTGATTGAATATTAAATAGTATGCTTAACATTGAATGTCAAGTCAAAGAATTAGATTTTTTTTATTTTCTTCATTTTAGGTCTTTTTTGACAAAAATTTATATCTTTTTTAAGATAGTTACCAAAAAAAATTTAAAAAACTTGTTTCTCGCTTGATTTCAACTCTAAAATAAGATATGATATAAGAAGACAGATTGTGTATATTAAAGCAATGAGGTGTCCCATGAGCGATAAAATACAACAACAAAAAGATGTTCAGAAAAAGTCTGTACAAGCTATTGATAACTCACCTTCAAATAAAACGAATGATCTAGGTATCATCAAAGAATATATACCTTTTTCTTTGGGTGGTTGGAGTGAAGAAGAGCTCAAACAAGGTAAAGCATTTCAACCAAATTGGTATCAAAAATATATGCCTGAATTATTTGGCGGTTGGAGTAGCGAAAAATTGGAAAACTACCAAAAAGCTGCTGAGGCTGCCGGTTATGTGAACAGACCTAATTGGATTGGTCGTCATTTTCCGACATGGTTAGGTGGGGCTTCTGATGAAGAAATAAAAAAATATAATGATTTTGCAAAAAAATACCAATTCGTACCTCGTCCAAATATTTGGGAAAAGTATGCTCCAACATGGCTTGGCGGAGTATCTAAAGAAGAAATTAAAGCATATGATGATTATCTGGAAAAATTTCCAAAAGAACTAGGCATATGGGATAAATATGCCCCTGCTTGGCTTGGTGGTATGAGTAAAGAAGAATTAAAAAAACACAAAAAAACACAAGAAGATACCACAACCGTATTTAAAGGTGTTACAGTTGGAAAATTAAGAGAAGCAGGCTTTACGGAAGAAAAAATTCAAACTATGCAAAATATGATTCATAACGAAAGGACAGAACAAGTTGCTGTTGAAGCACAAAATAATCCGTTAGGCCTTAAAAACAGATTTGGTATTTGCGCTCAACCATTAACATTAGAGGTATCGGATTATATAAAAGCCGGCATTTCAAAAGAAGAAATGGCTACAATTTATCAAATTTCACAAAACAGCATAGCATAGCATAGCATAAAAAAAATGAAACAAATAAAAATTATTCTCTTATTATGCCTTATTGCAATATGCGGATTAGCATCTATTCATATTCAAGCCATTAAAAATAAAATCTTGTATTCTGATAAGCCCATCCATATTTTTTATGAAAGTTTGGCCACTCAACCTGCTTTGTCCGGTATGATTGAAATGGTCCAACTGCCAAAAGATGAATTAAAACTATTTGCATGGCATCGCTTTCCTAATCGCTCTCAACTTTTAGACTTAAAACAACTTAATGCTATTGAAATTCCTATTCATTACACAGAAGGATATGTTGTTATTAATGCAAAAAAAGTTATTTCGGTAGTTGAACAATATTTAAAAAAGCATCCCAAATCACCCGTTATTATCTATACAAATATGAATAATTACAATTATTTTTTCAGTCATTTTTTACCTAAAATAGACAAAAACAGAATCAAGCGAATACACGTATACGAAGATGGTTTAGGTGAATTGTTTACACATTCAACCTATTTTCAACATCTTGCTTTTAATCAAAAAGATATAAATGATTTACAAAATTATTATTACGATCAAACGAAAAAAACAACTCTGCCACAACATGCAAAACATATGCTACACACGCTTCTTCCAACAACTTACCATTTTTACGGATTAACCCGAGCACAAAAAATGCCTTTATATCCTTCATTTTTTAAAGAAATGACAGGAGCTGATTTTAAAGAAATAAACTTTCAACACTTAACAACTACATTAACTTCGGAACAAAAAAATTTATTATTCAAATTAATTGGTTTAGATTATGATTACTACAAAAAACTATTTCATAACAAAAAAACATTTATGTATCTCACCGGTTTTCATAACACACACAATCACGCACACAATCATGCAGAATTAGCTTATTTAAAAACATTAATGAATAAATTTCCTACATACAAATTCTTCATTAAACCACATCCTTCTTATTCCGCATTAAACAGAACTCAAAGCATTCAGGAATTATTTCCTTCCGCGACATTAATTACACCTCAGATTCCATATGAAGTTTTTATTATTGCTGATTTAGTTCCTACCCGTATTTCCGGTTATGCCTCATCTTTATTTTATACGGTTCCTCACCACATCATAAACAGTTATTTTCCACATCCTGCATATATAAAAGGATTTAATTTATTAAATAAATTTAAAAAGGTAAAAAAACTTAATTTAAAAACATACATACCGCCCCAACCACTCTTTTATGATTTTATTATCAACAAAAACAATCAAAAAGAGTATGTTATATTACAAAATAAAACAAATGCATTTTTATATTTAGAAAAGAAAATTTATAAAATCAATCAACACCACAATCAACTGATTATTTGTTCAGAAAAAAATTGTGATCTATATATAAAAAATGGTGATGAATATAATTATACACCTAATAATGTTTTAAAAGTAAAACATCAACATTGGTCTGACTTTTTAGTTCATAAAGAAAAAAATATTTATTGCCGTTCCAACAATGACTGCGGGCAAGCAACTCAAAATGAAAACGAATTTAAGATTTGCTGGGATAAATGGGGCTGTGAAACATTTGTTCAAAACAACAACACCTACCTATTAAAAAACTCACAAAACCAACTTAAATAAAAAGTTTTTTAAACATTTCGAATTTAAACTTAAAACGATATAAAAGATTAATTCTAATACACAAATCATATCTCTTTTTTCACAATTTAAAAGATAATATCATATTCAAAAATATAAAGCATATTAATAAAACAAACACACCTATTTTAAAGAAGAAATAGTTGTATACTTATAACTTCTTTTTTTTCACAATATATTTAGATTCAACAATTAACTTTATCTTGAATTGTTTATATTATTTTGCACCTGTGCTATTTCTTCATCACTGGTAAAAAGACGTCCAATTCTTGCAAAATGACGACTTATAGAAGATACTGAAGGCAATTTTTCAAGAACATTATCATGTCCTTTTTCGTTAGCACAATCCCAAGGTATAACACCTTGTTTATTACCTTGATTTGCATCAGCTCCTTTAGCCAAAAGCAACTCAACAATCTCTGCGCGCCCTTTTTGTGCTGCAATATGCAAAGGAGTAAAACCATCTATATCCCCTTGATTTACATTGGCTCCTTTTTCTAAAAGTAATCCAACAACCTCTGTTTGTCCTTTAAATGCTGCAACATGCAAAGGGTTTACACCTTTTTTATCTCCTTGATTTACATCAGCCCCATTTTCTAAAAGTAATTTAACAATCTCTGTTTGTCCTTTTAATACGGCATAATGCAAAGAGTTCATACCTTCTTTATTCCCTTGATTTACATTAGCCCCATTTTCTAAAAGCAATTTAACAATCTCTGTTTTTCCTTTAAATACGGCATGATGCAAAGGGGTAAAATCTTCTTTATTCCCTTGATTTACATTAGCCCCATTTTCTAAAAGCAATTTAATTGCCTCTATATTACCTTTTTGTGTTGCCAAGTATAAAGGTCCCACACCTATTCTTCCTTTTTGATTTACATCAGCATCGTATTCTAAAAGCAATTTTATAGCTTCTGCATTGCCACAGTATGCAGAAACAAGCAACGGGGTATACCCTTGTCTATCATTTTTAGTTACAGATACCCCTCGTTCTAAAAGTAATTTTACTGTTTCCATATCCCCAGTTTCTATTGCTTGATTTAATCGATTTACATATCTAATCATAAGAATCCCCCTGTTTTTATTTATAACATTAACTAAATTATATGATATTTCATAGTTAAACAAGAGAAAATTTATTCCAATTAAATATATGTAAGGTATTATTTTAATTTGAAAACATGTCGTGTTTTTTATATAAATTAAACTATATTTACTAGACCAAACACCCTATTCAGGAGAAAACAATATCTGTTTTAGGAATTAATTTAAGCCATGACACATCAGTTTGCTTAATTAAAGATGGTAAAATTTATATTGCCGAAGAAGAAAGGTGGTCAAAATTAAAACACCATTCTTCTTATACTGAGGATTATATATTTCCTCACAATGATTTAGAATATGTTTTAAAGGAAAGTAATACAAGTTTAAAAGATATACAACATACCATTTGTGTTTCTATGTCTGCCAAAGACATGTTGTTAGATTATTTATTTCCAAGAAATGAATTAAAAAATCTGCCCTATGTATCTTATATTTCTCATCACAAAGCACATTTTTATCTAGATTTTCCTATCTCCATTTCAAGAAACTATTGGATTATGCATTGATGGTGGAGGTATGAAACTGCAAAATGAGGTAATTGGGGTACTATTGTAGGAAAAGTAATTAGGTCTAAAAAGCAATTATATCCAACTGCCTGAGGCCATTAGATCAGATCAAATATAAATTGTGGGAAAAAACTGCTCGGGAGTGGCAACCTGTGGTCGGTGGTGATATTTTAATCATATTAATTGGATGTGTTATACATATTCTATGCTATTAATATATATTATATAACCAATCGGGAAAAAATCATCATTGTATTTGAAATCCGTTCGGGTAAAAATGTATGAAAATCTTATGCTATGAGTGTTGGTAAAATGTCTATAACGGACAAAGTGACGTGCAACTGTGACGGGAAAGAAAAATTATTGAAAAACAAGCAATAAAAAATCCCTTAAAGATAAGACTTTAAGGGATAAATGGTGCCGATTGGGTGATTCGAACACCCGGCCCACGCATTACGAATGCGTTGCTCTACCACCTGAGCTAAATCGGCATTTCATTGTTTTTATACTCTTTTTTTTTATAAATTGCAAGAAAAATATTTTCTTTTTAGATTTTTTATTTATTATTGGAATTTCAATAATAAATTTTTATATTATTTTAAATTTTTTGTTAAGAATAAAAAAAAGAGCCCGAAACAGGCTCTTATCTTGTTTAATTTGTTCTACTGTGCTCACCAGTGTAAACAGTCGTTGCTTCTGAAAAAACTTGACCGCTACGCCGTAAAACTTCATTCGCATTAGACTTTCCGGCATTAACACCACAAACAAACTTTTCTCCGCCAAAACTTTTTAACAAACTATCTAAATTATAGTTTTCACGACCACTGGGATAAGCTACACTATATTCAGCCTTTAAAGCTGAAAGAGTCATTGTATTTTTATAATTATCTTTCCCACTTGAAAATGTTTCATATCCGCTTTCTGCGAATTTACCAGACAAACCCGAATTAAAAGTAAGAGCCATTTTTATGTTCCTTTCTTTTCTTTTGATATTTATTTCTTATCACAGTTTTCATTTCTTGTCAATTATTTTTTAACTTTTTGTATTACCCCTTCTAATTACGAGCAATTTGGCGTTCGTCCAGAATTAAAACTCCCCCTTGTGCATATGGAATCATCAATCGTCTAATAATCTGTCCGCCAGGCAAATACAGATATTCTTCTGTTGTCCTTGTCAATTGTGCAAAAGTTTTCATCTGATTCTTTTTATATTGGGCAAAATCTTTTACCTGTGGCAACAACCCTTTTTCCTGTACCTTATCAAGAAAATCAGCATATTCAGGCTCTTTTTTGAGCCAATGTGCGTCAATTTTCCATAAATCACAAAAAGCACTGTTAAAAAAGATAACTTGCGCACTTGCATTAAACAAAACAACACCAAAAGGTAATTCTTTTAATACAGAACGATGTGCACGTTCTGCTTCTGTCAATAAAGCAGACAAACCTTCTTCCGTCGTCTTATCTTGTCCATACTTTAATGCAAACGAAGCATTCTTTCCTAATGACAAAGGAATCTCAACCCAGTGCATATCATTTGTATCTTCATTCATTGTTGTATAAGCTTTATTTTCAAAACAAACTATCGCTTGATTATCTTCCACATATAAAGGGAAAGGCAATGCATTCAATGTTTTAGTTAAAATCTCACGTTGTTGTAACAACTGTTTATACGATTGTCTCTCTTCAATCAATAAAGCTGTTTTATGTGTTACATCTTTAAACCACAAAACAAATGAGGTTATTTTTGTATCAATCGTGTGTAATACTCGCCCAGTTACAACAAAATACAATTTTTTACCACGTGTTGATACCGTTAATTCAAAAGGCATGTTTTTTTGTACCAAATTCTGAAACGACTCGGTCAATAATCGAGTATCATCAGCAGACAATCTGTCTAATACCGTATTAAATGAGGCTGTTGTTTCAACAATGTTTAAGAGTAAACACAAACGTCTAGAGCATTTGGTATATTCTTTTCCATGAATAGATGTATAACAAAAATATCCGTCAGGTGCCGAATCTAAAATATCTTCCATTTGATTCGCCATTTCAACACTTTTGCGTGCTTTTTTACGCACACGAGCAACAAAAACCATTGATATAATTAAACAAACAACAATAAATGAATAAAACCAAATAAAAACAAGCGTCATTTTTTTTCTCCGTTTTGACGATTGTACGATTCTTTTATTTTCTTTGCAAGGGATTTCTAAATGAAAGCGCTTCGCTGATATGAATTTTTGAAATATTTTCAGATTCGGCCATATCAGCAATCGTACGGGCCACACGAATAATCCTATGGTAGCCACGGGCGGACAACATTAATTTTTCTGCTGCCTGTTGTAATAATTTTAATGCATCTACATCTAAGCAAGCAATTTTTTCTAAAAACGTTCCATCTGCCTGAGCATTGTTGGTGAATGGTGTTCCTTCAAATCTATTTTTTGCAAACAATTTAGCTTTTAACACGCGTTCTTGTACTTCTTGCGAAGATTCACCATTTGAAACAGTAGATAATTCCCATGGATTAACAGCCGGTACTTCTATTTGCAAATCAATTCTGTCTAATAAAGGTCCTGATATTTTAGCTTGATATTCTGCCCCGCATTTTGGCGCTCTGGCACACTCATGCCCTTGTGTTCCCAAATAACCGCAACGGCAAGGATTCATCGCTGCAATCAACTGAAATCGTGCCGGATATGTAACATGTGCATTTGCTCTTGAAATTGTAATATTTCCTGTTTCTAACGGTTGTCTTAACGATTCTAATGTAGCTCTGTTAAACTCAGGCAATTCATCTAAAAATAAAATTCCCCTATGCGATAAAGAAATTTCACCCGGTTTAGAGTGAGAACCACCACCAACCATAGAAGGCGTTGTTGCCGAATGATGCGGTGCACGATAAGGTCTTTCCGTAATTAATTTCCCTTCTTTTAATTTGCCTGCAACAGAATGTATTTGGCTCACTTCTAATATTTCATCTTGTGTCATGGGAGGTAAAATTGTCGGCAATCTACGAGCCAACATTGACTTTCCTGACCCCGGAGGACCTATCATTAACAGATTGTGACCCCCAACAGCTGCAATTTCCAACGCTCTTTTTGCAGTTTCTTGTCCTTTAATTTCATTTAAATCAACATAATCATTTGTTGTAACATCTATCATTTCTTTTGGTGGAAACGGAATGTCAATTTGATTTTTAAAATAATTTAATAATTGAATCAAATTTTGTGGCGTGAGCAATGATTTTGGTTTTCCCCACACACCTTCTTGTCCTTGTTCAAACGGACAAATTAAACCCATTTGTGAACGAGCTGCACAAACAGCGGCTGGTAAAATTCCAGAAACAGGACGAATTGAACCATCTAACCCCAATTCACCCATCATAAAATAATCGGTAATTTGTTGCGGATGAATAACACCCATAGAAGCCATTAAAGCCATAATAATCGGCAAATCATAATGCGTTCCTTCTTTAACAACATCAGCAGGGGCTAAATTAACCGTAATATGCTTTGCCGGCAACTCCAATCCGACCGAATGTAATGCTGAACGGACACGTTCCCGACTTTCAGCAATGGCTTTATCTGCCAAACCGACAATAATAAATGCCGGCATACCATTGGTTACTTGAACTTCAGTACTGATTTTTAAAACATTAATACCGGAAAAAGCCACCGTATATGTTGTTGCCAGCATTTTTTATCCCAAATATCAATTACCAACGCGGAATGCTATTATCTGCTTTCCATTTTGTTTTAGGGTATCCTTGTGTATCTTCCTCTTCTAAACCAGTCTTATGCGGAGAAACACGTTTATAACCTTGTTGTTGATATGAAGCAATACACATAACATCAATAGCAGCACACTGTACGGTTTCATCCCGATGTGGATTTTTAAATGTAACCATTGCTTCCGTACTCGTAACAGTTACAGGAGGTGTATAATCAGAAGATGCCCAAGACGGATACACTGCTTCCTTCGGTTGCGAAACAACAGTAACTGTTTCTTTTTTAATTTTTGGTTTAGGAATAGACGTTACTGCATTTTGTTGAACAGGCGCCGGATTTTGAACCTGAGGAATACTTCCCAACATAGCACTTTGAGTCGGGATTGGTAATTGTTGAACAGCTCCGTACGGCATAGCTGTTGTACCATACGCAGACGGTTGAGCATACGGATAAACCGGTGGTGTTGGTGCGTATTGAGGTATCACAATCGTTTGAACCAATGGTTGTTGCGGAGATGTTTGCGGAACCACCGACGAACTAACACTAGGCGCATTTACCGCAACAGGCTGTGTAATTGATTGTGGCAACTCACTTGGCTTTTGAACAGTTTTGTGCTCAATTCTATTTTCCACAGGCGGTCTTGCAGGCGCTCTCAAACTGTTTTGAGCATACATATCATATTCATCAGTTGAACCAAAGCATCCGCTTAACAACAAACAAGACATTGATAACAAACAAATTTTTTTCATTTTTTCCTCATGTAAAAATATTGTATGTTCTACTATAACAAATTTTTTCAAAAAAATAAACCCTTTTTATCAAAAAATATTCTTTTTTTTAATATATTTTCATTTTTCATATTTCAACGGAGATATTTGAATAAGATTTTTGCCAATACAAACAAACATAAATCTTGTCATCATTTTGTCATATTTTTTAAATATAACACCTTAACGTATGCAATATATTCTTTTTGCTTGAATATTTAAAGAACGTGTGATATAGAGAGGTATGTCTAAAAAAATATAAGGAGTGTTTATGTTTGCACAATTATTAAAAAATACAAAATTTTTACCTTTATTTATTTCTCGCTTTTTTTCCGCAATTAATGAAGGTTTTATTCGCAACGTCTTTTTATTTTTCGTTACATATAAGTTAACACAACCCAATCCTGTTTTCATGGGTCTGGCCGTTATTTTATATGCTTTATCGTTTTGTTTTGCAACAATTTACATCGGACAAATATCCGATAAATTTTCAAAAACACGTTGCTTAAAATATATTCGTATTTTTGAAATCGGCATTATGGCGTTAGCTCTTATCAGCGTTACATTGGATTCTCGCATTCTCTTATTAACAATTTTGATTACCATGGGACTGACAAATGCCTGTTTACGTGTTTTAGATGCCTCCCTTATTACAGAACAAATAGCACCAGCAAAATTAAATGCCGGCAACACATTAATGAAAATGGGTGTTATTTTTGCCAGCGGCTTATCTTGTTTATTATTAACAAGCATCTTAAAATTTGATGTTGCTTATTTTGTTATTTGTTCAATCGGATTGTGTTTTTCTGTAATCAGCTATCTGATTACACTTAAAATCCCTCAAAACGAACCGGCTGATAAAGAAACCGTTATTTACCGTAATCCATATAATGCCTTTGGTTATGTTTCTGCAAAATTAAAACATCAGTTTGATACATGGGCATATTTAGTCGGTATTGCTTGGTTTTGGATGATATCTGCTGTTATCTTTTTCTTTTCAGCAGATTACGGTCGTACGGTTTTACACGCTCGCTGGTCTGTTGTTATGTTCTTATCAGCAGGTGTTTTCACTTTGGGATATATCATCGGTGGTTTCATATATGCTCGTCTTTCTCGCAAAAACAATATGGGTGCTTATACATCTGTTGTCGGCATACTTATTTCCTTGTTTTTGTTTAATTTTGTTTTTGCCAGTTATAGTGCAGAAGGGATTATTTATGAAAAAGGCGTAACTGTTTTTAAAATGCTGACAACCAATTTCAGTTATTGGTGCATTATGATTGATATTTTGTTTTTAGGTGCTTTATCAGCTTTTTACGTTATTCCTTTCTATACACTTATTCAATTAAAAACACCATCGTATATGATGGGCCGTATGATGGCTTTTTCAAACATGGTTAATGCTATCGGGGTCATGATTGCACTCATTATTACAATGGGTTTAACAATGATTTCTTTCAATATTTTAGATATATTATTGTTACTGGCAGGTGCCAATTTATTGGTTGCTGTTTATATGATTCGCCTATTGCCTGTTGAAACACGTAAAAATGTATTTAAAAAAATATTTGGCTATTTATACAAAGTGGAAATTAAAGGACTTGAAAATTTGGAAAAAGCCGGTCCTCGTGCATTAATTATACCAAATCACACATCATATATGGATGTCTTGTTAATTTCATCATTCATTGACAGAAACATTACATTCGCTGTCAGTGATCAGTTAATTGAAAAAACACTCGTTAAGTTTATGACTAACTTGATGGATGTTCACCCACTAGATCCACGTAGTCCTTTCGCGGTAAAATATATGTCCGAACGTTTAAACGAAGACAAATTATGTATGATTTTGACAGAAGGCATTATTGAGGGCGGAAATACACGTATGAAAATTTACGAAGCTCCCGCAATGATGGCCGTCAAAGGAAATGCCCCTATTTTACCTATTCGTATAGATGGTGCATCTAACACGTTTTTCTCTCGTATATTAGGAAAAAAAGCACACTTTAAGCTTTTCCCAAAAATTACCATTAACATTTTGGAACCGGTTGATTTTAAAATTAATGAAGAATTACCAACACGTGAAATTCGTGAAAAATCAAGTGCAAAACTGCACGATATTTTAACACAAATGACTTTTGACAGTTACGATAAAAACCGTACATTGTTTGAAGCTATATCCGATTCAATGCGTATGGCAGGGTATTTAAAACCGATTATGGAAGATACTTCCCGCAAACCTGTTAAATTTTGTGCCTTTTTCTTAAAAGCATTTATTTTAGGTCGTCTTATTTCTCGTGCTGTCGGTGATGAAAAATATGTCGGATTAATGATTCCAACATCCAATGCTTGTGCATTGTCTGTTTTTGGTTTGCATGCTTACGGCAAAATTCCGGCAATGATTAATTTTACATCTGGTCCGAAACAAGTTATATCAACGTGTGAAACAATTGGATTAAAAACCATTGTAACAGCCAAAAAAGTTGTTAGCATGGCAAAATTAGATAACTTAATCACTGCTTTAGAAAATGCAGGTGTTAAAATTGCTTATTTAGAAGATTTAAGACCCTCATTAACTTGGCAAGACAAATTTTACGGTATTTTTGGTGCACTATGCCCCAAACGAGCATACCATAAAAATATAGGCGGAAAAGGTAATCCGGAAGATACAGCGGTTGTATTATTTACATCTGGTTCTGAAGGTATGCCAAAGGCTGTCTTTTTGTCTCATAAAAACATTTTATCTAACTGTTATCAAATACCATCTATTTTTGATGTTTATCCGTCAGATGTCTTTTTAAACTGTTTACCGATGTTCCACTCATTCGGTTTGGGAGCCGGAACGGTTTTACCTCTTTTGTTAGGTGTAAAAACAGTTCTTTATCCAACACCATTGCACTATCGTATCATTCCTGAAATTTGTGCTTCTGTCAAAGCAACAATTTTCTTTGGAACGGATACATTCTTAGCAGGATATGCTAAATGTGCAAATCCTTATGATTTTAACAGTTTGCGTATTGTTGCATCCGGTGCTGAAAAAGTGAAAGATGAAACACGCAAAATTTGGGCAGAAAAATTTGGTGTTCGTATTTTAGAAGGATACGGAGCCACAGAATGTTCACCCTTTATCTCTGTTAATACATTCTTGCATTCTAAAAAAGATTCTGTCGGTCGTATCTTACCAGGAATGAGTTATCAATTAAAACCCGTAGAAGGCATTATTGAAGGTCAAGAATTATGGGTTAAAGGACCAAATATCATGCAAGGATATATGCGTCATACTGATCCATTACATTTAGATCCACCTCAAGATGGTTGGTATGATACAGGAGATATTGTATCCGTAGATAATAATGGCTATATTACCATTAAAGGACGTTGCAAGCGTTTTGCCAAAATCGGCGGCGAAATGGTATCATTATTGGCCGTTGAAATGGTTGTTGAAAAACGTTACCCTGGTTTCATTTCCGGAGCAGTTAATATTCCTGATGCAAAAAAAGGCGAACAAATTGTTTTGATTACAACTTGTAAAGACGTAACAAGAGAAGAATTAGTTTCCGCCTTTAAATCAGCCGGAATTACGGAATTGGGTTTACCGTCTAAAATCATTATTACAGATCAACCGCCATTGTTAGGTACTGGTAAATTTGACTATGTATCCGCAAAAGAAATGGCGATGAACGAAACAACAAAATAAGGAGGATTTTATGGCTAATATTGGTGTTATCGGTGGCGGTGCATGGGGAACGGCTCTTGCCATGACGGCTTCAAAGGCCCGTAATACCGTTAAATTATGGGCAAGAGAAGAAGATGCGGTTAATGAAATTAACACGACTCATCGTACGCCGTTTTTACCTGCGGCACATTTGCCTGAAAGCATTGAAGCAACAACGGATATGGCATCTGTTTTAACTTGGGCGGATTGTATTCTGTTAGTTGCGCCGGCTCAATTTACCCGTTCCGTTTTTACACAAATGGCCCCTCATTTAAAAACAGTTACACCTGTTGTTTTATGTGCAAAAGGCATAGAATTAAGTAGTGGATTGCTGATGAGCGAGGTTGTACAAGAAATACGTCCCCAAACACCATTAGTTGTTTTGTCTGGTCCGGGTTTTGCTGCGGAAGTAGCCAAAGAAATGCCGACCGCTGTTACTATTGCATCTCAATCGCAAATGTTAGCAGACAGAGTTTCTCGTTTTATGAAAACAGACTATTTTCGTCCTTATTCGTCAACAGATTTAATCACACCCGAAGTATGCGGTGCTATTAAAAACGTATTAGCCATTGCCTCGGGCATATCCGATGGTTGTGGTTTTGGTGATAATACACGTGCTGCTTTATTAACACGCGGATTAGCTGAAATGTCTCGCTTTGCAAAAGCACTCGGTGGCAAAAAAGAAAGTGTACTTGGTTTGTCAGGTATTGGCGACTTGATGTTAACAGCAAATAGTCATCAATCACGCAATTATTCATGTGGATATGAAATCGGCCAAGCGGGTTGGGCAAAACCGGTTTTAGAACATTGCACTAAAACGGTTGAGGGAGTTGCGACGGCAAAATCAGTTATGAAACGGGCTCGTCAATTAGGTGTTGATATGCCAATATGTGAGGCTGTTGAATCTATTTTATATTATGATAAACCGATTAAAGATATTTTAAAAGAATTACTGGCACGCCCGTTACGTTCTGAATAATAAAATGTTTCAATCCACATAAAAAACGTCTGTTAATTACAGGCGTTTTTATTTATAAACTTTAAATTCTCTATGATTAATATAAAATCGGCTACATTTATTGCTAACTATCGTACAATAATTTTATATCATAAGTATTTTTGATTAGTTTTAAGTAAAATAACAAGCATAAATTTATAGTCAAACTTTATTTTACCAATACTCTTTTATCATTCAACAAAGTTAATGTTATATAAAAAAAATTCAATTGAATTAAAAAATCCTATTACATAATTGCATATATAAAAAGAACTTGCATTTTACAAATGATTTTGTTATGTTTTATGCGGATTATTTTTATAAGGAGTTTTTTATTATGGAAGGTTATTCTGCATCCAGTATTATTATATTTTCTATTGTTGTTATTTTGTGTTTAGCAATAGATTTATTCGCACATAAACAAGACAAAGAAATATCCATTAAATCAGCAGCATTATGGACTGTTTTTTGG
This sequence comes from Alphaproteobacteria bacterium, assembly GCA_045638265.1. GTDB lineage: Bacteria > Pseudomonadota > Alphaproteobacteria > CAAHEQ01 > UBA3637 > RGIG4140. The sequence goes on along the minus strand of JAZUBA010000044.1, from coordinate 3,928 downwards.
ATTCTTGTATCACTCGCTTTTGGCGGATACGTCTATGTCACTCATGGATTAGAAGATGCCAACGCATTCTTATCTGGTTATGTATTAGAAAAAACACTATCTGTTGATAATTTGTTTGTATTAATGGCTATTTTTGCCAGTTTTGGCATTCCCAACAAATACCAACATCGTGTATTATATTATGGCATATTAGGGGCTTTGGTGCTTCGTTTGATTTTTGTCGGTTTGGGTACTGCTATTATTACATATGGCGGTGATGTTGCTTTAACTGTTTTTGGCGTCTTTATTATTTGGACAGCGTTTAAAATGATGCAAGCTGCCGGCTTATGGGCTTTAATTTATTCATGGATAAAAAGAATTCCTGTTGAAGCAAAAAAAGAAGAAGAAACAGATTTTACAAAACATTGGTCTATTCGCTTCTTTAAACATTTATTCCCTGTTACACCAGAAATTGACGGACATAAATTTTTCATTAAAAAAGCAGCAACACCATTATTCTTATGTTTAATAACCGTTGAATTTGCGGATGTAATGTTCGCTTTTGACAGTGTTCCCGCTGTTATTGCTATTACAGAAAAACCGTTTTTAGTATATACAAGTAATATTTTTGCTATTTTAGGTATGCGTTCAATGTATTTTTGTTTAGCAGCCGCAAAACAAGCTTTAGTTCACCTAGAAAAAGCTGTTATTGCTATCTTAATGTATATCGGTGTTAAGATGTTAATTGGAGTTATTTTCAATATTCATATTTCATCAACATCATCCTTATGTGTTGTGTTGTCATTATTAGCAATAGGTATTATTGCATCACTTATTTTCCCTGCAAAAAAAGAAATAACACAACAATAAATTATTATATAAAAAAACCTCATTCGTGCAACCGAATGAGGTTTTTTCGTAATGTTAAAGTTTATTTTTTGTATTGTTGAACTAATGCCAACAATGCATTTAAAAATTCTTTAGGCTGCTCTTCTAATGCAATTAATAAATCCATTAATTCAGGAGATGTTTTTTCATAAGCCTGAAATTCATTTTCCATTAATAATTGATATGGTTCAATACCAAAAACTTCTGCCATAGCAGATAATGTTGATAACTTTGTAGAAGAAATATTATTTTCTATTTGACTAATCATTTCTACTGTTTTTCCGACCTGTTCTGCTAATTGAGCTTGTGTCATATTCATCTTTTTACGATACTTTCTAATATTTGTGGCGATAATAACCCTTAATTCATTTTTCATATTAATGCTCCTTTCTTTAATTATAAAATTTTGTTTCTATAATTATCCTTTTATTTAAATATATAATCAATAGATTTATATTGTTATTTTTCATCTTTTAAGACTTATAAATAGAATTTAAATTTATATAGGCATTAAATTTGATTAGGGAAACAGTAAAATTGTATTTTTTTTTGATTTTATTTTTTTCGATTGAAAGACTTCTTTTTTCATTGACAATATCTAAAAAAAAAGTTATTAAAAATAACAACAGTGTTCTGCTGTTTCAATTATTTATTCCAAAATTTATATATTATACGTTTTTTAATCATCCTTATTATTCTAACGAGGTTTCTTATGCAATTAAAAGATTTAAAGAAAAAAACACCGGCTGAATTATTGATTTACGCAGAAGATTTAGGTGTTGAAAATGCTCCTTCTCTACGAACACAAGACTTAATGTATGCTGTTTTAAAAAAATTATCCGAATCGGAAACCACTTTATTTGGTGAGGGTGTTTTAGAAGTTATGCAAGACGGTTTTGGTTTTTTACGTTCAGCTGATGCTAATTATTTAGCTGGATCAGATGACATTTACGTTGCTCCTCATCATATAAAAAAATGGGGATTAAGAACAGGTGATACGATAGAGGGTGAAATTAACGCCCCTAAAAACGGAGAAAAGTATTTTACATTAACCAAAATTAATACGGTTAATTTCGGCAATCCAGAAGAATTAAGATATCGTGTTAATTTTGATGATTTAACACCACTTTATCCAAACGAACCAATCGTTATGGAGTATGGTAATGGTAATCCGGAAAACCAAAAAGATTTAACACCTCGTATTATTGATTTAGTTTGTCCACAAGGAAAAGGTCAACGTTGTTTAATTGTTGCTCCACCACGAACAGGAAAAACAGTTATGTTGAAAAACATTGCTCATTCCATTGAAAAAAATCATCCAGAAGCACATTTAATCGTTTTGTTAATTGATGAACGTCCAGAAGAAGTAACAGATATGATTCGTTCCATTAATGGAGAAGTTATCAGTTCAACTTTTGATGAACCTGCTGCCCGACATGTTCAAGTTGCGGAAATGGTTATTGAAAAAGCAAAACGTTTAGTTGAACATAAGAAAGATGTTATTATTTTGCTTGATTCCATCACCCGCTTATCAAGAGCTTACAATACGGTTATTCCTTCTTCTGGAAAAGTTTTAACAGGAGGTGTTGATGCCAATGCTTTACAACGCCCAAAACGCTTTTTTGGTGCAGCACGGAATGTAGAAGAAGGTGGTTCTTTAACAATTTTTGGTACCGCATTGATTGAAACAGGTTCCAGAATGGATGAAGTTATCTTTGAAGAATTTAAAGGAACCGGCAACTCTGAAATTATTTTAGATAGAAAAGTATCAGACAAACGTATTTTCCCCGCTATTGACATTATAAAATCCGGCACACGCAATGAAGATTTACTTGTAGATAAAACCAAATTACCAAAAGTTTGGATTTTGCGTCGTATTTTAATGCCAATGGGTGTAACAGATTCTATGGAATTTTTGATGGAAAAATTACGTCAAACCAAAACAAATGATGATTTCTTTGAAAGCATGAATCAATAACACACTTCTTTTGTTATTATTTAGCGAATCGGGTTCTGCAACAAAAATAATTTTTGGATAATTTTTTGTTTATCCAATCTTCTTTTGTTGTCAAAAAAATCTTTAGAAACTTATTTTATACAAAAAAGAAAGATAAAATAAAAAAATATGTAATAAATTAGCTTTTTTTAAAAAAAATTATTGCAAAAATCCAAAAAATGATATAAAAACAAGTAAGACACAGATTTAAATATTCAAAGAGGAGTTACCTATGGCTATGTTAAAAGATGTATTAGAAAAAGTCGCAAACACAGAAGAAGAAAAAGAAATTTCTGCACGAAAAACAAAAAAATATAGCAATTTGCATTCAGCCATTATTTCAGAAGCATCAAGCGAAGAAGAATACTCACGCATTGTCGGGTTACGCATTGCGCAATTACGCAAATTATCAGGTTTAAACCAAGGTGAATTAGCTGCTGAAACGGGTTTAATGGTTAATACAATTTCCAATTTAGAACGTGGTAGCAATCCACAATTAAATACATTGGTTAAAATTTGTAATAAATTAAATGTATCTGTTAATGATTTGTTAGACACAAAAACAGATAACTATATGAAAAATATTAACAACAACGTCTCAACAGAAAAAGGATTAAAAGGTTCTTTAGGCGCTGCCACACAGATTTCAAATCAATTAAATGCCTTAAATGCAGAACAATTAGAATTTTTATCTGTTCAAGTTTCAACATTGGCAAAAATGAACCAAGGAAAAGCATAATAAAAAAAATTGTAAGAATAATAAAAAAAAAGCTTGCAATTTAAAAAAAATAGGTGTATAAGGGTTACAGATTTAGAGCGATGCTTGCGCTTGTAGCTCAGCTGGATAGAGTATTGCCCTCCGAAGGCAAGGGTCGTGAGTTCGAATCTCGCCAAGCGCGCCAAAAATCTAAAAACCATATTGGGCTGTCGCCAAGTGGTAAGGCAACGGTTTTTGATACCGTCATTCGTTGGTTCGAATCCAGCCAGCCCAGCCAAAACAGATAAGTCGCTAGAAATAGCGACTTTTTCTTTATTTTACAAGCACTTATATTGGTCCGTGTACAG
>JAZUBA010000043.1:0-4564 GCA_045638265.1 Alphaproteobacteria bacterium | reverse complement strand
ACCATATCATCCAAACTAAATCTGTGAGTATCAGCCCCACCAATTTGCAAAGCCAATTTGTCAAATTTACCAATGGCAGGTTGAGTTTTACGGGTGCCTGCAATAATAACTTTTCCATCAACCAAATTAACATAATAATTTGCTGCAGTGGCAACGCCGCTCATCCTCATTAATAAATTAAGGGCAGTCCTCTCAACCAGCAATAGATCTCGGGCATTGCCCTGAAGGGACATCAATAAATCCCCTTTTTTTATTTCAGTACCCTCATTTAAATGAAATAAAACTTTAATATCCTTTGATTCAAATAATTCTTTAGCTACATTGATACCTGCTAAAATACCTTCATCTTTAGAAATAATATATGCACATACTTCTTCATTTTTATCAATAACACTATTTGAGGTTATATCACCAAATCCCTCATCTTCTTCAAGCATATATTCTAGTATTTTATTCACAAAATCACCTAAAAATTTAAGTTTATGTCAATTTGTTAGTTGGTAATTTGATTTTTTGATTTTCTTGCGAAAAAATTTTAATTTTATCGAATTTTCTAAAATTTTTCCGAAAAATATATAAATTACCCATTTTTTAATATTTTTATTTTTTATAAAATTCGTTCTTTATTCGTTTTGATTAGGTTTTTATCATCAGATTAATATATTATTTGTTAATTTTTTTGCAACCCTTTATATTTTTTTTGTACGTCTGCGAATTTTAAAATAAAAATCATAAAATTTATATTGTTGGAGATGCTTAATTATTATTATGTATAAACTTAAAAAAACATCTCCAATTAATAATATGAAATCCATTCAATATATGTTTTGTGTTGAATGTGATAATACTGTTGAACGTGAATCTAAAGAGGAAATTGAGGACAATTCTATTCAATTAGAGTTAATGAATCCTTTTCATATGGTTAAACGTGAAAAACCATGCGATATATCTTTTGATATGGATGAAAATGGCGTAATTTCTTATTCTGATCCATTTTGTAAACATTGTTATTCACATAAAGTTACAAAACATGGCCATAATGTCCGTGATTTGATAAAAGAGAATGGTGAACATTATGCTGCTAAAGTACAAAGATATTATTGTCCTGAATGCGGTAAATATTCTCAAACAGAATTCACTGATCAATATGAAAATTATTGTAATTTTTCTAATGAAACAAAAGAAAGATCAATAAAAGTTCGTGAAATAAGCTGGTATCCGTTCCGTAAATTAAAAGAATTATACCAAATTTTTTGTGGAACAAAAATATCTCACGAAACCGTTAGAAAAGCACAAATAGTAACAAATGAACTTTATTACCTAAATAAAGACATAAAACCTTCAGGATTTTATGGTTATGATGTGCAATGGGAACCATTAGATGATGGTTTCCATTATAGGCACTTATTATTTGATTTAGTTAATAATGTGCCTGTTGCAGAACTATTGGCTCCAAATGAAGACCAAAATACAACATACGAATTCATAAACAAATCAGTAAAACACAAAGACAGAAAAGCAATAGTAACAGATTTAAAACCAGGATATGACCCAGTAATGAAAAAATTAGGATTTAAGCATCAACATTGCACATACCACCTACGTTTAGCAGTCAATGAACGAATAAAAAAATATTTAAAACAAAAAGATTTAGAAATCAGAATCGACCAAATAAAAGAAAATGAAAAAATTGCAAAAAGCAAATTAGACGAAATAGTTGAAAACGAAATAGACAAAATAAAATCAGAAATAAACATATACAAACAATTAATATTTGAATTATTCAACCAACAAACATACAATAAAGCAACAAACTATATAAATCTCTTAAAACAAGAATATAATAACTTTCCTGAAATTCTACAAAAATTTTTAAAAAACGATTTTTTCCCCGAATATAAAAAATACATATGGTTCCTTAAAAAAGAATTTAAAGAGGAATCTCATTAATTGTTTTGGTGTGTAATTTTAGTTGTTTTTTAATTTTTCTTTGTTTTTAGTTTTTAAATTGGGATATTTTTATTTTAATTGTATTTTATTTTGTTATTTTAAAATCAGAGGATTATGATGTGAGTTTGAATTTTAGTAAAATTTATTTGTAATCATGACTAAAAATTAAAAATGGTGACCAAACATGTTTGAATTCAATCATTGTTCTCTAGATTTGTCAATTTTTGATTAAATCCATGAAAAATAATGATTTTTAAGCAATTTTGACGCTTAGGTGACCTAAATATATCAGAAATCTGCTGATAAAATCTCCAATTTTATCAGTTGTTATCAAATGTACTGTAAATTTAATTTCAATCTACAGTACCCGATATACTTACGAAATGGATAGTATTATAAATGGTATTTCTTAAATGCATTTCATTGGTGATTGCTTTATCATTTGTGCCTAACAAATGCAAAATTCCATTAATGCCTTTGAAATATCCATTTATTGATTCGCTCTTATGGAATCTTTGCATATAGAGTTCCTGATAAAACTTTTGAGTGAATTTATTCATTGATTCGTAAATATAAGGGCTTATCTTCTCAGTGAAAGATTTGTGTTTACACACATCCCGATATGGGCATCCACTGCAATCAAGGGCTTTATATTTATAATTTGCTTTTGTTGCCCTTTTTGGTAAACCCTTTTCTATTTCGTCAGGAATTGGTGTTTTTTCAGTGAACATCACTGGACGGTTGAATTTGCAATTGTATCCGTCCCAAATTCTTGACATGTCTTTTTTGCGAGTTGTTTCAATTTCAGTGTTTTCTTCATCCAAGATTTCGATTTCACTGCTTAATTCTTCTAATTTTTCATCAAAACTTTTCATTTTATTATTTATGTATATTGAAGTTATTTTTGGCATTATTAAAGATCGAATATCGTTTTCACATATGTATGTAATGTTTTCTTCTGATGCATATCCTGAATCGCAAACCACCATGGCTTTTTTCAGCATGTTTTTGATTTCTTTTTCATTGTTTCGTGTTCCGTATTTTTTTTGTAATTCCCAGAGTATTTCGAAGTTCTTTTTTAATTCTGGCAGTATTTGTGGTAGTGCTTTGGAATCGTCAGGGTTATTGATGAATATGCTTCCAATGATGATGTTATCATCGGTTACTGCTACTTGTAAGTTTTTTGCAAAATCCCAATTTCCCTTTTTAGTTGGTATCAATGGTGCATTTGGATATGTAATGCATACGAAGTCTTTGTTTGAATTTTTTATTGCTTGTTCGAATTCATCAATGTGTTTATACATTTTATAATTGTAGATTTGTATTCTGGGGATTATCATGTCTATTAATTCCACTATGTTTTCTTCCATCATATGTTCTTCTCTTATTTTTAGTAATTTGTCGATTGAACGTTTTATTTGCTTGGGTTTTTGTGGATTGTGGAGTAAATTGTGTTTTTTCATTAATTTCATTGCTTCTAATTCGATTTTGTATATTTTATAGTATTTGGATCCTCGCACTATTGCATCAGTACTGTCAATGAAATAGTGCAGAAATTTGAGTAAATCGACATCATTGTATCGTACGAGTGTATAAAGGAATATTTTTCGCATTGATTCTGTATCTGATTCGTTTAGGAAGTTTCTGAAGGTATTCTCACAGGGTTCTGCTCCTCTTGTAAAGATTCTCAGAAATCTATTTTTACGGCACTCATTTGCTATATCTGTGTATTTGTACATTTTATGAGAAAAACAGTATAATACTATCCCTAATAACAATAATCTTGGATAATGTCTTGGTCCTTGGTCTTTAAAGTCTTTTTCCAGTTCTTTTACAATGTCAATTATGCATGGTGTGAATATTAGATTTATGATTTTACGAATAGTTTTCACATCACTATAACGTTCTTTTTTCAATTCTGCATATATTGTATCTTTAGTAAAACCATCTAATTCTTTACATTTAGCAGTCATAGTTATCACTTCTAAAAATCTATATTACAGTATTTAACTCTATATTAATCTTTAATAGTTAATATTAGCCCACATATAATTTTAATAACAATAAGTTATTAAAATATTTTTTAAAGCAATCTCCATTCTTATTTCTTAAAATAAGTTAAAATTAGTTAAAATTACATATTTTATTAATTTAACTAACAAAAAGTTATTAAAAATTAATTTAAAAATACTATAATTAATTATATATATTTTAAAGTATAAATAATTATTCAAATTTTAATTTTAATATTAATAATGTTGTTTAATTTTGATTTTATTAGATTTTTGGAAAGAAAATTAGATTGTGAAATCAGTGATTGATATTCGAGTAAAATTTTTATGGTGCAAATAGTACTTATTTTAAATGATATTTCATTACTGAACGATTGACTTGTATTAATAGGGTATAGATATTTATTTTTAAATATTGGATTGTATGGTTGGTTAATTTTATTTATAATTGGCTATGATTGCTTTAATTTTTAGAATTTTTGCCTATTTCTTGATTTGCAAACTTGATTTTAAGGAGATTTGACGTCTTAAAACCTGAAAATATAATTGGTTTGATAAATCATGTGCAGGTAATGCTCCAACATGATATTGATTTTCCTCTT
>JAZUBA010000042.1:0-1537 GCA_045638265.1 Alphaproteobacteria bacterium | reverse complement strand
AAACATTTTAGAATTTGATTTAGGGCGTTGCTCGGGTTATTATGTCTTTGATGTAGAATGGATAAAAATCAACGGAAAATGGAAATATCGTCACACATTACTTGATTCTATTTCAAATTGCATCGTAGCCGATGCAATTTACGATAATGAAGATGAAACAACTGTTGAAAAGTTTTTAAAAGAATCTACAGCAAATAAAAATAAAATTGCAATCACAACAGATTTAGATAAAAAATATGCCTCAATTATCCCAAAATTAGGTTTTAAACATCAATTATGTATTTTTCATACTAAAAAAAGTTTAAATAAACAATTAAAAACTTTTAAAGATAAAAATCGCATTTCTGACGAAGAATATCAAGAATGTCACAAACAACTGAAAATAATCAAAGATTTATTCGATTTAAATGATTATAATGAATTCAAAAATGAAGTACAATCTTTAATTTATCGTAAAGATGATTTTCATCCAGTGATTTATAAAATAATCAGAAAATCAATCACTCCACGATATAAAACCTTCATTTATCACTTAAAAGATAAACGAATTGAAAAAACAAGTAACAAAATTGAAAATGCATTTCAAAAAACAATGCCAAAATCAAGAAAACGAACATTCAAGACCAAACGAGGCGTTTTAAAACGAATCTATCGCAGAGATCTCATTTGGAATGACAATCGCAAAAAGGATTTTGAAAATCAACAAAGTTTTTGAAAGAGTCCTGATGCGGCATTATTAATTTTTTCTTCCAATGCAGTGAATGTCCCTTCCTCAGTTCCAATTGTCTCTTCATTGTCACTTTGCTCTAATTGAGGATTTTCAATGTCTGTTGATATTTCATCACTCGGAATGTCGGATTCAATTGATGAAACATCTGTTGTTGCATCTTCCGTTGCACTTACTGCAGAGACTGCAACAAGGCTTATGAATAAAATCGTAAACAGAATTAACTTTCTTTTTTGCAAAATTTCAACTCCTTGTTAATATAATAAACAATTTAATGTTATATTGAAAATTATATATCTGTTTTTCTTAAAAAATAACGGCAAATATTATTCCGTTAATCCAGAAGGGGATAAATGTTAAAATTTTCAGTCAATGGGATTCTATTTGTTGGCTGGATGAAATTTAAATATGGATAGTTTGGCAGGAGAATCGCTGTTTGTTTCTCTTTCACTAAAATCCAGTGATTTGATCAATTCTAATCTGGGTTCTGAAGGCAGATACAATTTATATTCGATTGTAGAATAATAAAAAAAGACTAAAATGTCTCTGGGCCTTTTTTCATAGGACTCCTCAATTCTTTTAAGTACCTGTCTGAAAATCCGGGTAGAGAACGGGTTGAAAAAGTAAAGGCAATTTGCATCTGCGGACATGTAATCCTGTGCTTTTGAATGGATAAAAATGATATTTTCACGGTTTTTGTATCGTTTTAAGTTTTCATTGGCTATTTTAAGCAATTTTTCATCGTGGTCAATGCCGATAACCTTGCATCCGATTTCACTGTTTATAAAAAAGCTTATTCTCCCTTTTCCG
>JAZUBA010000041.1:0-1389 GCA_045638265.1 Alphaproteobacteria bacterium | reverse complement strand
CGGTGTGCTTTTTTGGTTGTGAAAATTTAACGTGGGATTCGAACGGGTGGGTAGTCGCAAACTAATGACTACTCTTATTTTTTGAAAAAAGTTTGCGACCAAACAACCGATGAAACGGTTGTTTGCCACACAGGCGTGATAGTGAACAACGAAAACTGTGGACAGATCCGAACTATCGAAAACCAAATACTGACCTGCTGAGGACAAAGAAAAAGCCTTCTTCCCGGCTATTATTTTATATGATCAAAATCAACACCTTTTTTATTTGTGTTGTTGTTTTTTCAAGTTTTATTTGTTATAATTAAGATAGTCTAAAGATCATTGAATATTTTATCTTATCCAATTAATATGTCATCGGAGAACCAATATGTATAAATCAAGAAATTCAATTACGTCTTCATTAATGGTTGAAGCTTTACTTCTGTTATTAGAAAAGAAGGAATATGACTTCATTACCGTGAAAGAAATTTGTGAAAAAGCCGGGGTAAATAGAAGTACATTTTATATGCATTACGATACTAAAGATGATTTGTTAGTAGAAACGATGAAGTATATAAATGCAAGATTACTATCTGATTCTAATTATGATGCTATTATTCCGCGTTCAAATGATGAGAAGAACTTTAATTTAGATGAAATACATTTAGTTCCATATTTGAATACAATAAAAGAACTTAAAAAAATATACCGAGTACTTCCACACAAACCACATATATTTAAAAATTCAAATATAAATAAAGAATTATATCGAAATTTATGTGATAAATTATTGCGGGAATACAACATAAAAAATGATGAAATGGAATTTGCATGTGCATATTTTAATTATGGTGTGTTAGCAATTATAGATAAATGGGTAGAGTCTGATTGTAAAGAGGATGTTTCTAAAATAGCTAACTTAATCATAAAGCTGATTAGTTTATAAAATTAACTTATATAAATATTTTCTTATTAGTTTGGGAGGTTAATATGTTAATATCAGGTCAAGCAATTGGCGAGACAGCATTTGACGTTGTATATTTAACTACGGTTATTACAATTGGTATCATTATGATATTAAAAAGTAAAGGATGTAAAGAATATTTGTTGTTTGGTATAATGGCTGTTACACTTGGTTGTGGAGATGCGTTTCATTTAGTTCCCAGAGCATTAGCTTTATGCACAACGGGATTAGAAGATTATACCTTGTGGTTAGGATTAGGTAAATGGATTACATCAATTACTATGACAATATTCTATATACTTTTGTATTATGTATGGCGAATAAGATACAACGTAAAAGGCAAAAGAGAAATCACAATAGCGGTTTACACGTTAGCTTTAATTAGAATAGCATTATGCTTCTTCCCACAAAATCAATGGTTAGTAGCTGATGCTCCTTTAACATGG
>JAZUBA010000040.1:0-5720 GCA_045638265.1 Alphaproteobacteria bacterium | reverse complement strand
TGGTAACAATGGCAATAGTGATGATGAAGACGAACCGACACCGACAGTGAGTTGTCCTGAAAACACATCGGAAGATGGTCAAGGCGGATTGGCAACAACGCTCACCGATACGGCAACAGGGAAGCAAATACAATGCTATTGCGCAGAAGTTGATACAAAATATACGAATGGAACGTGTGAAACATTGCCTGAAACGTGCAATAAAAATGCCGATTGCAACAGAGGAGAATATTGCGATATTACGAATTACGGCAGTACATATTGCACAAAAGATACGAGTAATATGAGTGGTGAGTGCCGAAATGCACAAGCAGATTTAAGAAATAAACCGGCAGAAGCTCCCTTTTGGGTATCAAGTCATGCAATGTGGTGGTGGTCTGCCAAACACTTCTGTGAGGCGTTAGGTAAAACAATGGTAGAAGTAAGCGATTATGATTGTGATAAAACGTTTGTTATTGGTATGGGAAACGGTAATTGTTATATAAGTGGGACATCAACAAAAACAGCAAAAGTAGAAGCAATGTATCAAGCTTATGCCAATGGCGACTATTTCCATACCTGGACAAATACAGACGCCAGTGCTAATTTGTGCCATATATTTCATCTGGGATACCAAGGTAGCAATGTCTATGTATTTGCACGAAACACGAATAACGCCTCACAACCATTCTACGCTGTCTGTAAATAACATAAAACAAAATGAGATAACAGATGCGAACAAGAAGCAATCATTAAAACAAATCTCAATAAACGCTTTTCCCATAACTGCCAATTTTAAAATACCGGTCATTGTTGTGAAACAACTCCCTACCCTTGAATTGATGAAACACTGATGAGCAATATACACGCCTTATACGCTTTTTCTTCAAAAAATGCGAATCTTTTTTTCAGCATATTCAAGCAATTATCTGCAAATGTATATGTATTGATTTAATTTTCTCAACAATCTGGTACTTTCTGCCTATCTTACGTTTTTTAAATGCAAAAAATTATCCTTAAAATTCAATCTATTCAAAAAGTTATCCACAGACTTATCCATAAGTTATCCACAGGCAAATGAATTTTTCGGCAAATCCGAAATTTCCTGTCTCTCAAACGGCATTTTTCGGAATGGGTCGCGCGCGCGTATAATTAAATACTTAAAACACCGTTGTTAGAGTCTTATACAAACGTTAGAGTCTAACTGTGTATAATTATATTTATATATATATTTATAAAAAAAATATTATATATAATCTACGTGTACGGTATACGCATACGCGCGAGGACGGAAAAAGCCTTACTTTTCGGACAATTCTTTGCACATATCTATCAACGTTTGGCAAGGCAAGGCTCGGCAAAAAGGGGCGTGAATTGACAGAGGGTTCTTTTCTGACAATATCAAATTTAACTCTCTGAAAAGCATAAAAAAACATCTGATTTCTCACATGAAAAACCAGACGTTTTTTACTTATTATTGACAAGAATTAACGTTCGTTTCCGTTTCTAGCCAAAACTTGTGCATTTGCATCAGTTGTTGCACCATTACGAGCGCCGTTAATTTCACGTATCATAGATTGAATATTTTCCAATTCTTCTTTGGAATATTGTCCGTCTTTAAAGGCTTGCTGACTATAAGCATTCACTCCGGCATATTGTTCTCCGGCATACTGTAAAGCACCTTTTTGCTGAGCAACAGGGTTATCATTTGATCTAAACAACCCTGTAATTTTAGCAAACAGACCTTGACGCGCATTGGTTGCATTTTCAGTAAATTTTTCAAAATGAGAAGTTAAAAATCCACCTTCATACATCCCTTGATTATTTTTCTTTAATCCATGATCAAACGAAATCATATCTTTTCCGACAAACAGGTTTGAAACCAAATTAAACGGAGAAGACAAGATTTTTCCAAATCCGCTTAAAAGTGTTGAACCGCCTCGTGAAAAATTACCCGTACACATATCAAACAAACCGTCAAAAGTGTTAGCCAACCCGCCTGTTGCTTCTGTAAATCCACGACGAACAGAATACATTGGACGGCTCAACATAGACGCACCTGTTGCCATACTCATACGAGCATTCATATTAAAATTACTCTCTGCTTTTTGGGTTTCGGCATTGGCTTGTGCTTGAGCTTCTGCTTGATTTTTCAAAGCATTATCTTCTGGTTTGTTTTGCACTGCTGTACTCATTTTTATTCTCCTTAATTTTATGTTGTTGTATATGAATGGTATTATACATCTTGTCAATCATTGATGCAATAAAAAAAACACTCTCACAAAAAAAACATCTGATTTTTCACACGAAAAACCAGACGTTTTTTTTACTTATTATTGACAAGAATTAACGATTAACGTCCTTCATTCCCTTTTGCCATCGGTTGAACGTTTGCTTCTGTTGCTGTTGAAACACGAGCAGCAGAAACGGCTTCTAATTGAGCATTAACATTGTCTTTTGCCATTGCAACACCTGTATTAACCGCTTGTGAAGCAGATGCAGATGCAATACCTGCATATTGAGCACCTGCCTGTAATAAAGGATTGTTTGGGTCTTGTACAGGCGTATTATCAACATTCAAAGCACCGGCAATGGCATTCACGCTTTTATCATGCCATGAAGATAACCATCCGCCTTGATACATACCATCGGCATCTTGTTTCAAACCGTGGTCAAACGTCATCAAATCTTTACCCATAATCAAATTAGATGTTGCATTAAACGGTGTCATGATTGTATTACCCAAACCGGTTAAGAATGTTCTTGAACCACGAGCAAAATCACCCGTACAGAAATCAAACAAACCATCTAACATATTGGAAGCACCGCCTGTAATACCCGAAATGGCACGACCGACACAAGCAACCGGACGCATATACCAAGCAACAGATTCCGTTTCTAATTTTTTCGGATGCGGAATGGCTGTTTCAGCTAATTTTGATTCTTTATATTCAGCTGTTTTTCTGTCAATTGTTGTATTTTTAGTGGCATTAATACCTTTTAAAACGGCATCCATATTGGCTTTATCATCTTCCAACAGTGTTTTAAGAGCTTCACGAGCCGTTGCTTGATGTTCTCCCCCCATTTGATTGGTTAAGGCTAAGCGATGCAAATAAATTTCAGCATTACTTTGACCGTTTTCACCCATCGGTAAAAGACCTTGTTTTTCCATTTCTTGAATTTTAGCAATACAACTATTTAATTGTTCTTCGCTGATTTTTGTTTGTTTACGGGTTACTCTACCTTTTGAATTTGTAGTTAAATTCAAGGCTTTAAAATGGCTTTTCAATGTTTCACTTGTTTGTGTTTGAGCTTCTTTATCATACGAAGCTAAAACAACCGGAGGTAAATCAGCGTTTGGATTACGCACATCACCCATAAAATTAACACCTGGTAAAACGGCTTCTGATTCAGCTGTATTTTCCGGCGTTTGAGCGGTCTGTTCGCTTTGTTGCAATGTTGCATTCAAAGATGAACCGTTAGCAACTGCTTGTGTTGGAACTGTTTGAGTTGGTTGTTCTGCCATTATTTCCTCCTGTTATATTAAAATAATCAAAAAAATTCCGTTGTAGAATTAGAACGATTATAAACCATTTGTTAATATATTGCAACAAAAAAAAATATAATACTTGCCAAAAAAACAAAACAAAACACAAAAATTCAAACTTTTCAATAATTTTTTTGACATACAAAAAGGCAGAGAAAATTGAAATAGTTTTCTCTGCCTATGAAAAGAGCGAAGTTTACATCTTAAAAACATAAGACCCCACTCTCATTTTTAAACGTAATAACCGTTATTTGCAAACGGCACACCAAGCGCCACAATACAGACTTGTAGAAATAACACGCTCATCGCCAAAGTGAATAGAATACCCCGTACAGGAAGTACGGTCCGTATTCGTCCAACCATAAGAATAAGAGGTATAGGCTGTTTTCATTGCCTTTACAGTCGCTGAATTACAATTTCCTTCACTAGCTGAACACCCATAATCACTAAGTAATACAAGTGTTTTTCCTATTGCTTGACAGAAGTTGTTTGCACTCCACCAAGTCATACCGCCTTTAGACACCCAGAACGGTGCTGATGCTGGCTTTGTTCTCAAATCAGTCTGTGCATTTCGGCAATTTCCCCTCTTATCACTTGTATCTTTCGTACAGGTATTACCACTAGTATAATACGGAATATCGCAATAATATCCACTACCATATAACGAAGTGCAATCACTGTTATTACTGCATTCTGCACCCATAGAATATGTTGCTGTTGTTGTTTCATAAGGTGTTGTTGTTTCTGCTTCATCCCTATTTATTGACCCTTCATAACAAAGAAATGCACCTTTGTAACAACCATTACATCCACGATAATCATCATGAGCATAACCGGCATTAAAAGTCGCATGTCCTGTATTATTATTTGTTAACGATAAAATAATTCGGCTTGTTGATGTCCTATCAGATGTAAAAATAAGCGGTGTTCGGAAATGATTATATAAATCAGTAGCAATATTCTTTAATTCAAATGATTTGGAGTAGGAATCCCAATTGGTTGTCGCATTGTGAACAAGAACAGACAACGACGGAAGTCTCAATCCAAAACTTCGGCAAATTGCTTCGCCCGATTCATAATCCGGAAAAGCATTTGTATTGGCATAAACCTGATACCAAGTTCCTCCATATGGAGAAGAATAACCGTTACTTCTCTTTGGTGTGGCACATACTTGATTATCATTCCAATCACCACAACCATTACAATAATCAACCAAAATTTCATTGGTTCCACAATTTGATGTTCCAGTTCCTGTTTGTGTAACGATTGGGGTGGTCGTTGTTGTTTCAAACGTTGTTGTTGTCGTTGTTTCTTCCTCTTCTTTCGGCAAAGTTACAGCCGGATTATTTGGATTTGTTGCATTGCCCTCGTCATTATCATCACCATTACCATTTTCAAACCCTTGTCCGTCATTCGCATCAAATAAAAACGTCAACTGATTATCACCGTCTTGACATAAAACCCCGTCAATATCCGTATGTCCATTAACTTTTTGTTCTACAAGATTCATCATATGAGCGGTCATTTGAGAGGCCGATTTACACACATCTTCGGGAACACCGTCTAGTATCATAAAATATCCAGTTTCATCAAGGTCGCAAGGCGAATTGGAATCTGGGTCTTGTCCACAACCATAATCAAATGCATATCCACCTGTATTAATTCTTCTACCATCATCATATGGTTCACCTAATGACATAACCGCTTCATCGTCATGAATACCATTCATAAACACCGCCAGTTGTGCATTGAGCAAGTTTAATTCATTAATGACTTCATTAGAATGATATTTGTTCATGGCATAACGATAACCTTGTACCCCGCCAATAGATAAAACACCCAAAACTGCCAATACACCAAGCATCTCGGTCATTGAACGTCCATGTTCTTGCGGATTGGTTGCATCGGGCTGTGTTGCATTTTGTTGCGAATCGGATACAACATTGTTTTTTGTTTCATCAGATATTACTGATTGATTTTGTTTGTGTTTTTTCTTTGACATATAAACTCCTTATGTTGAAAATAAATCTGTAACCATTGTAATTAAAGGTACCTTTATGTGCAACGATTTCGCATACAAGCGGAAAAATGCGAGAAAATAGGGAAATATCACAAACAAGCCAACAGTTACTCATCATAAAAATTAAAAAAAATGCATAAAAGTGAAAAAAGTTGTTGCAATTTAACGTACCTT
>JAZUBA010000039.1:0-20389 GCA_045638265.1 Alphaproteobacteria bacterium | reverse complement strand
TGTTGCAACTGGTGAAGCCGTTGCAGAAGGTGCTAGAACCGCTTATAACGCGACTGTTGAAGGTGCTCAAGCCGCTGGCGTAGCTATTGCAGAAGGTGCTGAATCTGCCTATAATGCCACCGTTGAGGGCGTAGAAGCCGCCGGTGAATGGGTTGAAGATAGAGTTGAAGAAGGAACCGAAGCCGCTGCTGTTGCGGGTGCTACACTCGTTAAAGGCGGAATTCATATGGCAAAAAAAGGAAAAGAATTACTTCAAGAGGGGGCCGAATTTGTTGCTAATGCGCCAAAAAATGCTGAAAAATGGGCTGATGCCACTTTAGCAAAACATAATGCACAACAAAATAACACATCAGGCAATCAATCCCCCGTTGCTTCTGCTGACACAAAAACACCACAGACACAAGCGCAAGAACAACCGAAAGAAACAGCTGTTGCTTCTGCTGACACAAAAACACCACAGACACAAGCACAAGAACAACCGAAAGAAACAGCTGTTGCTTCTGCTGACACAAAAACACCGCAGACACAAGCGCAAGAACAACCGAAAGAAACAGCTGTTGCTTCTGCTGACACAAAAACACCGCAGACACAAGCGCAAGAACAACTGAAAGAAATAGCTGTTGCTTCTGCTGACACAAAAACACCGCAGACACAAGCACAAGCGCAACCGAAAGAAACAGCTGTTGCTTCTGCTGATACAAAAACACCGCAGACACAAGAAGGCACTCTTGCCTCTGCTGACAAACCCAAACCACAAACAGTTGCAGAAACTGAAAGCAATCAAGATCAATCACAAAAAATCACAGAAGCATATGCCAAATCACGAATTGTTACCAACTATAATGACAGTGATCACGAATATGCACAATCAAGATTGACAAACCATTCAAAAGAATTAAACTTAACAACGAATGCAAAAGGTCGGGTAACACATAAAAAAACAAAGGTTTCCCAAAAACAATTAGACAGTTGTTTGGGAATCTTGAAAGATATGGAAGAAAAAGGTTTGTTACCCAAAGGTATGAATGGTCAAAGCAATGCCAAAATTTATATGCATCGGTTAGTTTTAGCCAATCAAATGGGGGGAGAACATCAGACAGCAGCACGCCAAGCTATTAAAAGCTTGTTAGGAGAAAAGCCTGATCATGAACTCATCGCAAAAGGAGTTAATGCCACAAAAGGACAAACCATAGACAAAAAGAATGCAAAATACATTGCTTCTACTGGAACACAACATTCCCGTATTACAGGCGACGATGGTAAAGAAGTTGATACAGAAACATATATTGCAAAATTAAGAGAAGCTCAACCTCAAAAAGGTGCTATAGCATCAACTAAAACAGAAACCAAAGTTTCTGCTCCAACAACACCAACGGCTTCCGCTGAAAATAAAGGCACTACACCAACAACACCAATGTCTTCCACTAAAAATACACCTCAGGTTGAAGCGCCTTTATTACCAGAGCAAAAAAAGGACAACCTTGGAGCAACCTCAAAAACAAGTGAAGACATGACTATTTCAGCACCACAAACACCTAGAGATAAGCATATTTTTGATACTGAACAGCCAGAAATACCAAATTATAGCGAACAATTTGCCAACAATGGACCGCTGACATTATCATCATATGCTATGCTCCAAGCATCTCACACAAAGTAAAAAGTTTTCAAATATTCAAAAAATCATCTCCTGCTCATTTAGTAGGAGATGATTTTTTTATCAATCATTTCAACTATCCTCTTTTATCATATTATTTTATTTACAAACAACATAATCTTTTAAATTTCTGTTATCCGGATTAATAGGGTTCTGTAAATGATCCATAAACTCAACAATATAATTTTCACAAGAATCAAAATCCGTATCCGTCCATACATACAAATCAGAACCATAAGATTCCTTTATAGCAACAAAATCAGACGGCAAATTAGTCGTTCCTGATTTATAACAATTTTTAACTCTTTCACCATCATCAAATGAACCCGCACAACCAAAATCACGCACCGATACAAGATTTTTACCCAATGCCTGACAAAAAAGTTTTGCACTCCACCACATCATCGTTTTGTTAGACACCCAAAACGGAACCCCATCTGGTTTATATCTTAAATCAGCTTGTGCATTACGGCAACTACCCATCATACCACTTGTATCTTTTGTGCAATATGTACTACCATAATCCGTAATATCGCAATATTCTCCCCTGTTGCAATCGGTATTTGACGAACACGTTTCAGGCAATGTTTCACAAGTCCCATTCGTATATTTTGTATCAACTTCTATGCAATAGCAGTTTAAAACTTTCCCCGTTACCGTATCGGTTAGAGTTGTTGCCAATCCGCCCTGCCCCTCTTCTGATGTATTTTTCGGACAACTGACTATCGGTGTCGGCTCTTCGGGTTCCTCCCCTGCTCCATTTCCGCAATCTTTTGCCAATTCGCCTGACCCGTCGGCATTGAACAAGAGCATAATTTCGTTATTTTTTTCACAACCAGTCCCATCTTCAACCGCAACACCATTCAATCGTTGCTCTACAATATTCGGCAGATGTTTAGCTTCGGATAAGATTTGCTGACATACTTTTTCAGGCACATCGCTGATTTTCGCCCAAAATCCCGTTTCTTCCTGATGACAAGACCGTTCTTCACTATCGTAATTCCCACAACCGTAATCAAACGGATAAGCTTCGTGTGTAAGCGTTCCTGAATCATATGGATCTCCGAGTGCTATCATTTTTTGAGCATTACGAGAAGATAACAAGGTCGTCGCAAGATGTAATGATGCGATATTCATTTCATTCAACACATTATTCGCCCGATATTTATTCATGGCATACGTATAACCTTGAATTCCGCCGATTGAAAGCACGCCGATAATGGCTAAAACACCAAGCATTTCCACCATTGACCGACCGGTTTCGTTTTGTAATGTTTTCATCAGAATTCCCCGTTTATGTTAAAATTATTCAATAAATTCAGTCTTTCTTAATTGTAACAAAACAACCCTTTATTTACAACACTTTTTTACATTTTTGAAGTTTTTTGATTTTTGGTTATTGTCGAAATTACAAGGATTGTTGTTAAACGGACAAACAAGGAGGTTTAAACGTGAAATCGTTTCAAATAAACGACCCTTTATTTGCAACGCAAATACATAAAAAAAAGCCCGCTTAACAACGGACTTTTTTCATAAATTATAATTCACGCTTAACGAGATTTACTCTCCGAAACAGGTGTAACCGTATTTGTATCAGCCAATTCATGAGCATTTTCATGCAATGCTGTCATTTGCTTTTCAGAACCATCTTTTAAATGATCTGTCAATCCTTTTGCAGACACACCTGTTTGTGCCAATGATTTACCTTTTTTCTCTTCACGATATTTCTTCAACATATCGTTACCTTTTTCTTGCATAAATTTATCCCACTGTTCTAAACTTTCTTTAACAGCTTTTTCTTTTTCTGGTGACAGTTTTATTTTTTTCTTATCTTTCTCTGTTGAATTTTTGTCTTCAGGTTTCTTATCTTCTGCTTTCTTATCACCCGTTTTTTTATCATTTGGTTTCTTATCTTCTGGCTTTTTATCCTCGGGTTTTGTGTCATTCGGTTTCTTATCATCCGGCAATTTATCGGGAACTTCTTTAATTGTCGGTTTTTTATCAGAACCCGGACCCGTCTTACCTTTTTCTTCTTCGGCAATTTCTTTTTCTAATTCTTCAATATATTTAATCGGATCAAAATCACCCTTATAAGATGGCTCATAATCCCACACTTTTGGATTTAAATCTGGTTCATTTACTTTCGTAACAAAACCACCTATGACACCTCGTTCAGGAACAACTTCTCCACCAACATTAATGCCGCACATTAATTTATCGGCAGCACATAAATAATCATTTGCATTTGGATCATTCGTTCTAGCTTTTTGATACCAACCTTTTGCTACTTGTAAAACATGTTTTTTTTGATCGTTATCCAAGTCTTGCCAAAACTTTAATTCGGTCAAAATATTTACTGTCGCATTTCTTGAAAAAGTAAGCATATCATCACCACTACTCCATGACCACGTTGAAGATCGGATAATGGATTTATCTTCCGCCGGAACATTATCTAAAGCATCATCCAATTCCATACCTGCTCCGCCGTTAAAGTTTTTATACAAATTTGAAAGCCTTACATTACTGTTGTCTGAACGGTCATACAAATCATCTTTGAAAAGCTTATGATCATTACGCTTACCATATAAATCTTCTTGAAATTTTTTGCAAATAAATTGATACTCTACGCCTCGTCCGGTTGTACCCCATTTCCAAAAATCATAGCACTTACGCCCTATCCAAGAAAAAAAATCGGTTGTTTCATTTAAGGCATCTTGATCTCTTGACATTTTTATTCTCCTTTTTGTTTGGTTAAACTCATTGCATACGTTTATCATACCACTAACAAAAACATAAATCAACAAAAAAATGTGTTAAATTTGATTTTTTTTCATTTTTATTGCTTGCACTTTCATCACATTTTTGATATACTGATGTTAGTATTTTTTTAATTATTTAAAAGATGAGTTTCTGATGACAGATGAAAGAGAAGATTTAGAATACAAACCGCATTATTCCTCCGAATTATTGCGTATTGCCGAAAAAGAAGTTCTTTATAAAATGGGTATCTATTTACCAGACTCCCCTTGTTTAGATGAAAACGACAAAAAAACTTTGTCAAATTTTGATGCTTATATTCGGGAACGCATGCAAAAAATGTATGGCGATTTGGTTCTCATTGATAATGAAACAGGTCAGGAAAAAATCGGAAAAGATTTTTTAGATGATTTTGAATTCTTAATTTGTGACGAATATGCACCAAATGCGTTTATTATAGATAAAAAATATTTTCAAGACAAAAAACATCGTATCTGTATTACAACAGCCCTATTAACTTTTTGCAAACAAAACAAGTTATTGGAACCAAACATGGAAGCAGTTCTTGTCGGTGTTGTCGGTCATGAAATCGGACATGCCATTTACAGCTCTCTTAAATCCGAAAACAAGCAAGTAGCCAAAGATGAAGAAGCAGGTGCTGATATTTTAGCTATGGCTCATATGACAAACGCCGGTTATCATCCCAAACATTTGCTTAACTTTTTTAAATGTTTAAAAGAAAGCGGAAAATCTCAATCCTTCATCAATAAATTGGCAGATGTTCATCCCTCGCTTGAATTACGACAAGACATTCAGGCTGGTGTATTAGGTGTTGAAGAAGGATTGCTTGATCAACTCTCCCAACAACCGCCACAACAATTTGATGAAGAATTATATCAACAACTTCAAGCATTACCCCCTATCAATCAACATATTCTCAATTACGTTCAATCAGAGCAATACAAAGCATTATCTCCTCGTGAACAAGTACTTGATTTTTTTAATTACATTCGCACATTTCAAATACCGCTTTATCATGATGAAGATTTTCAATACAACAAAGACAATACTGAAAATGACATTTGGGATAAAATTTTAACAACACATATCTCACCAATGAGAAAAATAATCGCACACAAATATGCGCCCCGTTTGGATACGCAAATCAAACCGTATCAATATAATTATTTAAATTTTCAACATCTTAAACGTATTTACCCACCTGAAAATTTGTCACTGAATGAATATGTGAGTCTTGTTAAAGAATTATTTGCCAAAACACAAGCCGAAGAAGATGCAAAACAACAAGCACTGCAAGAAGAACCTAAAAAATCGTGGTTGTCAAAATTATTCGGCGTATTTCAAAAAGAACCGAAAAAACCAATCATTCCTGAAATCGTTTATTCAAATGAACAAGTTTTATGGACAAAATGGTTAGATTTGATTTATTTGAATACCAAAAAAAATGAATTTACAGATGAAAATGATTCGTTATCTGATTTACACAAACTTATCAGACAATTATTAACAACCGACGAAAATCCGCATGAATTAATGAAGCAAATCAAAGCTCATCCGGATTTTAACTTTTTAATCAGAGGGTCGTATACACACAATCAGCATAACTCAATCAATCCCGATTGTGCCCGTACATTGTTAAACCCATATCAAGAACCGCTTAAAGTTGGTGAAAAACTAGCATTTTTACCACTTTTTCGAGCGTTGGCAAAAGAGGATCCGAGTACAAATACAGAAGAAAAACACTATAGTTATTCCACCCAATGCTACGAGTTAGAAACAGACCGTAATAACATGGATAATGATTATTGGACATACACAGACGATATTCATCCACTCTTAACAACCTTACACATATACGACACACAAGCTTTTAATTATCAACTCAATAAAAGATATTTATTGGAAACAATAAACGGACAAATACCGATTTTCGGATTAAAAGAATTGACACTGACAGCAGAAGATTATCAAAAATACGCCCCTTATCACATTTGTTTTCAACAAATTAATGATACATTGTATGAATATCATTATGACAATGACGGGACAATTTTATCCGTTGAAGAAAAAAAACAGTCTTTTTTGTTCAAACCATGGGAAATTATTTTAAAGAATGTTATCAATTATCGGCAAGATGTCTACAAAATAAAAACAGAGGGATTAAACACACAATTACATTTCCAACTGTGTGATATTTTACAACGTTTACCCAATGCTGATGTATCATTGCAGACAATTAATGACTTAAACAATATCACCCCTTATTTTTACGATGATGAAAAAATATTGGACTTTGAACAATTACCTTTGGCTTCCAAGGAAATGAATTGGAAATGGCAAAAAAGTCCGTTTATCAGTATTGACTCGAAAAAATATAAAGACTTAAAAGAAAAATACAATTCACATTATTTGTTCAAATTTGATTCCAATGCAACAAATAATATCACACAAAAATACATTGACGTTTTAACACATCTGTTGAAAGCATATGATGCAAATCCAAACAATCACGAAACAATAGAGATGTTAAATGCTGTTCGTCAATCACCAAGCGTTTGGAATTTATGGCGATTTAACAAAGAAATCGGCTCACATATTAATCCTGATTTACTTAAACTTTTCAATCATCCGTCCATGCGAGAAGCCGTACCGGAATCATTTAAAAATTATCTGCAAAATACAAAAATCGGATTACATCTGATTCATTATGCTCCTGATTTATATTATCAGATCGTAAAACGCAATAAAGCAACAAGTTATGATGAGATTGTTCGTTTAAGAAACATCCGAAACTGGAATTCTATTAAAGACAGCACTTATCAAATCAATGATACCGTTTATCATAGTGAACAAATTATGTTTTTTGCCGATAAAACAAAAGACATTCCGATTGAAGAACTGAACCACTTTATCAAAAAAATTAAAACCGTTTCACAAGTAGACGACATTAAGGATATTCCTGATTTGCATCAGAACTTAAAAGAAAGCATTTTGCATCGGATTTCCCAATTTGATATGGAACAAAATGCCGATGATTTAACAACGGATACATGTGCAACCGTTCTATCTTTACGCCAACATAAATTATTTGAAGAAAACGAAACAGACGAAACAATCAAACAATTTTTCCAAAAATTTAAAGCAGAAATGTTATCTATGGATACTATGGAAGAACGACGGAGTATGATTAATTTACTCCCACATGGGCAAGTTTTGGATTTTATCAGTAATGATTTATTTCGTTGGTCTGATAATCCAAATGAAACAATCTGGACCGGCACTTTGGAGGAACAGATTTTAACATACAATAACTGTGTTTATAATGCTTTATTTACATCGGACGGCATTGTACAACGGGATATCTTAACACATCTTATTGATACATTGGAAAAACAGCCGGCCGATGTGCGTGAAAAATTAAGTTTTCAGCTGTTAGCCGAACGTAATCCCATTGACTTTATTGACTTACATCGTCGTGTTGAACAAATTTGGCTGAATAGTGTTGCCGAAACACTTAATCATCAAACTGACGATCGTTCAGCTGAATTTGAAGAAAAAATCAAACACATTTCAGAAAAGCTGAAAAACAACATTGAAAATACGGAAAAAGAGTTTATGGAAGATTTGCCATATTCCCGTTTAGCCGTTGAAACACAGGAACAATTAAGCACTCAATTACAAGACATTATTTTAGCTCAAGAAAAAACAGCCGATTTATTGCAGGTAGATGCTAAATCATTAGCCGGTATATTAAATAATAACAAAAAAATAACCGGTATTGGTATGGGATTGGAAGTCATTTATCACATCTTGCATGAAAAACCGCATTATGGAGATAATATTATCAAATTCATTCTTGAACCTAACTCTTATGAAAATGCAAAAGCATTTCATGAGTTAATCGGTCAAGAATTAATCAGCACACAATCAAGTTTTTATATCACATTACAAAACATATTCAAAAACACCGAACTACAAAATCACATAACGATTGAAGACGGACAGCATTTTTATAATTTGCTCTTTTCCCCTGAAAAATGGATGCGTTTCCATGCTCAATTCTGGGAAAAACCGTTTAAAATGCGTACCTTTATGTTGGCAAATCTGTTTAATCAATCAAATCAGGATTCTTATCGACGCACAAACAAAATGATGCATTTTATTTTGCCGGAAAACATGCCAAATCGTCAAATCTTTTTTGATGCTTTGCGTAACTACGCACAAGCCGTCCCTGATGATGAAGAATATCGCACGGATTTGTTGTTAGGCGGGTGTATTGCTGCCAACAAGCCAACGCTTAAAAATCAGGGCGAAACGATGAATATGCCTCAAATTATCCGTCTGTTTTTAGAATCACAAGGAGCAGCCGGTATTAAAGTCGGACAATTTTTATCCGTACAGGAATCTTTACCAAAAGATGTGCGTGAGGAATTATTAAAACTCACCAATCACGCAAAAACACCCTCTCGGGCAGAAGTGTTTGAAACCATCCGAAAATATCATCCCGAACTGATTAAAACCATACGAGAAAATCCAACCGGATTAGGTAAGGTTCTGGGAGCTGCCTCTCATTATTTGACATTTGAACTCAATGAAAATGAAGTTGTTTCCGTTGCTCGTGATAAAACCGATTTAGACGCACAAGCCGTTTATAAACGATTACAGGAAGCATTGCGTGTTACAATTACGCAACATGAAGAATATGCCGATATGTTACACATTGTTCAAGATGCCATTTCAGCTACCCGCAAAATGAACAAATACGAATTAGATGCCAACTGTGGCTATCTGCAAATGTGTATTGCTCAACAATTATACGATAATGTTCAAATGAACATTGACGGTTACACCATTGATTTCCGCACAATGCCTTGGACAAAACAACCGGATGCCTATTGTTCAGTGGTAACGGATGGAACGGTTCAATATCTTCAAAGTTATAAAATTATGGAAAAGGCAAAAGGTGTAGATTATACCGACATTGCCGATGAGTCAAAATCACCTGAAAAAACAGGTATAACCATTGATATGGACGAACAAAAACGAATGAAAAAAGCGTTGGCAAAAGCCAATTTCCTTATTAATTTACGTGCCGTTATGTTAGGTGGTGCGTTTGATGATGACCGCCATCAAGGACAACTAAAAGTTCAACTCAACCCTGACAAAAAACTTCATGTAGAATTATTTGATACCGGCTCCACCTCATTAGAGTCCCCGATGCGTGAAGACATTAAACTGTTGGGCTCAGTCTTTTACAGAACATTGCATGGTTATTTAACTGTTAAGCTTGGCAATCCGGCACAAAAGAAATTCTATTTAAAGCGTCTTTTCCCGAAATCTGATATAAAGAAGCTGATGAATTTAGAAACCTCTGATGCATTTTGTACGTTGTTTAATGCGGCGGTTGAATGCGTCCGCGACAAAGACGGACACGTTCCGCATTACATTGCCAAAGCTGAACGGGCAATTGCCAATTTACGCCATTTTTCGTGTGATATACCTAATGAGGAAGTTTTACCGTTGGTTTTAACGTTATGGCGTGAAAAAGGGCATATGCATCCGGATATTATCAACGGTATGATTGAAACAGCCGATACAGACAGAGATAAACTGATATTACAAACCCTATTTAACGGAGGTCAACTCAATACGGCATTTATCTTTGGTGAGAATGACACAACAAAAACCGCTCAACCCTCTATTCAATCAACCGGTGTTTATGGCAAAGTTGAAACGGCATTGTATCAAATTTTGCACGGAGCCGATAATTTACCACAAGCAGAACAAGCCAAATATTTTGACACATTGGTTGGCATTTTTGAGGATATTCAAAAAGGTATTCCGTATCAAAAAATCATTCATCAGGCACACAAACGCCAAAGTCCGATGTGTCGGAAGACTTTTGATAAAAATCTCTTACAGTTATTCAGTGCTTTAATGACGGATGATATGAAAAAACAATCTTTAACGGACAAATTAATGGCTTATTTGGAACGGGAAGGATTGCCGGAACCGCTGATACAACGTGTTACTCAAAAAATGAGTTTCAAAAACAAACTCATGCTTAAAGTGGCATTATTGCGTAAAAACAGACTGACTTTGTTTAAATCAACGGCAAAAAATCTGTTACAACCTTATTTAGAAATGTTAAGTAATAAAATTACCCAATTCAGAACCGATTACATTCAGCAATCATCAACAGATAAAGTGGTGTTGACAGCGGGCAATCCGACAGCCGGACAAATTGACCGTGATTTACCCGAACGAGAAATCAACGTAACAAATGCCCGTTCAAATGAATTGGTTAATGCAATGAACATTATGTACAAAAAGAACACGGAAAAAAATTAAAAAAAAGCATTTATCAGAATCACAAGCCTGTGCTTACGTCATTATGTTGCTATGCATAGGCTTTATTCTTTTTCGTTTTGCTTTAACTGTCTCAAACCGCTTACTTGCCAATGGCTTATTTGAATTTTTTCATCATATATTTCTGTTTTAATTTTTTGAATAGCTCGTTGCGGTGTTATTTTTTCATCTTGTGTCATTCTTTTCACAACATCTTTGGCATAAACAACCATATCTTCTTTCAACGTTCCTTCGTAACAACTTGCTTCACTGACATCTTTGGCAAGTTTTAACAATGCCATATAAAAATTCAATCTGTTATCTTGATATTGTTGTAACCGCTCTTCAGTGAAACTACCGACAATCATTTCTTTAAATTCCGTCAAAGAATGAATATTGTAACTTTCTTCCTGATATTGCACCATTTCAGGATAAAAATGTTTATTAAGATATTGACTCAATAACGTTTTTTCAAACACACCATCGTAATTTTCAGACGAATCAAAAGTCATTCTTCCAACTAACCCTTTTAAAGCAATGGCTTTTTCGTTTTTCGTATCAAGAATCCACTCTATCGGCTCCACTTTCAGCCAATACTCTTGATCTTCGTTCACTTTAAAAGACGATTTATTTCGTTTCCATATTGTATGTCCGTATAAACGTTTATTTGCAGTTACACAAACATATCGTTCGCCATCTACTTCAAATACTTCGTGTTGGCTATATTCTCCCGATGAGCCAAACGCATACGAACCAAATTTTCCTTTTGGATATTCTCCCTCATGCATTGCCAAACGGGAACGCATCATATTTAAGTTTTCAATCAATGCTTCATCTTCAACAATCGTTTGCGGATAATGCCCGAATTGAACAATGGTCCATTTTTCGTCCCCATCTTGAAGATGACGCATGGTTTGTAAAATGGTGCTATGTGGAATTGCACTTAACGGTATAACGGGACGTACAGATATTTCATTCTTACAGTTCGGTTTAATGTGCATTGTTGTAGAGTTATGTTCCAGTGCAATACAAAAACCATGCTTTGCGACATCCCGCACCCAAAAATGGGCAGTTGAATTTCCTTCCGACGTAACAAAAGTATAAGAAGGCTCAACCCCCTGTATAACCGCTAAATCTGATACACCGGCTTTCAAAATAAAAGGTGAATTGTTCAATTTTTTTATATCTTCAAGACTTAATAACGTTACACTCATCATATCTCCTAATAACTTATTTCATTTAGCTTATTCCCGTTCTTTTTGATTATTGTTTATCAAAGCAAGGGGATTAATTAACGGATTAGCGTATCCGTTTTGAACACGTCTCATAGTGCTGGGTTGACTGGTAAAAAACATACGAAGACCATATTTTTCTAAAATATCATAACAAATTTCCTGTAAGGCTTGAGCCGGTGTCATATCTTTTACCTGCATAACGGAATAAATATGTCCTCTAATATAATTATCAATAATATTGATATGTCTGGGAAACATATCATTTCCATTTAAATTTAAAAATTCTTTTTTGAGGGCAACCAATTTTTGAAAATATTTAACCCGTTGCATAAAAAATACTTCATGTCCTATACGCTTAACTGCAAAATTCAAAAATGACGGTAAATCATACTTAACTTCTCTTTCACGACGAACACATAAACGATTTATCGCTTTATTACGAACAATATTTTCTTTTAATACATCATGTTGCTTAATTTCTCGTTCAAATTGGGAACTCAAATAAGCACACATCTGTGTCTTTTGCCAATTTGTATGGACACGTGCATCATACGTATCTTTATTATCTATGGCTATACCACTTGATAATGCATAGCGTGCAATCATCATATCCGGCGTCCCGTTTGTTTCATTCAGCAACCAATCAATAGCTTCTACACGTACCCAATAAGGCTTACCATATTCAACTTTCTGACCGGCTGTTAATCGGGCATTGGCACTTTGACGAGCAATAAACCGAATGTAATAATGTTCGCCCCATTGATACTCGGAAAAGCGTTTTAAGACAAGTTTAGCTTCTGGCTCAATAAATTCTCCATTCTGCATATTAAAAGAATAACCTTTTCCCGTTTTTTTTATCTTTTTTGATTTATAAGCTTCTTCTAATTCTGCTGATATTTTTCTATTGGCAACGGATTGAGGAAAAGCTCCATATCGCACAATTTTGACTTCACATCCGTTGATTATTTCCGTATGAACACATTTTTCCAACACCTCTTTTGGCAGAAAATTAGGATATTCTATCGGACGAATTGCCGGATTTTTTACACGAGGAGAATAAACGCCTAAATCACCATTTTCCCGAACAGTCATAAAATTATTTGCCCGATAGGTTTGTGTCCAATATTCAGCATACGGTGTATGTGTACGATGTCCTGTTAAAATACACATATCCGTTTTCAAAGCACGTGCCGTACATTGTTTCAAAACCGGTTTAAAATTGTCATAAAATAAATGACAATGAATTGCTTCTAATAAACGTTGAACCATAACGCCTCCTTTAAATTAAAAGAAGTATACCCGATATTTTTCTGAAATACAAGTAAAAAATAAATTTTTGTCAATTTTTGCAAACCAATAATTCGGAACGCTGTTTATCTGCCTTGTTTCGTTTTTGAAGCGGAAACACTTTGTGTTCGTTGAGCATTGATTTTTGTTACGATTTGTCTTGCCAATGTATTGTCCCAACGAGGATTATAATAGTATTCTTCTTTTTTAACCAATTCATTAAACACTTGATAAAAAGGTTTTTTAGATTGAGTTAAATCAGAATAAACCTTTCTTGAAACATCAGCACCGGCATCAATTAATGCTTCAATAACCATCAGATATTTTTTATCCAGAGCCATACTCAACGGAGAGTTCAAGTTTTTATCTGTTGTATTCACATCTGCTCCACGCTTAATTATTTCATTTACAACATTAAGTGATGATGTTTGTTGAACGGCAGCCATTAGATAACTATTTAAATTTTCTTGAGACGGTTGTTTATTATCAAGTAATAAACGTGTTACACTTAATTGACCGTTTTCAATCGCATAATCTAAGGCAGTTTTCTCGTTTTTGTCTGTTATATTTATATCGGCTCCGGATTGTAATAAAAATTCAACCAACGATGTGTGTCCATTAACAGAAGCATCCATTAAAGCCGTTTTTCCAGCTTCATTTTGTGCATTAATATCAACACCGGCATCAATGAGTAATTTTGCCGTTTCAACAATTGACTTATTTTTTGAAACAGTATCATTACCCAATAAATGAAAAGCTGTCGTTCCAACCACTTTCCATTGACACGTTTCCAAAGCATTTGAGCCGGCAGCAAGCAAAGTTTTAACCACCTCGTGATGAGCATGTTCAGAAGCAACTAATAACGGTGTAAAACCCCAATAACTTTTAGCATTTATATCAGCCCCAGCCTCAATTAATATTTGAACAATATCATTATGACCTTCTTTCGCTGCATACATCAGAGCGGTTATATGCGAAATACCTGTCTTTACATTCACATCTGCCCCTTCTTTAATCAACAACCGAACAGCATCCGTTTCTCCTGCACAAGCTGCTTTCATCAATGCCGTCTGACCCGAACCGTTATGTAAATCAATAGGAAACCCCTGTTGCAATATTTTTTTCATTGCATTAATTAATCCGTGTTTTGCCGCATAATGAAAAATAGATTGTTCCGATATTAATTTCATATTAACATCTACACCTTCTTTTTCAATCATCATATCAACAAAACGAGGGCATATACGTTTAGTAGCTAATGAAATTAAATTTTCACCATCATATTCTATATGTGGATTAGCCCCTCTTTGGAGTAACATAACAGCCCCTAAATCATTTGATGATTCAATAGCCATTATAAGCGGATTTTTACCTTGATGCCATTCTTCCATATCGGCACCGGCATCAATTAAATCATTAACATATATCGGATGACTTTGACACAATAAGGCAATCATTAACGGTGAATACCCTTTGATTTTATCACGTGTATGTACATCAATGTCTCTACTGACAAAAGACTTAAATGTTTTATAATCATCTTTTATAATTGCTTGAATTAAGTCCGATGAATCAGATTCTAAAATAGATGTCATCCATTCCGGATAAGACAAATTATGATTTTTTTGTTTTATGGTGTTATAAACACCTTTCGTATCTTTTGTTGTCATAATCTGATTAATCAACTGCCGAGCATACATACGGATTTTTTCTTCATTATTATTTGAAGACAGAGGATACCGTCCTAAATACAAAACAACCGATTGACTGATAATTTGAGCAAACACAAGCGATTTATCCAAAATATCTTGAATACCGTTATCATATTCTTGTGCTTTTAACATCAATGTATCATACAAAAAAGATTGAAATTTATCCATATACCAAGACATTAATCATACTCCGATTAAAACTGTTATTTTTGTAAAAGTGTACAGCAAAAAGAGAATATTGTCAAGTCAAATACATCAAAGAAAAAAATATGTCAGATAATCTGTAAGCCGGGTTTTGTCTATGTAAAACATAGGATAATCATTCATCTGAAACAAACATTACTGCTTGCTTTAAGCGACCCACCTTTTGTCGGCTGAGCAGGAAAACTCATTTATACGTTTTATAAAAAACGACCGACTTCACTTGGTCTTGCTTCCGATAGGGTTTACCCTGCCATTTTAATTACTTAATATGCGGTGAGCTCTTACCTCGCCGTTTCACCCTTACCGATTATTCGGCGGTTTATTTTCTGTGGCACTTTCCCTCGAATCACTTCGGCCGGACGTTATCCGGTATCGTTTTCCTGTGAAGCCCGGACTTTCCTCCCATATACCCTTACGATATATCAGCGATTATCCGATTATCTGACAAGTAAAAATGTAACTTAATTTTGCACTTTTGTCAAATAAATTCTTGCCTATTTCATTTAGAATTGATATGATAATTTATATTAACAAGCAAAGGAGTTTTTTATGCATCAGTTTCCAAAAGTTTTTACACCCAATCATCCCCTTGTTCAACACAATATGGCAATCATTCGGGATAAAAATACACCCCGAGATTCGTTTTTGGCGGCATTTAATCGTCTGGCAAGTATTTTATTATTAACGGCTTTTGACGAATTACCTACCGAAACGGTTACAATTGAAACACCTATCACAACATGTGAATGCGAAAAGTTGGATTTAACGGAACCGATTATCGTTGCTCCGATTTTACGTGCCGGCATCGGTTTAACACAAGAATCGATTCGTTTGTTACCCGATGCCCATATCTGCACAATCGGTATGTATCGGGATGAAGAAACACATCGCCCGATTTGGTATTACGATAAAACACCGACCTCTTTACCTGAAAATGCCAAAGTGTTTATATTGGACCCTATGCTCGCAACAGGTCACAGTGCCTTGGGAGCATTAGACTTATTTGTTTCCAAAGGTATAAAAGAAGAAAATATCACATTTGTCAGTGTCTTATCAGCTCCCGAAGGGTTACAGACAATTTGGGAAAAATATCCTGAAATGCGTGTCATTACAGGGGCTATTGACGATTGTTTAAATGAAAATGCCTACATTGTCCCAGGGCTTGGAGATGCAGGAGACAGATTGTTTAACTCACAATTACCCGAAAAATAAGGCTTTTAAAATACGGTAATATAATACCACATAAAAAAATCTTTAAAAAACAAGCAAAAAGTGCTTGACAAGAAAAACAAACAAGTGTATAAGGAACACCTGTTTAACAAAAGGATTATCAAAATGACAATGAAAACAACAAAAACATTGAATCCGAAAAACTGCGATGTCAAATGGTACGTCGTTGATGCTACGGATTTAGTTTTAGGCCGTTTGGCCAGTCAAATTGCAACAATTTTACGTGGTAAAAACAAACCTTGCTTCTCACCGAACATGGATTGTGGTGACTACGTTGTTGTTGTTAACGCAGAAAAAGTTCAATTAACAGGTCGTAAATTAGAACAAAAAGAATATTTCCACCACACAGGTTATATTGGCGGAATCAAAAGCATTTCTGTTGCAAAACAATTGGAAGAACATCCGGAACGTGTTTTAGAAAAAGCAGTTCAACGTATGCTTTCTCGTAACTCATTAGGTCGTCAACAAATGCGTAAATTACGTATTTTTGTCGGTCCTGAACACACACATCAAGCACAAAATCCGATTGCTTTGGATATTGCTTCTCAAAACCGTAAAAACAAAAGAGGTGCATAATGACAAAAGAAAAAACAACTTTGGCAGAATTGAATGCTACAGCTGAACAAACAGCTCCGGTTCGCGCACCGAAAAAAGACAGCTTGGGACGTTCTCAATCTGTTGGTAAAAAGAAAAACGCCATTGCTCGTGTTATTATCAAACCGGGTAAAGGTAAAATTACGGTTAACGGTCGTGCATTAGAAGATTACTTCCCACGTCCTGTTTTACGTATGATTATCAATCAACCGTTTGCCGTTACAAACCGTGTCAATGAATTTGACGTACAATGTAACGTTTGTGGTGGTGGTTTATCAGGTCAAGCTTATGCTTTACGTCATGGCATTAGCCGTTGTTTAGACTTATTTGAACCTGAATTACACACAGCATTAAAACGTGCTGGTTTCTTAACACGCGACTCACGTGTTGTTGAACGTAAAAAACCAGGTTTATCAAAAGCCAGAAAACGTTTCCAATTCTCAAAACGTTAATTGGAACGGATACGAAAAATATTTTTCAGCAGGTTGTCAGTTTGGCAACCTGTTTTTTTATATTCACACTTAAATTACTGATTTCAGATATAAATAAGATATAATCTATTACCGGCAAAATTTCAAAATTACGTTCCTATACCTTACAAGCCTTATTTTTCAATAATCAAATACAAACAATATCGGTTTATCTAAAAATATCCATTTAAAAGGTAATCAAAACAAAAACAACAAAATTTTATTAAAATAATAGGCAAAAAGTGTTTGACAGACTTTTTTCTTTCATGTATAATTATATAATAGGCACAAATTAATTATGCAGGAGGTCGTATGACAAATACTTTTAACGAATATCTGAAAGGGGCAACACCCCCTCCGCCACCTCCTTTAAAAACGACAAGCACAGAACATCAGGATTTAAAAAATAATTCAAATTTAACAACCGAACAGTATGTTAATTTTGATGAGAATATGGATAGACTGAACACCATTTTGTCTCGGGTAGAAGCATTAGTCGGTTTGGTAAAAGAAAATCCCGCTGTCTTAATTGAATGTAGCAATCTGATGCGAGCTGCTGCCGATATAGATTTGCCACCCGAAATTAAGAATCACAAAATTGCCACATATCCGTCCGTCGTTCAAGATATGTACAAACAAGTTACAAATGCCAATTCTTCAAATGCGGTTGCACAAGCGGTTAAACAAGACAATATCAATATGCAAATTCAACAGAATTTGGCAGAAATACGTTATGAAAGCCTTCCATACGTTCAACCACTTGATGCTATCAGTTCGGCATTAAACAGCAATCAACCCGTTACAACCGAAATGATTTGCAGACATTGCCAAAATATGAACATTATGAACAATAGCGAATTAAATGATTTGGACTATGGGTCTAAGTT
Source organism: Alphaproteobacteria bacterium (assembly GCA_045638265.1). GTDB lineage: Bacteria > Pseudomonadota > Alphaproteobacteria > CAAHEQ01 > UBA3637 > RGIG4140. Next base: position 1,987 of record JAZUBA010000039.1, on the reverse strand, counting down.
AATGACCGCCTTTATGAATGCGCGCACGCCTGAAGAACGAGCCATAGTTGACGCCAAAATACGAGAAATGTATGCTCATGCCCAAAAACGTTGGGGAGAAAGAAAAGTATGGCATGGCAGTACACGTCAATTATTGAATAGCGATAGAGATATTTCTGCCGAAGATATGAAACGAATTGTAGATTCCTTGCGTGAAGAAGAAAAAGTAGCAAGGCGAATGCTGCAAATAGCTAAAGAATTGGAAGAAGCTGCAAAACGCGAAACAGATCCGGAGCAACGTAAAAGATATTTAGAATTAGCCGCACACGCAAGGAAAGGCGGATATGAAATTTTGGCTGAAAACAAAGCAACGTTGCAGGCATTTAACCGCCGTGTTCGGGGCAGAGATAACAGCAACGAAACAACACATGAAACTCGCACAAGCAAACCCCAAAAAATAAATCAATATCAAGAGGATAATGTTCAAAATATTCAGCGAAAAAATTCTTCCGGCGGTAATACTCAAACAAAATTGATAGATAGATATTTAGAGTCAAGCACACCGGAAGAAACGCAACAGATTTTAGAACAAATGCAAAAAAACGCTCAAAGCAACAATGCTAAACGTAAAAATTGGCATAAATCTTTGAATACACTCTTTGACAGCGGTATAGATATTACCAGAGAACAACAAACCATTCAATCTTCATTAAAAGAGGAAGAAAAGGTTGTTGAAAATATGTTCAAAAAAGCAGATGAATTGCGTAAAATTGCTGAAAAAGAAACCGACCCGATTCAACGTCAGCGATATATGGAATTAGCATCACACATAGAACGGCAAGGCTTTGAGGTTTTAACGCAAAATACAAATTCACAAATGGAATACAATCGGACATTCAATAAACCAAAAGAGTCTGTTGTTTCAAATGACAAAACCAATAAACCTTTAACATTAAATTTGAACAAAAAAACAAACGAACCTTTTTATGTACTTGATGACAACATCAAAGACAATAAGCCCCTCACATTGAATCTCTCTGATAAAGATTCGGGAAGTTATACATTATCATCTTTTCAATTTGATTCCCGTAAATCAACAGATGCCAATCGCAAAAAATGGCACGAAGAATCTCGCAAAATTTTATCATCAAACGAATCATTATCTACTGATGAATTAAAGAAATATGATGAAAATTTGCGAAAGGAAGAAACAGGTGCTCAAAGTTTTTTAAAGACAGCCGAAGAATTTAAAGCACTGGCCGAAAAAGAAACAGATCCTAAAAAACGAGCTGATTTACTCAATCTATCAGACTCTCTTGAAACAAAAGCATATGGTATGTTATTTGACAATCAAAGCAGTCGCTTGGTATACAATAAAAAAACAAATGCCTATGCTCAAACGGACAATTCAAATCAGTCTGTAACACAAAAACCAACCGAAGAAAAAACCGTTTCTGACACTCAAACAGGGGAAAGCAATTCGGCAGTAAATCAAGCGGAACCAAAAACACCCTCTAAAACAGCTGAAACGACACAAACAGAGCAACCGAAAGATGGCAAGTCAAACGACAAAAAAGACGAAAAAGCAACTAACAATGACACGTCTTCAAAACAGGAAAACCAGCCTGAAACACCTCAGGTCTCGCCTCAATCCCAAGAAGCGCCATTGACGTTAAAATTAAACCGTTTCGGGCAAAATGTTATTTTCCTTGATGAAGAAAAAGACAATCTGCAAAATAATTGGCATGATTATTCGGCTTATGGCATTTAATTATTTCAACAGCTTAAAAACCACTGATTTTTTTCAGTGGTTTTCTTTATAATATCAGACACAAGTTTGTATAAAACAAGTATTTTTAAAAGTCATGGCGTTGCATATTAAGGTACGTTAAATTGCAACAACTTTTTTCACTTTTATGCATTTTTTTTAATTTTTATGATGAGTAACTGTTGGCTTGTTTGTGATATTTCCCTATTTTCTCGCATTTTTCCGCTTGTATGCGAAATC
>JAZUBA010000038.1:0-1009 GCA_045638265.1 Alphaproteobacteria bacterium | reverse complement strand
CCAAAACAAGATCTCGCAAGCAAGCATGCTGTAGAGAAAACCATTAAGTTTTTGAGTAGACAAATTGCCGAGTTAGAAGATGAGATTACTAATCTTTCTAACAAAGAGTATAAGCGCCAAATGGACTTATTAACATCCATCAAAGGCATTGGGAAAACTCTTGCGTCTGCACTTATTGTGGCTACAGGAGGCTTTACTTACTTTAGCAATGCTAAGCAGATTTCCCGCTATTTGGGGCTCTGTCCTACCTACCAACAATCGGGTACATCAGTAAATGTCAAAGGTCACATTAATCGCAATGGAGATACCCACCTGCGTAGTCAATTATTTCTTGTAGCATGCAAATGCACTCAATGTAATGCCGCATGTAAAGAAACTTATGATCGTCTGCGAGCAAATGGTAAATCAGGTAAAGCTGCAGTTGTTGCTGTCGCTAATAAACTGATTCGTCAAGCTTTCGCTGTGGTTACTAAAAATCAACCGTATGTAGATGGGTTTGTATCATCTATTGCGTAAAATTATACTTTATTTATTAATTTTTTAATATAGTTCGTCGTTAATATTTATTTTTTCTGCAAAATTACAACATTTTTTTGACTCTTGCAAGCACTTTTTGATGCCTGCATCAGTTTTTATTTTTGCTAAAATTATAAATCGCACATAATCAATGATATACAAAATGCCTGCATACTAGGCTGCATCAGTTTATTTTTTGGTCATATCAAAAAAAAGCAGTACCTTTGCAACAGATTTCGAAACCCAGAAAAATCGAAAAAAGTTTAACGCAAAAAAACAACAAGTTATGAAAAAGTGTATCTACCTGTTGGCCATAATGATGATGGCGGTATTGAATCAGTCTTGCGAACCAGTAGGAATGTCTAATGTGATTGATAAGGAGAATCAAGATAATGTCCTTCGTGATACAATCACACCTCCTAATAATCCAATGAATGAGAAGCCAACAGAGCCGGGTACATTTATAGATAAAGTTCCTTTGAATGATATAGAT
>JAZUBA010000037.1:0-38964 GCA_045638265.1 Alphaproteobacteria bacterium | reverse complement strand
TTTGAAATCCAAAGGTAGGCATCTGCCATTCATTTGAATTATTCATCTTGCTTGTGATGAAGCAAGACTTATCAATGTCATCACCCACTGATGTGAGTATTTATTATTTTTGATTACATTATTTAATTATTCAGCAATTTTGATTTCTTGTGATTGCTTGATTTCTTGTTCCAATGTTTCACTATAAATTGCTGGTAGATTATTTTTCAATTTTTCAAATAATTCCATTAATCTATCCATCAATATATATTCTATATTCACCTCATTAGGTGCTGAATATTTTTCATTTTCTTTTGTTGATGAATCTGCCATTTCTATAATAAATGTTATATTCTCCCACAGTTGTTTGGGTATAGGTATGTGTGTGCTGTTTATCATTCTTCTATCTCCTCTTCCTTAATTGTAATTCTGCTTAATTCTTCAAGAAACTCTGCTTGCTTCTTATTATCTAATCTTTGATTATGACTGATATTATGTTTAACTAATTCAATAAATTCATTAAAAATATGCCACAAATGAGCATTTATTTTTACATTATCCATTTTACACCTCTTAATTATATTTTACAAAAATATTTATGTAAAAAAGAATTAAAAAGTGTAATTAGAGAGATTAAAAATTTAAAAAATCTTTTTCTTTTTTAGAGTCTGGTAGTAGTTTTTTGAAAGTTTTTCTTTCAAACTTTTTATATGATATTTTTTCAATAGTTTTCTTTTTTTCTTTCAAATCTGTATGAATATAATTACCTCTCATCCCATCTGTTTTCCAACCACATAAAGCATCAATCCTTGTGTCAGATACATCATTATCAGATAGGTTTGAGGAACTTGTATGTCTCAAACAGTGAAATACTAATTTTTCTACTGTATTGTCTAATGAGTTTTTTGAATATTGTATGCCCATTTTTTTTAACAGAGGATTAAACCATTTGGTTATTTTCCCAGCATATCCATTGCCTTCTGTATATGTCAGTGTGAAGAATAATCCATTAGGATTATAAATAGGATAATATTTTCCTTTAGTTGTTCCTCTTGGTTTCTTTGAAGCAACAGAAATCCAGTTTTCTCTGTATTTTTTTGCTTTCTTTATTTTTTCAACTAAATCCAAAAATCCTAACTCAATCAATTTTGAGTGAATTGGGACAATTCGTTTTGATTGTTGATTTTTCAAATGTTGTTTGAACCCTGTATCTGTAATAACCATAACAGGTATTTTTCTTTGGATTTGGATATTGTTAATTTCAAGTTGGCAAATTTCATTCAATCTACACCCAGAATATAGAGCAATTAAAGGAACCCAGAACTTAGGAAAATCAACTGTATTATACCTTAAATCATAATATTCTTTAGTGCCAAAGACATCTGTTAATTCTTTGCCTTCAAAGTTTTTTCTTTTCATTTGGGTTTTTGCTGCCATTTCTTTTGAAGGTGGTGTAATTAAATCTCTGACATCTAATATATTTTTATCCCTTTTATATGCTTCTCTCATTATTTCTTTAAAGGAGGCAATATATGAAATAATTGTTTTGTTTGCCAATGGTTTTTTATTCAATCCCCAAGGTTGTTTGTATATTTCAGAGGCAATTAAATCACAATCATCAGGGGTAATATCTTCTAAATATTCTTTATCAATTAAACAGAATATTCTTTCCAATCTTGTTTCAATTGATTGTAATGCTTTTATTCTTTGATTTTTATTTGTTTTTTGGTCTTTTAATTTGTTCCAAATAACAGTCCAATGTGTCTTGTCTGTTTTTTGTCCTATTTTGGATTTTTTAACTTTTTCAATTTTTTGTTGTTTTAATGCTTCTAATAGAATCTGGATGTTTTCTGTTGGTATATAAGTAGATTTGTTATAATCTGCTATTGCTTTTTCTTGGGCATAAGTTTCAAGAGGAATAAGTGCTTGTTCTAATTGGGCAATAGCACCTCTTTTACCACCCTGAAAAGATAGATTAAGTTTAATTTTGTTGTTGGCAACATCACTCAAAATCTTTTTGGTTTCAAAGGGTAATGTATTATCTTTTTTTATAATTTTGTTAATGTATTTTTTGAACCATTCAACAACAATTTCTTCTTGGAACTCTGGGGATGATGTGGATAAAGCAGGGATTGTTTCTATGCCTTCATCAGTTTGAATATATTTTTCTTCTAATTGTGATTTTCTCTCAGGATAAGAAGGGTCATCTTCAATCCATTGTTTAAATCTGTTTTGATTAAACAATCCAATTTGACTTTGTGGGGAGTTGTCATTGTTTTTAAAGAAGATTCTTCTTTCATTTTCAATTTCATCTAATCTATTCAGTTGAATGTCTGTTAAATCATTTTCATTCAAATCTAATGAGTTATCATCCATCACTTTCATTTTTAGTTTCTCCAAATATAAGTCAAATCTAAATGAGAATTCCCTACATCTTTTTAGGGCAATAGTATAATCTTTTGTCTTCAAACTATACTTTACTTCTCCTTTTTTGGCAAGAGGTTTTAATTCAGGAGGAAAGACCCCTCTAAAATAATAAACACTGTTTTTTTTATATAATCTTGTTTGCCTTTGACTCATATTTTTATTACCTGACTGGACCACCCTTATGGACCAATCATAAAAAAGTAATAAAAATAAAAAATAACTCTTTGATAATTAAGGATTATTATGTGGATTGGCGGAGAGAGTGGGATTTGAACCCACGGTACAAATAAATTGCACAACAGATTTCGAGTCTGCCGCATTCGACCACTCTGCCATCTCTCCGTATTCAACCAAAAAAAGAAAAAAGCTTTTTCACATATTTGTCGTTTATTGTTCACTAACAATCAAATATGCCTTCTTTTTATGGCATTTTATACTATTTTTATACAGATTACAAGTGTTTTTTTTAATCACGATGATATGGATGACCATCAATGATTGATTTTGCTCGATAGATTTGCTCTGTTAAAACAACACGTGCTAACATGTGTGGTAACGTCATTCGTCCAAAAGATAATTTATAATCTGCTGCTTGTTTTAAAAATTCAGCATGACCGTTTGCACCGCCAATTAAAAAGGTAATGTTTGAAAATCCACTTTCTTCCCATTGATGTAACATATTTGCAAATTCACGAGATGATGGTGTTTTTCCTGTTTCGTCCAATACAATAATTTTGGATCCTTTCGGAATAGAATCGAATAATAATTTTGATTCCGCTTCTTTTAATGCTTCTCCCGATAGTGCTTTTTTTTCTTCTAATTCTTTAATACAAACGGACCATCGTGTTTTTTTGATGTAATCTTGAATAAGTATATCTTCAGGAGTTTGTTTTTTTAATTTTCCAATCGTTAAAATTGTTATTTGCATAAAGATTCTCTTTTGCAATATTTGTTTGGTAATAAATCTTCAATAGGTACAATATCCCAGCCTTTTTCATTAGAGGTCGGTACAATGACTTTTGCAGAATGAGAACTATAATCTGAAATATATTCACGACATTTACCACAAGGTGAAATCACATATCCGTCCATATCCCGAACAGCAACTATTGTGTCAATTTCCATTCCTTTTTCAGCTGTTAATGCAATACCGATTGTAATAATTTCAGCACAAGTGGCAACAGAAGGTTGTGTTGTTCCCGTGTGCAATCCTGCATATAAATTTCCGCTTTTTGTTGTTAATGCGGCGGCTACAACAGTATGATGTCCTTCTTTTTCATATCTGTCTTTTAATAAAGAACGAGCTGCTTCAATAATTTCTTCCGGTGTATATGCCATTTATTCCCCCTTTTCCATAATTTCTTCTACCATGTTATCTAATGATTGTCGTTCCTTTTTGTCATATTGAGGAACATTTTCTTTTGTATTGTTTATAGATTTATTTATTTTTTCTTTAACCGATTCAATTTGTTTATCAACAACTTTTTCAACTGCTTCTTTTTTGACTTCATCAACAAAACGTTGCATTGCTTTTTGACTTGAACGTTCAGGTAATTTATGATTACGTTTTAAATCGGTTCCGATTTTCTTTTTAGGTTTTCCATTTTCTTGTTTGTTTTCATTCATTCCTAAATCACTTTGTACGTTTTCAGGAACAAAACGTTTCATAAAGTCAGCCGTTTTTCTGATATATGATAATGAGAAACTGTCTTTTTCTAATTCTGCTATTTGTTTGTCAGATAAAATAGATGCGGTACCAACATAAATTAAAACCATAAATAAAACTGCTCTGATAAAACCAAAAACAAGTCCTAATAATCTATCTAATCCACTTAAAGAACTTTCTCTCAATTTTTTATTGATGTGTGCGTTGATAATTGTCATAACAATTAAAACAAACAAAGCAACTAATGTTGCACCACACAAACCGGCTATTTTAGGATTCTCAATGAATTTTTGCATAATCGGTTGCATTGGCTCATAACTGTATATACCTAAAAATCCAGCTAATATCCATGAAGCAATACCTAATAATTCACGAATTAATCCTCTATATAATGCAAATAAAATTGAAAATACCAAAATACTGATTGCTATTATATCAATAAAACCGATGCTCATATATATAACTCCTTATTTTATCCTTGAAATGTTTCTAATAATGTTTTTAAATGTCCTATATTTGTAATACGCATTGATGATTTTTTGAGAGGTTTTTCTTGTCTTGACGGAGGAATGAAAGCGCGTTCAAATCCTAATTTTTCTGCTTCTTTTAATCGCAAATCCGGTTGTGCAACAGCTCTGATTTCTCCGGATAAACCAACTTCTCCAAAAACAACTAAATCTGCCGGTACTGCTCTTTGTGTTAATGAGGATACAATAGCAGTTGCAACAGCCATATCACAAGCCGGTTCGGTTACTTTTAAACCACCAGCTACGTTTAAATATATATCTTTATTTCCCAAAGAAATACCACAACGAGCTTCTAATACTGCTAAAACCATAGCCAAACGATTTGTATCCCACCCTACAACAGCTCTGCGAGGTGTAACTCCGCTTTGCGGAGCGACTAACGCTTGAATTTCAACTAGCATAGGTCTTGAACCCTCAATACCGGCATATACACAACTGCCGGCAATATTACCACGTCGTTCTGCTAAAAATAAAGCTGATGGATTAGGGACCTCGCGTAAACCCTCTTCACCCATTTCAAAAACACCGATTTCATCTGTTGCGCCAAAGCGGTTTTTAACAGAGCGTAAAATACGAAAATGGTGTCCGCGATCTCCTTCAAAATATAAAACCGTATCAACCATATGTTCTAAAACACGTGGTCCGGCAAGTGTTCCTTCTTTTGTTACATGTCCAACTAAAAATAAAACAAAGTTTCGTCTTTTTGCTAAACGAATTAATTCGTGCCCAGTAGCTCGTACCTGACCAACTGTCCCTGGTGCAGAATCTAATGTATCGGTAAACATTGTTTGAATAGAATCTATGACAACAATATCAGCACCATCAACAGTATCCAACGTAGCAACAATATCTCGAACACTGGCTGTACTTGCCAAATCAACGGGAGATTGTGCTAAACCTAAACGCATAGCCCTGATACGAACCTGATCAACAGATTCTTCTCCGGATATATAAACACATTTTGTCGGAGAACCAATTTTATTGACACCTTGTGCTAATTTTGCAACCGCTTGTAATAACAATGTTGATTTTCCAATACCGGGATCGCCACCAACTAAAATAACGGAACCGGGTACTAATCCGCCTCCGCAAACTCTGTCTAATTCACTGATTTGGGATTTAAGGCGAAAAATTGTTTCAGGAGCACCTCTTAAGTCAGAAAAATCAATTTTACGACCACCCTTGCCACCTGTTGCTGTAGGACTTTCTTTTTGGGGTTCATCCTCTTCAATAATGGTATTCCATTCACCACACGACTCACATTTACCCGCCCAACGGGCATAAACGGTACCACAACTTTGACAAACAAAATGAGATGTTTTTTTTGCCATTATTTTGAAACCTTTACTTCTACATTTATCGGTCCGTTTGCACTACCGGCAACAAATTGACGAACATACGGATTTGTAGTTTTGTCTAATTCCTTAACGGTTCCTACCCATATAATTTTACCTTCATACAGCATGGCGATTCTGTCAGCAATTTTACGCGCTGAACTCATATCATGTGTAATTGTTAAAGCGGTGGCACCTAGTTTTTTCACTGTTGAAACGATAAGGTCATTAATGACATCAGACATAATCGGATCTAAACCTGTTGTTGGTTCATCAAAAAAGATAACTGCAGGATTTGTTGCAATAGCACGGGCCAAACCAACTCTTTTTTTCATACCGCCAGACAAATCTGCTGGATAAACATCAGCTACAGTTTCATTCAACCCAACCTGTGCTAATTTTTCAATAGCAATTTGACGAGCTTCAGTTCTGTTCATTTTTTGATTTTGTAACAAAGAAAAAGCAACATTTTCCCAAACATTTAAACTATCAAATAATGCACCGCTTTGGAAAAGCATACCAATTTGACGACGTAATTTTTCTTGCTCTTTTATGGGCAAAAGATCTATTTTTTTTCCGTCAATTTCGATATATCCTTTATCTGGTTGTAATAATCCTAATATACATTTTAATGTCACAGATTTACCTGTACCGGAACCACCAATAATAACAAGTGATTCTCCTGTATAAATATCTAAATCTACTCCATCAAGAACTTTTTTTGAACCAAAATGTTTTTTGACACCGACTAATTTAATTTTTGGTGTTTGAGACTCTGTGTTTTTTCTTAAAAATGCCATTTGTTACCTCTTAAAGTGTAAAAAACAATTCTGTTAAAATGTAGTTAAAGATTAAAATTAATATACTGGAAGAAACAACGGCATTTGTTGTTGCTTGTCCAACACCTTGAGCACCACCGTTAGAGTGAAAACCATTGTAGCAACCTAATAAAGTAATGATAAAACCAAAGACTCCTGCTTTTGTTAAACCAGAAACGATATCCATTGGTTTTAAGTATTCCCAAGTACTCATCAGATAAGTTGATGCATTAAAATCTAATTTTGAAACACCAATCATATATCCACCGCAAATACCTATAACATCGCCAATTAAAACAAGTATCGGTAACATTAAAACACCGGCAACAACTCGTGGAACAATCAAATATTTGAATGGGTTTGTTGATAATGTTGTTAATGCATCAATTTGTTCTGTAACACGCATTGTGCCGATTTCTGCTGCCATAGCTGCACCAATTCTACCTGCAACCATTAAACCAGCCATAACAGGGGCTAATTCACGTGTAACAGCAACTAATACTACCATAGCCACTGCACCTTCTGCAGAAAATTGTGAAAAACCGGTGTATGTTTGTAAAGCAATAACCATACCTGCGAATAACGTTGTTAAAGCAACAACAGGTAATGAGTAAAAACCAATTTCAATAAATTGTTTTAAAAATGCTTTACCGTAATAAGGTGGTGTAAAACAATGATAGATTGTTTCAAAAGCAAATAATCCTAATTCACCTGCTGATTTTAAGAATGATAAAACAACATGTCCTAACTTGTTTATAAACTGCATAATTGTATTCACGGGGTATCCTTTCCTGTTTAGAAAACTATACCCCGAACAATAAAAAAATGCAATTAAAAAATTCTGATTATTATGAAAAACAAAATCAAAATATTATGTTACAATATTTGGTTCTTCACGACCGGTGTAATCTTTAATTTGAGTAATTTCTTTAAATACAGATGTCAGCGGTTTTAAGTATTCAACGGCATTCTGATATAATTTATCCGCATTATTTTCATATTGCATATAATAAACTCTTAATGTTGCACCACTACTGCCAGTGCCGGATAAACGCATAAAAATTCGGGCATTATCAAATTCTACATAATATCCTTGTCGAGAAACCTCATCACCTGTTACGGGATCTGTATAGTTAAATAAACCAACATCTTTAACATGGTATGAATTAAATGTTTTGTCATTTAGTGATGTCATTTTTTGTTCAAAATCATCTAACATTTTTTGAACATCTGCTTTTTCTAACCCTTCATAACTTTGTGCAGAGTTGTATACGCGTCCGTATTTTTGCCATAATTCTTCATTAAGTTGGCGAACGGATTTACCTGTAACAGCAATCATATTTAACCAAAACAAAATAGCCCAAATACCGTCTTTTTCGCATAAATGGAAAGAACCTGTTCCGAAACTTTCTTCACCGCAAAGTGTAATTTTTTTTGCATCAAGTAATGAACTGAAAAATTTCCATCCTGTTGGTGTTGCATAAACAGGCAGATTTTTATCTTTCATAACAAAATCTACGGCGTTGGCTGTGGGCATGGAACGTGCTACACCGTACATTTTTCCTTTATAAAAAGGTATTTGTTCTACATATTCACTCATAATTGATAAACTGTCAGATGGTGAAACAAAAAAGTGATTACCCAAAATCATATATCTGTCGCCATCGCCGTCTGATGCTGCACCAAAATCAGGAGCATCTGATTGATACATACTTTCAACAAATGATTTTGCATAAGTTAAATTTGGTTCAGGGTGTAATCCGCCAAAATCAGGTTTAGGAGTGCTATTAATAACAGTTCCTTTTTCTGCACCTAACAAATTTTCAAAAATACGTTGAGCATAAGGTCCTGTAACGGCATTCATAGCATTATAAACCATTTTAAATCCGTTTTTAAATAATCCTCTAATGGCCTCAAAATCAAAAATTTCCTGCATATATAAAGCGTAATCATTAATAGAATCTACAACCTCAATAACGGTGTCTCCATATGTAAATTCACCAATGACGGATAAATCAACTTCAGGTATATTACAAGACCAATAATGATCAATAACTTTTGATTTTTCAGTTATTTTGTCTGTTAATGATTGTGGGGCGGGTGCTCCTTTTTCGGTATCATATTTTATACCAAAATCACCATCCGGTCCACCTGGGTTATGACTAGCAGATAAAATAATACCACCAAAAGCTTTTCTTTTAACAATTAAATGCGATGCTGCCGGTGTTGAAAGAATTCCGTTTTGTCCGATAATTAAACGTCCAAACTGATTTGCGATTGCAATTCTGATAATTGATTGAATAGCTTCTGTGTTGAAATAACGCCCATCTCCACCAATAACAAGTGTTTTTCCTTCAAATCCCGTTAATGCATTAAAGATGGATTGAATAAAGTTTTCTAAATAATTTTCTTGTTTGTAAACAGATACTTTTTTGCGTAAACCAGCTGTGCCGCATACTTGATCTGTATACGGTTTTGTTTTGATTGTTTGTATTTCCATATTTCCCCCTCAAACAATGATATAATTAAAGTATTATACCTTTATATCATTTGATTGTCGGGTTATCAAGTCCTTTTGGAAAAATATTTTGCATTAATTCCATAATTTCTCGTTTTGCTGTTGTAGCAGAAATAGAAGTTGGCATATTTAAACCGTTTTCTTTTAAGTCTAACATCGTTAAACCTTTTAAAAATAATTCACGGAAAACAACACGTTCTGAAATACCTGCTGATAATGTATAATGTATCCGACGAGATAATGCATTTAACAATACGGTCATTAATTGAGAGTTTTTGCTTTTGCTGTATGTTAAACGATTACGGACAACAACCCAGTGTAATGATGGTTTTCGTTCCATCATACGTTGTTGACGGGTAGACCAAACAACTTGTGAAAAATGGCTTGGTCCTTTAATTTTTATCGTGTTGGTATCAATTTGTGCTAAAACATCTAAATCAACCAAACTGTCATTGATAGGTGTTACTAATACATCTGCCATAATCATTGATTCTTGGGATAATTCTGTAACAGCACCAGGTGTATCAATAATGATAAAATCAGCTGTTTCTTTGACTTTGTCAATTTCGCCTTGCAATGTATAAATGCGTGCCATATCATCATTCCAAACAATGTGTTTTGAAATAGGCATAGGTGTTCCCATTGTTTTTGCAAATGCTTCACGATTTTCAATGTAATGAGTTAATGTTCCTTGTGGATAGTCTAAATCAAAAGAAACAACTTTTTTTCCTAAACGCAATAATGCAACAATAATGTGCATAGCTAACGTTGATTTTCCTGTGCCACCTTTTTCATTGGCAAAAACAATTATTTTGGCTGACATTCTTAATTTTCCTTTATGTATGAGTTGGTGATTATATATAATATATATAATACTTGATTTTTACCTTTTTGTCAAGTCGTTTATCCGAAAATACATTGATAAAATAAAAATGTCAGTAATCATAAAGAATTTTTATGAAATGGTTTTTATGAAATTCGATATGTTGAAATTTTATCTTGACATCTTACCTATTCTTTCTTTTATACTATACAAAAATATTTTTTATAAGGAGTGTAAATGACATACATTGAAAAACTAAATAATCCAACTGATTTAAAAAAATTGTCTGTAGACGAAATGGAAATTTTAGCGACAGAAATCAGAGATGCTATTTTAAATAGAAACAGTATTATGGGTGGGCATGTCGGACCGAATTTAGGGATTGTAGAAACCGCTATTGCATTGCATTATGTTTTTGAATCACCAAAAGATAAAATTGTTTGGGATGTTTCACATCAATGTTACCCGCATAAAATTTTAACGGGTCGAAAAGATGGTTTTTTAACAAAAGAGGGGATGTCTCAAATTTCAGGATATACAAATCAAGATGAAAGTGAGCATGATTTATTTAAAATCGGGCACACGTCAACATCTGTGAGTTTGGCTTGTGGATTGGCAAAAGCACGTGATTTAAAAAATGAAAACCATAATGTTATTGCGATTTTAGGTGATGGATCTTTATCTGGCGGTGAAGCTTTAGAGGGATTGAGTAATGCGGCTGTTTTAAACAGTAACATTATTATTATTCTGAATGATAATGAAATGTCTATTGCTGAAAATCATGGTGGTTTATATACGAATCTTCGTTTATTAAGAGAAACAAACGGAAAAGCAGATTGTAATTTATTTAAAGCACTGGGATTTGAATATCATTATGTTGCTGACGGTAATTCTTTGACAGATATGCTTACGATATTACATCAGGTTAAAAATACAAATAAACCAACTCTTATTCATATTCATACATGCAAAGGTAAAGGATATAAATTAGCTGAAGAAAACAAAGAATTTTGGCATTGGAGTATGCCGTTTCATCTTGAAGATGGTTCTTCAAAACATTCTTTTAGCGGTGAAACTTATAATGATATTACCTATAATTATCTTTATCAAAAAATTCAACAAGATAAATCTATTGTGGTTGTTAATGCCGGAACACCAGGTGTTTTTGGATTAACTGCAACACGCCGGAAAGACTTAGGTGATAATTATGTTGATGTTGGTATTGCAGAAGAACATGGGGTTGCTTTTTCATCAGCTTTGGCCAAAGGTGGGTGTAAACCTGTTTTTATGGTTTTGAGTTCGTTTATCCAACGGACATATGATCAACTTTCACAAGATTTAGCTTTAAATAACAATCCTGCTGTTATCTTGGTAGCGGGTGGGGGTATTTCAGGGGCGGATATGACACATCTTTGCACATTTGATATTCCACTGATTTCCAATATTCCCAATATTGTTTATTTATCACCAACATCAGTAGAAGAGTATTTAAGTATGTTGCATTGGGGATTGGAACAGCAAGAATATCCGGTTGTAATTCGTATACCGCGAACAGTTGTTCATTCAAATGATGTGGTAGATGTTGATTATAACAATTTAAATAAATATAAAACAGTTCAATTGGGTGCAAAAGTTGCTATAATTGGTGCTGGTAACTTTTTTGAATTAGGTAAGAATGTATCAGATAAACTTAAAGAAAAAAATATAATACCAACACTCATTAATCCTCGCTATTTAACTGGTATTGATGAAAAATGTTTGAATGATTTAAAAGAACAACATCAGTTAGTTGTTACACTTGAAGATGGTGAGTTAGATGGTGGTTTTGGTGAAAAAATTGCACGATTTTTTGGTGTAAGTGATATGAAAGTATTAAATTATGGTTCTTTTAAAGAGTTTAGTGATAGAGTTTCTGTTCAAAATTTATATCAAAAGTATCATTTAACACCAGACCAAATTACAGAGGATATTTTAACGGTTTTAAATCAAAAATAAAGTAAAAAGTGTAGTTTTGTTTACCTATTTTTAAAGTGTTTTTTGTTATAATATGATATATTTCACTAATATATTTATGTACAGGAAACATTATGCACGGAATACATTCATTAATTGTTGATTTAACACTGATAACTATTTATGCGGCTTTAATTACGCTTTTGTTTAAAAAGCTTAAACAACCAACGGTTTTAGGTTATATTTTGGCTGGTATTTTTGCTGGTCCGTCGTTGGCTTTTTTGCCAACAGTAACGGATAAAGCTAATTTGTCGTTATGGGCAGATATTGGTGTTATATTCTTATTGTTCGGATTGGGGCTTGAATTTAGTTTCAAAAAAATGATGAATGTTGGCAAAGCAGCGATGATTACGGCTAATGCCAATATATTATTTATGTTATTTTTAGGTTATAATACGGGTTTGTTGCTTGGTTGGTCGACAACGGATAGTTTCTTTTTAGGTAGTATGATTTCTATGTCATCAACAACTATTATTATTAAAGCTTTTGATGATTTAAATATTAAGAAACAAAAGTTTACTGATTTAGTTTTTGGTGTTTTGGTTGTTGAAGATTTAGTTGGTATTTTATTATTGGTATTATTGCCAACAATTGCTTTAGGAAGTACAATTAACGGGGGAGAACTTGTTTTAAGTACATTAAAATTAATTTTCTTCCTTGTTTTATGTTTTGTAACAGGTATTTATTTGGTACCGACTTTCTTAAAGAAAATTAACAACTTTCTAAATGATGAAATGTTGTTGTTATTTACAATTGCTATGTGTTTTGGTATGGTTTGGTTGGCAACGTATTCTGGTTTTTCATCTGCTCTTGGGGCCTTTATTATGGGATCTATTTTAGCAGAAACACCTCTTTTAGAACGGATAGAAAAAATTATTAAGCCATTAAAAGACTTTTTTGGAGCGGTATTCTTTGTCTCGGTAGGTATGATGGTGGATCCAGCCATGTTTGTTACTTATGCTTTACCGATTTTTGTGATAACTTTGATTGTTATTATTGGTAAAGTTGCCTTTTCTTGTTTTGGTTTTCTGGTTTCAGGTCAATCGCTTAAAACTTCTATACAAGGTGGTTTTTCTTTAGCTCAAGTAGGTGAATTTGCTTTTATTATTGCAACATTAGGTATGAGTATCGGTGTTTTAGACAAGCAGGTTTATCCGATTATTGTTGCTGTTTCAGTTATTACCACATTCTTGACTCCGATGATGATAAAATGTGCTATTCCAACATATCAAAAATTATCGGAAAAATTACCCGAGAAATGGGTTTCAGCATTGGCGAGAAATGCATCGGAAAAAGCAGATACAAAACAAGATATACGGTTGTGGAACATACTGTTTAAAAATTATTTTGTTCGCTTGATTTTATTTATTATGATTAATTATTCCATTATTGGATTAAGTAATTATTTTATAAAACCGTTTATTCATTCTTTCTTGCCACATTTACCTGCTCGTATTATTGTTACAAGTATTACATTGGCACTTATGGCACCGTTTTTAAAAGCTTTGATTGGATGGGAAACAATTTTGCCGACTGTTATACAGGATAAATTTAGTCCGATAACAAATCGGATTAAAGATAAATTATCTGTTTTAAGTATTCGTGATAATAAGATGATAAAAAAGATGGAAGAAACACTTCATTCTTATGATTTAGCACATAATAAAAATATTAAGCAATTGTTTCCGTCTAATAATAAAATTGGTTTGATTTATTATAAATTATGGAATGAAAAATCATCTAATCATCTGCCGTTGGTTTTACTTACAACATTTAGATTGTTGGTTGTGTGTTTCTTTTTAATGACTGTTGTACATCACTTTTTAACAGAGAATCCAAAGGTAATTATTGTATTGGTATTGCTGTCTATTTTTGTTTTATTCCGTTCACAATGGTTGTTTAAACAATACAATAAAATTGAAACACAGTTTTTAGATAATTTAAACAGTAAAGTACATGAACAGATGGTTACAAAAGAATAAATATAAAAATTTAAAATAAAATTTTAATTTTTGGATCTGTTAGTGGTATTTTTGGGTAATTTGTGCTATAATTAAATATAATGGGCTAAGTTTTTAAATAGCAAAAAGTGATTTTAATCTTAGTCTGTTGGTTTTGTATTGAAATGATTGAATATATGGAGGTAACATGAAAGATGATTTAAGAGTAACAGTTGCAAAGAATGTAAAAAAATATCGTAAAAAAATGAAAATGACTCAACATGATTTAGCGGAACAAATTGGTAAAACGGTAGAAATGGTTTGTCAGGTTGAAAATAATATTGCCAGTACAAAATTAACAACATTAGAAGCGATGGCAAAAGTATTTAATATTGAACCATATCAATTGTTGATGCCACGTGAATATCCTGATTTTGAATCTTTTTCACCTGAATTAACGGATTTGATGCTTGAAATTCAAGAGCAACCGAAAGAATTTTTAATTGCATTAACACAGTTAATAAAAAGTTGCAAAAAGCAAGTATTCTAACTCAAAAAAACACGGTTATAAGATATAATCGTGTTTTTTTATAAAAAGTCTTTTCTTTTACTTGTATTTTCTATATGCTTGTTTCTACTGATATTAACAAAGGAGTTCTGATGAATAAGTATATAGAAATTTCTGGTCGTAAAATTGGTTTAGATTATAAACCTTTGGTTATTGCTGAAATAGGTATTAATCACAATGGTTCTTTAATTGAAGCTAAAAAATTAGCTGATGCTGCTAAAAAAGCTGGTGCTGAGATTGTTAAACATCAAACACATATTATAAATGAGGAGATGAGTGAATTAGCAAAAAAAGCTATCCCTGGTAATTCTCCGCATTCTATTTG
This sequence comes from Alphaproteobacteria bacterium, assembly GCA_045638265.1. GTDB lineage: Bacteria > Pseudomonadota > Alphaproteobacteria > CAAHEQ01 > UBA3637 > RGIG4140. Next base: position 24,026 of record JAZUBA010000037.1, on the reverse strand, counting down.
GGATATTATGGCTCGTTGTGCTTTGACGGAAAATGAAGAGTTGGAATTTAAAGAATATGTTGAAAGTTTGGGAATGATATTTATTTCTACTCCCTTTTCATTTGCAGCTGTAGATAGGTTAGAAAAATTTAAGGTGCCTGCATATAAAATCGGTTCAGGGGAAATGAATAATTATGAATTTGTTAAGTATGTTGCTTCCAAAAACAAACCGATTATTCTTTCAACTGGTATGAATAATATATCTGCTGTTAAAAAAGCTGTTGATTGTATTTTAGAATATCATAATCAGTTTGTTATTTTACATACAACAAATTTGTATCCAACTCAACCGGAACAAATACGATTGGGTGCATTGGAAGAAATAAAACAAGCTTTTCCGAATGAAATTATAGGATTATCTGATCATTCATTGAATAATTTGGCTTGTTTGTCTGCTGTTGCTTTGGGTGCTAGTGTTTTAGAGCGTCATTTTACAGATACAAAGGAACGTAAAGGGGAGGATATTATTTGTTCAATGGATATTGATGAATGTGTATCTTTGATTAAAAATTCAGCTGAGATTGCTAAAATGCGAGGAGGTCGCAAAGAAGCATTACCCGAAGAACAGGTAACTATTGAATTTGCTTTTTCTACACTTGTAGCAAGATGTAATTTAATAGCAGGACATCAAATTACACGTGAAGATTTAACGACAAAGCGACCATTTATTACTGGCATTTTGGCATCTGATATGAACAAGGTTATTGGTAAAACTCTTGTGAAAGATATTTCAGTGGGTAATCATATTCATTGGGATGATATACAGTGATTTTTTCAGAATTATTTAAATAAAAGGATGTTGTATAAAATCTTATAACATCCTTTTTTGTTATTTGAGATATAAAAAAAACCGACTAAAAAGTCGGTTTTAATTGGCGACCCCACGGGGATTCGAACCCCGGTTACCGCCGTGAAAGGGCGATGTCCTAGGCCTCTAGACGATGGGGTCATCTAGAATGTTTACATTTATAACGTATTTTTTTATAAAAATCAAGTTTTTTTTGTATGTAATTCTATTTTTTTTATTTCTAGTTGATTTTGTTGTGTTTTTTATTGATTCATTGTTTGTAATAAAGATAATTCGGCTAGTATTTCAGGATGATATAAACAATATTTTTCTTCATCTGGTAATAAATCTAAAAAGTTATTTTGAGCGAAACCTTGAACTTTTTGAATAACCTGACGAATTGTTTTCATTTCAAAGTCCGGTTCAGGACCGTTAACCGATAACATATAAATATGTAATGCTTGATACTGTGGATTTTTTATCAATAAGTCTATTCCTTGTTCTTTTGGTTTAACATTAGTAATATCCTGATTAGCTTGTTCAGCCATTTTAAGGATGGTTGGTTTTTCATATTCTTCTGGAATGATAAACAAATGACATTTTTTTGCCCATTTACCAACGCTTTCTTTTGATGACCAAACAGAAATGAAAACAGATAAAATTAATCCGATTGTGATTGGTAAAATCCAATAAAATAATGTTGGAATATATAAATAAATAACAGCAGAAGTAAGTGTTCCTAAAATAACATGACCAATATGTCGTTTAAAAGCGATTAACCAGGGTGTTCCTGTTGCATCACGATTTTGTGCATTCCAACCGGCATCAATACCCAGCAGAATATCGAAAACAATTTTTGTTTGAAACAGCATCATAATTGGAGCAATTAAAGCACTGAAAATAAATTCAATAAATAGTGTAGCAATTAATCCGCAAAAACCACCAAATTCTTTTAATGGCCGATGTTGACACAAAACAACAATACCGCCTAGAATTTTAGGAATAAATAACATACCCATTGATAATCCGAATAATGCGAGTGTTCCTATTAAATCAAACACCGGCCAAGTCGGAAATAAACTTTTTGTATCTGAAAAATATTCCGGAGGAAAAAATTCACGCCATAAAGCAATTCCTAATCCTAAAAATAAGAAAAGAAACCATAATGGTGATGATAAATATGACATAATACCTAATGTGAAATGTAAACGTGAAACAGGGTGTAATTTGCGAGAAAACAAGATTCTCAAGTGCTGTAAATTTCCTTGGCACCATCTTCTGTCCCGCACAACAAAATCAAGCATAGATGGAGGGCATTCTTCATAACTTCCTTTTAATTCCGGCAACATCCACGCTAACCAACCGCCACGTCTGATGAGTGCTGCTTCAACAAAATCATGACTTAAAATATGTCCACCAAAAGGTGCTTGTCCGGGGAAAACAGGTAAACCGCAACATTCCATAAAAGCTCGTGTACGAATAATGGCATTGTGTCCCCAGTAATTGCTATCCCAAACTTGCCAGTAAGCTAAACCGGCACTTACAATAGGACCGTAAACCCGACCGGCAAATTGTTGCACACGGGCAAAAAAAGTATGTCTGTTAATAATCATGGGTGGTGCTTGAATAATACCGGTTGAGATGTTTGCTTCCATTAATTGAGCCATTTTAACAACTGTTTCACCTGTCATTAAACTATCGGCATCTAAAACAATCATATGATCGTAATTGCTACCCCAACGAACACAAAAATCTTCAATGTTACCACTTTTACGAGCAATATTTTTTGGACGGTGTCTATAATATAAATTAATGGTATCAGGAAATAGATTTTTTGTTTGAAACCAAAGTGCTTCTTCCTGAATCCAAATTTTAGGATTTGTTGTGTCACTTAATACAAAAAAATCAAAAGCATTTTCTTGTCTTGTTGCTACTAAATCTCTTGCCATTGCTAACAAGTTAGCAAAAACACTTGTCGGATCTTCATTGTAGACAGGCATTAAGATTGCTGTTTTGGTTGATAGTTTTGTTTCAAAAGGAACTCTTTTGATGCCAGGCATTTTGCGATGTCTTAAAATTTCAAAAAAGCCAAAAAGCGCAGACCAGAAAAACAAACAAATCCAAGCAAAAGTAATACCGAATAAAAATATCATACCGATTTTGAGTGGTAAAACAACATCACTAGGCATAAATGTAGCCCATTTAAAAGTTGCTAAGGCTACACAGATTAAAACCAAGCCAAATAATTTAATTCTTCTCCAAACGACTTGTTTTTTACTGATATCTGATAATACAATATATTCATTATTCATATTACGCCTTTTTTCCGAGATTTGTAATTAATTTAATGCTTTTACCAACTGTTTTTTTTAACTTCCAGAAAGGATGAAATGTTTTAATACTTTGTCTAAACATATTTGCCTGAATAATATTAGGCGCAATTTGATATAAATGTTTTTGAAAACATTGTATAAGCATTTTTTCTTCTTCTTTTGAAATTTGTTGAAAAAGCTGACATTTTTCATAAAGTTTTTCGCTAAAAAAAACCATTTTAAAATAATTTAATTTTTGGATATCAGATAATGAAGATTCGGGTAAAATTTTGTGAATAAAAACAAGTAAATGCTCATTTAATAATGTTGAAATATCATCAGGATGCAAATTTTGTTTTTGACTTTTTAATTTTTGAGTAATTTCCAAAAGTGTATTTTCATCAGAATACCCCCATTCTTTTAAATAAGCAGTAATCCAGTCTTCAATGGTGTAAAATTTAATATGTCCCATATTTACTCCTATGGTAAATATTGATAAGTCCAAATTTCAGTTAAATCACTGTTTTTATCTGGTTCACGAATAGATTTGATAGATGCTCTTATTTCAGCCGTTTTTCCTGATGGTTGATAATCAAAGAACAAACGGTAACCATCTGTTAAATTGTTTTTTTGTAGAACAATATTGTGTATTTCTCCATTGTCAACAGAAATATTCGGTGTTATTTCTAATTCTTTGACGTTATTTAATTCACCACCTTTAAAATCAATAACGAATTTTAGTAAATCATTATTATCTGTTCCGGAGACACCGCCAACGCCTGTCCGTGTCGCAATAATTTTACCTTTTGGAAACACACTTTCATCTTCAGTATTAATCCAGTTCATCCGATATTTAAACGTATAAGATTGACCTTTTTTTAAAGGTTCTTCGGGCCACCAGAAGGCAACAATATTATCATGTATTTCTTTATCGGAAGGAATTTCAACTAAATGAACACTTCCTTTGCCAAAGCCTTCTTTAGGTTCAATCCAAACGCTTGGGCGTTCATGATAGTTTGCTTCTAAATCTTGATAGTGATCCGGATTTCTATCCCGTTGCATTAAGCCAAAACCTTTTGGATTTGTATCAACAAAAGAACTCATCCGTAGGTATTTGGAATTATCCAAAGGTCTCCATAACCATTCACCGTTTCCGTTTAAAACAAGTAATCCATCGCTATCATGTACTTCAGGACGGTAATCAAAAAATTTATTTTTTGTGTTTTCACCAAATAAATACATACTTGTCAGAGGAGCAACACCTGCTTTTGATATATCTTCTCTCGGAAAAAGTGTTGCTGTTACATCAATTTTTGTATTTGCTCCCGGTTGAATAAAAAATTCGTAAGCACCACTGATACGAGGACTATCCAGTAAAGCATAAATTGTTATATTGCGTTGCCGATAAACCGGACGTTGGATCCAAAATTCCTTAAAAATAGGAAATTCTTCTCCTGTTTGAACACCTGTATCTATGGCTAATCCACGAGCAGAAATACCGTATTTTTGATTCTTACCTAATGCTCTAAAATAACTGGCACCTAAAAAGGAAATCAATTCATCGTAATAATCGGCTGTGTTAAGTGGATAGTGTAATCTAAAACCAGCATAATCAATATCTCCGGATATATTTGATAATGGGGTATTACCTTTTGTAAAGGCATTAGACATATATGGAATGTATGAAGCTTTATTATCAATAATTTGATTGATACGAACAGAATTTGTATAGATAGAACCTGTATGAAAAAATTGTAATTCAAAAGGAATGTTTTGTTTATACCAAGGACCTGATTCACGAACATAACGTAATGTTCGGAATTCATCGTAATTCATATCTGCCAATTCTTTTGGTAAATTTAACTTTTGTTTTTGATAGGGTTGTTCGGATAATAAACGAGCTTTTTGAGTAACATCTTCAAAATCAAAAACAGTTGGTTTTGAATCAGCATACGTAAAACCCGAAAAACAACTGATACAAGTACAAATAATCAAACAATATAAACTTTTTTTCATTGCAACAATTCCTTTTTCAAATATGAATAAGCATAAAAAAAAACAAGCCAAAAATCAAGTAAAAAAACAAAAAATGGCTATAAAAAAAGAGCTTGTTGCCAAGCTCTTTATATTGAATAAAACTGATTATTTGTTTTCAATGTTGGATGTACAGTGCGGGCATCTTGTTGCATCAATATTGATTTCTGATAAACAGTATGGACATTTTTTTGTTGTAGGAGCTGCTTCTTTTTCTGATTTATCTAATTTTTCTTGAACGGTATTCATAGCTTTAATTAACATAAATACAGCAAAAGCAACGATTAAGAAACTAACAATTGTATTTAAGAAAAGTCCATAATTAATGGTTACGGCACCGGCAGCTTGCGCAGCAGCTAATGAATCATATGGAGCAGCAACTTTTGTACCTTCTTTAAGAACTAAAAATAAGTTAGAAAAATCAACGTTTCCTGTTGCCCATCCAATTGGAGGCATAAGTACATCTTTAACGGCAGAATCAACGATTTTTCCAAAAGCGGCACCAATGATAATACCGACAGCCATGTCTAATACGTTACCGCGCATAGCAAATTTTTTAAATTCTGATAAAATTTTCATTTTTTTACTCCTTTATTTGATAATTGTTTATTTTTATTGCCATATTTGAAATAAGTCTTTGTACGCTAAAGAAACACCAAGCATTAAATTGCTTCCTTTTTTGTGTGCTTCACGAGCTTGAGCTTGACGGTATGAAATATAAGGCCCAAACGTTAAGTTTTTTGTCATGTCAACATCCATACGAGCTGTTAAGCTTAAATCATATTTTAAATCTGTTCCGACATAGTTACTGTATGATAAATATTTTCTGAAATAACCATCTGTTGATAATTTGACGCCATCCCGGACAGTATGTTCTAAACGCCAACCGGTTTCTAATGCAAATTTTGTAGTTTTATTATCAGAATAAGTCATGTCGTATTCACCGACACCGGCAATATATAAATCTTTAATAATTTTTCCATTTAATAATTTTGCACCGGTTTTTCCTCGGAAAACTTTCATACGGGGAGCGTCTTCATTACGAGTAAATTCTGTTTGATATTCAATACTTGCAAAAGGTCCCACATCCATATTGTGTATTTTAAGTAATTTGTAAGTATAATCACTTGTTAACAAAATTTTATCTTCGTTTTCTGTTGTTTCGGCAAATTCATTGCGAGGTTTAATTTTTGTTTTGCCGTAATTTAAGAAAATACTGTTATCCCAACGCATTTTTTCATGATCGTATTCTAATACGACATCTAAAATACCTTTAATAATAGATTGACTATCGGTGTTTAATTGAGAAACTGGTGAATTTTCGTATTCTTCAGAGTTGCTGACTTCTGTTGAAGATAATTCCAAACCAATACGTCTGACGTTTAATCTCAATTCAGACGGTTTTTGTACTTTAACGGCTTCCGATTCATTTATTGTTTCAGCAGCTATTGCAGAAGAAACAAAAAACGCACTAACCGTTGCTGTTAACAGAGTAAAATATTTTAAATTCATAACTTCCTCTTTTGTTTTTATAATCAAGATGTTGCATATAAGCATATTTTGAGAAAAGAATCAAGTTTTTATTGCATTTGTTTTGCTTTTTTGTTATTGGTAGTTTGTTGAAATAATTAAAGGAGTTTAAAATGCAAGAACATACTTATTTTTTACAAAAAGCAATTGATGAAAGTTTAAAATCTGTTGAAACGGGAAGTTCTCCGTTTGGAGCGGTTGTTGTCAAAAACGGGCAAGTTATTGCAGAAGCTCATAATATGGTTGTGCCGAACAATGATCCGACGGCTCATGCAGAAGTAATGTGTATTCGTTTGGCCTGTCAAAAATTAAATACGTTTGATTTATCAGGTTGTATTTTATATACATCTTGTGAGCCTTGTCCGATGTGTTTAAATGCTATTAAATGGTCTAATATAACTGAAATCTATTATGCCGCTACAAGAGATGATGCTGATGCTATCGGATTTAGAGATAGAGTTTTTTATGATGAAAATGTTGTTACACTTCATCATGTTGATTTGAAAGAGGCACGTTCTGTTATGGATAAATGGTATAATAGTGTTGCTAAAAAACCATACTGATGCCTACAAAGAATTATAATGCCTCATAATAACGTGTAGTATTTTTTTTGATAAACGCCAAGAATTATTTTGTTTTGTTGCTTGTGTTTTACCTGTTCGACGTGCTAATTCTTTAACGGTTATATTCTTGGCTTGTCGGAATGATTTGATATGTTCTCCTAATTTGATTAGAAAGTCATCTATTTCCATTTCACAGGATAAAATATGTTGGAAGGAGTTTTATTTGTCATTTATGCATCCTTTGCATCATGATAAATAGTTTCTCATTTTAATAAGATACAGACAGACTTATGAAGTGTGAATTTTTCTGAATATTCTTATTTTAATGTATGTTTGGATTGAAGATATTTTGAGCGGTAAGGTTATAATTTGATTTTTTCATAAACCAGATGTAAAAATAACTGGACTTCATTGTTCTTTTGTGTCAAATTAATAAGACAATATTATTTAATAGAGGTCTTATGGATATTCATGAATATCAAAATAAACGTTTCTTTAAAGAACACAATTTGTCTGTTTTAAATGGAATGGTTGTTTATACTCCTAAAGAAGCTGGTAGAGCTGTTCAAAAAATAGGAGGAAAGAAATGGCGGGTCAAAGTGCAAATTCACGATCGTAATTGGTCGGAGGGTGTTTTTATTGATGCTTCAGACGATAAAAAATCAGGTGTACAAGAAGCTTCTACACCCGAAGAAATTATACAAATTGCAGAAAATATGTTAGGTCATCCTTTTTTGACATCTTCTATGAAAGAGGCTCAAATAATTCAGCGTGTTTATATTGAAGAGGTTTGTCAAGTTAAAGAAAAATTTGGTATATCTATTCGCTTGGATTTTGTTAAACACACTTATGTTATTGTTGTTCAAACAAAAGATTGTATTCAAGAATTAGAAGTTCCGTTAAAACCAACAGTTTTGTTTTGGTGTAAAGTGATTCGTTTGTTTGATGTTTCGAATGCACTTCAAGCTAAATTGTTATTATTGTTAAAACAAATGTTTCAAGTGTTTGTTGATTATAATGCGGTTGGAATTGAATTTTTACCTTTGGTTTTAACGCAAGATAATCAATGGGTTATTGAAGATGGTCGTATTATTTTTGATAATGAATCAATTGAACGGTTTTCAAATGTTCTTGCATTAAAAGAAAGTCCGGAAGGAAAAGAAAAAGAAGCATTGGCAGAAAAATATAATTTCAGATATACGCCTTTTACAGGAAATATTGCTTGTTTGGTTAATGGTTCCGGTTTGGGAGGAGCAACAATAGAGTTGTTGGAAGCGCATCAAGGTCGACCAGCTTGTTTATTGGATGTTGGAACGGAGCCGACAGGTGATTCTGTTTCCAGAGCTTTAAAAATGGCTTTATCTGTTCCGAATGTAGAGGGGGTTTTTATTAATATTTTTGGAGGATTAACCCGTTGTGATACTATTGCGCAAGGGTTGATAGAAGCCTCACGTGAAATTTCGGCAGATATTCCGATAGTTGTTCGTATGGATGGTACCAATGCTCATATTGGGGAACGGTTATTGTTTGAAAGTCATTTGCCGTTTGTTGTGATTAAACAACCGGAAGAGGCTGTTATTTCTATTGTTAAGTCTGTTGGGAGTTTGTTATGATGATTCAATTTCCTACAAAAGAAACACCTATTTTATGTCAAGGAATTACCAGTGCAACAGGGGCAACTCATATAGAACGAGCTATTGCTTATGGATCTCATATTGTGAGTGGTATTAGTAGAGATAAGAGTGTTACCCGTTTTATGGATATTCCTGTTTATGCAACGGTTAAAGAGGCTGTTCGCAAAACAAAACCAAAAGTTAGTGTTGTTTTTTCAAGTCCAACACGTGTTTATGCGGATACGGAAGAAGCTATTAAGGCTCATATTCCATTGGTGATTTGCACTACAACACATGTACCATATCATGATGTATTGCGTATGCGTGCGTTGGCTAAAAAACATCATGTTTACTTAATAGGTCCGGCGTCTCCGGGAATTGTGGTTCCGGAGCAGGTTTTGGCTGGTAATATGCCGGCTGATTTGTTTCCTAAAGGAAATATTGGTATTGTGTCACGTTCCAGTTCGTTAACATATGAATCTGTTCAACAATTATCAGGGCAAAAATTAGGCGTTTCAACATGTATAGGTATTGGTTCAGGTGCTTTATTGGGTACATCTTTTGTGCCGGTTGTTGAAGCTTTGTTGTCTGATACATCTACATCAGCTATTTTGATTATCGGTAAAGTAAACAGTCATTTTGAAATGGAATTAGCTGATTATTTAAAGCAAAACAAACCCAAAAAACCAGTATTTGTTTATTTGGCAGGACGTGCCACAAAACAGGTTAGTTCGGTTCCTTTATTGGGCTGTTCTACTCAAAAAATAGATAATGTTGTTGCTTATAAACGTAAAATTTGTGCAGATGCCGGTATGATTTTAATTACACGATTTGATAAAATCGGTTTTAAAATAGCGGAATATTTTACTTCTAAAAAAGAAAAAGGAAAATCGGAGAAAAAAAATGACGTTAAATGAAGTGTATATGACAAAAGTCAGTCATGATTTAGCTGGTACAATCGGAACCCTTGGTAATACGATAGAATTGTTTGAAATTGATGAAACGTTTGTACAGGATGGTATTGCTTTATTAAAAAATTCATCTCGGGTTTTAAGTGCCAGATTAAAGTTTTTTCGGGCTTTTTTAGGATTGGAAACAGAAATAACAAATGAAATAGCTGATAATTATTTAAAAACAGGTGTTTCAGAGTGCTTTGTTGATGGTGTTGTTGATAATCGCCTTTCTTTGGCTTTTGTTTTGCTTGCATCGGAATGTTTAATTCGGGGTGGGAAGATTGGTATTTCTCCAAGCAGATATACAATTTCAGGGAGTAAAATTATTTTAGATGAAGCTAAGGTTCAGATTTTAACAGGCGGAGAATATATTTTAAAACCACAATATACAGCTGTTTTATGGATTCGGGAGTGGTTAAACAATCAACATAAAAACATCCATATTCATACTTTTGAAAACAAAATAGATTTTGAAATTGTAGATTAGTAATTTGTGCGTTTTTTTGAAATTTATCAATTTGAAAAATAAAAAAAAGATAATCTTGTTTTTTGCTTGATTTTCTTTTTTTTATTTGGCATACTGTCAACATTATTTAACAGAGAAGGGAAAAAATATGGTACAACAAAAATATTATCCGGATTTGCCGGCAAAAATCAGTTTTCCTGAAATGGAAAAAGAAGTTATTGCTTCGTGGGAAAAAGAAAAAACTTTTGAAAAATCAATAGAAATTCGTAAAAACGCTGAAGAATTTGTGTTTTATGACGGTCCTCCGTTTGCAAATGGTTTGCCTCACTATGGTCATATTATGATTTCTTATGTGAAAGACACTGTTGCTCGTTTTCAAACAATGTGTGGTAAAAAAGTGGAACGTCGTTTGGGTTGGGATTGCCATGGATTACCTGCAGAAATGGCTGCTGAAAAAGAATTGAATGTATCAGGACACAAAGCTATTGAAGCTTATGGTATTGATAAATTTAATGCTTTTTGTCGTGAAAATGTTTTAAAATATTCAACAATTTGGACAGATACATTTAAACGGATTGGTCGATGGGTTGATTATAATAATGATTATAAAACGATGGATTTGTCATTTATGGAATCCATTATTGCCAATTTTAAAGCTTTGTATGAAAAAGGTTTGGTTTATGAAGATTATCGTGTTCAACCGTATTCGTGGAGTGCCCAAACACCTGTTTCTAACTTTGAAGTTAATCTAGGATATCGTGATAAGACGGATAATGCTATTACCGTTTTATTTAAATTGGAAAATGGTTTAAATTTATTAGTGTGGACAACAACACCATGGACTTTACCTTCTAACTTAATGTTGGCTGTTGGAGCTGATATTGAATATACGATTATGCAAGAAGGTGATGAAAAATATGTGTTAGCTACAGCTTTATTAGGTCGTTACAAACAACAATTACAACATGCGGAAGCTGTTGGAACAATTAAAGGATCTGAATTGGTTGGTTTGTCCTATGAGCCCATGTTTCCGTATTTTGTTTCTTTGAAAGAAAAAGGTTGTTTTAAAGTTTTATCTGGAGAATTTGTTTCAACGGAAGATGGTACGGGTATTGTTCATATTGCACCGGGATTTGGTCAAGACGACTTTGATGTTTGTCGGGCTTTAGATAAAGAATTTCCAGTTGTCTGCCCTGTTGATGAAGCCGGTTGTTTTACAGTTGAAGTTCCTGATTATCAAGGACAACAGGTTTTTGAAACAAATGATGCCATTATGAGTTGGTTGAAGGAAAATCGTCGTCTTGTTAAAAAAGAACAAATTACTCATAGTTATCCTTATTGTTGGCGAACAGATCAGCCGTTAATTTATAAAGCAATGAGTGGTTGGTTTGTTAAAGTAACTGATTTTAGAGAAGAAATGGTTGCTTTAAATGAGCAAATTACTTGGACGCCGGAACATTTAAAACACGGTCGTTTTGGTAAATGGTTAGAAGGGGCTAGAGATTGGTCAATTTCCCGTAATCGTTTCTGGGGTACACCTATTCCTGTTTGGAAATCAGACAATCCTGCATTTCCTCGTATTGATGTTTTTGGTTCAATTAAAGAAATTAAAGAAAAAACCGGTTTTGAAATGACCGATTTACATCGTCCGATGATTGATGATGTTGTTTATCCAAATCCGGATGATCCGTCAGGAAAAACAATGATGCGACGTGTGAGTGATGTTTTTGACTGTTGGTTTGAATCCGGTTCTATGCCGGAAGGTCAAATTCATTATCCATTTAATAATAAAAAGTGGTTTGAAAACCATTTTCCAGCTGATTTTATTGTAGAAGCTATTGATCAAACACGTGGTTGGTTCTATACTTTACACGTTTTAGGTACGGCATTACATCACAAACCGGCTTATAAAAATTGTTTATGTACGGGATTAATTATGGCAGAAGGTGGTGTAAAACTTTCTAAAAAATTAAAGAATTATCCAGATCCGAATATTGTTTTAGATACAATGGGATCTGATGCTTTACGGTGGTTCTTTATTTCATCTCCTGTCATTAAGGGCGGAAACGTAGCTTTAGACCAAGATGGTAAAGAAGTGGCTAAAAATGCTCGTAAAGCTTTAATGCCTTTCTGGAATGCTTATTATTTCTTCTGTTTGTATGCCAATGCTGAAGGTATTAAGGCTACAAAAACGGTTGATTCACCAGATGTTTTGGATAAATATATTTTATCTAAATTAAGATTGCTTACCGAAAGCGTTAAAGAAGGTATGTCGGGCTATGATTTAAATAAAGCCTGTAATGAATGTGCAGAGTTTTTAGATATATTAAATAACTGGTATATTCGTCGTTCAAGAGCTCGTTTCTGGGATGGACAAGATTTAAATGCTTTTAATGTATTATATACAGTATTAGAAACACTTTGCCGTATTATGGCACCATTAATGCCGATGACAGCAGAATATGTTTATCGAGGATTAACTGGCAACGAATCAGTTCATTTAACAGATTTCCCTGATGTCACTGGTTTGAATGTCAATGAAACATTAATGGCTCAAATGGATTTGGTTCGTATGGTTTCTTCTACGGTTAAATCTATTCGTGAAGAACATAAATTACGAAACAGATTACCGTTAAAATCAATGACAGTTGCCGGAGAAAAAGCTTCACAATTATATGATTTTGTAGAAGTGATTAAAGATGAAGTTAATGTTAAAAATGTTGAATTAACAACAAATATTCAATCTGTTGCTGATACATTCTTATATTTAAAAACCCCATTAATCGGAAAACGATTGGGGCGTTTTATGAAAGATATCATGGCTGCTTCTAAAACAGGTGAATGGAGTCAAAATGCAGATGGTACATTAAGTATTGCCGGTCAAGTATTGACATCAGAAGAATATGAATTACGTTTAGTTATGAAAGAAGGTTTTGATGGACAACCGTTACCTGATAATACAGCTGTTATTCAGTTAGATACCGAAATTTTACCTGAATTGGAAAAAGAAGGTATTGCTCGTGATTTTGTTCGTATGATTCAATCAGAACGAAAAGAAAAAGATTTTGATGTTTCAGATAGAATTAAATTATTCTATCATAGTGATTCAACTTTGGTGAATGACGCTATAGCAGAACATCAAAAATATATACAAGAGCAAGTATTAGCTGTTGAATTATCTGTTTCTAGTGATTTAACACACGCTAAAACAGAAGAATTAGGTGATTCTGTAATTAGTTTTGATATTCAAAAAGCTTAAATTAAAAGAAAAGCACTCTGAATGGAGTGCTTTTTCTTTATTGAGAATCATACTTGCAATTTTATGCGAAATGATGTATACAAAACTTAGATTGTTTAATTCTGGAAAAGGACAATAATATGGTAGAAGAAGCAAAACAACGTACAGAGAAAAGATTTTTTCTTTCTCTTTTTATTCTCGTTTTAATATTGTTTGCCGGTTTAGGTATTTTTAATTCTACGGAACAAAACCGTTCTGAAAAAGTTGATTCAGAAGTTGTTGAAATACCAACACCAAAGAGTTTTTCTGATATTAAAAACAGTTCAATGGATCAACTAACCGTTGTGTCTGGTATTGTTTATCGTCATTTGGTTGCTTATAGTTTAGTTTGTACGGAAGCTAATATGCCGTTAAAAAATTATCCGGAGTATTTTAGTCAAAAATTTAAAAAAGAAATTAACCAAATTGACAGAGCATGGGGTCGTAGAGGTAAATCTCTTGAAACGGTATTAACAGAGTATGATGCTCTTATTTATCCAAAAATTTCACAAGATATTGCCGAAGAACTAATATCTAATGAACGTATGTTTGTTAAAATTGTAAAAGCCAAAGAACAAGGTATTCAACAAGATCAGGTTATTTGGACTGAAAAACAGGAACAAGCTTTAAATTTAACGGATGCGTGTATGTTGTTTGATGAAACGGCACAGCGAATAGTTGAAAAAGCCGGATTTGAAAAAATGTTTAATGAATTAATGAAATCTATTGATTAAGCTTTAACAAAAACGTCTTTCTGAATGAAAGACGTTTTTTTATTGTCTGATATTGCATAAATGTATAAAATATGGTAAAATAAATTAAGTTATCAGATTGTCAGGAAAGGGTTATGCTATGGTTAAAAAAGCATCACATACTTTACCGTCCATGAGAGAACTGACGGATTATTTAAATGCACAAAGCGGTAGTGTTTCAAAAAAGGATATTGCTCGTCAGTTTCATATTAAAGGTGATAATCGTGTTCAGCTTAAAAATATGTTAAGAGAGCTGAAAGAAACGGGAGTATTAGAACGAGATGTTCATGCAAAATCTTACCGCTTACAAGTAACAGGTCGTCTACCTGAACATTGCCAGCTTAAAATAACAGGGGAAGATTCCATGGGTGATTTATTGGCTCGTCCTCTTGAATGGCCGGAAAATAAACCATCTCCCCAAATTTTAATTGTTAAAAACAATATTAATCCACCAGCAGGTATTGGGGATATTGTTCAAACAAAAGTGAAATATATTGGTAATCAGCTTTATGAGGGTGTTGTATTGAGGCGGATTAGTGCCGGAGATAATAACATTGTCGGTATGTACGAAAACGGCAAAGTTTATGCTTTGGATAGACGTATTGCGCAACCGTTTCTTTTGTTAGATGTTCCTCGTGAAGTTCATAATCGTGATTTGGTAGTTGTAGATATTCCGATGATTCGTTCACGTAATCCGGTGGCTAAATTTGTTCGTCGTATAGGCTCTGCTGATGAGCCGTTTGCACCGACATTGAGTGCTATTTTTATGCATCGTTTGCCTGTTTCTTTTTCTGTTCAGAGTGAAAAAGAGGTTCAAAAAGTTTCTGTTCAGTTAAATGATAAAAATAGAATTGATTTGAAACATATTCCATTTGTTACAATTGATGGTGCAGATGCACGGGATTTTGATGATGCTGTATGGGCAGAAGAAGATTTAAGTTCGGATAATAAAGGTGGATATCACATTATGGTCGGTATTGCTGACGTAGCTTGGTATGTGCGAAGTGGGTCAGCATTAGATAGAGATGCATGGGTGCGGGGTAATTCCGTTTATTTTCCGGATAAAGTAATACCAATGTTGCCGTTTGAATTATCTAATGGTGTTTGTTCGTTAAATCCGAATGAACCGAGGGCATCTCTTGTGTGTGAAATTTGGATAGATAAAAACGGGCGTAAACGTAAACATACATTTCATCGGGCTATTATACAATCTGTAAGACGCTTGACGTATGATGAAGTGGAAGATGCTATTCAAGGTAAACAACCAATATTAGGATTAGAAACGCAAATAGCAACTTTGTATAAGGTTTATCAGCTTTTACGAAAACAACGAAACAAAAGAGGTGTCATTGAAATTAATGTTCCTGAACAAGTTGTGCGTGTGAATGAATATGGCAAAGTTACAGAAATTACGGAACGTATACAAACTGAAAGTATGCAGTTGATAGAAGAATTGATGATTTTAGCTAACGTATCTGCAGCTGAAACATTGGAGGAAAAAGGCAAGCCGGTTATGTATCGTATACATGATAAGCCAAGTCTTGAAAAAATGAATACTTTAAATCGTTTTTTAGCGGGTATCCATTATAAATCAAAAATACCTTTAAATACGCATTCTCTTCCGAGTGATTTTAATGAAATATTAAAGTATTTTCAAGGTTCTGAAAAAGACTTTGCTGTGAATGAAACTGTATTAAGATCGCAATCACAAGCGCAATATAATCCTGAAAATATTGGTCATTTTGGTTTAGCTTTAGAAAGATATGCTCATTTTACATCACCTATCAGACGATATGCAGATATTATGGTTCATAGGGCTCTGGTTTCTGCTTTAAAATTAGGGGATGGTGGTTTAACGGCAGAGGAAGAAAAAACATTTTCTCAAACGGCTCAACATATTTCTTACACGGAACGACAAGCCGCTTCAGCAGAACATGACGCAAATGATAGATATATTGCCGGTTTTTTGAAAAACAAGGTCAACCATTCTTTTGAAGGACGGATTTCTGCTATTACTTCTTTTGGTATATTTGTTCGGTTGATGACTTATGGTGCAGATGGATTTGTTCCGATGCGTATTTTGACAAGTGATTATTTTGAATTTGATGATGAATATCAAATTTTAATTGGCCGTTCAAGTGGTAAAAAATATGCTGTTGGTGATAAAATTAAAGTTATTTTAAGAGAGTGTGATGTTTTGACAGGTAGTTTAACTTTGCAACCGATTGAAACAAAATCAAAAAGAAAGAAATAAATAAATTTAAGATTCTTGTTTTGTAGTTGTAGACTGGAGTTATTGATATATATTAAAAAAAACGACCGAATAAATCGGTCGTTTTCTAGTGTCATATTCTCTTATTTCATAGAATTTGATTCTTTAACAGCTTCTTCTAATCTTTCACCGATTAACGCACCTGGGTTGATTTTTCCATTGACAATTAACATAGGAACACCACGGATATTTAATTTAGAAGCATATTTTCTGTTGGCTTCTAATTTGCCTTTAATTTCGGCACCATTAGCATCAGCTTCTAATTTTTTAGTGTTTAATTTTAATTCAGTTGCCATTTTGATGACAGCTTCTTTATTTAAACGACCATCAAATTCAACGATTTTAGCATGCATTTCTGCATATTTACCTTGTTTGCCAGCTGCCAATACATAGCGTGCGATTTCTTCTGAACCTTCACCAAAGATTGGTGTGTCAATTGGAATCCAACGGATATTTTTAGCTGTTTTTAAAGCTTTGTGCATTTCTTTGTTTGTGCGTTTACACCAACCACAGTTGTGATCAAAGAATTCAACGATGACGTATTTACCTTTTGGATTACCTAATGAATAATTGGATTTGTCAGCAATGATTTCATCAACAATTGTTTTAATTTCTTCTGGTTTTGGTTGATTTGCTGCTTCTTCTTTAGCTTGTTCAGCTTGAACAAATTTATTAATTGAATCCATAATGATTTTTGGATTTGCTTCAATGTATTTACGAATAGCTTCATCTGTAACAACCGGAGCAGCTGCTGTTTTAGCAATCGGAGCAACAGTTGGTTTGATGTCTGGAGCAGCCATTGTTGGTGCCGGACGATGTTTCATCATTCTCGGACATGGTTTTGCACTATTGTTTTGTACTAAAATAGCACCTGCAATAATTAATGCACCAGCTAAAATAGAACCACCTAAGAAAGCTGTTTTTAAGCATTCACTTGTGGCACAGCAAGAAGTTTTTGTGCAACCACAACCGTTATTTGAGCAATTACAAGAATTTGTTTCATTTGTCATTTTTCTTCTCCTTTTTTATTTGTTAATGGTTTCAAGTAGTTTAACTTGTGTTTTGTCATCCCAACCGACAAAAGGAACTCCTTTTGTGATAATTAATGGGGTACCGACACTGCTACCGGTAATATTATATTTTTTGACATATTTTAAAAATAAGTCGTAATTCTTTTGGGAATCACGAATGTTATATTCTGCAATTGTTAAATGGGGTTTTTGTTTTTTTATAACATCATTAATAAACAACATTGCATGTTCGCAATGCGGACAACCCGTTTGTGTAAAAACAATAATGTCTGCTGTTTTTTCTTTTTGAGAGCAAGCCATTACACCAAAAAATAAAGTTAATACGGTAATAACTGTCAGAAATATATTTTTCATATGACTCCTTATAATTAATTGACATTACTTGTTTTATACGTTCTTATTCAAAAGTGCAAGAAAAAAATGAAAAAATTTTAACTTTTTTTCAAAAAAATAATTGTTCTTTTGTATTTTTGAGTATAAAATGCATTTAATTTGAGGGTGTGGGAAGATTTTTATGATGTATACAATCACTTCTAATCAGGCAGAAGAGTTTATTAGTCATCAAGAGATTGAAGATTCTTTGTTGTATGCTGATTTACAAAAAAACAATATTGATTTAATTGATGAGATTCTGCAAAAGGCAAAAAAACAGCAGGGATTATCTCACCGAGAAGCTTTAATTTTGTTGGATTGTAATATACCGAGCAAAAACGAAGAAATTTTTAAATTAGCAGAACAAATTAAGCAAGAATTTTATGGAAATAGAATTGTTTTGTTTGCCCCGTTGTATCTGTCAAATTACTGTATTAATCATTGTGTTTATTGTCCTTTTCATCAAAAAAACAAGCAAATTCCGCGCAAAAAATTAACACAAGAAGAATTAAAACAGGAAGTTATTGCTTTGCAGAATATGGGGCATAAACGGTTAGCTATTGAAGTAGGGGAAGATCCACGTCATAATTCTATAGAATATATTTTAGAGTGTATTCAAACAATTTATTCTGTAAAACACAAAAATGGTTCTATTCGCAGGGTTAATGTTAATATTGCTGCTACAAGTGTTGAAAATTATCGGCGTTTAAAAGAGGCGGGTATTGGTACATATATTTTATTTCAGGAAACCTATCATAAAAAACGTTATGAGAAATTACATCCGGCCGGTCCCAAAAGCAATTATGCTTATCATACTGAAGCCATGGATAGAGCAATGAATGCAGGTATTGATGATGTTGGACTGGGTGTTTTATTTGGTCTTGAAAATTATCGGTATGAATTAACGGGATTACTGATGCATGCTGAACATTTGGAAGCTGTTTTTGGTGTTGGACCGCATACAATCAGTGTTCCTCGTATTTGTCCGGCAGATGATGTTGATTTAAGTTCTTTTAAGGATGCGTTGGATGATGAAATATTTGCCAAGTTAGTTGCCGTGATTCGAATTGCCGTACCTTATACCGGATTGATTGTTTCTACAAGAGAAAGTCCTAAATGTCGTGAAAAGATATTACGTTATGGTGTTTCACAAATGAGTGGTGGTTCTCGAACGGGAGTTGGTGTATATACTCAAACTGAAGAAAGTAAAAATGGTTCGGAACAATTTGATATTAGTGATACTCGTTCGTTAGATGAAGTCGTCTGTTGGTTGATGGAATTAGGCTATTTGCCTAGTTTTTGTACGGCTTGTTATCGTGAAGGGAGAACAGGTGACAGATTTATGGCTTTGTGTAAAAATAAACAGATTCACAATTGTTGTTTGCCGAATGCTTTGATGACTTTAAAGGAATATTTAATTGATTACGCATCTGAAAAAACAAAAATAATCGGTGAAAATATGATTCAAAAAGAGTTGTTTAATGTTAAAAATGAAAAGGTAAAGCAGTTGACACAAAGGTATTTGAATCAAATACAGCAAGGGAAACGTGATTTTAGATTTTAAAATGGAAAATATTATTGACAAAAATAGAGTGATATGTTATGATATAAAAACACAAAAAGAGATAGTTTGTGTGTGGGGGAATTTTAATATCAGAAGGAATAAAAAATGATGAATCATCAAAAGCTTAAATCCGGACATAGAAACCATTGTCAGGTCGGGTTGCCACATCGGGTAGAAGATATGGTGGAATTAAGAGTATCTTTAGAATATAAAGAACGTATGTCAGCTACATTGATTGAAGAATATTCTGAAAAAAAACGGGTTGAACGGTTTTTGAAACAGCATCCTTATTGGAAGCCGGAAATTTTGTATATTTGTTTAGAAGATGATATGCAGACAGGGCAGAAAAAAACATCTATGTCTGAAATTGAATCTTTTTTAAAAAAGCATAATACATCTATTTGTCATTTTTCAATGATGGATTATGAAGAAACAGCTTTTGCTAATAAATATTCTCATTTAAAATGTGCTAGACGCATTAAGGCTCGTAATGAATTTGCAGATAAATTATTGGCATTATCCCATGAAATGAAACTTGGAAATATATCTGATTCTCCGTGGATTTTTCATTATTTGACGCCAGAACGGATGGTGGAATTGAAAACACAAATGAATCAACGGTTTAGAGAAGAGATTGCTTCTGTGAATTCTGCAGATGAAATCAATGATGTTAAAGCTTATTATAAAGGAATGTTTTATCGTTTAGATCATTGTCATGAATTTTATCAAAAAGAATTAGTACCAGGTGGTATATCAATTGGTGTTGATATAACAGAACAGGTTCGTTCTAATGTTGTATCTTATCCGCAATCACAATCTGTTCCACAACGTAAAACATCGGTTATTGATGATGTAATGGGTGCTTCAAATACAATTTTAAATTTTGCCGTTGATAAACAAACGGATGATATTAATACTCTCAAAGATGCAATTGAAATTATGACAGGCTCATCTTCAGAATTGAAAAAGATGAAACCAAAAGCCAAAAACAGATGTGTTCGTTTTATTCGGGCGGCTATTGCTCAAATGGAAACATTGGTAGGAGATAATGCGGTTGCTAATTCAATTAAAAAAGTATTCCGTAAAGGTATCACCTCATTGAATAATGTTGTTTTAACAAACGGAGAAAAAGAAATTGTTAAACGACAACAAAAAATGGAAAAGGGTATTAAAGAAAAAGAATCTACAAAGAAATTGGTTGCACATAATTTGAAAAAACAGGAGAAATTAAAGCAAAGAGCATTAGCAGAACGAAAAGCTGATTTAGAAAGAATTGCTTCTTTGTCTCCGGAAGAACTTGCTCATAGAGAAGCTGAAAAAGAAGCTCGTAGAGTGTTGGCAAGAGAACGTAAAATTGCTAAAGCAAAAAGGATGGCACAGTTAGCGCAAATGCCAAAAGAAGAACCGGTTATTCAAGAAACTGTGGTAGAAGAGGTTAAAAAAGAAGAGGTAGTTGAAAATATAAATCAGCCATCTCCTTTTGAAAAAACAACTGAACGTGCCAGAGAACAGTTGGTTAATAAAATGACAAAAAAAGAAGATCCTTTTGCACAGTTTTTAGCCAAAGAGAAACAGCCTAAACGGGTACCGCAGGTACGACCTGTTTATAATGATCATCGTAAAAGTGCGATTGGTAAAAGTTTGTTTATTCATTCTAGATAAAAATATATTGAAAAATAAAAAAATATCCGTTGTGAAATGGGTATTTTTTTATTATTTACTTGACAAGATTAAACGGAAAACATAATAATCTGAATAGATTTTTAAAGGAGAGTTGTATGCGTATATTATTGATTGCTTTATTATGGTCTATGATTGTTTTTCAACCCACAAATTGTTTTGCACAAAAAAAAGGACAAGAAGCTGAAACAATTATTACAGAGGTTGACCAATTACCGACAGATTTAAAAAAAATATCAAAAGAATTAGATAAAATTGATAAGGTAATCAGTGGTAATACGCTTTCTTTTAAATCAAGTCAGCCTTATATAAAAACATTAAATGCTTATCACGATAACATTACCGGTCTTAAGGTGAAAGTAACGGAAGAGTTAAACAGTGTTACTAAAAAAATAACTTCTTTAGCTTCTTTAACGACAGAAGGTGAAACTGAGCCGGTTGAAATAACAAAACAACGTCAAGAATTAACAAAAGAATCGGATAATATTAAAGCTCAAATTGCATCGGCTGATTTAGCCTTAACACATATTGATGAAATTAACCAAACAATTATGCAGTTGCGCAATCAGGAATTGCTAGATCAAATTACGGTTAAACGGGAATCTGTTTTAAATATAAGTGAATTATGGAAAGCATTAGTTAGTTTTTCATCTTTTGTGTATGCTGTTTGTGAGTATCCGAAGGTTTGGTATGATTCTTTATCTCCTGAACAACAATCTGGCGTTGTTTATGAATTGCAACAAGTATTAACTATAGGTTTTATTTCTATTGTTATTTGCAGTTTAATCAGTTGGTTTATTCGGAGAAAATGGGGATATAAAAAAAGCATTGAAAAACCAACATATACACAAAAGGTTTTTGCCGGATTTGTAACTTTATTGGCAAGGGGGATTGTTCCGTCTGTGTTGGCAGGTGCGTTTTGGTTATGGTTAAAAGAACATGAAGCGCTTTTTTCTGGTTCGTTTGGTGTTATTTTAAGAGTTGGTACAATTTATTTATTATATTTATTCTTATCCAGTGCTATTGTTTATGTTGTATTTACACCGAAACGACCACAATGGAGGTTGATTGAAGTATCTGATGAAAAAGCAATTTCTTTAAGTTTTGCCCTTGTTTTTTCTATTGTTGTTATTTGTCTTTTTTCATATTTGCAAGTTATTGCAGTTCGTTTAGAATATACGGATGATATTATTTTTGCACTTAAACTGATTTCTAACGCAGTAAAGGCTTTTTGTATTATTTTAGTTTCAAACAGATTTTTATATAACAGTCAAGCTTTAACTGAAGAAGAATTACAAAAATCATTATTAAATGATACGGAGGAAGAAGAAATTCAAGGATTATCGTTATCCTCAAAAATCAGTTTATTTATTGCATTGGTCACTTTAATTGTTTTCGGATTTTCCTTATTTGGTTATATTTTGTTGACGGAGTACATTTTTAATCGTTTTATATCTTCTGTTTTAATTATTGGTGTGTTTTATATTATTCAAAAATTGTTGAATGTTATGTTTCATCAATTTGTTTCTTTAAAATTTTGGATGAAAGATTTTCGCTTAACTAAAAAACAAACGGATAAAGCAGAATTTTGGTTTGGTTTATTGTTGTCTCCAATTGTATTTTGTTTATGTGTTTTTGTTTTATTAGCTTTGTGGGGAGTTTCAGTTGATATTTTGCTGACAAAAGCTAAAAAATTTCTTACAGGTTTTGATATTGGTGGTATGCATATTTCCATTGTTTCAATTTTATTGGGAATATTGTTTTTCTTTGTTTCCTTGTTTATCGTTAAGATGATAAAAAACAGTTTGTTGAATGGTAAATTGAGTAAAATTGAAATGGATTCGGGTGTCAGAAATTCATTGGCTGCCGGTATTGGTTTTATTGGTATCATTCTTTCTTGTTTGGTAGGTATTACCGTTATGGGTGGTAGCTTAAAAGGATTGGCAATTATGGCGGGTGCTTTATCCTTGGGAGCCGGTTTGGGTTTGCAAAATGTTGTTAATAATTTTGTTTCCGGATTTATTTTGTTGTTTGAACGACCGATAAAAATTGGTGATTGGGTTGTTATTAATGAATTTGAAGGAACTGTCAAACAAATTAATATTCGTTCAACGGTTATTGAAACATTTAACAAGGCAAATGTGATTATTCCGAATGCCGATATTTTATCTAATAGTTTGATTAATAATACGTATAAAAATAAACAAGCACGAGTAGATGTTTTTGTTGGGGTTGATTATGCAAGTGATATTGCGCAAGTGAAAGCAGTTTTATTAGAGATTGCTAAAAATACAAAAAACGTATTATCTACTCCGGCACCGTTTGTTACTTTTGTAGATTTAGCAGATAGCAGTTTGAATTTTAGAATTAGTTGCTACACATCAGATGTATTTAATAAAGCAAGTATTTCAAATGCAATACGAGAAAGTATTGTTAATCGTTTTCGTGAAGAAGGTATTAATATTCCGTTTCCACAACAAGTGGTTTATTTGCATACAGAAGAAAAACCTGTTGATGTATACGAAAAGAGCAAATAGTATAGATTTTAAAAATTAGGAAAATGTCCTTTATTTTTAAAGGACATTTTTATATTTATCAATACATCCCGTTGCATATTAAGGTACGTTTAATTGCAACAGTTTTTTTTTCATTTATTGCATTTTTTTTAATTTTTTTTGATTTTGGTACGTGGGCGGATTCGTAATATTTATCACGATTCGCTCTTTTTTATCCCTTATATGTGAAATCGTTGCAATTAAACGTACCTTTAATTACAATGTA
>JAZUBA010000036.1:0-1601 GCA_045638265.1 Alphaproteobacteria bacterium | reverse complement strand
TATGCAGTGCATTAAATGATTATTGCGGAAAAAGTTATAAATTTATTTCGGGCGAAGAAAAATCAGATCTTCTGAAAAGAATTGATACAGACAGTTTAAATAACTGGCCAGCAAAGAATTCAATCTCAGTAATTGATAATGTTATTGTTATAAAACTTGGGGATTAAGAGGTAAATAATATGATATATTTTTGTGCGGACGATTATGGTATATCTAATGATGGCAATAGGCGCATAGAAAATTGTCTTGAAAATGGGGTTTTAAACAAGGTTAGTGTTTTGCCAAACGGCGAAATATCTGATTTCAAACAGCGTTTGGCAGGTACTAATACGACACTATCTTTACATATCAATTTAGTTGAGGGGCGCCCGCTTTCGGGTCCAAATGATATTGATTTGCTAATATCGGACAACGGATACTTTAAATATTCATTTATAGGTTTGTTTTTTCTTTCCATCTCAAATAAAAGGAAGGAATTTGAAAAGCAAGTTTATACAGAAATACAAAGTCAGATTAAATTTTGGAAAAAGGCAATGGGCGAAAATACATCCATTTCGATAGATAGTCATCAGCACACCCATATGATACCGCTTATTTTTAAAACTCTGATGCGTGTGATTCGTGATGAAGGTTTGAATGTGTCAAGCATCCGTATTCCTGCAGAGCCGATTTTGCCATACGTTTTTACACCATCGTTATATTTTGAATATACCCCCATAGGTTTGATAAAACAATGGCTTTTAAAAACTTTTGTTTGCGTAAACCGAAGGGAACTAAAAAAAACAAAAATACAATCTGCATATTTTATGGGAATTTTGTTTTCAGGTAAATTAAATGAATCGACAATAAAAAAGTTGCTTCCGCACTATCTGAACCTTGCAAAAAAACATAATAAAAATATTGAGATCGGATTCCATCCGGGATATTTAAAAAGCGGAGAGAAACTACTTGACGGAAGCAGACAAGATTTTAGTAAGTTTTATTATTCTTCCTGGCGTAATACAGAGTACAATACACTTTTAAATTTTAACTATGAATAAATGAAAGAAGGATTTGAAAATGCCCTACATTGATAGAGAGAAAGTTGACGAGAAAACAAGAGTAAAATTGGAAGCTTTAATCGAAAAATCCTATTTGGGATATTGGCGAAAGAAAAGACTCTTTGATATATTCTTTGTTACTCTCATTTTGATTGGATTTCTTCCGCTTATGATAATAATAGCGATTGTTATATGTATTGACGATCCAAGTGCTGGACCATTTTTTAAACAAAAAAGAGTGGGACGACATGGAAAGGAATTTTATATGTATAAATTCCGCACAATGCGCCCTGATGCAGAAGACCTTTTGGAGCAGTTGAAAGAAAAAAACGAAATGGACGGACCTGTTTTTAAAATTAAAGAAGATCCGAGAATAACAAGAGTAGGAAAAATCTTAAGAAAACTGTCTCTTGATGAATTGATGCAATTCTTTAATGTTTTCAAAGGTGATATGACTCTGGTAGGTCCCAGACCGCCGCTACCGGGTGAAGTTCTGCATTACACAGATTATCAGAAGCTTCGTCTGCATGTAACACCCGGACTTACCTGCACATGGCAGAT
>JAZUBA010000035.1:0-12297 GCA_045638265.1 Alphaproteobacteria bacterium | reverse complement strand
GCATATTAACGTCCCTTTATTTGCAACACTTTTTTTCAATTTATGCCATTTTTTTTAATTTATGTTAGTTAGCAGATTTGCAATGCTTGGCTTAAAATGGCTTAATTCTCCCTATACATCCAAAATCGTTGCAAATAAAGGCACGTTAATATGCAACGATTTTAATATTTTGGCAAATTTTTGTCTAATAAAGATGGGTTTAAAGGTACGTTTAATTGCAACACTTTTTTTTATATATTTGCATTTTTTTTATTTTTTGTGATTTGTAATCGTTGGCTTATTTATAATATTTCCTTGGTTTCTTCGGTTTTATCCCTTATACGCGAAATCGTTGCACATAAACGTACGTTTTTTTATAATAAAGGAATGAATGCTTTATTATAAAAGGAGTGTTGTAATGAAAACAAAGCAATTATCACAATCTGGTCGTTCGATGGTAGAAATGTTAAGCGTTTTAGCCGTTATTGGTGTATTATCTATTGGCAGTATTCAAGGCTATACGTATGCGATGAACAAATATCGTGCGAATACGACAACAAATGATATTAATCTTCGAGCGGTTGATTTAGTAATTCAAGCTTCTCAAAATCATAATTTATCTCTTGCTGAATGGCAAAGCGTAAACACAATTTATCCCTTTGGAGAACCCATGTATACAGAAGATAATTTAATAGCGTTGGATGTCGGTTCGGAAGCAAATTCAATATCAAAACCAGTATGTGAAATGATTTTTGAAGATATGAAAGGGCAAACTCAATATATTGATATTAATGGTAATGAAATGGGAGATAATCCAATTTGCGATACAAACAATATAATGACGTTTTATTTTGATAACTCACAAATACCTGGTAATGTTTATTGTGAAGATGGTATGTGTTATGACATGGGAATACCTGTTCATACCTATGACGGAGAGGAGTGTACAACTGATGAAGATTGTGCAGACGAAGGATGTGGGAAATGTCAAAATAAAAAATGTAATTTATCTGCTTATCAAAGTAAAGTTTGTTCTCTTGATGGTATGCATGATGGTTTATGTCAATGGGGTGAATGTGTTAAGCGGGGGTGTGATGATAACAATCCATGCCGAGGAGCAAAAGAATATTGTTCTAGTCCTAACACAAGTTGTTCTGCTCGTTTTCCCAATGGTGAAACCGGTGTTTGTGTAAAACCCGATTTTACACGTCATGTGATCAATGGGAGTGTTTATTACATATCAAATACAAAAATATCTTGGTGGGATGCTGATGCAGCATGCAAAGCAATAGGGGCAAATTTAATGGATATGAATGCTTTTATGAGAGAACATGGTGGCGGTGATTGGAATGGTGCTACAGGTGCTCATGAAAAAACAGAGCTTGAAATAGCAATAAAAGATCAAATCTGGCCTGATTATGGTTATCCATGGATTTGGACATCAAATCATAATGCGTGTGAGGCGTATGGTGTAGGTCTAACTGGTGGAAATGTTTATAAAATTAATCGTAATATGCCGCATTATCATCTTTATTCTTGGGATTATTCACTTTTTGCAGTTTGTCAGTAACAACGTTATTATAGCTCAAATGTGTATGCAATATGTAGACTATTATATGCATCTTCAAAATAGCGCCTTAGCTAATGAACAACGTTAAAAATAAGTTGTAGAAAAAACAGAAACGTAACAGACGTTTTAGAAAGTATTAAAAACAACAGAATTAACTACGAAAGAAGAAAATGTTTCTGAAACAAAAGCAGTTGAAGTAGTAACAGCGGAAATATTGAAAGAACCGAAAGAAAAGAAAGCTAAATCGGTAAAAAAAACGAGCTATATCTTAAAAAAAGCATACAGGATTGTATGCTTTTTTAAGTGTATATTAAACAACAAGTTTTTATCACTTTAAAAATGATGTTAATGTAATGGGGGTAGGTAATAATTGCCATTGACTGTCAAAAGGAAAATGTGTTTTGACAAATGTGCGAGGTTTAGCATCAAAATAATCGTTATTGATAGTTTTTCCTTTTGTTAATTCATTTAATGTCGGTTGTTTTTGTTCTCGCTTCGCTAAAAATCTTTCCATTTCTTTGTCTGTTTGAATATCTTTGCCAAGAGTGGCTTTGTCTTCTTTATATAACCAATAGGTATCTACTAAAATCCATCTGTCTTTAATACGTACAGCATTCCATGCCGATTCATAACGTTGCATATCAAAATTCGGAAGAATGCCTGTTTGATGTAAAGCATGTTTAACGGTTTGTAATTTGAGATTATTCCGATTAGGTGCTTGAACATTTTTACCGGAATATCCGTCAATAATAACAGCTTCTAATCCGGCAATTGAGCAAAGTTGATTGTAGAGTTCGGCATAATCAAATGAGGTGCCGATTCGTGTTTGGAGAATGTTTGGACTGGATGGAAAACTTGCTGGGCGTTGTTTTTCAGTTGCTTCTTTGATAATCTTTTCGGCATAACCGTTTTTTTGCATTTGATAAGCAACAAAATATGCTAATATTCGAGCTTTTTCCATATCTGAATATTCTGGTTTAATCAGATTTTGAACAATCATTTCCGGTGTTTGGGATTGTGATAGCGGAAGCCGTTTCGCATACGATTCCAGTTGGTTATTTGTAAAAGCATATACGGGAACAGAGAAAAACAGAACCATTGCAATAATAATCGTAAATAAACGACTTAAACGCATAATACATCCTTTCAGATTAACTTAATTGAAAATCATTTTGCCAGTGCCAAGGCGTCTTTTTTTGAGTGACATCTTTTAAATATATATCAGACGGTAATATTTTTTCAAGATGATTCATTACCTGCTTGACACAAGACTGTTTATGTGAAGAAGTATTTTGTTTAGACATTTCATTTTGAAACAGTGTTTGTATAGATGGTAAACGAATTGAATCAATCAGTTTTTGATTTGCGTTTAATTCATTAATAACAGATATGGCTGTTAATGGTAAATTATTTTTCAGACAAATTTCTAAAATAGTTTGTGAATCGGTTCCTTTAAAACGATAAGGTTGATGCAAATGAAAATATCCCGAAATTTTGTCCCGAAAAACAGAATCAAAAGTTTCTTGCGCACTGGTTAAACGAATCATTTGTGTTAAAAACGAATCCAACCCTTGTTTTTGAATGCGGTTTTTTTCTTTTGATTCAAACGGTAATGCTGATATATCCTGAAATATATCTTTTCTAATTTTTTTTGCACTTAATTGCGGATTAAAAACAGATGTTATTTTATGTGGCAAAACTTCATGTGGTTGAATGTGTGATAATACTTCACTTGCAAAAGCATAATCTTTTGCTGAAATATTAATATCAATAAATGTATGATATTCATCATCTGTCGGATGTGGTTTGATTTTATAAAAAGGATTGATTTTAGAGGCATCAAAATTCACATCTGCCGTTAACAAATTAAAACCACAGAGTGTTCTGATTTTGTCATGGGTATAAGTGTTTTTCAAAGCTAGTTTAAAAGCTGATTGAACAATATCCTGATTTTTAATGGCTCTGAAAACATCACATACCGGTAAATCCGGATAAGCCGAGTGGATAATTGTTGCAACATTGTTTTGCTCCATTTCAAAACCCTCCTTTTTGACAAGATTTTTTAAATTATAACTTGAAAGCATTTTTTTGTCAAGCAAACGTAATCCGTGCTTGAAAACATTTTTATTTTGTGCTAATCAATATAAACGGATAACGTATTTACATAAATGAAGGAGAAGAAAATGCGTCGTAAATTAATTGCAGGAAATTGGAAAATGAATGAATTGAAATCAGCCGGTCTTGAATTGGCTCAGGCTGTATTTGATAAATGTGCCGGACAAGAATTGCCGTTTGATGTTTTAATTTGTCCCCCAATGAGTTTGGTTGGGTTGATTACCGATTTGCCACATGAAAATGTTTTTATCGGTTCTCAAGATGTTGCTGAAACACCTAAAACAAGCGGGGCTTTTACAGGTGATGTTTCGGCAGAAATGGTAAAAGATTTAGGTGCAACGCATGCTATTGTTGGTCACTCTGAACGTAGAACAATGCACCATGAAACAGATGCGGTTGTTTGTCAAAAAGCCAAAAATGCTATTGAGGCCGGATTGGTTGCTGTTGTTTGCATCGGTGAAACAGAAGCTGAACGTGAAGCAGGAGAAGCATTAAATGTTGTTGCCCGTCAAATTAAAGGATCTGTTCCATTAAATGCAACGGCTGAAAATTGTGTTATTGCATATGAACCGGTTTGGGCTATTGGTACGGGTAAAACACCGACAACGGCAGATGTTGCAGAAGTTCATGCTGCAATTCGTCAAGAATTGACTGCTTTATTAGGTGAAAAAGTGGCTGACAAAATGCGTGTTTTATATGGTGGTTCCGTTAAACCGTCTAATGCCAAAGAATTATTAGCTGTTGATAATGTTGACGGGGCATTAATCGGTGGTGCCAGTTTGAAAGTTGATGATTTTTGGGGTATTGCTTCAACACAATTATAAAATAAATCGGAAAGGATAAAAAATGCGGTTGAGAATGTTTTTGTACGGTTGTGCGTTTATTTTTATAGGTGGATTGGTTGGGTCGGTTCAGGCACAAACTCAAGTATCTTCCTGTCAGAGAGCATTGCCTGAATTGATTGTAACGGATAAACAAAATCCGACACTTAATCTGTTAAAAAGTTCTCAACCGCATGCTTTTTATCAAAATGAAACGGCTGACGGAAAAAATGTGTATTCGCAAATTTATCGCAGTGATATGTGCCAAGTAAAAGTTTCTGTGGAACCTCAAACGGTTGGCCGTATGTCTAATAATAAAATTAAGCGTCTTATTAAAGCAAAGACATATTTTCAAATCACATATCAGGATAGTAAAAAATTTGATAAAAAGCGTTTTTATTATAATTTGGGCACGCAATCGGATCAAATAGATGCTTTAATGATGACGGGAACAGATTCGCATATTGTTCAAATCAGAACAACCTGTTATCCTTCGTTGTCATTAAGTAAGGATGAAAACGAAAACAATGTTGTTAAAATGTCTGGTGCGGTAGGAAAAGCTATATTGCCGATATTAAAAGATTGTCAGTAAAATGTTGCATTTATTAAAAGTTTTGTTCTTGTGTCTGTTATCTGTTTCAGCACATGCTGAAATACAAGAAGATTGTTTGAAACAACTACCGTCTCGATTGCATTTGGATAAGGATATTCCTCAAAATATGCAGTTTATTAGTGATTATACTCAATTGACAAACTATGAAATTCTGAAAGACGGTGAGGGTTGGGGATATTCATTGAAATACCAAAATGCGTATTGTGAAGTGATTGTTTATGTATATAATCGTCAAAAAACAAGTATTAACGACTCGGATGTTGTTGATGAATTGGCTTATTTTGATGGATTTGTCCCTAATGGACAATTTAGTAAAAGCGTAGGTTCTGATGTGTTTAAAGGTTATGCCGGTATGGCGGTTATTGATGAAAAAATCGGACTGCAGACACAAATGGTTGCTTTGACACAAACCGGAAATCAATTTGTCAAATACAGAACGTCATGTCGTCAAATGTCGGGTTTAAGTGAGGATGCTAATTTTCGGATGACAGATCAATTCACGACAAATGTGATTAAAGGAACGTATGCAAAGTTATCAGAATGCTTAAAAAAATAAATTAATCTGACAAAATGATTCTTTGTGCTTGCAAAAATAAATAAAATAAGTTATTGTTACCTATCAATTAACAGAAAAGGAAAAATTATGCAGACAATTATTTTAACAGTTCATATTATTTTAGCAATATGTATTACTATTTTTGTTTTATTACAACGTTCAGAAGGCGGAGCACTCGGTTCATTAGGCGGCGGACAAGGAGCTAATAGTATGTTTACGGGTCGTCAAGCCGGAAATTTTTTGACACGGATGACTGTTTATTTGTTTGTCGGTTTTATTGCAACAAGTTTAACTTTGGTTATTATGGCTAAAAATGCCAATCAAACCGAAACTATTTCTATCATCCCGACAGAAAAATCAGAACCTGTTAAATAAATAACGCAAACGGAGGTGTCCGATGCAACAAATCGTTTCATTAAATAATATTCAGTTTTCAAATGAAAATCCTTTTGTTTTGATTGCCGGTCCTTGTCAGATGGAAAGTGCTGAACACGGGATGGAAATGGCACAGGCTCTCGTTGAATTAACAGAAAAACTTCATATTCCGTTTGTGTTTAAAGCTTCATTTGATAAAGCGAATAGAACCAGTATTAATGGTGTGCGTGGTATGGGCTTGGAAAAAGCCTTAACAGCATTTGCCGATATAAAATCAAAATGTGGTTGTCCGGTATTGACAGATATTCATGAGCCGTATCAATGTCCAATTGCCGCAGAAGTGATTGATGTGTTGCAAATACCTGCTTTTTTGTGTCGTCAAACGGATTTAGTTATTGCAGCCGGTAAAACAGGGCGAATTATTAATGTTAAAAAAGGACAATTTATGGCTCCGTGGGATATGAAAAACGTTGTTGCCAAAATTGAAAGTACAGGTAATCATAACATCATTTTAACAGAACGAGGTGTTTCGTTTGGATATAATACATTGGTTGTTGATATGCGGTCATTGCCTATTATGAAACAAACAGGATATCCGGTTGTATTTGATGCAACGCATTCTGTACAACAACCAGGTGGACAAGGTTCATCCAGTGGCGGTCAAAGAGAATTTGCTCCGGTATTGGCAAATTGTGCCGTTACGACAGGAATAGCCGGGGTGTTTATTGAAACACATGAAACACCGGATACGGCTCCAAGTGATGGACCGAATATGATACCGTTAAAGGAGATGGAAAAAGTATTGATTCGTTTGAAACAATATGATTCTATTGCAAAGCAGAGTTTTTAGGAGAATAAAAGGAAGGGCCTTTTATTTGTATTCACTTATAAAAGAAAGGAAGAAACATGAGTGAAATTATTGATATTCAAGCAAGAGAAATTTTAGATTCACGTGGTACACCGACTGTTGAAGTTGATGTTGTATTAGATGACGGTTCTTTTGGCCGTGCAGCCGTTCCAAGTGGTGCTTCAACAGGTGTTCATGAAGCTGTTGAATTGCGTGATGGCGATAAAGCACGTTTTGGCGGAAAAGGTGTTTTAAAAGCCGTTAATGCCGTTAATACAGATTTATATGATGCTGTTATCGGTATGGATGCATCAGAACAAATTGAAATTGACCGTGTTATGATTGAAGCTGATGGTACAGAAAATAAAGGTAAATTCGGTGCTAATGCAATCTTGGGTGTTTCATTGGCTGTTGCAAAAGCTGCTGCTGAAAGTGCTGCTTTACCGTTGTATCGTTATATTGGTGGTACATTGGCTCATGTTTTACCGGTTCCGATGATGAATATTTTGAATGGTGGTAAACACGCTGACAACCCAATTGATATTCAAGAATTTATGATTATGCCTGTTGGTGCATCTTCTTGTTCAGAAGCTATTCGTATGGGTGCTGAAATTTTCCAAGCTTTGAAAACAAACTTGAAAAAAGCAGGTATGAATACAAACGTTGGTGATGAAGGTGGTTTTGCTCCGAATATCGGTTCTGCTAAAGAAGCTTTAACATTTATCGTAAAAGCTATTGAAACAGCCGGATATAAACCAGGTGATGATGTTGTTTTGGCATTAGATGCCGCTTCATCTGAATTCTACAATGCTGATGATAAAAAATATCATTTAGAAGGTGAAGGTAAAGTCTTAACATCAGCTGAACTCGTTCAATACTATGCAGATTTAGCTGCTGAATTCCCAATTATGTCATTGGAAGACGGTATGGCTGAAGATGATTGGGAAGGTTGGGACTTGCTCACAAAAACACTTGGTTCCAAAATTCAATTAGTTGGTGACGACTTGTTTGTTACAAATACAAAACGTTTAAGCATGGGTATTGAACGTAAAGTTGCTAACTCAATTTTGGTTAAAGTCAATCAAATCGGTTCTTTAACAGAAACATTGGAAGCTGTTGATATGGCTCATCGTGCAGGTTATACAGCTGTTTTATCACACCGTTCAGGTGAAACAGAAGATGCAACAATTGCGGATATTGCTGTTGCAACAGGTTGTGGTCAAATTAAAACAGGTTCATTATCTCGTTCAGACCGTTTGGCAAAATATAACCAATTAATTCGTATTGAAGAAGAATTGGGTGATACAGCTGTTTATGCCGGTCGTTCAATTTTTGCAACAAAACAAAAATAATATATCTGTTTTGACGAAAAACGCCTCTTGATGAGGCGTTTTTTGTTTTTATTGTAAAAAAATAAAAAAAAAGAGCTTGTTTTTATTAAAAAAATGGTGTATTATAAGACATAGAAATAATGGAGGATAGCTATGACAGATCGTAAATTGTTACCTGAAGAACCAGAAACATCGGTGGATGATGTTGTTGAAGAACCGACTGAAAAAGAAGGTGATGAAATCACAACTGAGCCGGTGGATGTGTCAAAAGAAGAACCGACTGAAAAAGAGGAGGACAAAACAGAAGAGTTACCTCCTGATGAAGAAGAAAAGAAAGAACCTGAATTGGGTAATGATAATGAAGAAAAAGATATTCCTTCAGAACAAACACCCCAAAATGAAACAGCAGTAGCAGGTAATGATGTTGAAAAAGATTTGGATCTGGAAGCAGATGGGCCTATTCAATCGGATAAGGATTTTATTGCTAAACCAAAAGCAGTTGAATTTGGTAAACTTTTTGAAGCAGGGATTGTTAAACCGTTAGAGAAAGTTGCCGGTCAAAAAAATCTGGATGATATGGTTATAGAAGCTATTGTCCAATCCATGTTGGCTACTCTTTATGTGTTTAAAGAATGGGCAGAACAAAAAGTTAAAAACATAGAAGAAGCTCAAAAAAAGACAAAAGAAAATCGTGAAAAAGCAATACAAGAGGCATTGAAAGCTCATAAAACAAGTTATGGTAAAATGGCTGCCTATATTGCTGTAAAAACAGATGAGTTTTTACGATACAATGGACCGTTGTATTTAGATGAAAATGGTGAGCATATTCCACATACAAAATGGACAAAAGAACAAAAAAAGGCGTATAAGAAAAATAAAGCAAGATATAAATTATATCATCAAAAGTATAAATTTGCAAAAAAATTAAAAAGGATTGGTGCTGATAAAGATGGTCCGTTTGATTTTACGAAATTGAGTAGAGCAGAAAAGCGAGAATTGAATTTTTATATTAAATTGTATGCAGTACAGAATCCAACAATGAAAAAATATGTTGAAAAAATGGCAGAAGTTCAATTGCATGAGGATGAATACAAACAATTAAGTAAGTTGGTTAATTATGTTCTTGTGCAAAGAGCAGCACAAATAAAAGACAACCAACCGAAAAAAGTTGCCTCGCAACCGCTGTATGCAAAACAAATGGAACATACACGTGTGGCTTAATTATTATACACAAAAAATCCCTGCATATGCAGGGATTTTTTTATGGTTCGTCTGTGTTAGTAACATAAGATGGGAAAGTTCATGTTTATATAATGTTATCTGTATTGTGAAGATGTATAGACATTTTCAAGGCATAAAATAGTTGAGAGATTAATATTGAACTTCAATTATAACAATTATTCACGACAATAGATAAATGATTGATTTTTGTTTTGTAAAAAAAATAGACGGGTTGTTTGTTAAAATATTTGAAGATTGAATAAAATATATAAATGAAATTGATTTTTTTCTTGCTTTTTTTATATAAAAAGTGTATAAATACAAGGCTTAAATTGTTTAAGCATATTTCACATACGAAGAAAGCGTTGATTTAAGGTGTTCTTAAACACACGCTTCCGGTGTAGAAAAGGGTTTCTATATCTTGCTTCGTAGAGGATTAACCGGAAAAAGAAAGGATTTAAAATGACACTTCCGACAATTACTATTCGTCAAATGATGGAATCAGGTGTTCACTTCGGTCATAATGCCCGTCGTTGGAACCCAAAAATGGCTCAATATATTTATGGTACTCGTGATGGTATCCATATCATGGATTTAACACAAACTCAACCGATGCTCACTCGTGCATTGGAAGCTGTTCGTGATGTTGCAGCTAAAGGTGGTAAAATCTTGTTTGTTGGTACAAAAGTCCAAGCTCAAGAACCAATCGCAGCAGCAGCACAACGTTGTGGTCAATATTATGTCAACCATCGTTGGTTGGGCGGTATGCTCACAAACTGGAAAACAATTTCTTCAAGCATTAAACGCTTAAAAGAAATTGACGCTAAAACTGAAAAAGGCGAATTACAAGGTTTGACGAAAAAGGAAAGATTGAATATCTCTCGTGAACGTGAAAAATTGTTTGCATCTTTGGGTGGTATTCAAGATATGAATGGTCGTCCGGACTTAATTTTTGTTATTGACGTTCCAAAAGAAGAATTAGCAATTAATGAAGCTAAAAAATTGGGTATTCCAGTTGTTGCTATTTGCGATTCTAACGCCAATCCTGACAGCGTAACTTACCCTGTTCCGGGTAATGATGATGCTTTACGTGCCATTAACTTGTACTGTGATTTAGTCAGCGGTGCAGTTTTAGATGGTATGCAAGCAGAATTAAAAGCTGCCGGTGTTGATTTGGGTGCTATTGCTGAACCGGTAACAGAAGAAGTTGTTGCTGAAACAACAGAAGCATAAGTCCAAAAACTTATAACGGGGAAATGCAAACGGTATTTCCCCACTCATCTATTTTTTTTATTTCAATGCTTTAAGGAGTGTAAAATGGCTGAAATTACAGCAAGTTTGGTAAAAGAATTGCGTGAAAAAACAGGCGCTGGTATGATGGAATGTAAAAAAGCATTATCAGAAACAGCTGGTGATTTAGAACAAGCTATCGACTTTTTACGCAAAAAAGGTCTTTCTGTTGCCGAGAAAAAAGCAGGACGTGTTGCATCACAAGGTTTAGTTGGTGTTGTTGTTGATGGTAAAAACGGTGCAATTGTTGAGTTGAACTCCGAAACAGACTTTGTTGCCCGTAACGCAGAATTCCAAGAATTTTTAACAAATACATTAACAGTTGCTTTGGAACAAAAGGGTGATATGGAAGCTATTAAAACTGCTACTATGGGTGATAAATCCGTTGCAGATACATTAACAGCTTTAATTGCTAAAATCGGTGAAAATATGTCATTACGCCGTTCAGCACATGTTGGTGTTGAAAATGGTGTTGTTGTTCCGTATATGCACACAGCTATTGTTCCGAATCAAGGAAAAATCGGTGTTTTGGTTGCTTTGGAAAGTACAGCTGATGCCGATAAATTAAACGAACTCGGTAAAAAAATTGCAATGCATGTTGCAGCAGTTGCTCCACGTTTCTTGGATAATGCTTCTGTTGATGCAGAAACAATTGCACATGAAAAAGGTATCTATGAAGAACAAGCTAAAGCTTCAGGTAAACCGGCAAACATTATTGAAAAAATGGTTGAAGGTCGTTTACGTAAATTCTATGAAGAAGTTGTTTTATTAGAACAATCTTTCATCATGGATCCGGATAAAAAGATTAAAGATGTTGTTGCAGAAGCATCAAAAGAATTGGGTGCTCCTGTTGTCTTGAAATCTTTTGTTCGTTTTGGATTGGGCGAAGGTTTAGCTAAAAAAGAAGAAGATTTTGCAGCCGAAGTAAACAGCTGTTTAAAATAATCTTAAATAAACAAATGAAACGGCATTCTGTAATATACAGGATGCCGTTTTTGTTTTGAGATATTTTTTATATTTCAATACATCCCGTTGCATATTAAGGTACGTTTAATTGCAACACTTTTTTTTATATTTTTGCATTTTTTTTTAATTTTTTTTGATTTTGGTACGTGGGCGGATTCGTAATATTTATCATGCTTCGTCCTTCTTTATCCTTTATCTGTGAAATCGTTGCAATTAAACGTACCTTTAATTACAATGTAAAAAAACTGTATTTATTAGATAATTTGGGGGAATTATGATACATAGAACGCAGATTAAACAAAATGAACATGGTCGCTCAATGGTTGAAATCTTGGGCGTTTTAGCCGTTATTGGTGTATTATCATTCGGCGGTATTCAAGGATATAAGTATGCCATGGATAAACATCGGGCAAACGATATTGTCAATGAAGTCAATATGCGTGCCACGGATATTTGGCATTTATATCAAGACGGTGAGAAAGAATTGCCCGATTCACCTGATGAAGATGCCTTTCCTGAATATGGTGAAATGACCCAAACAGGATTTGAAATTATGGTAACTTCTTATCCACCGATTGCGTTCAAAACATGGGTTAATGATGTCCCTAGTGCT
>JAZUBA010000034.1:0-37935 GCA_045638265.1 Alphaproteobacteria bacterium | reverse complement strand
GGTGTATTATCAATCGGTGGTATTGCCGGTTACACAATGGCTATGAACCGTTTCCGTGCAAATGAAGCTATTGATATGGCAAATAAATATGCTTCATTAGTATTTGCACAAAACCAAACATCATTAGCTCGTACAGGTGTTGCTTTAGCTGCTGTTCCAACAGTGTATACTTTAGGTTTAACAACTGGTTCTACCGATACAGGTAACAATTTGCCTGGTGGTGGATCATTAACCGTTCAACCAGATGGTATTGATGATGATGGTGTAACTGTTACAATCAACTTTACAACAAAAGGTGTTTGTGATGCAGCTGTTAACATTTTGGGTGGTGTTGTTGCCGGAGATAGAGGTACAGCTAATAACTGTGCTGCAAATGGTGGTAGTCTTACAACATTCTTCCGTCAAAGCTAATCACTTGACAGCGTGAAAACAAAATACAACTT
Organism: Alphaproteobacteria bacterium; assembly: GCA_045638265.1. Taxonomy (GTDB): domain Bacteria; phylum Pseudomonadota; class Alphaproteobacteria; order CAAHEQ01; family UBA3637; genus RGIG4140. The sequence goes on along the minus strand of JAZUBA010000034.1, from coordinate 37,492 downwards.
AAAGAATCCCAAAGCTCTTTAAGTTGGAGCAACAGAGAAGTTTCCGTTTTATTGATTCTTGAGTTTCGGTTCTTCTCTGTTGTTTTTTTTATGCATATCAATCTATATTAAATATAATAAAACCCCCGAATCGTCTGCTTGAAAATTCGGGGGTTTTCGTTCTTTTAATTGACCATCTTATCGTGTATGTTGTTCTTTATTATAACTCAATGATAAAAAGGTTACCACTTTTTTAAAGACCGATTCTTGTTGAACAAATAAGCGTAAAATACCGCGATTGCCTGTATCATAAGCAATACGACGTGCATTTTTGCCTTCGTTATTTTTTAATGATCTGTCAGCTTTAACTCTTAATAAAAAAGCAACCATGTCTTTGTTTTCGTTTTGCGAGGCAATCATTAATGCCGTATTGCCACATTCATTTTGTGTGTTTAAAGCAGTACCGTAGTTGATTAAATGCTTTGCAATTTCAACATTGTCATTTGCTGCAACTGCCATTAATGGCGTAAATCCGTGATTATCTGTTGCATACGGCACAGATTTATGTTGTAAAAACAAATCAACAACATCAATGTTTTGATGTGTACAGGCATACATTAACGGCGTTGTTCCCATATTATCGCGTGCGTGAACGTTAGCCCCTAAATCAATTAATTTTTGAGAAATTTTTTCATCTGCAAAATATTTTGCCGTTTGCATTAAAACGGTTTCTCCATATTGATTGGGTTGATTTAAAATATCTTGAATATTTTTTGATTCTTCAATAGATTTTAATGCTTTTAAAAATAATTTATCATCACTATATTCGGCAAGTTTCATTAAAACAGAGGAGCCGTCTTTTGTTTGGGCTGATACATCAATGGATTCGTCTAATAAATCATAAACTTTTGTTTTATCGTAATTTTCAATGGCAATAATTAAATCCTGCGTTTTGTTTTGCATTTTTATTGTTCTCCGAATGGTTAATTGAAAGCATTAATGTCATTATTATACTTCAAAAATAACAAAATTACAACAAAAAAATAAAATTTGACAAATAATTTTGTTTTTGGTTCGCAATATCTGACAAAGCAAAACGCAGGAATGTGATAATTTATGATTCTTTAATTTTGGCAAAAACATACAAATCATGGAATTTTTTTGTTAATGGATTCCAATAACCGTGTCTGGTTTTTGATTCCAGTTTATATCCGGAGTGTGTTGCCAACAAGCGTGCTTGCGCATTTTCAATATCGCAGGAAATCATAATTCGTTCCGTTCCTAAAAAGAAGAATTCTTTTTCTATTAATTGAATGGCTTCTTTCATAAATCCTTGATGTGCCTGTTTTTTTGTAATCCAAAAATGCAAATTAAGTCCGCAGTTTTCAGGTTTTGTCGGTTGTGCCGAAATTAAACCGATGAGTTTGTTTTCCTTTGTATAAATAAAATAGGTAAACAACGTTTGATTAATCCAATGTGCTTCAATTTGTATTAATCGACAAAATGCATCTTCCGTATTGCGATAAGTCGGATTACCCGTTTGTTGAAACCATGGCAAAATAAACTTTCTATTTGTATCAATCGCATTTAATAATTGGTTTGCTGTTGCAATTTGTAATGTCGGACGCTTTAAGTTAATGTGTTGACCTTCAAGGACAGCTCTTGGTTGAAATAACATTTTTTTATACCCCTTATTCTAATTGTTAAAGTTAAACTACAGAAGCGAGGGTATATGTAAAAATATGACTTGTCCAACAAAAAATAACATAAAAACCTATGGTATGCTCTAAAACAGTGTTTTTTTAGAAGTGAATACAACCATAGGTTTTATATTTAAACAGAACTTAAATGAAATATATGTTATTTTATTTTTTACTTCGTTTTTGAGTTGCTTTTTCAGCAATTGTTTGTATCAAAGCATATAACAACGGAATTAGAATTAAACCTAATACCGTACCGATAAGCATACCATAAAAAACAGGTACTCCAATGGCACGACGACTGGCTGCTCCGGCTCCTGTTGCAATAATCAACGGTAACACACCTAAAATGAATGTGAATGCCGTCATTAAAACAGCTCTGAAACGAACAGAAAGACCTCTTAATGCAGATTGACCGATAGATGTTCCTTTTGCTCTCTCATCACGGGCAAATTCAACAATCAAAATTGCATTTTTACTGGCAAGACCAATCAATAAAACCAATCCTAATTGTGCATAAATGCTTAACGGTAAGTCTGTCATCCATAAACCGAGTAATCCACCACTGACGGCAACAACAACCGACATTAAAACAGGCATTGGAATTGTCCAACTTTCGTATTGTGCTACAAGGAACAAATATGCAAACAAAACGGCTAATAAAATAAGATAGGTAACTTGTCCTTCGTTGTGTTTTTCCTGATAACTCATATCAGACCATTCATAGGCATAGTCATTGGGCAAATGTGTTTTTGCCATTTCTTCAATCACGTTCATTACTTCACCGGAACTGGCGTTTCCTTTAGTCATAACAGTAATGCCTGATGCTGGATATTGATTGTAACGAACAATTTGACGCGGTGATAAAATAGATTTAAACGACACAAAAGCACTTAAAGGAACCATTTTGTCATCTTGGTTAGGGACATAAATGTTTTTTAAGCTGTCAATATCTTTACGATATTTCCAATCGGATTGAACGATTACTTTGTTGACCTGTGTACCAAAATTAATATCGTTGACATATCCTGAACCCAAATAGTTTTCCAAAGCGGAGAAAATATTGCTTAACGGAACCTGCATGGACTCGGCTTTTAATCTGTCAATTTCTAAAAAGATATTTGGTGTTTTAGCGGTAAAATTAGAGAATGCAAAAGCAACACTCGGATGTGTCATTAATTGACGCATAAAATCAGTTGTCGTATTATCTAATTTTTCGTAATTCATATCATTTAATGACTGTAATTTTAAAGATAGCCCGCCTGACATACCTAAACCGGGGATAGACGGTAATTCCATGAGTTGAAATTCTGCTTCCGGTATTTTGTCTAACTCAGATTTTATGCGAGCCAAAATGGCACTGGAATGTAATTCAGGATCTGTACGTTTATCCCATTCTTCCAATGAAATTAAGCCCATTCCCATATTTTCACCGCTACCGCCTGTCATACTGTGTCCGACAATTGTCATCACATCAGTAACCCCCTTTTGACTGCGTAAATATGGTGTAATTTTGGCAATGACTTCTTCTGTTCTTTTAAAGGACGCCCCTTCCGGTAATTGAATATTCATTAAAATTTTGCCTTGGTCTTCATTTGGGATGAATGATGTATTAATTGTATTCATCATATAAGTTGAAAAACCGACAAATAAAGCAAAAACAACACCGACAAGGACCAGTTTGCGAGTTAAACGAGCAACAACTCCCTGATATTTACGTGAAGAGCCTTCAACACATTTATTAAACCAATTTAATAATTTTGAATTGATTTGAGAATGAGGTTTGAGCATTGTTGCACAAATGGCCGGAGAAAGTGTCAAAGCATTTAATGTTGAAAAGCAAACTGCTGTGGAAATGGTTACGGCAAATTGTTGATAAATTTTACCTGTAACTCCACCTAAAAAGGCAATCGGAACAAAAATTGCTAACAAAACAAGTGTTGTTGCAATCAGGGCTCCGGATATTTCTTTCATGGTTTGAATGGTTGCTTCTTTTGGGGAAAGATTTTCATTTTCCATTAAAGCCATAACCCGTTCCACAACGCAAATGGCATCATCAACAACGACACCAATGGCTAAAACCAAACCAAATAATGTAAACATATTGATGGTATAACCCAATGCCAACATAACGGCAAATGTTGCTAAAAGTGAAACAGGGATGGTAAATGACGGAACCAAGGTTGCCCATCCGTTTTGCAAGAAAATAAAGCAAACAAATACAACGAGTATGAATGTTAAGATAAGTGTCCATGCAACTTCTGAAACAGATTCGTTAATATATATGGTTGTATCCATATTAATAACATATTCTAAATCTTCCGGAAAGAATTGTTTTAATCGTTCCAATTCTTGTTTTACACCTTCCATTGTGGACAAAGCATTTGCTCCGGACGTTAAATTTATCCCCATAGGGACAGATCGTGTTTGGTTATATTCTGATTTATGAGAATAATTTTCTAATCCGACTTCAATGCGAGCAATATCTTTTAACCGAATAAGACCGCCTTGTTTGTTTGTCCGAATGATAATATTTCCGAAATCTTCAATGTTATCAATACGTCCTTTTGTTTGTAATGAATAGACCATTAAATTATCGGCTTGTGTCGGTTGAACACCTAACTGCCCAAGAGACGGTTGATAGTTTTGTCCTTCAATAGCTTTTTTGACATCTTTAATCGGTAAATTCAGAGAAGCCATTTTGTCGGCATCTAACCAAATACGCATACTTTTTTTCGCACCAAATACATTGACATCGCCCACACCATTGACTTTGATAAGTGCTTTTTGAACGTTGTTTTGAATGTAATCACTGATAAATTGCGTATCATGTGTTTTATTAGGTGAAATAAACGTAATAAATGCCAACATACTGGAAGATCGTCTGCGAACTGTCAAGCCACGACGTTGTACTTCTGTCGGTAACATAGATGATGCTTGTTGCAGGCGGTTTTGCACTTTAACTTGTGCCATATCCGGATCAACACCGCTGTCAAAAATAATATTGAGAGAATAAGAACCGTCTGATGATGTTGAATTCATATAAATCATATCTTCAACACCGTTGATTTCTTCTTCTAACGGAATACCGATTGTTTTAGCTATCACATCAGCACTAGCACCCGGGTATCTTGCCCGAACGGAAATTTCAGGAGGCGTTACTTCAGGATACAGTGCAATCGGTAATTTAAATAAACAGACAAGACCGGCAATACTTAAAATCAAAGAGATAACAACGGCAAAGCGTGGTCTGTTGATAAAAAAGCGTGAAAACATTATTTTACCTCCTGTGTGCCGATCGGTTGTGGTGTTGTCGGTTTAACTTTTTGACCATCTCTTACTTTTTGGGCGCCGGTTAAAATAATCAAATCTGTTGGCGTAAGTCCTTGTTCAACAATGTAATAATTATCAATATTTTCATTAGATTGAATATATTGTTGTGTGGCTGTGTTGTCGTTTGTTATTTTCATAACATATTTGCCTTTTGTGTCTTGTAATACGGCATCTTGTGAAACGAGAATAACTTTTTGTTCTTTTGTTTCGCTTAATTTTGCCGTTAAAACATTTCCTGGAAGTAATAAACGTTGTTCATTGGCATATTCGGCATAAACACTGATACTTGCTGTATCTTTATCCACTTCACTTTCGGTAAAAATTTTATCCGGTTGGACTTCAATTTCTTTACCGTTTGGTAAAATCATATGCATATCAAACAATTCGGCTTCTTTATCTTGTTGACGTGTTAACACTTTTTGAACACGTTCCTTATCTGTTACGGAAAAAGCAATGCGCACAGGGTTTGTTTGAACAATACGAGCCAATGATTGAGTAGATGTACTGACATAGTTTCCTTTTGTAATATGTGCTTTGCTGATGTATCCGCTAATAGGAGCTGTTACGGTTGCGTGTTTTAAATCTATTTGAGCCAGTTTTAAATTGGCTTCTGCCTGACTGACATTTGCTTTGGCTTGTGCTAAATTACTTTCGGCTAATTCTAATTCCGCTTTTGCCAGAAATTTGTCTTTATATAACTTGTTCATACGGTTATAGTCATTTTGAATTTGGATAACATTTGCTTGAGCTTTGTCTAAATCTGCCTGTCTTGCCTGAACATTTGCTTCATAACGACTTTTGTCAATGATAAACAATATATCTCCTTCTTTCACATATGAACCGTTTTCAAATAAAACGGCATCAACAGTACCAGAAACCTGTGGTTTTAAATCTACCTCATTAATCGGCTCAACAAGGGCAATAACATTTTTAAACGGACGAATGTCTTTTTCAAGGGGATGACCTGTAATAACAAGAGGTTCACTCATAGGCATTTGTGGTGGTGTTTGAGGAGTTGTTGTTGATTTTAAACTATATCCGATACCTACGGCACAGAGTGTCCATAATCCGAAAGAAATGGTTTTTGTTACATTAAAACGTTTTTTTGTTTGTACTGGTGTTTGTTTGTTTGTCATAATATTTCCCCTTTGATAAATAGTTGTTTCTAAAATATATAAAATAATTTAATTTGACAAGTATTTTTTATTGTCCAAAACAAAAAAATAACGATTTTTTTTGAGAAAATAGAATTGTTTTAAATGTTGTTTGCTTATATTGTTTTATGGGTATTAAAAAAGCTCTCATATGTGAGAGCTTTTGAGGGATATATGTGATTTTTTTTAATTTTCTTGTTTTCTGTCTTTTAGCCATTTTTGGAAAAACCAAAGTTGACCGCAACCACCACCGATGTCATCTTGACCAGCCGGATTAAATATACGTAAACTGGCCCCTCGTGATGTCATTTCATCAGCAAATTTTTGTATCATTTCCAGTTGTCGGTCTATTGAATTTTTAACGCTTTCATCTTTTTCACAAATAACGGAGAGTGTTGTTTCCCATACGGCAGGATTAAAATAATTGACTAAACGTTTAGCATCTTCAATAGTTGAATTGTGTTCATGAACACAATAGTTATAAAATGGTTTTTTGTGTGTAAGTGTTGCCCATTTTTCGCCTGCTTCAGCAATTTGTTCTAATGAAGATGTTTTGGAAGAAATAAGAGCGTTTCTGCGTTCATTCAATGATTCGTGGACGGAAAACTGTAAACCGATTTGAGGTATTTTATTCGTCAGTTGAGCAAAATCTTCAATGTGTTTTTCAAATCCGGCAGGTGCAGAGGTTGATACCAATAATTGTGCATTCGGATATAATTTTGATAAGTCTTTAATAGCTTCTTTTAATTGTTCATAGTTTAAAAACGGTTCGCCCATACTCATAAACATAATTTGAAATTTGTTAATATCTTTTGTATCACAATCAATATGGCTTAATACGGTTGTAACTTGTTCTATAATTTCTTGCGCTGTTAAATTGCGTACAAAAAACCGGCCCGTTCCGCAAAACCGGCAACCGACAGGACATCCGCATTGTGTGGAACAACAAATGACCGTTCTTTCTGAAAATGACCCGTAACGATATAATACGGATTCAACGGCAATATCTTTTCCTTTTGTAAAGACATATTTAAAAACATTACTGTCTGTGGAACTGAAACAAGTTGTTTGAAATGGTGTTATCATGGTAAACTCCTTTTAAAATGATGGTTGTAAAGCATCAGTGAGAGAAAAAATCTCTCATTGATGTTTTAATTAATTGTCTTATATGCTGTTTTTTAATAAATTTTAATAACAGGTGCCATTTGTAACCGTTTAAATGCTGATTTACGATATAGATTTTCAACTTTATAAACCATTTCTTTTTCAAAACCTGTCAAGTTTGGTTTGTCGGTTGATAATTGTTTTAAAATAGCATCTAAAACAGGGTAGGGTGGTAACGAATCGGAATCTTGTTGCCCTTCTGCCAATTCGGCTGACGGTGCTCGGGAAACGACTGCCGGTGTGAAATAAATGCCTTTTTCTTTTTGTAGGTATTCTGTTAAGGCGTATAAATCACTTTTATATATATCACCGATAGGACTTAATCCACCACATGTATCGCCATAAAGTGTACAATATCCGACACTGGCTTCTGATTTGTTTCCACAAGCAAGTACCAAAGCACCTGTCTGATTGCTCATAGCCATTAAAATTTGTCCGCGAACACGCGCTTGCAAATTTTCAACAACAATCGGTTTCAGGTTTTCCGGATATTCTTCATTTAATAAGGCTTTATAATTTTCAACGATTGGTTGAATGTTTATTTCCCGATAAGGGGCTTGATAATGAGTTGTTAAATCCCGAGCAATATCCAAGCTTAATTGAGCTGTATGTTTTGTATTCATCATAACGGCATGAACGTTTTGACTGCCTAATGTTTCGCAAGCTAATACAAATACAAACGCCGAATCCATACCACCTGATAAACCTAAAAGCACTTGTTTAAAACCGGCATTATCACAAAATGTTTTTAATTCTGTTTTAAGTTTATTCCAAACTTTATCATAATTTTGCATAATAAACCTCCTTTATGTTTAATGTCTTTGCCGTTGTTTTGCCTGATAACGAGCAATGATTTGTTGTTGTTTGGTATATAATTGTTTTGCTAAACCGACACCATAAATATGTGGATTTAAGAAACGTTGATGACTTTCATCCAAACGGCTTAAATTTGTTTTAACAGCTTGTTGAATATCTTTTAACGGACGACGTAAATGGAATTCATTAACTTGACCATTTTCATAAACTGTTTTTAACAAGGTATACGCTTCCATTCCCTTTTTGAATGTTTTACGGGGTTCTTGAGGGTTTTCTGTACGAACGGATTCAACAGTTTTTGCCAATATGTTACGGACAACCGGTAAGCTGTCGGCATTAATAATCACGTCTCCGGCATATTTCCCATCTTTTAAGATACGTAAAATATTTGTTGCTCCGGGAATGGTTGTTTTTCCTTCAGCAATTTTCATTTTATCGTTACCGTTTATGGCTTTTGTCTTAAAGACACCACCCAAAGATGGTTGATCATAGGCTGTTACCAATTTTGTACCGACACCAAAAACATCATATGGTGCTTTTTGGTTTTGAATTAAATCTTTAATGATATGTTCATCTAAATCGTTAGAAGCTACCAATTTGACTTCCGGCATACCGGCATTAGCAAATAATTGACGAGCCTCTTTGTACCAATAACCTAAATCACCCGAGTCAATCCGAACACCTTTGAGCGGAATATTTGTTTCTTTACTGGCTTTGATGGCGTTTAAGATACCTTGACGAATATCGTATGTGTCAACCAATAAAGTTCCGTTTTCAGGATGTGCTTTGAGATAGGCTTTAAAAGCTTCTAATTCACTATCAAAAGACATAATAAAAGAATGTGCCATTGTTCCTTCTTTGGGAATGTCATAATAGTATGCTGCAGCAACGTGAGAAGTGGCTGTGCAACCACCGATAAAGGCTGCACGTGTGGTATAATATCCTCCGACTTCTTGTTCACGTCTGAATCCCATTTCTAAAACAGGACGATTGATGCCATCAGAATGTGCAGCATGCATAATACGAGAAGCTTTTGTAGCAATTAAACTTTGAGAATTAAAGATGTTTAAAGCGATGGCCTCCAACATATCAACTTGCCAACACGGACCGGTAATTTGAATGGCAGGTTCATTCGGAAATAATAATTCTCCTTCCGGTACGGCTTTAATTGTTACATCTAGTTTGCTGTTTTTTAAAGTGTTTAAAAATGCTTCACTGAAACGTTGATTTCCTTTTCCGTCTTTTTCTTGACGTAATTGTTGAATATGAGCTTCTGTAAAACGCCAGTTTTTGACAAATTCAAGAAAGGGACTTAATCCGGCACAAATTAAATATCCGCCTTTGAATGGATTTTTACGGAAAAAGACTTCTGATGTTTTTGTTTGATTAAATTGTGGTGAATCAAACCAGCCTTTACTCATTGTTAAGTGATAAAAGTCACACAAAAGAGGGTTTCCGGTTGCCAAAATCGGATTGCCTCCATTGGCTAAAACTTGTAATGCTTCAGCAGATAATCCTGTTTTATCTAAAAATTCCTGAACGGTTAAATTTGTCATATTTTGAATATCAGTCATGAGTAACCTCCATAAATAGGGTTGTTTAAATTATATATAATGTGAAATTTTGATTTTTTTAGGCACGTACCAGTTGTTTAGATGCCAATGCATTTAAACGATGAATTTTTTGAAAAGGTGCATAACGTTGAATAACTTGAGGTGTTTGTTCTTTAAGACCTTTTGTTAAATCTTCCAAAATTGTTACTTTTGCACCGGCATGTAAGAAGCCGCACATGGCTTGTTCAACACAAATATCTGTACATACTCCGGCAATGTAAATATTTGCATTGGCAAAATTTTGTTGTAAGACCGGATATTGTTCTTTTTCTTCCCATACATCTGTTGTGCTTTTATATAAAGTGATGGTGTTTTTGGGTAATGCTTTACGAATTTCTTCGGGATATTCCCATCCTTTTGTTTGGTAGATACAATGAGGCGGAAATTGTTTTCCTTCTGCCGTATTTTGATATGTTTCGGTAAAATGTGTATCGCAGGTAATAATGACTTGATTAAAAAAGTCTTTGTGTTTTTTTAAAAATTTTGCAACGTTTTGTGCTAATTGAGGTTCGTTGACGGTTAATTTCCCGTCAGTTTGAATGAAATCGTTTTGAATATCAACGAGAACAAGAATATTAGTCATAGTATATCTCCTTAGGCCATCGGTTAATCGTATCTGCTTTTTATAGGCCCTTCAAAAACGCAGATAAAGTTTATTTTGTTACATAATCCCCTGTGGTTTATTAAAATGATTATAAATTAAATCACGATTAGAGGGGTGAATAAAATTTTCCCAACGATTGTCTCCAAATTTAAGCATATCTCTAATCATAGACGCACTGACGAATGGAAAACTCGGATCTGTTCGTGACACAAATTCAAAATTATCTACTGCATTTTTAAACCAATGTGCATCATAAGTTGAACCGGCATAGTAAACATCAGGTTTTCCCCATTCCGGAATTGATTCGTTTAAAAAGTCAAAAACATAATCAGCCCATTCAACCGGATTATTAATATCATAGATACCCATAATTTTTAAACGCGGATAATCTTCGGTATTCCGATAAATGTTTTGAATCATTTTTTTGCGTGTTGTATAATTGAATGGATTTTTTGTTGTGCCGTGTTCTTGGATAGAACCCAATAATACGGTTGCTTTTTCGCATTCTTTTAACATTTGATTAATGATTTTTTCGTGTCCGATATGAAACGGTTGTGCCCGCATAATAACCAGACCATGTTTGTATTTATAAGTCATAAAAAAACTCCTTTCTGTTAGTTAAGAAGGAGCTGCCTGTCAATGAATAGATACATTAATGATAAATTAACTGTATTTCTTATTTAACCGAGCGGCTCACTCTTTGTGGTTCTACATCCATTAGCCCATCGGATGTCAAGAACAAAGTCAGTATAACTCTAAAAATAAAACCTGTCAACACTGTTTTTGAAAAAAATAAATAAAAAACATACAATACTTTGATATGTATATAAAAATATTTTTGATAATATGCAAAAAAGAGAGAAAATATCCCTCTTTTTCGGTTGATTTATTTTAAAAATCTTATAAAACACCTTCCGGAAAAATCGGAATTTCCGAATCGATAGAAACATATTCCATTTGTGATTTTTCCAATTGTGGTTCAATCATCGGAAAAGTTTCTTGTTCGGATAATGAATCAGGAAGTTTACATTCAAACGGAAAAATAAGTTCATGACCGATATTGCCTTCAAATTCAAAAATATTTTCAACTGCCGGTAACGGTTTAATGACTTGAATATCAACACCGATTTCTTCTTTTAATTCACGCATAACAGCATCTTTTGCTGTTTCACAAAAATGAATGCCACCGCCGGGTAATCTGTAAAAATATGTTTCTTTTTTCGAATCGTACCCTTTCAATGCCAATACTTTGTTTCCTTTGCGAATAACAGCAATTCCCAATGGGCGAATTTGCCTTTTTTTTCGTTGTTCTGTTTTAATCCATACACTGCAATATGTTTGACCTTCAGGTGTTGTATATGGCGGACGGGTAAAACCACCCATTTCACGCATAACATGTGTCATGACGGCACGGGAAGCCATATTTTCTTCACGAGAACAGACTAATACCGATTCCAAACTTAATTTTTCCCGACAATAATCCAAAACAAGCTTTAATCCGGCTTTGGCATAACCTCGGCCCCGACAAGACGGAATAATTTGATATGAAATATTGCCTGCTTCATTTTTGAGTACATCTGTTGTTAATGTATGACGAATAGCAAAAATGCCAACCAAACACGAATCATCAAATAAACATAAAATAGTTTTGGGAGTTTTACCGTTTGCTTGAACATAATCAAAAAAAGCGTTCATATTATGTGGAGCACATTCTAATAAATGTCTGACGGCAGATGTATTGTAAAAGGCTGGATTTGCTTTAAATTCTCTGGCCGCTTCAATCAATTCAGCGATAATTTCCGGTGATGTTTTGACAAGTTTTAACATGGTACCTCCTTATTTTTTTCTCTCTTATTTATCATACAAAAAGTTAAAATCGGTGTCAATCATTATTTTATGAATATTCACTTGCATTTTTGGTTTTAATTACGTATAATGATTAAAGAAGTAAAGGAGTTTCAATAATGCCAATAGTTTCAATCATTATTCCTATATATAATGTACAGGAATATTTAATCGGTTGTTTACAAAGTGTTTGTAATCAAACATTTAAAGATGTTGAAATTATTTGTGTAGATGATGGGTCAACAGATGAAAGCGGTTCACTTTTAGAATCTTATGCGCAACAAGATAAACGTATTCGGATTGTTCATCAAAAAAATAAAGGTTCTTCCTCAGCAAGAAATATCGGATTAGATTTAGCAAGGGGAAAATATATTGCTTTTTGTGATTCGGATGATTATTGGCATCCGTGTTTTTTAGAATATTTATTACCTTTTTTTGATAAATATGAGGCAGATGTCGTTGCGTGCAAATTAATTCATACTTGTAAAAAATATTCATCTGATTTTAAAAATTTATCCCAGTTTAAACCATCTGTTTTTGTTTCTGAAACACCTATGATTGATTTTTTGCGCATTTCTAAAATACAAACAGGTGTTCATATCAAAATTTATCGTAAAGAAGCCCTTGGACAATTAAGATTTGTTGAAGGGATTTGTTATGATGATGTTCCTTTTACAACGATGTTAATGTTACAAATTAAAAAAATTGTTGTAACAAATTATCCGATGTATTTTTATTATGATAATCCAAATTCTATTATGCGTACCTCTTTTACTTTGGACAAAGTGGAAAGCTATGTAAAATTAATTCGCCATATATCAACAGAAATAAAACAAAAAGCACCACAATATTTTAATGATATACGTAAAAACATCTTAAATAAGCGGTTTAAAATGATGGTCAATCAGGCTATTAGAAAACAAACGAATATCAATAGTCGCATTATTTTGTTTGATTCTATTCAAAAATATGTAAAAGAGCTTTATGATGAAGGTTTAATTTCTTATGCGGGATTAAAACCTCAACACCGAATTGCTTTATATTGTTTGTTGAAGTGTAAAACAAGTCATTTAGCACGTATTGTAATGACAATTTTTTAATTTGATTTATTAGACTCAGATGATAATGATTTTTGGTGTTCTAATAAAATAGGCAATATTTTTTCAACAACGGCGTTGGCTATTTCGTTTTCCATTGATTTTTGTTGCACATATGCAAAAACTTTTTTAATTGCAATAAAAAGGGCAATAATCCAGATAACTGTCAAAAATCCGTTAAAAAATCCGCTTAATAATTGAATGGTTTGTTCCAAAGTAGAAGCTTTTGCTTTTGCAAAAGTGCTAGATGAAAGTGCGCTTAAATAATCAGCATAGCGGAGTGGATTGCTTAAAGACAGTGATTCTTTTAAGAGTTGAGTTTTTTCTTCTAATTGAACAGCATTTTTTTGAATAACAAACAAATCAAAATATCGTGAAAGCCATTCGGTAGAGTTTTGGCGAACGTACCAAGATAAACCGAACAAACCGGACAACCAAGGAATTTGCCATAATATCCCGCAAATATATCTCTTAATTGTTTCTTTAATTGTGTCTTTTTTGTGATATGAATAGTCTGTCATTTTTTTATCGGGATAAAAGAGCTTTTTGTTGTAAGTTAATTAGTTGAATGGTTGTTAAACGTTCTTGTTTTTGTTGCGTTTCTTTTGTCGGTACATATTGACAGTTTGTAAACGGTAATGTTGTATCTGGAATAATTTTAGTTGGTTTATCACTTGCCTGTGTGTGATTGGGTGATAATAAAACAGTTTTTAATGCCTGTGTGTGTTCAACGGATAAAGAACCTTTGAATTCTGTGATTTCTCCTGTTTTTTGAAACAAAAACGCTCCGACTTTTTCAGTATGTTTGTTTTCTAACGGAATCATATATAAAGAAACAGTTTCTTTGTTTTTATTTACAGAAGTTTGTAATAAAATTTTTTCTATGTCATCAGTTTGAGGAAACTCGGGAACCAAATAAGGTTGATTTGTGAGTTTTGCCAATAAGTCAGATGCTTTGACAAATCCACATTTTTCAATGCGTATGACTTGATTTGGACGCATATGGTTTTGCCGTGCTTTCATTAACAAAACAGAATCTTTGGGTTGAACGGTTGTCAAATCGGTTTCAGTATAAACAACTTTATCCCACAAGCCACCGGATTTAAATGTTTCAATAATCGTCGGATTTTTTATTTCAGTTATTGTCATGACTTATCCTTTCAATTTTTATAAATTATATAATAATTGAAAAAAATTGTCAAATAAAATGGTATTATCAGCTAAAAGAAACTGTATGGATCAATATCTAAACGAATATCAACACCGCTGGGAATATCAATCAATGACATCCAATGTTTTAAAATGGGTTGTAATTTGACGTCACGAGATGTTTTTACCAAGATGCGATAACGATGTTTGTTGCGTAAAAAAGCTATTGGTGCCGGAACAGGACCTAAAACATCAAAATCCTTCATATAAGGTGCTTTGGCAACAATTTGTTGTGCCGTTTGTGCGACTCGTATTTGTTGTTTGCCACTGATAATAAAAGCTGCTAATCGTCCGAAAGGCGGTAATTTTAAAATTTGCCGTGAAGCAGTTTCTTCTTGTAAAAAAAGTTCTCGGTCGTTGTTTTTCAGTGCTTGAATAATCATATTTTCAGGTGAAAATGTCTGTATGATTGCCGTTCCTTTTTTTTGACCTCTGCCAGCACGTCCCATCACTTGTTGAAGCAATTGAAATGTTCGTTCTCCGGCACGTAAATCACCACCTGACAGTCCCATATCGGCATCGATAATACCCACAAGCGTTAAATCGGCAAAATGATGTCCTTTGGCTAAAATTTGAGTGCCGATAAGAATGTCAATTTCATGATTGTCCATTTGATTTAAAATGCGTGTAAATTCTTTGAGATTGGATAATGTATCTGATGTAATTAATTCAATACGGGCAGAAGGAAAAAGAATTTTCGTTTCTTCCAAAATACGTTCTACACCCGGTCCGCAAGAGACAAAACTACCATCCGTTCCACATTTTTTACATATTTTGGGAACGCTTTGTGTGTATCCGCAGTGATGGCACATTAAGCATTTACGTTGTTTGTGTTCAACTAGCCACGCAGAGCAATGAGGACATTTTAACCGTTCTCCACAACTGCGACACAGCATAAGTGGTGCATATCCACGACGGTTTAAGAACAGTAAAGATTGATTATTGTTTTCCAGATTGTCCCGTAAATGATTTTCTAGTTGTTTTGAAATAAAACGAATAGGACCTTTTTCTTTTTGACGCATATCGGCTAAAATCACGTCAGGCATAACGGCACCGGCAAAACGTTCTGGTAAAACAATATGGTCAAATTTACCGGTTAATACGTTGCAATATGTTTCAATGCTTGGCGTTGCAGAAGCTAATAAAATAGGACAATCAGCAATCTTTGCCCGAACAATGGCCATATCTCGTGCCTGATATAAAACACCGTCTTCTTGTTTAAAGGACGAATCATGCTCTTCATCTACCACAATTTGTTTTAAATTTTGAAATGGTAAAAACAATGCCGAGCGTGCACCAACAATAATTTTTGTCTTTCCTGAAATAACGCTTTGCCAAGTGTCTCTGCGTTGTTTGGGTGTTAATCCTGAATGCCAAACAGCCGGTTGTACACCGAATCGTCGTTCAAAACGATTAAGCCATGCACTTGTCAGTGTAATTTCAGGTAATAAAACAAGTGCTTGCCCGTTTGATTTGAAAATTTCTGCCAAAGCTTCAAAATAAACTTCTGTTTTCCCTGAGCCTGTAACACCATCCAGTAAGGATACACTAAATGATTCGTTTGTTTTATAAATAAGTGTTTGAATGGCATTTTTTTGTGCGTTAGAAAAAGATAATGTAGAAAAATCTGGAATTGGTGTTTGAAAGGTAATTGGTTTTTTGCTTGTTTTTTCCGATTCGCTACATAGTGCCATTTTTAAAACGGAACCCAAAGGGGCTAATGTATATGATGCAACCCAGTTTATAAAATGAATGCTTTGTATTGGTAGGGCGTCTCTATCAATAACACATTCTATTTCTTTTAATTTTTCATTGGGTAACGATTCGTCTGATGCTTTATTCCATACAATACCTATTTGTTTTTTACGTCCAAAAGGAGCCAAAACAAACGTACCGACAGGCAACTGTTCTGAATATAAATAATCAAAACAGTCCAAAGGGGAGGGAAATAAAACAGATAACCGTTGCATTTTTTGATAGAATCCTATAATATTAAAACAGAGGATAGCAGAAATGAATCAAGATTACAACCCTTTTACCGTTACTTGTGATGAGAAAACCGTTAAATTATTGAATGATTGGTTAAACGGTTTGTTATTGGACCGACGTTTGTCTCAAAATACAGTTGATTCGTATGCCTTTGATATGAAAGAGTTTATGCATTTTTTATCTGAACATATATCGGATAAAGTCAGTATATCTAACTTGAAAAAATTAACGGTAACAGATTTTCGTTCATTTTTGGTTTGGCGAACGGATAATGATATACGTCGTTCCAGTATCGCCCGAGGTATGTCGGCTTTACGTAATTTTTTTAAACATTGTGCCAGAATCGAGTTGTTTGAAAATACGGCTATTATGGCGATTCGGACAGGAGGCGGGGCAAAAACAATGCCTCATCCGCTATCCGTGAGTGATGCACAGCGTTTTTTGGAAGCAATACCAATGACGGTTAAAGAACAATGGCAGGTTAAACGGGATAGGGCGTTATATTTGTTGCTTTATGGGTGTGGATTGCGTATTATGGAAGCATTATCGTTAAATATTTCTGATTTTCCATTAAACAGTGATGCTTTTGTGTTGACGGGAAAGGGAAATAAACAACGGGTTGTGCCAATATTGCCCATTGTGCGGAAAGCTGTTCAAAATTACTTAAAAGTTCATCCGTTACCGGAGAAGGATTCTCCTTTGTTTGTCGGTACACGCTCTGAACGGTTAAATCCGGGTGTTGTTCAACGAAATGTGCGTTATATCAGACGTTATTTAAATTTGCCTGATACAGTTACACCGCACGCATTAAGACATAGTTTTGCAACACATTTATTGCAAAATGGTGGTGATTTAAGAACAGTACAGGAATTGTTGGGACACGAGTCGTTATCAGCAACGCAACGATATACGGAAATTAACCGAGAACAGCTGTTGAATGTTTATGAAAAAGCTCATCCGCGTGCAATTAATCCGACTAAAAAGAAATAATTAAAAAATGTTTGACGTATACGAAAAATTATGATATACTGTTTAAATAGAAAAAAGGAGTGATAATATGCAATCAAAAGAACAAACCGAACGTCCATCTGACTTAAAAGGAATATTACGTCTTGCTTCACTTGACGGATTGGCCGAAATTGCACAAGGTATGAAAGAAATGGCTCGTAGACTTGTTGAAGGTATTAAACATAAGTTTAGTGGCGAGTTTAAAGAACCGATTGAAAATGGTACGGCCTTTAAAGATTTGAATGGTCATAAAGTTTCATATCAGAATACAAATGAAATTTATAATCTTCAAGATTATAACAATCAAGATAGTATTGAAAAAAGTCGTCAGTCTGTTAATGGTTATACTGCAAATGTTCATCATAACGATGGAAGATAATTATGGAAAAGCATAAGTCGGTTGAAATTGAAAGAGAAGATGCTTTTGTTGTCTTGCCGACAACAGAAGATGAGCTGGTATTTGCCATTTCTGTTAAAGAAACTGAACCTAAAAATGCCAAGTTGTTATATGATCATGCAGAACATGCTTTGTTGTTGCGTAATAAAAAGCATGCACTGATTTTAGATTATTTAAATAGCGAAGTTCAAGATATGTTAGATAATGCTAAATTAGTTCATATCGCTGAAATTGATTATAAAGAAAAACAATTAATGCGGGATTATCCGGTAGATGTTCATTTTGTAGAACAATATCCGTTTGATTTAACACCATTTTGTGAAGATGAATTTGCTTAAATGAATGTGCATGATAAATTAAGTTGTTCTAAGTAAAATAAAAAACTTTCTGCTTAAATGTCAGAAAGTTTTTTTGTTACATAAAGGTTTATATTAGCGGTTACTTAATTTCCTGAATATGTTTAACTGATTTTTTGATTTGATCCAAGGAGCTTTTGTGTCGTTGAATCCAATCTTGTGGATTAGTATCAATATATAAACACAAATCTTTTTCTGTTTGAATAACAGTGCCATCTGTATTTTGAATGCGTTTCGTTAAAAGTTTTTTAAATTCTTTACGAATGGATTTTTCGGATATAACGGCAAATTCTTTTTGAATTTTTGCAATAATTTTGTCAGCAGATAATCCTGTTTCTTTTGCTTTTTGATTAAAAATAATTAACTCGGACTTGTATGTTTCCACAAAAGCATTAGGATATGATTTTAAAGTCTGTCCTTGTTTGCGACAATAGTTTGAATAACCTGTTTTGTGACGGTAAACCAAATTAGCAAGAGTGTATAATTCTTGATTGAGTGTAATGGTTTCATTGGTGATTTGATGCGTGGATAATTTGTGACGAATACCTAAATACCCTGGAAGTAAAATGAGTAATCCTGCAAGAAGCATTAAGATATTTGTAATACGTTTACGACGCTTTTTGTCTTGAGCTAATGTGAGACGATTGCGATATTTGATTCGTTTTTTGACAATAATACGGGCTGTTTTTCGTTTGATTTTATTAATTGTTTTGACCATAAAAGCCTCCGTTGAATAACATATAAAAATAGCTTACCTCTTTTTTATTAGGTAAGCAAGCTATTTTTATTAAATTCAAACGTAAAATTTAATAGTCTTCGTTTAAAATCACTTTTTTTGCTTTTTTATTGTTGCGTTTTTGTTTTGATTTTAATTCCGGTACTTCTTTTACAATTAAATCGTGTACTTGTTGTAATTGTTTTGAATAGACGTGATTAGCGTCGGCAATTGTTTTATATTCAACACAAACCTGCGGATAAATACTTAATTGTTCAGCCATCATTGATACGGACGATTCTGTGACGATTGTGTCTTTCCCGCCTTGAATAATTAAACCGGAAGCAGGGCAGGGAGCCAAAAAGTCAAATGAATATTGATTGGCAGGTGGTGATACAAAAACGAATCCTTTTATTTCCGGTCGACGCATTAATAGTTGTGCGGCAATCCAAGCTCCGAACGAGTAACCGGCAATCCAGCAAACTGTTGATTCCGAATCGATGTTTTGTAACCAATCCAATGCGACAATGGCATCAGCTAATTCCCCGACTCCTGTGCCGTCTATAACACCTTGCGAATTACCGATTCCCCGATAATTAAAACGTAAGACAGAAAAGCCCATATTTACAAAGGCTTGGAACATAGCATAAGTAACACGATTGTTCATTGTTCCGCCTTGTGCCGGATGAGGATGTAAAACTAAAACTAATGGTGCCCGCGGGTTTTCTGATTTGTGAAGGCGACCTTCCAAGCGACCGGACGGACCGTTAAAAAATACTTCTGACATATAAAATCCTTTCATTATCAAGGGTTATTCTTTCCTTAATACGAATTTTAGAATATTTTTTAAAAAAAAGCAATCTTTTTTGTTGACAATCTATTTTTTTTGTTATATAAAGGCCTATATCCGATGGCGGAATAGCTCAGATGGTAGAGCGGTGGAATCATAATCCATGTGTCGGGGGTTCGATCCCCTCTTCCGCTACCAATTTTTAAAAAGCCGACTTTAAGTCGGTTTTTTTGTTTTTTGAGAATAATTTTTAATTTAATATATTAATATGCTATTTAAATAAAAAAAGATTCCTTGCATAAGCAAGGAATCCTAGATTGTATTCATTAAAAAATTAAGGTTGTGTTTTGAAAATATTACAAAAACACATTTGGTGGGTGTGGCAGGGATTGAACCTACGACCCCTACCGTGTGAAGGTAATGCTCTACCACTGAGCTACACACCCATCACACTTGTCTTTGATATCATAAGATTAGTAGTATGTCAATAAAAATTTTGTTTGCGGAATATCTTTTTATTTGACATCTGCTGTTGTAGGGTGTAGGGTATGTATATGCAAAAAATAATTAAAATATGTCTTATTCTTGCCTGTTTGGGTTTGTGTCGTATGTCTTTTGAACCACCGTTGAAAGCACCGATGGTTTCTGTTGTCATGTCTTCATATAATCGTGAAGAAATGACTGAACGAGCTATGAATTCTTTGGTTAACCAAACATATAAAGATATAGAAATTCTTGTTTTTAATGATGCATCACAGGATAATACTTTTGCCGTACTTAATGATTTTGCTTATCGTGATAAACGAGTTAAGGTTTTTCATAATGCTACAAATAAAGGGTTGATTTACAATTTAAATAAAGGAATTGATATGGCAAGAGGAAAATACATTGTTCGTATGGACGATGATGATATTTCTCTACCACAACGTATTGAAAAACAAGTTGAATTTATGGAAAACAATCCGGAATATACCGTTGCCGGTACATCTTATTATATGGATGAGGAAAAACCTGAAAATGCTGTTCGTATGGGTGATTCTTGGCGTGATTTAAGAATTTTATCTTATATACAGGTTCCTGTTATCCATCCGACAACAATTATACGCAAAAGGTTTCTTGATTTATATCATATTCGCTACGATTCACGTTTTAAATCGGCTGAAGATACACAATTTTGGGCAAATATTTCGAAACATAAGGGTAAAATTACTAATTTACCTGACTATTTATTTGTATATACACAAAAATCAAAAAAATATAGTGGATATAAAATGGATCAGGCTAAAAGTTATATTGCCTTTTTAGAATGGAGTGTCGGATCAATTTTGCCGGCTGATTTGTTGGAATATCCGCCTCGGCTTTCTCAACGGTGTTTTATTACCGAAGAAATGATTAGAGCAGGTGTTGCTGAACAATATCATATTTCACCTAATTATCTGGATTCATATCGTAGGCATTGGTGTTGGGAATATGAGGATATTCCATATAAAACATATACCATTCGCGCTCCGAAATTACGTGGTATTTTGATTAAGCGTGAAGCTGATTCGCATAAAGCCTGTTTTTTGGAAAGTGGAGAATGTGTTGAAATTATTGATGAATTTAAACATGTTTTAAAAATTAAATATAAGGATGAAGAACATTCTCTGGTCAAAACAAAAGCTGGTTATTATGTCCAATAAAAATAAAATTTATATTGTTGTAACTTTATTTGTTTTTCTGATTGTTTTAATTGGCGGTTTTTTGACTTATCGTTATTACCATTATCCGGTAGATTTGGTTTATTTTTGGGTTGATGGTTCTGATAAAGCATGGATTGAAAAAAAAGAATATTGGCAAAGTCAATACGGACAATTACCCGAAAACGGTACACATCAAGCACGATTTCGTCAATTTGACGAATTAAAATATTCTTTACGTTCTGTTGAAAAAAATTTACCCTGGATTCGTTATATTCATATTGTAACAGATGGACAAGTACCAAGTTGGTTGAATGTTAATCATCCCAAAATCAAACTTGTTGATCATAAAGATATTTTTCCAAAAGAGGCGTTACCGGTTTTTAATTCGGGTGCTTTGGAGGCTCGTTTGCCGTATATACCTCATTTAGCGGAACATTTTTTATATGCCAATGATGATTATTACGTGCGTGTACCGTTAGAGAAAAGTTTTTTCTTCAATAAAAACAGAAATCCCATTGTTTTTGCACGATACAAAAAGCGGACGTACGATGTTAATTTGTGGTTGGCTCAAATCAAAAAAGCACATGAATTGGTACAAAAAAAATATCCGTTAGATTTTGTTATTACGCCATCACATAATATGCAAGCATATCGTAAATCTTATTTTTTAGATGCGATTTCTGAATATTCGGAAGAATTTGAACAAACAACTTACTCAAAATTTCGTCAACCGACGGATATAAATCGGGTAATTGTTGAATTATTAGACCGTATGAAAAATAGAAATGAAATATACGGTAAAGATGACAGTCTTCATTTTCCGGATTCATGTAAATCTGCTTATTCTTTGATTTCACGCAACTTTGGAAGCTTGATTGAAGAAGAACCGTGTTTGTTTTGTTTGAATGATTTTGAAGGAAAAACGAATCGGGAAATTGATTTGACGATTCGGATTTTGAATAGATTATATCCAAATAAGTCTTTGTTTGAAAAGTGATTTTTCAAAATACCTGATTCGTTTTTTTAGATTTTGACAGATATATTGAACTATATCTGTCTTTTTTTGTGGTATATACTGTTAATATTTTAGTAACAAAGTGGGTGAATTTAAACGTACGATTAAATCAACATTTTTTTTTACTTTGTCAAAACTTTCTTTTTACAGTTATTTTTACTTATTTAGTTGTTGATTTAAAAAGAAAATAAAGTTGACAATGTCAAAATTTTTGACGTGTTTGATACGAAAGTGTTTGCGTTGCACATAAAGGTACGTTTAAATTCACCCGCTTTATTACTAAAATATTAACAGTATATATCCACAAAAAAGACAGGTATAGTTCTATGTACCTGTCAAAATCTAAAAAAAACGAATCATTTATCTTTGAAAATTATTTATTAAACAAATACTTACAATAACAATATCTAGCAAAAAAACGAATCGTTGACGATTCGTTTTATCTTTAAATTTATTCTGTCATATAACAATTCTTTATTCTTCAATATAACCTGTAAAACTCAAAAAAATGAAAATCTC
Organism: Alphaproteobacteria bacterium; assembly: GCA_045638265.1. Lineage (GTDB taxonomy): Bacteria > Pseudomonadota > Alphaproteobacteria > CAAHEQ01 > UBA3637 > RGIG4140. Next base: position 14,507 of record JAZUBA010000034.1, on the reverse strand, counting down.
AAAATGATGAACAGGTATCTTTTAATAAAGAACACTATTTTTTCAAATACGCAATCACAGCCGTAACTGCTGCCGGTGTAATGCCCCGCAAACGCATCATTGCTCCAATTGTTTCCGGGCGGGCATGATTTAATCTTCCTACCATTTCGTTAGACAACCCACCAATAAGCGAATAATCAATTTTTTCCGGAATATGTAACCCTTCATCTTTTCTGAATGCATCAATATCCAACTGTTGACGTGTTAAATAACCATGATAACGCCCTTCAATTTCCAATTGATTGGCAACTTCTTTTGAATATTTACCTAATGTAGGCCACGCCCGAACCAAATCATCCCACGTTACTTTGGGATAAGACAGCATATCGTACGGTGTTCGTTTTTGACCATCTGCATTAACTGGAAAACCCAAAGCATTTAATTGTTTTGGTGTTAAAGCCAATCCTGCAATATGTTGACGCGCTTCATTTAATTCATTTCTTTTAGCATAATACGCCTGAGCCCGTTCATATTGAACACAACCAACTTCAATTCCTTTGGGTGTCAAACGCAAATCAGCATTATCTGCCCGAATACTCAACCGATATTCTGCACGAGAAGTAAATAATCGGTATGGTTCATCAACGCCTTGTGTTGTAATATCATCAATCATCACCCCGAGATAACTGTCTGCTCTGTCAAAGACAAGTGTTTTTTCCGAATCGGTTGCTTTTAATCCGGCATTGACACCGGCAACAAGTCCCTGCCCGCCGGCTTCTTCATATCCTGTTGTACCATTAATTTGACCTGCCAAATATAAACCATTTACTTTTTTTGTTTCAAGAGTCCGTTTTAATTCTCGCGGATCAACATAATCATATTCAATAGCATACGCATAACGTAAAATTTTGACATTTTCCAGCCCTGGAATTGAACGCAAAAAAGCTTCCTGAACATCTTTTGGTACCGATGTTGAAATACCGTTCGGATAAATGGAAACACCGTCTCTCGTTTCAGGTTCTAAAAAGATATGATGCGAATCACGACCGGCAAAACGAACTAATTTATCTTCAATACTTGGACAATATCGGGGGCCAATAGAATTAATCTGTCCACTATACAACGGTGCCCTATCAATATTATCCATAATAATTTTATGTGTTTCAGGTGTTGTATGTGTGATATAACAAGAAACTTGTTTTGGAGCAAATTCTTTTGTCATAAAAGAAAATGGTTGAGGTGGCATATCTCCCTTTTGTTCCGTACAAACATCCCAATTAATCGTATTTTTATCCAATCTGGCCGGGGTTCCTGTTTTTAAGCGTCCAACCGTAAAACCCATACGTCGCAAAGCTGGCGTAATACCTGTTGAAGATGGTTCGCCATACCGTCCACCAATTGTTTTTTCCGTTCCGATATGCATTAAACCATTTAAAAAAGTACCCGTTGTAACAATAACACATCGAGCTCTGATAATTTGACCATTAGCAACAACTCCTGTTACACGAGCATTTTCGCATAAAATATCATCTGCCGATGCTTCCATTAAGGTTAAATTCGGATAATTTTTCAAAATCTCCTGCATATAGGCACTGTATTTTTCTTTATCAGCTTGCGCACGAGGACCTTGAACCGCAGGACCTTTGGATTGATTAAGCATACGGAATTGTATACCTGTTGCATCAATGACACGTGCCATTAATCCGTCTAATGCATCAATTTCACGCACAAGAGTTCCTTTACCCAATCCACCGATAGCAGGATTGCAAGACATATCAGCAATAGTATTAATATGGTGTGTAATTAACAACGTTTGAGCACCAACACGAGCAGCCGCGGCACAAGCCTCACAACCGGCATGACCGCCGCCAATAACGATTACGTCATAAGAAGACATTGTCATTTTTGATTTCCTTTCTTTGTGAACATTTTATGCCATAGCCTTGAAAAAATCAAGTATTTTATCCGTTTTCAAACTGTATATTCGCAATAAATTAATTTTATTTTTCTTTTTTCTTTTTAGCTTTACGAACAGCACGCCAATTTTGAACATTTTTTTGATGTTCTTCATAAGTAGGGGCAAAAGCGTGTCCGCCTGTTCCATCGGCTACAAAATATAAATAATTTGTATCTGCCGGATGCAAAACAGCTTCTATTGTTGCTTTACCGGGATTTGAAATCGGTCCTTTCGGTAATGCTTTAATATAATATGTATTATACGGATTGGCAACTTTTAAATCTTTATACGTTAAAGAACGTTTTAAATCATATCGTCCATCTGTCAAAGCGTAAATGACAGTCGGATCAGATTGTAACTTCATCCCTTTATTCAAGCGATTAACAAAAGCAGATGCAATCAACGCTCTTTCTTTTTTTAAAGACGTTTCTTTTTCTACGACAGAAGCCAATATAACCGCCTCTTTGGGTGTTTTAATCGGTAAATTTTCTGCTCTTTTTTCCCATAACTCCGTCAATGTGCGATTCATAGCGTTTTTCATACGCACAATCATTTGCTCTTTGGTATCACCATAACTATAATGGTAGGTATCCGGCAATAATGTTCCGTCCTTCGGCATATCTGAAACATCACCAACCAATCCTTTTGCATCATTCATTAAAGCAACGATTTGATAAGAACTTAATCCTTCAGGAACTTTAAATTTACGAATATATGTTTGTCCGCTGGCTAATATCAACATAACCATTTTACTGCTCGCACCTTTAGGAAAAGCATATTCGCCTGCTTTTATTTTATTTTCGTTCCCCGATGCACGAACACCCAAAAGAAAAACAGCCGGACTGTAAATAACGCCTTCACGTTTCAACAGTCTGGCTATCTGCTTTAAGCCTTTTCCTTTAGGAATATATACTTCTTTTTGTTCCAATAAAGGACCTTCGGCGGTAAATTGCGAATATGTTGTGAATACACTTCCACCAATAACGGAGACAAGTAAAAATACAATCACAAAATAAACGACAATATACCGCCGCATTTTAACCTATATCTTTTTAAAAATGAGTGTACCGTTTGTACCGCCAAAACCAAAAGAGTTAGATAAAGCATATTTAACTTCTTTTTCTTTAGCAACGTTTGGAACCAAATCAAAGCCTTTGGTAGCTTCTTCCGGATTTTCCAAATTAATTGTCGGCGGTAAAATGCCTGTTTGCATAGCTTTAATGGAATAAATGGCTTCAACGGCTCCGGCTGCACCTAATAAATGTCCGACACAAGATTTTGTTGAAGACATAGAAACTTTTGAGTCCATACCAAAAACTTCTTTAACGGCATTAAATTCAACCATATCACCCAACGGTGTTGATGTACCATGCGCATTAATATAATCAATATCTTCCGGATTCAATCCTGCTGATTTCAAAGCTCCTTTCATGGCACGCAAACCCCCGTTTCCGCCCGGTGCTGTAATATGGTGAGCATCACCTGTCATTGCATAACCGACAACTTCTGCATAAATTTTAGCACCACGTTTTTTAGCGTGTTCATATTCTTCTAAGACAACAACACCTGAACCTTCACCCATCACAAAACCATCACGACCTGTATCCCAAGGACGAGAAGCTGCTGTCGGATTATCATTGTAATGTGTTGACAAAGCTTTTGCTTGTGCGAATCCTGCAATTCCTAACGGAGAAATAGCAGCTTCAGCTCCACCGGCAATCATAACATCGGCTTCATTGTTTCTAATAATACGAGCTGCATCACCAATAGCATGTGTTCCTGTGGCACAAGCTGTTACAACAGCATGATTTGGACCTTTAAAGCCATATTTAATAGATACATGACCTGAAATCAAATTAATTAAGGCAGATGGAATAAAGAATGGAGAAACACGACGTGGGCCATGTTCTTTAATCAAAATTGCACCAGCTTCAATGGCTTGTAAACCACCGATACCTGAACCGATTAAAACACCAGCTCTTTCCATTTCTTCTTCTGTTTGAGGAATATATCCCGAATCTTCAACAGCATCTGTTGCTGCCGTTAATCCATATAAAATAAAGGGATCAACATGGCGTTGTTCTTTAGGAGACATAACAGAATCCGGAATAAAAGCATCCGGTTCATCACCTAATGGAATTTGTCCGGCAATTTTTGCCGTAAAATTTTCTGTATCAAAAGATTTAATCGGTTTAATTCCGGATATACCTTTCGTAAGTTTATCCCAGTTGGTATCAACACCACGACCCAACGGACTTAATATACCCATTCCTGTTACAACAACTCTTCTTGTCATCCTTTTTTCCCTTTATTTTATATGGATAAAAAAGGACGTCCGCATTGATGTTTTAAGGGACGTCCTACAATTATATCATTTGAAAATTACATTTGTTTTTCAATGAAATCAACAGCATCTTGAACTGTACGAATTTTTTCAGCTGCATCATCAGGAATAGAACAACCGAATTCTTCTTCAAATGCCATAACTAATTCAACTGTGTCCAAGCTGTCAGCACCCAAATCGTCAATGAAACTTGCGCCATCAACAACTTTTGCTTCTTCAACACCTAAGTGTTCAACAACAATTTTTTTAACACGTTCTGAAACATTACTCATTTTAAATTCCTTTTTCTATTATTAAACAAATTTTGTCTTGTAAAAGACGAAATCAATTGTTTTTAACACATTTTTTTTGTTTCGTCTAGTACTTTTTTTGACTTTTAGCACTTTTTTATATTTTTCAAACAGTTATTGTTTGATTTTTTTTCAAAAAGCACTCTAAATCATTGCCATACCACCATTTACATGGATAGTTTGTCCTGTAATATAGCCCGCTTCATCACTGGCTAAAAAGACAACTGTATTGGCAATATCTTCTGCCGTGCCCAAACGTCCCATCGGAACGTCTTTTAATAATTGAGCACGTACTTCATCAGTCAACGCATCTGTCATCGGTGTTTTAATAAATCCCGGAGCAACGCAGTTGAATGTAATACCACGAGAGGCTAATTCCTGAGCCATACATTTACTCATGGCAATTAAACCTGCTTTTGAAGCAGAATAATTGGCTTGTCCGGCATTACCCATAACACCGACAATAGATGCCATACCGATAACTCGACCGAAACGACGTTTCATCATACCCGGAATAACGGCACGAGCCAATTTAAAACCGGCAGTCAAGTTAATATTTAAAACGGCTTGCCATTGATCATCGGTCATACGCATAGCCAAACCGTCTTTTGTAATACCGGCATTATTTACTAAAATATCAATGCGACCCATATCAGCTTCAGCTTGTTTAACCAAATTATTCAAACTTTCTGAATCTGTTAAGTTTGCACTGTATACATAAACTCTATCGCCTAATTCAGCTTGAAATGCTTTCAATGTATCCATATTCATATCTGTTAAGGCCAAAGTTGCACCTTGTTCGTGCATTTTTTTTGCAATTTGACGACCAATACCACCCGTAGCACCGGTAATCAAAGCTGTTTTTCCTGTTAAATCAAACATTTTTTCTCCTTTTAATGATTGAACGAGTGGTAATATAGCACGCTTTTATATTTTTTGCAACAGATTTTATCATTTGTCATATTTCAGTCATTTTTTTGAATTCAACAAACACCCGCAGATTAAATTTCACGATTCATTTTTAGGCTACAAAAAAAACGCTCTGCCAAAACAGAGCGTCTTTTTCAAATTAGGATTTTACTTTTTAATTGACTGAATAATCAATATAACACCATTTTTGGCAACACCGACAACCCGAGCAATATCACCTGCTTTTAAATCTTCTTTACAAGAGGCAATCCAGACCGAATCGGCAACCTTAACTTTTGTCTCACCATTGACTACATCGGCAATCAATTCAACTGTTTTTCCCAAATATTGAGAAGCCAAATCATTCAAATGCGGATATTCGGATTTTGAACGTTTTATAACTTTTTTATAAATATAAAAGCCAACAATTGTTGTTACAACAGACAACCCTGCGAAGCAAGCCCACTGCCAAAATAATGACAACTCAAATGCATAAGTTATACCGCCAACAATCAATCCAGCAATACCAAACCAAAGCAAATAAACACCTGGCACAAACAATTCTAATAATAGCAAAAGCGTGCCCAAAACTGACCATTCAACATAAGTCATTTAATTACCCTTCCTTTTTTCCAAAAACATCTTTGGCAATTTCAGCAATACCTGCAACAGAACCCATTACATTAGCTGTATCAATAGGCAACATTAACAATTTTTGGTTTGGCGAAGTTACAATACCGTGTAATGCTTCAATATATTTTTGACCCAAGAAATAGTTAATAGCTTGCAAATTACCATTGGCAATAGCATCAGAAACCATTTTTGTTGCATTAGCTTCAGCTTCTGCCATACGTTCACGTGCTTCAGCTTCACGGAAAGCAGCTTCACGTTTACCTTCAGCATCCAAAATAGCAGCTTGTTTTTCACCTTCTGCTTTCAAAATTTCAGCTTGACGGAAACCTTCAGCATCTAAAATGTTAGCACGTTTTTCACGTTCTGCTTTCATTTGACGAGCCATTGCATCAACCAAATCGCGTGGTGGTGTAATATCTTTAATTTCAACACGAGTTACTTTTACACCCCAAGGCATTGTGGCTTCATCAATAACATCCAACAAGCGTTGATTAATAACACTACGTTGCGACAACAATTCATCCATTTCCATACTACCGATAACCGTACGAACGTTTGTTGTAACCAAATTAATCATGGCAATATGCAAATTACCGACTTGATATGCTGCTGAAACAGCATCTTGAATTTGATAGAACAAAACCCCATCAACACGAACACTAGCGTTATCTTTTGTAATCACGTCTTGTGAAGGAACATCCAAAACCTGTTCCATTTTACTCATTTTTGCACCAATAGTTTCAACAAACGGTGTAATAAAGCTTAAACCAGGACGTAATGTACGTTGATATTTACCAAAACTTTCAACAGTGTATTCGTATCCTTGACGAACAATAACAATGCCTTTCATAAGCAAAACAACTATCAAAAGCACTACAACTCCAATAACCCACATTATTATATTCTCCTTTTTATTATAATTTTTACAAGAGACAATTTTTTAATGTACCAACATGATTTATTAATCTTATTTTTCTGAATATATCCAAAAACTTCACACCCAGAAAACCAAGCAGATATTTGTTGGACATCTAATTTTATTGTCTTATGGTCATATTGCATTATTTCGTAATGCTTGTCAATAGATTTTTGTGTTTTTTTTAATCAGATATTATCTTTGTATAATATCATCTTGATTTGAAATACCGAAAAACTCTTCAGTTTTATTCGTTTTTTTCACTACTCTATCAACAAACGGCGTAATAAAGTTTACACCTGAATATAATGTGCATTTATATTTACCAAAACTTTCAACCACATATTCACAACCATGCGGAACAATAACAATACTTTTAAATAAAATAATAGCTACACACAGAACCATTATTCCCAAAACTACCAACATTACATTTTCTCCTTTTATTATAATCTACCGCTTATGTTATAACATTATCATCATTAAGCATACTTCAAAGTACTTGTCAACAGATTTCAATCGCATTGACAATGTGAAAACATCAGTATTGGCTTATAAAAATCATCTTATCAATCATAGTTCATCCGTGGTGGTAAACTCCTCAAACGAACCAAATAAGGCTTATAAACCCTATCTCGCCCCAAAATATGCCCCAAAAACCATTCACTTAAAAAATCAGCCGTTTGACGTGCAATACGTTGCTGTTCTGTTATTGTCGGTGCTTTGTGATAATATTGCCTTAACTCGGATATATTATCAATAAATTTATGATGACTTTTGATATGTGCATCCAAATCAGGAAATGAAATACGCTCCATAACATCTTCTTCATGCGGAAAATGTGTGCGTGCATACTCATAACAGTCTTCAAATACATTGTCAAATTGGCTTAAATCATTACGTCCAACCAATTCTTGTGCTAAATTAACTGCTTTTAAAAAATCTTTATGTTCATCATCTAACGGCGGATAAGAAAGCTCCATTTGTTTCCGCCATGCTATTTTTATCATTATTCCTGCCTTTCATTCAGCAGGAACAATCAGCATCTATACATTAAAGAGGAAATGAACAACATCCCCGTCTTGCATGATATAGGTTTTACCTTCCTGCCGTAATTTACCGTTTTCACGTGCACCGGATTCGCCTTTACATGTCACATAATCATTATAAGACACAACTTCTGCCCGAATAAATCCACGTTCAAAATCAGTATGAATAATACCGGCAGCTTGAGGAGCCGTAATACCTTTACGCATTGTCCAAGCATGAACTTCTTTCGGTCCGCAAGTAAAAAACGTTTCCAGTCCTAACAATTGATACCCTGCTTTAATAATGCGGTTCAAACCCGTCTCTGTCAAGCCCAAGGTATCTAAAAATTCTTTTTGTTCGGCTTCATCCGTTAATTGAGCAACCTCTGCTTCAATAGCTGCCGAAATAATAACCGTTGAATTACCTTGTTTTTCTGCCATTTCAGCTACTTGTTTAGAATATTCATTTCCGGTTGCTGCCGAAGCTTCATCTACGTTACAAACATACAAAACCGGCTTGCCTGTTAATAAAAACAACTGCTGAAACATCTTCAATTGATCCGGTTCCGTCGGACGAGCCAAACGAGCTGGTTTACCATCACGCAACAAATCTAAAACTGGCTGCATGACACTTAACCAAGCTTTTGATTCTTTATCACCTGTTTGAGCCTTTTTTTGGATAGGAACAATCCGTTTTTCCATACTTTCTAAATCGGCCAACATTAATTCTGTTTCAACGGTTTCTGCATCTCGTGTCGGATTAATATTACCCTCTACATGCACAATATTTGAATCCTCAAAACAACGTAATACATGAACAATAGCATCTACTTCACGAATATTTGCCAAAAACTGATTACCTAGCCCCTCACCTCGAGAAGCACCACGAACCAAACCGGCAATATCTACAAACTCCAACTGTGTCGGAACAAGTTTTTGAGAATTATCAATTTGACGTAATACTTCCATACGAGAATCAGGAACGGCTACCCGTCCGACATTCGGTTCAATCGTACAAAAAGGATAATTAGCTGCCTGTGCCTGAACGGTTGAAGTTAAAGCATTAAACAACGTTGACTTACCGACATTCGGCAATCCGACTATACCACAATTAAAACCCATTTTATTTATCCTTTCTGCTTAAAGCCATTTTATTCATAAAATTACTTGAATCGCCTTTTACTAACAAATCCAAAGAATCGGCGATTAAATCAAACTGTTCATTTAATATATTTTGATCCGTTGATGAAAATTTTGATAAAACCCAATCAACAACCTGCTCTTTCAATACCGGCTTTGAAATACCGATTCTGACACGCATATAATTATTTCCCAAATGCGAATCTATGCTTTTAATCCCGTTATGACCACCAGATCCACCGCCGATTTTCACTTTTAATTTACCAACCGGCAAATCCATATCATCATGAAAAACAATCACATTTTGAACGGGAATTTTGTAAAAATCGCAAACGGCACGTACTGATTCACCTGATAAATTCATATACGTTTGCGGTTTTAAAATCATCACTTTTTCGTTTTTCACCGTACCATCGGCAATCAAACCTTTAAATTTTGATTTAAAACCGTTAAATGAATAGCGGTGAACAAAATTGTCCACCGCCATAAATCCGACATTGTGGCGGGTTAAAGCATACTCCGAACCTGGGTTTCCTAAACCAACCAACAAAATCATCTTACATCCTATTCAGCTGAACCACCGGTTGCAACGATTGTAGCAACTGTGAAATCTTCTGTTGTAGCCAAACGAACACCTTCCGGCATTTGAATTGAGAAAGCTGTGATAGAAGTACCCATTTCAACTTTTGCCAAGTCAATAACAAAAGCTTCAGGAATATTGTCAGCTTTACATTTGGCTTCCAATGTTCTATGAACAACGTTCAAGACACCGCCCAATTTAATACCCGGACATGTTGTTTCATTTTCAAAACGAACAGGAATATCTAATGTTAATTCAGCATCTTTTGAGATACGCAGAAAATCGACGTGCATCGGTCTGGAAGAAACAGGGTGTTTTTGGATATCTTGGCATAAAACACGATTGTCTTGACCATCAACAACGATATTGAATTGACGTGTCCACAAACCTTTTTTATTCATTTCGGCAACGATTACTTTTTCTTCCAAAGCAATGATTAACGGTTCTTTTTTATCTCCGTAAATAACGGCAGGAACGAACCCTTCACGACGTTTAGCGCGAGAGGCCCCCTTACCAGCTTTTTCACGTTTGACTGCGTTTAATTGAGAAACTTGCATAATAATTTCCTTTTTAAAATAAAATACTAAAAAACAAAGGAGAATCCTCCAGGGGTGAATTAACCTTTGACTCTTGCCTTTACAAAAGTAGCGTATTTATACACTATTTTTTTTCAAAATGCAAGTAAAATTAATATACTGTTTTGTTTTTTATTTTTTACACAATCTTGACGAAAGTAATTGCATATGCTATACAACAATAGTCAATAAAATGGAGAACAAAACAATGAATACAAAACAAGAAAATGAAATCGTTGTATCTAAAGAAGAAACAACTGATACAGAAACAGATACTTCAGAATATAATTTAATACTAACTGATAATCAAAAAAAAGCTCTTAATATTGCATTCAAAACATTAGTGTATATATCATTTTCTATATATATCATATTACTGATACAAGAATTGAAATTACTACCGTTTATACCAAAAATGACATCATTTAATATAAACAATGTGATATGGGCAAAATATTCTTGTTTAGGTTTAACTATTATAGCTCTTGTATTGTTATTTTTAAATCAATGCAAAAAAATAAAATGGCACTGGTTTTGTGGTGCGTTTGTAGCCATTATTTCTTTGATATTTACAGCTAACTTATTGCAACCAACATCGCACTCTCATCATTCATCAACATCGTCTTGTGATATATTTAGTGATGATGAGTGTGATTCTAATACTTTTGGGAAACCCATCATTTATCTTTATCCAACCGAACAAACGGAAGTAACAGTTAAACTGGGCAATCCACAAAAATTAACACATACTTATCCGAAATATAAAGACAAATGGCAAGTTATTGCTCAACCAAACGGTGACTTAACAGATATTCAAACAAAACGTTCGTTGTATGCTTTATATTGGGAAGGCGTGAACAATGATAACAACGAAACAACAACTGGATTTATTGTTAAAGGTGAGGATACCATTTCCTTCCTTGAAGAAAAACTGGCTGTGCTAGGTTTAAATGAACGGGAAGCTAATGAATTTATTATATATTGGTTACCGAGATTGGAAAGTTCACCTTACAATTTAATTTATTTCAAAACAATTGCTGAACAGGATAAAAATATGCCGTTATATATTTCACCAAAACCAGATACGGTTATTCGTGTGATGATGGCATTTAAAAATCTGAAAGAGCCGATTGAAGTAGAGGAACAGATTTTACCTGAAACACCACAGCGAAACGGATTTACCGTTGTTGAATGGGGAGGCACAGATTTAACCGAAAATATTGTAAGATAGATAATAGATAAAACCTTGTTGGAAACGTTTAACGATTTTAACAAGGTTTTATTTTAAATAAAAACGCCACAATTTATATCTTAAAAAAAACAACTGACATTATAATTCATAAAAAAATACCACAAAATAAAAATAAGGCTTGCAAAAAGAAAAAAAATAGTATAAAAACTGAGTTAGAATCGGAATGTAGCGCAGCCTGGTAGCGCACACGTCTGGGGGGCGTGTGGCCGCGGGTTCAAATCCCGCCATTCCGACCATTAAAAAACGATAACCCATTGTAATATATGGGTTATTTTTTTGCTTTTTTCCAGGTAAAAATGAAAAAAGAGGCAAAAATTCATAATGGTGAGACGAAATACCCCCAAACAATATCAAACAAGATTGCACCTTAGAGACCATACATACTACATAAGAGTTGCAGTCCCCAAAGCATTAAAAACACTTGAAAAAAGGAATGAAATCAGGTATAGTTTAGGAACCAAAGATTACTTTACAGCAATTGAAAGGTTAAGAAGAGAAAACTACAAGATTAATCTCTATTTTGAGTGGTTAAAAGGATTTCAAATGGAATTAAAGGATAAAAAAATCATTTTCACTGATATAGAATTACAGCAATTACTCACATATAAGATGAGAATGATAGATGATACTTGTGATAACCACTACTACCAAATTAAGAATGGAACCTACCCTGCTGATAACATCAAAACATTTGGAAATAAACAGTTAGCAGATTATAACAAAGAAACCTTTGATGAAAATGCCCCTGATGAACAAGCAGATAGTCCTAATGACATTCAGTTTATCAAGCATCAATTCAATAAACTTGTCTATGACTATATGGAATGGTTGAACAAAAGACCTGAAACAAAAGTATCTACCAAAGAATTGATAACAAAAATTAAAGAAGGTGGATACCAACTGTTTCAATTAAAAGAACAGGATAAAGATTCTGAACTCCCCAATCAGATGCTAAGCATTTTTAGACATTTGCTTGATATAGACCAATACACAGAAGAAAAGTTTGCTAAATTGCAAGGAAAGACAACCAGTATTCCTAAATCATCCATGATTAGAACACTGGAAAGTGCTGTTGAATATCAAAAATCACAAGAACTCAGTGGAATCTTTAAAACAAGAACAACTTGGTTGGATGCTTTTGCTGATATGATAAGACCTGCCAAAAATGCAGGGAATGTTAGCACAACCACCTTAAATGAAAAGAAACAATGCCTTTCATTCATTATGGAATTGTTGGATAAAGAATATGTTGAAGACATTAACTATGATGATTGCAAGAAACTAAATAGATTGATTTATAGAGTGCCTAAAAATGCCAGCAAGAAATATCCAGATAAGAAGCTGATTGAAGTATTGATGGAAGATGAAGATGACAGAGAAGAAGGTTTGTCTATGACAAGCATTTACAAGTATCTTGCCATTTTTAAAGAGTTTTTAAAATATTGCAGAAAGCAAAGATTATTAAGTGAAGACCTTGCAGATTTAATTGATTCACCTAAAAGGATTAAAGGAAAGAATCCATACTCACCTTTCACAGATGAAGAACTTTGCAAGATATTTGACCCTGTTAATTATTGTAAATACACCAAGGATGGACAAGAAGCACCAAAGTTCTTTGTGCCACTCATTAGTTTGTTTAGTGGAGCAAGATTAAATGAAATCTGCCAAATTAGAATGGAAGATATCATTGAAGATGATGATATTGTTTATTTCCATACCAGTGATAAGCATCCACTGCAATCTTTAAAGAATGACCAATCAAAAAGAAGAATCCCCTTTCATCCTGTTTTAAAGAAAATGGGATTGTTCAAATACATTCATCAACAAAAAAGAAATAATGAAGAATGGTTATTTCCTACACTTCTTAAACAATATGATCCAAAGAAACATAAGTTTGGTAAAAATGTAGGTAGGTCTTTTGCTAGATACTTAGAACGACTGGGCATTACAGAAAAATCAAAAGTATTCCATTCTTTCAGGCATACAGTTAGACCAAAACTAAGGGATGAATGTCGTTTATCCCAAGAATATATTGATGCTTTGTGTGGATGGGAAGGCACTGGGGGCAATGCTGGAACAAAGAACTATTCCCATAAAGAACAAATCCCAATCAGAATGCTTAATTCTTTTATTTCTAAAATCAAATATCCAAAACTGAATCCTTTATTCACCCAAATCAATGAGAGAATTAAATTAAGAAAAAAATATTATCAATAAAAATTCTTTGATTACACTTTTTAATTTTTTTTTCATAAATAATTTTGCAAACTAAAATTAAGAGGTGTAAAATGAATACTGTCAAAATAGATGCCCATTTATGGCATATTTTCAATGAATTTATTGAATTAGTTAAACATAATATCAGTCATAATCAAAGATTAGATGACAAGAAACAAGCAGAGTTTCTTGAAGAACTAAGTAAAATTACAATTAAGGAAGAGGAGATAAAAGAATGATTAACAGCACACACATACCCATATCTAAGAAATTGTGGGAAAATATAGCATTTATTATTGAAATGGCAAATCAATCAACCAAAGAAAATGAATCTTATTCAAAGGAAGATGAGGTCAATATAGAGTATATATTGCTCAGTAGATTATTGGAATTGTTTGAAACATTAAAAAAGAATTTACCAGAAATTTATAATGAAACATCAATTAAAGAAATCAAGCAATCCCAAGAAATAAAAATTGCTGAATAATTAAATAATGTAATCAAAAATAATAAATACTCACATCAGTGGGTGATGACATTGATATATCTTGCTTCATCACAAGCAAGATGAATAATTCAAATGAATGGCAGATGCCTACCTTTGGATTTCAAAGACAGTTTTATAAAACAACAGATTATCCAAGTAAGCAAGATGCTTGGATAATCAATCTATTGCTTAAATAAGGA